>NZ_JAUSXO010000001.1:1285743-1928614 GCF_030816075.1 Arthrobacter agilis | reverse complement strand
CCGCAGTGCAGGGCCGCATGGTTCGCCTCCGCCTATCCGTCCGTCAGTGCCCCGGCTTACTCTTGGTGCACTGGTCTCTACCGAAGGAATGCAATGACACTGGATGCTGCTGTCGCCGACTATGTTCGCCGCGGTTACGCCGTTGAATCCCGCACGAATACTCAGGCCGTGATGGCGAAGAAGCGTCGCATCGGCTGGTTCTGGAACATCCTGCTGAGCATCGTCAC
Organism: Arthrobacter agilis; assembly: GCF_030816075.1. Taxonomy (NCBI): domain Bacteria; kingdom Bacillati; phylum Actinomycetota; class Actinomycetes; order Micrococcales; family Micrococcaceae; genus Arthrobacter; species Arthrobacter agilis. The sequence goes on along the minus strand of NZ_JAUSXO010000001.1, from coordinate 1,928,387 downwards.
CGGTGGCCTGTGGCTCATCGTGGTGATTGTGCGTCTGATCAACCGGAAGGTCGACCGCGTCGTGTTGAACGCGGATCCGACGGGCATGCTGATCAGGTAGCTGGTGGGTGCTGGCGTCTCCCGACGAGCAGCCAACCAGGTGGCCCCTGACACGGGCCGTTCACCCCGAACGGCAATAGGTAGCGAACACTCTGCCCGGGCGTGATCTGTGAAGTGTTGGAGCCTCTGCCTGTATCAGCCGCAGGTCTGAGGCGGTTGCCCGGTGTTGCGTCCGGCTTGTGCCTCGAGCTGCCCTGGACGAGTGGGGCGGGCGCTCTAGCTGGCCGTGACGAGATACCCACGCACTTAGCCTGACGAGCAGGAACCAGCGGTGGTGGGGATTGAGTAGGAACGGCAGGAATCGAACCTGCATCACTTGGCGCCAAGTTCAAGCTCTGCCATTGAGCTACATCCCCATGGCTCCCTGCATGGAAGAAGCCCGGCACCGTGTGGGGGGACAGGTGCCGGGCCTCTCATTCAGGAGACTACAGCGACCGAAAATTCAGACACTTCGGTAGCGCAAGATCATTCTATGCAGAATGACGCAGGTCACGCAACAACGCTGGGTCGATCGTTCTCCTGCACCTTGGCGCTCATGGCATCGCGCAGCCAGTGCAGCTGCTCACCCTCCCACTGGGCGGCACATGACTGGCACGTCACCGTCCCCCCAACCGCGATGAGGACCGAGCAGATCTTCGTCTCGCCGTCCACGACGACCTCCTGCTTCGCCCAGCCGCAGTGCGGGCAGGCGCCGACGATCTCGGTGGACCGTTGAGGGTGAACGATCGCGAGGATAGCTGACACCCAGCCCGCCGTTGCGAGCCTGGCGTCCTCGACGTCCTTATCGCCGGCGGACAAGAGATGAGCCACCCATCGCCGGAGGTTCCCCTCGACGTCGGACGTGGGGACGCGGGCGACACCTGCCCAGGTCTGGTACCTCTCCGCGCACTTCCCTTTGATCTCCTCGAGGAGGTTCAGGGCCGACACGTCGAGGGGCAGCCCAGCGGTCGCAGCGCCGCCGGTGTTGCCGCCGGCGGATGCCCCGATGCACTTCCTGAGCTGGTCGAGGAGGGATGGGACGGTGCCGTGCACGTCCTCGGTGATGAGCTCGCCGTCGACGCGGTACATGGCCTTGTGTCGGCGGGTGTGTTCACGGGTGAGCTGGTGCACGTTGGAGTGCACCTCGGTCAGGGCGTCCATGCTCGGGCCCCGTTCCGGTTCCCGGCTCGCAGGTTCGCCAAGTTCTCTGCTTCCCTCGCGAGCGAAGCGCGGGCCTCCCTGGCTGCCCGCTGGTCGTCCTCCTGCTTGTGGTGGCTGCAGGTGCGCTGCCTCCCACACGTCCCGTAGGGGGTCCAGCAGCACCCCCGCTTGCAGGTGTTTGTGTGGGGGATGGGGTTGAGTGGCATCAGATTCCTTCGAGGTGGTCGCGGTTGCCGTTGAGAATGGCGGCGAGGTCGCCGACGGTGAGGGTGACCCACTGGTCCTGCGGCTTCCCCTTCCCGTGGCGTTTGTGGACGATGAGTCCGGCAAGTGCGTCGTCGTTGCCTCGTTCGGTTTCGGCTTCGGCCGCCCAGGTGCCGAGGCTGATCTTCGCGGTGTTCTTGCACTCGAGGACGAGCTTCTGCCCGTGGATTCGGACGCCGCCGATGTCGCCGCGGTCCTTCGCCCCGTTCTTCGGTCGCCTGTCGATCCGGTCGTCCACGGTGTCCCGCAGGTAGTCGGCGACGCCACGCTCGAAGCTGGCGCCCTTCTGCCGGTGGTACGTGGTCATGCGACGGCCTTCCTGAGTCGCACGCGGTTCGCCTCTGCGCACGGCTCGCATGGCTTCTCGCCGCGCACGAGGTGACGCTGGTAGGCGGCAGTGGTCCCGCAGGGCTTCAGTTCCCTGGGTTTCCTGCGGCTCGCCTTCGAGGCCGCCCGGTACTCCCGGTTGGCGATGGTGCACGGCTCACAGGGGCGTTCGTTGGAGCGCATGTGCCGGAAGTACGCTCCACGCGTCCCGCAGGGGTGGCGGTCGCTCCTCGGGGCGCGGGTGGTTTTGAGGCCGCGGTCGCTCGCCTTCGACGCGGCACGCTTCCGCGGCTCGGTGGCACCGATCTCCTTCTCGATCTGCGCTTCCATCTCCGGGGTGATGACGAGGCGGACTGCTGGGCGACGTGGGGCGCCGTACTGGTAGCCGGGCATCAGGCCACCAGCTTCGCGTGGTGGAGCCAGTCGGAGGCGAGCTTGTTGTCGAGCTCGAGGTCGACAGCGAGCGTGTACTCGACCATGGCGCCGCGGCTGACCTCCCAGCCGGGCAACAGTGCGATGCCGTCCGCCTGAATGAGCTGAGCGATGGCGAGGCGCATGTACCCCTGCCACGTCTCAGGCTCCGGTTTCGGGTTCTCGGCCGGGTTCAAAACGGTGTAGCCGGCTGCGCGGAGCTTGGCCGCTGCTTCGTGGAAGGCCGGGTAGTTGAAGTCGGGAAGCCCGGACATCGGTCCGGCCAGGTAGAGCGTGGTTGGGCTAGAAGGGTGGGGTGTCATTGGTGCTGGTCTCCTTGGTTGGTGGTGTGGGTGGGAGTGGTGTTCCGAGGGTGTTGGTGCAGTGGTGTTGGGGGACGACTGGGTGGGTGTCGTGTTCGGGTGGGTGTCCGCGAATGTGGTGGATGGTGCGGCGTTGGAGTGTGCGGTTGCGGGTGTCGTAGTCGTAGGTGTGTCTGCCGGCCAGGAGGGCGGTGAGTTCGTCGGTGCTGGTGAGGGTGTGGGGGTCGGCGGTGTTGGGGATGAGGGTGCGGGTGTCTTCGAGGGCGTTGAGGGTGGGCTTGCCACAGGTGGGGCATTGGCCGGTGGTTGTGGTGTGTGCCCAGGCGTTGAGTGGTTGGCGCCGTCGGGTTTTCGTGGTGGTCGCGGCTGGCGGTGTGGGTGCTGCGAAGAGTGCGGGCTGGGTTTGGCCACCAGTACCTACCACCCCCCTCCCTAAAGGTCGGGGGGAGGTGGGTTCCTCCTGACCTCCTCCTAACCTCCTCCTGACCTCCTCCGACCTCCTCCCGCCCCTAGATGTAGGGGAAGAGGTAGTGGGTGCGGGCGCTGAGAACGGGTTGTTCATGCTGGAGCCCCTAGAACGGTCACTCCGAGGGGCAGGTAGATGTACCCCTTGCCCGGCCCGGAGGGGGCGATCTCGGTGACCTTGTGCTCGAACACGGCGGCGTCAATGTGCCCTTGGAGGGACTCTTCCTTGCCCTTGTAGCCGGAGGCCCGGAGCGCCCCGTAGATCGCTGCACGCGAGCAGCCGGGGTTGTTCTGCACGTGTCCGACGACGACCTGGGCGCCGCGCTTCGTCTTCTCCCAGGCACGGTCGCCGCCGCCGATGGTCTGCCAGCGGGTCTCCTCGTCGTACGAGAGCATCTGCTCCTCGACGTCGACGTCACGGCCGGTCGCACGGAAGTACCGGATGTCGGCTTCGTCCTTGGTGAGGAACCAGCGGACGTCGGCCCAGTCGTCCAGGCGGGTGGCGCCGCGGGCCCTTTCTTCGCCCTGCTCGGCTTTCTCCCTGCCTGTGTGGGTGGGGAGGATGAGGTTCTGGACGCCGGCCCGGTTCTTGATGACGTCGAGGGTGTCGAGGAACCTGCCGACCTCGGTGTTGTCGTTCTCCGAGACACCGGTGAAGGCTCGGGCGAAGGGGTCCACGATCCAGTTCGTGATCTCGTGCTCGGCGAGCCATCCGACGATCCAGTCCTCGACGTATTTGACGGTGACGGGCATGCGGAAGCCGCGGAGGTTGAGCAGGGACACCATGTCGGTGTTGTCGACGTTGAGCTCCCGCAACCACTTCCGGTAGAGCCGGTCGTCGACCTCGTAGTTGAAGATCGCGGTGCGGCCGCTGTCGGGGTGCACCGCGTACTTGCCGAGGAAGTCGATCTGGTCGGCGAAAGACTTGGCGAGGTTGTTGATGGTGGTGGACTTGCCGGTCTTGAACTGCGCGGTAAGCAGGACGTTGCCGCCCATGGGAAGCAGCTGGTCGACGGCGTAGTCCAGCGGCGGATCCGCGATGAGGAGTTCCGCGGTGAGTGTGGGCCTCGAGGGTGGGACACGGAAGCTCTTGAGGTTCTCCTCGGCGTCGAGGATCTGCCGCGCTTCCCTGCGTGCCCGTTCCCGTTCGACTTCTTGCTGTACTGCCTGGTGGCGTTGGAGTTGGAGGAGGTAGGCGCGGTCGGCGTCGGTGAGGTCCCCGTCGCCTTGGACGCGTTCCTCGAGCCCTGCTGGCTTCTCGGCGATCGTGGGTGCGGTGATGGTGGTCGTCTCGGGGAGGAGCATGGGCGGTGGTGCCTGGCGGGGGTGTTCTGCTCCTGCGCCGAGTCCGGAGTTGAGGGTGGCGGTGATTTCGTCGCGGGGGAGCCCGCAGCCGAGGGCGGCTTGGGTGAGTTGGTCGTGGACGGTTTGGTGGGGGAGTTCGCCGCCGGCGACGAGTTGGGAGAGGCTGAATGCGGCCCGGTTGAGGGCGTGGTTGCGGGTGCCTTCGGGGGCGGTGGTGACGTTCGCGCATTCGCGGTTGAGTGCGGCGAGGGCGTAGGGGGTCGCCCCGTCGAGGGTGAGGAGTTGGTGGACGGTCGCTGCGGGTTGCCCGTCATCGCCGACCGGGTCCCCGTACTTCTGCTTGACGCTCTTGAGGAAGCTCACGATGCCTCCTTTCTGGGTTCGGTGATTCTATATGGAATGAGCGAGGGCAGAGCTATACAGCTGCGTCGAAGGTCAGTTCGGCCTGCGTGAAGCGCTGAGCGGCCGCTTCGCAGTAGTCCTCGCGGCCTTCGATGAGGATCGCCCTCCGGCCCGACATGCGGGCCGCCATCCCGGTTGAGCCGGAGCCTGCGGTGGGATCGAGGACTATCCCGCCGGGTGGGCAGGAGTAGCGGATGATCGGGTCGAGGATGCCGAGGGGCTTCTCGGTTGGGTGGATTGCTTTGCCGTGCATCGACCGCACCTGGAGGACCGAGCGGACGAGCCGGGGCCCTCCATCCTCTGAGGTGTAGCTGCTGGCCTCGATGTTTCCGGTGTGGGTTGGTCGCGTCTTCCGGCGGACGGTGCGCGCCCGGGCGTCGTTGGTGTACTGCGGGTCTTTGTAGACGTCGCCCCACGATCCCCGGTACCAGTGCAGGGCGATCTCGTGGACGCGCTTAAATCGGTCGGCGTGGAAGCCGGACCCGTTGTGTTTCTCCCAGATCAGCTCCTGCCCGTACGTCCACGCGGCGAAGTCACTCCGGCGGTCAAGGTGCATTCGCATTGAGCCGAAGCACCACAGCGACGCGTCGTCCGGCAGGGCGCCCTGGACAGCTTGCACCCACCCTTCGGGCCAGTGATCCCACTCCAACGACGTGTCACCGTACGGAGGGTCAGCGAGGACCATGTCGGCACTCATGCCGGGCAGGACGTCGCGGCAATCGCCGAGGTACAGCTCGATCGACTCGTCCTGGTAGTAGGGCTTCATGCTGAAACTGCCAGTGACTCGGAGACGATTCCGACGAGGTCCCGGGCCGCCGGAGGGGTGACAGCGTTGCCTGCCTGCATGGTGCGTTCCTTCATCGTGCCGAGGATCGTGTAGTCCCGCGGGAATGCCATGCCCCAGGACTGCTCGTGGGGCTGGATCATTCGCATGAGCGCTTCGGTGACTTCGGGGCTGTCGTACTCCACGAGGGAGTGGTGGTTGCCGCCGGCGGCGAACGTGTCGTAAGGCATGGTGAGCGCGGGCTTGGCCTTGCCATTGCGGCGGAGCGGGACGATCAGGGCGTGCCGGTCGCGGGTGGTGAAGGTCGAGTACGGCTGCGCGGTCGTGGCCGGGCTCGACTTCCCGTAGTACGTGATGAGCAGGTTGTCTGCTGCTGGGTAGCGGTTCAGCCCGTCAACGATCCGGCCGAGCGTCTTCTCGGCGAGAGGCTTCGCCCTGTCTCCGATGCGCTTCCCCGTGAGCGTCCAGTCGATGGCTGTTGCCGCTGCCTCGACTGCAGGCTCGATGATCTCGTTGCGGCACTCCACCCGTGGGCACCGCCAGTGATATTGGGTGCGGTACTTCCCCCACTTCTGCCCCTTGAACGCCTGCAGCGCCTGCACCCGGCCGTGCTTCGAGCACTCCGCGTAGGGGCGGAGCTTGTCGAAGTCCGGGCGCTGGTTGCCCTTCTTCCAGAAGACGACGTACATGCGGTCGCGGGACTGCGGGGCGCCCTTGCCGAACGCCTGAGCGTGCATCGAGTTCATGTACACCTGGTGGTGCTCGTACCCAAGGGTCTCCATCGCGTACAGCCACGCGGGGAAGGGCCCCCACTTACCCGCCTCGACGACGTTCTCGGTCATGATCGCCTGGTAGCCGTGCTGCTCGGCGAACCGGGGCACGTCCCACATTGTCGCGCGCGACCGCTCGGCGGCCTCATCGGGCAGCCCGTCGGTGAACAGCGGCGAGTCGTTCGTGGCGCGCTTCTTGCCCTTGGCGTTCGAGTGGTTGGTGCACTCCGGAGACGCCCACAGCAGGTCCGTCTTCGGGGTGTACCGGGGGTCGATGTGCTGGACGTCGGCGCACGCGTGGTCGGCGGTCGGGTGGTTGTGCTGGTGAGTCTCGATGGCACGTGCCCAGTGGTTGAGCGCGAGCTTCACTGTGATCCCCGGGTTCATGATCGCCCCGGTGGAGGATCCGCCGGCGCCGCAGAACATGTCGGTGAGGGTGAGGGTCATCGTGTCTCCTGGCTGGCTTCGAGGGTGAGGGGCTGCTGCCAGCGGTAGACGGCGCCGTTAGTGAGCCGTGAGGGTGGGGCGAGGACGTACCCGCCCTGCCCGCGGTAGTCGATGCCGGGGAGGAGGCTGGTGGTGTTCCCGTCGCCGGTGGGTCGGATGTAGACGTGGATGCCTCGGGGTGTGTTGGCGCGGCCGATGATTTCGGGGACGTCGCCGCCTGCGCGGAGTTTTGCGTAGGACTCGTAGCCGGGCTGCCCGTCGACGTCGATGACGTCGAAGAGGGCGCCGGTGGGGAGGCCGATGTTCGCGGGCGGTGTGGCGGTCCACCACGCCCGGATCTGGTCCGCGTCGAGGGTGGCGTCCTTGAAGCCGTGCTGGGTGAGGGGCCGCTTCTCGCCTGGGCGGACGGGGAAGACGGCGATCCCGGTGGACGCGTACCAGAGGGCTGCGTTGAGGAGCGCGTCGGGGGCGTTGAGGCGTGCCTCCCGTGCTTCCTGTTCGGCGTCGATCTGGCCCTCGAGGAGCAGCGCCCGTTCGAGGTCGTTGGCGTTCAACGCTTCCTGGTAGTCCTGTTCGATGGTTCCCACGTGTGTCTCCTGAACTGTCGGGGTGATCGCTTGTGCTTGGTGCCGCCATTGGCGGGGGTTGAGCGGGTAGTTGGTGTGCATGGGGTCTCCTGAGGTGTGGTGCCCGCCCACGGCTCGAACGTGGGCGCCTGCCGGCCGGGCTGGTCGTGCTGGTCTAGAAGGGGGGCTGCCCTCCCGTGTTGGTTGCCGGCGCCTGCTGGGGGGCGGGGGGCTGCAGCTGTCCGCTGGCCTGCTGGTTGATGTAGGCGACACCGACCTCGATGTCCGCGGCCGTCGCTTCCGCGAGGAGCCACGGCGCGGACTGGCCGAGCTTGGCCTGCCCCTGGCCGAGCCGTCCGAGGACCTTCTCGCCGATCTTCGGGCGGAGCTGGTTTGCCAGGACCTTCGGGAAGACGAGGCAGTCGTCGTACCGGTCGCCGGCGCTGGGCCCGTCCAGCACGACGATGTTGGAGCGGACGACATCGGACTCGCCGTAGTTGGAGGTGACCTTCTCGGAGTTCAAGGGCTCGATGTACAGCAGCGCCCCGTTGACGGTCTTCCAGTCGATGCCGGAGGTGGTGGCGGGTGCTGCGAACGGTGATGCGGTCATGTTCTTGTTCTCTTCCTGTTGCTGTTTCTCGGTGAGTGGTGAGGTCAGGCTGCGAGCTGCTGCTTGCGTGCCTTCGCGGCCTCGGTGTGCAGGGCGTCCCAGATGGTCTGGTTGTCCTGCCACAACTTGGTGAGCTCGTCGGCGGTGGCGGCGACGGTGATCGCGTTGACGAGGGCCGCACCGACGGTGACGGCGTGCTCCTCTTCGGCGGTGTGGTCCGGGGCGGGGGTCTGGTCCACGAGCGGCCAGGTGAGGTTCTTCGTGGACCGCAGTGAGTGCACGGCCTTCGCCGTCTTCATGGCGTCCCACCCCTTGGCGATGTCCACCCACACCAGCCGGCACGTCCCCGTTCCGGCAGGCAGGTGGATGATCAGGGCCCGCTCGAGGTCGACGTTGAGGGGTTCGCGGGTGTTGGTGGTGTGGTCGTAGCGGACGCTGCGGGCGTAGGTGGCGAGCTGCGCGGCGATGGTGAGGGCGGCGAGGTCGATGTTGCCGGTCTTCACGTCCGCGATGTAGTCGCGGCCCTGGTAGCGGACGCGACGGTCCAGGGTCCCGCCGACGTGGAGCTCGTCCTGCACCACGAACTCCTCGATCGTGAGGACCTCGAGGTCGGCGGTCGCTTCCCGGTACGCGGCGAGGTCGGGGATGTAGGCGAGGGGTACGTTGCGGGGTTCCTCGCCCCGGTCGATGGTCTCGGTGAGCTTGTGGATGGCCGTGCCGAGGGTCGCTTTCGCGGAGACGCCGGCGGCCTCGAGGGCTTCCTGCAGGGTGGCGTTGAGTGCCTTCTTGCCCTCGGGCGCTTCGGGATCCTCGACGGCGGCGACGGCCATCTGCAGGTCGGGCCGGGCGAGGAGGCCGAGGGCTGCGAGGCGGAGCTTCCAGTTGGTGAGGTTGGTGGTGTCATCGATGCACTTCGCCATGGTGGTGCAGCGGGTGTAGGGGATGGGTTTCCCGCCGTCGGCGGGGGTGACGAGGGGCCGCTGCCAGCGGTCCCGGGGGATGGGCTGCACGGCCTGGGCGAATGGTGTGGTGGTCATGGTGCGGTTCTCCTGAATGGATCATCCTATTTGGAATGCTCGTGGGCATGGGGGAGCGGTGCTCCGATTATGCGGGGTGCCTCTGACGTTCGATGGCCTGGTCTTCGCGCCATTCGTCGGCGCGGGCGTCGTAGTCGTCCGGCGCCTCGGCGTCCGTGTCGGGGTTGTCTTCGAGGTGGCGGTCGAGGTGGCTCGCGAAGGGTGCGGCGAGGATCAGCATGACGAGGAGGAGCAGGTACACGCTGTCCGGGATCACGATTTGCCCTGGGCAAGCACGGCGAGCGTCGCCGCGTCCTGCTTGTTGATCATCTCGCGGTACAAGTCATCGGGGTTCTGCCCCAGCTGCTGAATGACCTTCACGGCGTAGAAGCCGTACCCCTTGGGGAACTCGACCTTGATCGAGATGGGAATCTGAATGTCCTCGGTGGTTGTGGCGGTGATGGTCAGGTCCAGGTTGTCCTTGGCGCTCATGATGTCTCCTTGAGGTTGTCGAGGGCGGTTGCTGCCCGGGCCCGCCACACGTTGGTGAGCGCGTTGATGAAGTCCTCGCAGTCCTTGTCGGTGAGGGTGAGGAGTAGGTCGCCGTCCGTCGAGACGACTTCGATGTGGTTGTCGCCCGATGTGATGACTTCGCGGATCTCGGCGGTGAGGCCTTCGCTGGTGAGGTTGAGGGTTTCGAGAGTGACCGCGACCGGCATCGCTGGCCTAGGTGCGGTGGCGTCGAGCCGCTTGCAGGCGGCTTCGAGGGGATCAGCTAACATGATGGTGAACTCCTTGAGAGAGGGTTTCTAGGGCCGTCCCCCACCTGCCAGTGGGAGACGGCCAATTTCGTTTAGACGCAGATGCTGTGGAAGCGGGCCAGGTCTTCGATCTGGCGTGGAGACCGACCAACTGCCCGGCAAAGGTCCATGTATTCGTCCAGCTTCGGGATGTACTCGCACCGCCGAATCCGGGCGATCTTCTGCACATCCCACCCGGTGAGAGCACTGAGCCCTGCGGGTTTGAGATCTTGCCGGCCTGCTTCGGCGAACACCTCCTTGATCAGTTCGTAGGGAGTGGGTCCGGGGTCCACTTCGGGCATTTCCTGATGGTGTGTGATACCCATGACACCGAAGCTAGTCTGAATAGAATGATTAAGTCAAGTAGTGAGTGCTTTGATCCAAGTGGAGCGGCTAGGTATGTCGAGTATGGATAAACCATTCAGAATCTGATAGCTTCATGCCATGGCACTCGGAAAGAACATGGAACCCAGCGACCTCACCAAGAGAGTCGCAGCTGTCATCCGCGCCCAAATGGCATACAAGGACATCAGCCAGGCAGAGCTGGTCCGCGCAACCGGGCTCTCTCAGCCCACTGTCTCGCGCCTCCTGAAAGGCGAGCGGGCCATGGACCTCGAGCAGATGAACCTCATTTGCTCCGCCCTGCGCATCTCAGTCGCCGGCGTCCTCGAGCAAGCCGAAGAGCACCTCCGCAACCAGGGGGCCACCGTCACCCAGCTGCGACCCACAGTGTCAGACGACGTCTCTAGCCTTGTCGAACGGTCTGCAGCGCGAAACGGCAAGGGGAACAAGCAGGAACATGGGGAAAGCTCTACCTGACATCGAATACATGCTCCTCCCGGGAGCATTGAACGGTCTCTACGACAAACAGACGCACACTATCTACATCGACCCGAGGCTCGACCCTCCCACCACGAGGGCCACCCTCGTCCACGAGCTCGTGCACGCCGAACGCGGAGACACCGCCTGCTGCGACGCCTGGTTCCACGCCAAGCAGGAACTCACCGTCGAACGAGCCGCAGCCATGAGGCTCATCAGCACCGACGACCTCATCGCCGGCGTCCGTGAAACCTGCGACGACCGGCACCTCGCCGCCTGGCTCGAGGTAGACCTCGACATGCTGAACACCCGCATCGGGATCCTCACCGCCGCGGAGCGAAGAGTCATTGAGGAAGAGGTGGACCGACTAGGAAGGACGGCGTGATGCGAGGTAGGCCCAGGCTCCCGGTCGGCGAGTACGGGAAGATCACCGTCGTCGGCGAGAAGCCGAAGTACGTGGCCCGCTGCTGGTTCCGCGACCTCGACGGCGTCGGCCGGTACGTCACCGCGCAAGGCCCAGCCAAGGCCTCCGCCGTCCAGGCGTTGAAGGACAAGGTGTCGCAGCGCCGGCTCATCGGGGGCGCCGAGATCCTCCCCGAAACACGCGTGTCCGTCCTCGCCGAAGCGTGGTTCACGACCCTCGACCAGTCCCAGGGCACGAAGGACACGTACCGGCACATCCTCGACCGGCACATCCTCAAGCAGCTGGGGAATCTGCAGATCCGTGAAGCGACCACGGCACGCCTCGACACGTTCCTCCGCGACGCCGCGAAGAAGGGCCCCAGTGTGGGGAAGTCCTGCCGCGTCGTCCTGTCCATGATGTTCGGCCTCGCCTCCCGGTACGACGCCGTGCCGGCGAACCCGGTGACGGACACGAAGCTTGCCCGTGTGGAGCGGAAGAAGGTCACCGCCCTGTCGGTGGCGGAGGTGGGGGAGTTGCGCCGCGACGTCGCCGCGTGGGCCGCCCAGCGAGCCTCCCGGGCGGTGATGCTTGACGTCGTGGACCTGTTCGTCGCCACCGGGCTGCGGCCGGGCGAGCTCCTTGGGATCCGCTTCGCCGACGTCGACCTCCGCAACGGCACCCTCAGCGTCACCGGGACCGTGAAGCGGGACAGCGTCAGTGGGCTGCACCGTCAGCCGTACCCGAAGACCGAGTCCGGGGTCCGGACCCTCGCCCTGCCCGACTTCGCCGTGTCCATGCTCCGCCGGCGGAAGCTGGCCGGCACCTCCGACCTGGTGTTCCCCGCCCGTGATGGTGGGCCGTGGGAGCCGTCGAACTTCCGGCGCATGTGGCGTGAGGTGCGGGGCGAGAAGTGGGAGCACGTCGAACCACGAGCGTTCCGCAAGGCCGTCGCCACGCTGATCGAGCGCGAGTCCGGGTCCCTAGTCGCATCGCAGCAGCTCGGACACTCATCCGACGCTGTCACCCGGAAGCACTACATCGAGGCGAACCACGTCGCGCCCGACAGCCGCGGGGCGCTCGAGCAGTTCCGCGCCGCCGAGTAGGATCTCGAAGATTCCCGGCCTGAGCTAGTGACGCCATCCATTCAGTATGGGATGATCTATTCACAGGGGAATCACCCCGGACAAAGCGAAACCCGACAGCCGGCGAGAGCTAGTCGGGTTTCTACCGCTCAACGTTGAAGGAGAAGCGGCATGGAAAACACTACCAGCACATCGGCCCTAGACGTGATTCGGGCCCGCGCTGACGCTGCCACCGAAGGGCCGTGGGAAGTCGAGCCAGGATCGGTCAGCGCCGACTTCCTAGACTTCAAGCCGAGCAGCGTCTTTGTAGGCGGCGGGGTTGACCCTTTTGGCGAGGCAAACAACGACTACGTTCTCAGCTACAACGTCACTGACGAGGACGCTGAGTTCATCGCTCATGCCCGCACGGATGTCCCGAAGCTGGTATCCGCCCTCGAGGCCGTGCTGGCAGAGCACCGAAAGGTGAGCATCTACGACGAGTGCGAATGCCCCGACGGCACCCATCCCGAGGACTACGACTACATCGATTGCCAGGACTATGCGGGCTGCCACAACAGCATCACGGGCATCGGGTGCGAGGAGTGCTGCGTACATGGGGACTATTTGACCGAGGCCTGCGGTGAGAGTCACAGCCACACCACGGATGCCACGCAGCGGTGCGCGACCGTCAAGGCCATCACGGAGGCCCTCGCATGAGCCCCCGCCCCGCGAAGGATCCCCGCGTCCACGTGGCGGCACGCGCCCTAGCCGAAGCCATGGGGACACCCCTGGACTGGAAGCTGTTCCAGTCGGAAGCCCGGGCGGTCCTCGAAGCCGCCGACACCGTCGACCCACTCCGAGAGAAGGCAGCATGAACCGGAAAGAGATCACCGAAGCCCGTGCGAAGGCGGTCCAGTTCATCCTCGATAGTGATGCCGCGATCGGCCGACTCGACCGGGAGTTGAAGGAGCGGAGTTGGGGCGACGGGAAACCCAAGGCGTCCGACCACTCCTACGGCTCACCTGAGACGGGCCAGCTGCGCCGCACATCCCTCGACCTGACCCGCGCACTCGCCCGGATGAGGCGGCCATGAGCGCCAAGCAGGAGGCCACCTACCACGGGGCGGACATCGTGACCCGGCTCCGCCTGTACGGCCCCGAGTCCGACTACGACGGGGTGATGAGCGAAGCAGCCAACGAGATCGAAGAGCTGCGAGCCAAGCTTGCTTGGGTCAGCACAGACGACGGTGTGTCAGCAGTTCAGGAAGAGCTCGCGGCGTGGGAAATCCTTGAATATGCCCCGGCGGACGAGATCAGGGCGGCCGCCTCGGCAGCGATGAAGGCACTGATCGACGCCAACCCCCACGGCCGGTTCGCCGATGTCTAGCGGGGCCCCGAAGTTCATCGACGTCACCGGCTTCCCCGATGAGGGCGAGCACGTCCCACCCACTGCCAGGGCAGCAGCCCTCCTCGTAGCGCAGGGCTGGACCGCGCCGAAACCGATCCCCGCTGACAACCGAGAGATCGGCTTTGTCTGCTACACCCGCGACCTAGGGGACTACGTATGATCCGCACCGAATCAGTGGACCTACACCAAGCCAACACGGGGCACCTGATCCTGGCCATGAGCCACAGCGGAGAGACGAAGGCCTTCGAGAAGATTGGTGACGACGAGTGGCAGAAGATGGGCGCCGGCATCAACTACTCCGACGCCGGGGTTCGAGCTTGGGCTCATGACTGGTGCGACCTAGTGCAACGCGGGCCCCTCAATGTTCCTTCTGATATTGCGGTCGAAAGGCTGAGGCAGAAGCTGGGGGGCTCGTCGTGATCCGCTTATGGGAGGAGATCCAACTCCTCAAACCCCTCACCTACCTCGCATGGGCGCCCATCCTCTGGGCACTCGACCGCATCAAGCCCGAAGGAGAGACGGGCACCTAACGAGCTCAGGGGCAAGCATTACGGTGCATCCGGAAGTGACTCTACGGATGGTAGGAAGCAGGGTCTAACGATTGGGAGACGCACTCGATTAGGTCACCGAGTGCCCGTAGCCTCAGGAAATCGCCCTGTATCTAGGGGTGCGGAGAACTAGCGAAGGTAGGCGCCAGTGGCACGGTCAGATCAGTTCGCCGTCCACGGGCTCGGTGAGGTCCGGGCCCGCGGATCCTTTACGGAGGCGTCGGAGGATCTCACCGACCAGTTCCTTGTCCGTAGCGCCGGCCAGCGAAGCCTGGGTGTCCATCGATTCGATGTCGCCCTGCTGCAGGAACCCTGCCGCGAGGAACGCCGGCACCACCGGTGCGTCGTAGGCCCGGCAGATCGCCACGATGGTCAAGGCCTTCACCTCGCCTGCCATCTGCCTGGTCAGTGTCGAGTGTCCCAACCCGGATCTGGCTGCAATGGCACGCCAGCTATCGCCGTCCGTGACGCGCTGCAGGTACTCCCGCAACGGCCGGTTACTCACCTCGTCGTGAGGGACTTCTGCATCACTAGGCAACAGGAACCCCACCAGTCACACGAGAGCCTCGGGCAACAATTCCCACTAGGCGTGGGGGCCGTTGCTCGCCACCGAAGGAGCGGTGCATACTTGCACCACAGCGTTCCAAGAATGCGACAGTGGAGGCAGTCATGGCGGAGCTCAGGATCAAACCCGGGCTACTCCAGCGCCTCCGCGAAATCCGCAACATCCCCAGTGAGGAGCACCAAGCCAGGCTGATGGGCGTGGACCGGTCAACCTTGCGCCGCGTGGACCGCGGCGCGACACCTTCCGGAGCGTTCATAGCAGCCCTCTGTGAGACGTTCGACTTGGGGATAGGGGAAGCCTTCGAGATCGTCTCCACCAGCACACCCCAGAAGAGCAAACATAACCCATGACTATCGGCGATGCCGGGAAGCAGTACCCATGGGGGGACAGCAGTACGTGAAAGGAATGGTCTCAGTGACGAGCACGCCAATGGTGAGCACGACAGCCCCGCATCCGGAGGGCTACAGCCAGGACGATGGGAACCCGAACGTGTGGTGGGGGACCAGCATCGAGCGGGACGAATACAACCTCCACCCGGCATGGACGCCCGAGGATGGGCATCGCCTGTTGGTCGAGGTGGGGGAGGTCACCAAGGAGGGGGCGAAAGCCATGGCAGCCGATCTGGCCGGGTGGTGCGGCCCGAGCTAAACGGCTGGGGGAGAGGGCGGTTCCGGGGATCCGGGACCGCCTTTTCTATGCCCTCGTGAACGAACGGATCACTATAAAACTTCGACTTAACTTAGAGTGAGTCGATCCGGAGGCAACAAAAAAGCGGTCCCACCAGGCGTTGTGCCTAGTGGGACCGCTATGTTGTGTGCACCCCCCGGGACTTGAACCCGGAACCCATTGATTAAGAGTCAATTGCTCTGCCAATTGAGCTAGAGGTGCGTGGCGTTTCGCCTCCCGATTTCACCCGGGCGGGTCATCCGCAACAGCATGAAACTCTACCAGCAGTTCTGCCGAAACATGAAACCGGCGACTCCACCCGGTCCCGCCACCGGTCCTTCACCCGTGCCCGTCCCTCCGGATCGTGAGGATCCTGGCACCACCGGACTCGTTGGTGGCCACGAGCAGGGAGCCGTCCGCGGCCGCCGCGACGTCGCGCAGACGCCCGAACTCCCCGTCGAAGTGACTGGCCGGTTCCCCCGCCGTGCCGCCACCGAGCGGGACCTGCCAGAGCCGCTCACCCCGCAGGCCGCCGATATAGGCGACGTCGTCCACGATCGCCATGCCGCTCGGTGAGGAGGCCGCCGTGGACGGCCACACCACCTGGGCGTCGATGTACCGGGGATCGCCGGGCGCCCCGGTGACCTCCGGCCAGCCGTAGTTCCCGCCGGGCGTCACGAGATTCAGTTCGTCGTCGACCTCCGGGCCGAACTCGGAGGCCCAGAGCCGCCCGGCGGAGTCCCAGGCGAGGCCCTGCACGTTGCGGTGCCCGAGGCTGTACACGGGCGAGCCGGGCACCGGGTTGTCCTCGGGGATCCCGCCGTCGGCCGTGATCCTCAGGATCTTCCCGCCGAGACTCGCCGGGTCCTGTGCGCGGTCGCGGACGGCGGCATCGCCCGTGCCGACGTAGAGGTGGCCGTCGGGCCCGACGGCGATCCGCCCGCCGTTGTGCGTCTCCGCCTTCGGGATGCCGGTGAGCACCGCCTCCGGCGCGCCGAGCCGTCCGCCGGCCCACGCCATCCGCACCACGCGGTTGTCAGTGGCCGAGGTGTAGTAGGCGTAGACGGCGTCGGGCTCCTCGGTCCCCGTGGCGGCGACGGCCAGTCCGAGCAGGCCTCCCTCGCCCGATGCGTCCGCCGCGTCGGGGATCCTGCCGACGACACCTGTGTCTGCGCCCTTCACGCGCCTGATCTCGCCCGTCTCCCGCTCGGACACGAGCAGGGAGCCGTCGCCCAGCACCACCACGGACCAGGGGACACCGAGCCCCGTGGCGGCGTCCTCACCGCGGGTGAGGCCGGGAAGCGCGGCCGGCGGCCGGTCCGTGGGCGCGGTCCCGCCGGGGGTCGCGGACCCGCCGGCGTACCGGGGGTCCGGTTCGCCGGCCGGCGTCGAGCAGCCGATCACGGCCAGCAGGATCGCTGCTGCCGGAGGAAGGGCCCGGGCCAGAAGGCGGGCGGGTCGCCGTCGGGCGGCTGACATGGTCCGACCCTAGGGCGGGGACCGGGGGGTGTCCACCCCTCCTGTCCGCCGGGGGAGCGGGACCGCCGGGCGGGCGCCGGGTCACGGGTGCCTCTAGGCTGGCGCCATGACGAACCCCACCCCCTCCGACACCCCGGTCCGTACCCTGAGCGTCCCCTCCGCCGACCTGCGCGATGCGCTCGCCGGCGCCTCCCCGGCCGTCGACGTGGTGCTCTGGGACTTCGAGACCCCGCCCGAGGGCTTCGACCCGGCCACGCTCGACGCCGCCGTCCTGCCCTACACGGGCCGCGCCCACCTCGACGGGGCGCTGGACGCCGCCCCGAACCTCCGGCTCGTCCAGACCCAGTCCACGGGCTACGACGGCGTCGCGGACCTCGTGGGACCGGACGTCGCCATCGCCACGGCCGCCGGCGTCCACGCCGCGGCGACCGCCGAACTCGCCGTCGGACTCGCCCTCGCCTCCCTGCGGGGGATCGACGACGCCGTCCGCCAGCAGGCCGAGGGCCGCTGGCACAGCGCCCGCTACCCGGGCCTCGCGGACCGGCGCGTGCTGCTCGTGGGCGTCGGCGGGATCGGGGAGGAGATCCGCAAGCGCCTCGTCACCTTCGAGGCGGACGTGACGCGGGTGGGCAGCGCCGCGCGCGACGACGAGCAGGGGCACGTGCACGGCAGCGACGAACTGGTGGAGCTCGCCCCGCACCACGACGTCGTCGTGGTGATCACACCCCTCACCGACGCTACGCGGGGGCTCATCGGCCGCGAGGTGCTCGCCGCCCTGCCGGACGGTGCCCTCGTGGTGAACGTGGCCCGCGGCGCCGTCGTGGACACCGAGGCGCTGACGCGCGAGGTCACGGCCGGACGGCTGAAGGCGGCGCTCGACGTGGTGGATCCCGAGCCGCTCCCCGCCGACCATCCGCTGTGGCGGGCTCCGGGCGTCCTCATCACCCCGCACGTGGGTGGCAACACGGGCGCGTTCCCGCCGCGGATCCTCGCCCTGCTCCGGCGCCAGATCGAGCGGTTGGGCCGCGGTGAGGAACCCGTCAACCTCGTGCGGCGCGGCCCCTGGGCGTAGCCGCCCGCCGGGGCGGGGCGGGAAGCCCCGACGTCCGTCGGAGCCGTCGCTCGTTGCCGCGGGCACTCGTCGCTGCCGGCACTCGTCGCTGCCGGCGCTCGTCGCTGCCGGCGCTCGCCGCCGCCGGCGTCGGGGCCTCAGGACATGGCGATGAAGGCGTCCATGAAGGATGTGAAGTCGGCGGCGTCCTCGTCCTGGGCGAGGCGCAGCGGCGTCCCCGGGCCGATGTCGAGGACGGGCTGCTCGAGGACTGTGAACCGGAAGACCCGTCCGGTGCTCGTACCCACCTCGAAGCTGTCGTCCTCGTCCCACTGCAGCGCGTGGGCGAGGTTGGTCATGTTGACCTCCACCGGCACCCCGGCGCCGGTGATCGCCACGAGGTCCACCGGTGCGATCATCAGTTCCGCGGGCTTCCAGCGGTAGCCGACCACGTAGGCCGCGGCCGGCACGGCACCGCGGGCCCGACCGGCCGCGAACACGAGGTTGTAGTCGCCGTAGTTGGGGATCTGGGCGTCGAAGACGCGGCGCAGGGCGTTCTTCAGCCCCTGCCCGCCGTCGAGCGGCCTGCTGGAGTCGTGCGGCTCTTCGGGAGTCATATCACGCCGTTGCGGTAGGAGGCTGTCGGACCGGTGCCCGGGGTTTCCTTCCGCGCTCCGCAGCCGGCGGGCCGGAGGAATCGCCCGTGAGACCCACACTGTACCGGAGGGCGTACCCCGCGCACGAGGACGGCCATGATGCGGGAACGACACGTGCAGGGTGCCTGGACGACCTGTAACAGGCGGGTCACATGGTGAAACCGTCCTGTTACCCGGGCCTAGACTTCTCGCATGACCGTGGAAACAACGCCTGGAAAAACGTCGGGAACAACGCCGGACATCAAGCCGAGAAGCCGCGTCGTCACGGACGGCATCCATGCGGCGCCGTCCCGCGGGATGCTGCGTGCCGTGGGTATGGGTGACGACGACTTCGCCAAGCCGCAGGTCGGTGTGGCCAGTTCCTGGAACGAGATCACCCCCTGCAACCTGTCCCTCAACCGCCTGGCGGAGGGAGCCAAGGAGGGCGTGAGCGACGCGGGAGGGTTCCCCATGCAGTTCGGCACGATCTCCGTGTCGGACGGCATCTCGATGGGCCACGAGGGCATGCACTTCTCGCTCGTCTCCCGTGAGGTGATCGCGGATTCGGTGGAGACCGTGATGCAGGCGGAACGCATCGACGGCTCCGTGCTCCTCGCCGGCTGCGACAAGTCCCTGCCGGGCATGCTCATGGCAGCCGCCCGGCTCGATCTCGCCTCCGTGTTCCTCTACGCCGGCACCATCATGCCGGGCTTCGCGAAGCTCGAGGACGGCACCGAGAAGGAGGTCACGCTCATCGACGCCTTCGAGGCCGTGGGCGCCTGCGCCGCCGGGAAGATGAGCCTGAAGGACCTGGACAGCATCGAACGCGCCGTCTGCCCCGGTGAGGGTGCCTGCGGCGGCATGTACACGGCGAACACCATGGCCTGCATCGGGGAGGCCCTCGGCATGTCGCTCCCCGGCTCGGCAGCGCCGCCCTCGGCCGACCGCCGCCGCGACATGTACGCCCGGAAGTCCGGGGAGGCCGTCGTCAACCTCCTGCGCCTCGGCATCACGGCCCGCGACATCATGACGAAGAAGGCGTTCGAGAACGCCATCGCGGTCACCATGGCCTTCGGCGGCTCGACCAACGCCGTCCTCCACCTGCTGGCCATCGCCCGTGAGGCGGAGGTGGAGCTCACGCTCGACGACTTCACCCGCATCGGCGACCGCATCCCGCACCTCGGCGACCTGAAGCCCTTCGGCCGCTACGTCATGTTCGACGTCGACAAGGTGGGCGGCGTGCCGGTCATCATGAAGGCGCTGCTCGACGCCGGCCTGCTGCACGGCGACTGCCTGACGGTGACCGGCAAGACCCTCGCGGAGAACCTCGCGGAGATCGACCCGCCGGACCTCGACGGCAAGATCCTCCGCGCGCTCGACAACCCCATGCACAGGACCGGCGGCATCACCATCCTGCACGGCTCCCTCGCTCCCGAGGGCGCCGTCGTGAAGAGCGCCGGCTTCGACGCCGACGTCTTCGAGGGCACCGCCCGCGTGTTCGAGCGCGAGCAGGGCGCCCTCGACGCCCTCGATGCGGGAGCGATCCAGGCCGGGGACGTCGTCGTCATCCGCTACGAGGGACCCAAGGGCGGCCCCGGCATGCGCGAGATGCTCGCCATCACCGGCGCCATCAAGGGTGCGGGCCTCGGCAGGGACGTCCTCCTGCTCACCGACGGCCGCTTCTCCGGAGGCACCACGGGCCTGTGCATCGGGCACGTGGCACCGGAGGCGGTCGACGGCGGTCCCATCGCCTTCGTGCGCGACGGCGACCGGATCCGCGTCGACATCGCGGCGAAGAGCTTCGACCTCCTCGTCGACGAGGCCGAGCTCGAGCAGCGGAAGGTCGGCTGGGAGCCGCTGCCCGCCCGCTACACCAAGGGCGTGCTGGCGAAATACGCGAAGCTCGTGCACTCCGCGTCCCAGGGTGCGTACACGGGCTAGGGATCCTCACGAGCCGGGACGGGAACCCTCCCGTCCCGGCTCGGCCCGATCGGGTTAATGTCCACTCACTGGACGAGGTGTCCACGATGTGAGATGGGGCGGGGGTCGGTTGACACTCTTTCGCGGGGGCGTGGAAACTACAGGTATGCAGCCCGAACCCGTAGTCGTCGTCCTTATACAGCGCGTGGCCTGAAGCCCGTCCGGTAGACGACTGCAGTCACGCGCAACCCCTCGCAGAGCCCGACAAGGCTGAGGGGTTTTTTTGTTGACATGACCTGTCGGCAGGAAAGCGGCGCGGGAAATCCGCAGTTCCATCTGCAGCAGTGCAGCGAACGTTCCAAAGGAAGTTGTCAGATGTCCAAGGGATCGCCCATCAGCCCGGCGCTGTTGGCAGCAAGGCCAGCACCTCCGGCAGCACCAGCCCCCGAGACCGTTCCCGCCGTCCCGGCGAGTGCCGTCCGGGGCCCCAACAACGTCGTCGCGCCCGTCCGGATGCTCGGATCCGCGGCGATCGTGCGGTCCCTCGAGGAACTCGGCGTCGACGACGTCTTCGGGCTCCCCGGCGGGGCGATCCTCCCCACCTACGACCCGCTCCTCGCGTCCACCCGGCTCCGCCACATCCTCGTGCGGCACGAGCAGGGCGCCGGCCACGCGGCCCAGGGCTACGCGATGGTGACCGGCCGGCCCGGCGTCTGCATCGCGACGTCCGGCCCCGGGGCCACCAACCTCGTGACGGCCATCGCCGACGCCCACATGGACTCGGTGCCCATGGTCGCGATCACCGGCCAGGTGTCCAGCGCGTTCATCGGCTCGGACGCCTTCCAGGAGGCGGACATCGTCGGCATCACCATGCCCATCACCAAGCACTCCTACCTGGTCACCGATGCGCAGGACATCCCGCGCGTCCTCGCCGAGGCCTTCCACATCGCCACCACGGGGCGCCCGGGGCCCGTGCTGGTGGACGTCGCCAAGGACGCCCAGCAGTCCACCATGACGTTCTCCTGGCCGCCCAGGGTCGACATCCCCGGCTACCGGCCCGTGGTCCGCGGGCACGCCAAGCAGGTCCGCGAGGCCGCCCGCCTCATCGGTGCCTCCCAGCGTCCCGTCTTCTACGTGGGCGGCGGCGTGGTGAAGGGGCATGCGTCCGCGGAGCTGAAGGAGCTCGCGGAACTCGTCGGCGCCCCCGTGGTGACCACCCTGATGGCCCGCGGCGTCTTCCCGGACTCGCACCGGCAGCACGTGGGCATGCCCGGCATGCACGGGTCCGTCTCCGCCGTCACGGCGCTGCAGCAGGCGGACCTCCTCATCACGCTCGGCGCCCGCTTCGACGACCGCGTCACCGGCGTGCTGTCCAGCTTCGCGCCCAACGCGAAGGTCATCCACGCGGACATCGACCCCGCCGAGATCTCCAAGAACCGCACCGCGGACGTCCCCATCGTCGGCTCCGTGAAGGAGATCATCCCCGAGCTGACCGCGGCGGTCCACGACACCTTCGAGGCGCAGGAGCGCCCCGACATCTCCGCCTGGTGGAAGACCATCGACCACCTGCGCGAGACCTACCCGGTGGGCTTCACCCAGCCCGACGACGGCCTGTCGGCACCGCAGCAGGTCATCAAGCGCATCGGCGAGCTGACCGGCCCCGAGGGCGTCTTCGTCTCCGGCGTCGGACAGCACCAGATGTGGGCCGCCCAGTTCATCCAGTACGAGCGCCCGCACGCGTGGCTGAACTCCGGCGGACTCGGCACCATGGGCTACTCGGTCCCCGCCGCGATGGGCGCCAAGGTGGGCAACCCGGACCGCGTCGTGTGGGCGATCGACGGCGACGGCTGCTTCCAGATGACCAACCAGGAACTCGCGACCTGCGTCATCAACAACATCCCCATCAAGGTCGCTGTCATCAACAACTCCTCGCTCGGCATGGTGCGGCAATGGCAGACCCTGTTCTACGAGGGCCGCTACTCGAACACCGACCTCAACACGGGGCACGACACCGTCCGCGTCCCGGACTTCGTGAAGCTCGCCGACGCCTACGGCTGCGTGGGCCTGCGCTGCGAGCGCGACGAGGACATCGACGCGACCATCCAGCAGGCGCTGGCGATCAACGACCGCCCCGTGGTCATCGACTTCGTGGTGAGCCGGGACTCCATGGTGTGGCCGATGGTGCCCTCGGGTGTCAGCAACGACCTCATCCAGATCGCCCGGAACATGACCCCGACCTGGGAGCAGGAGGACTGACCATGGCACGACACACACTCTCCGTGCTCGTCGAGGACGTACCCGGCGTGCTGACCCGCGTGGCCAGCCTCTTCGCGCGGCGTGCGTTCAACATCAACTCGCTCGCCGTGGGCCCCACCGAGATCCCGGGCATGTCCCGCATCACGGTCGTGGTCGAGGCCGAGGGTGACCTCCTCGAGCAGGTCACCAAGCAGCTGAACAAGCTCATCAACGTGCTCAAGATCGTCGAACTGACCACCGAGCAGTCGGTGCAGCGCGACCACGTCCTCATCAAGGTGCGGGCCGACGCCGCCACACGCCTTCAGGTGACGCAGGCCGCGGACCTGTTCCGCGCCTCCGTCGTGGACGTGGCGATCGACTCGCTGATCATCGAGGCCACGGGCACCCCCGAGAAGCTCTCGGCGCTGCTGTCCGTCCTCGAGCCGTTCGGGATCCGCGAGATCGTGCAGTCCGGCACCCTGGCGATCGGCCGCGGCGCGAAGTCGATGAGCGGCTCGAGTCAAGCCCTGCGCAGTGCCTGAGCACCCCAGACCCAACCTTTCCAGCACCATCCACCCCAAGGAGAAACACCCGTGACCGAGATGTTCTACGACGACGACGCCGATCTGTCCATCATCCAGGGCCGCACCGTGGCCGTCATCGGCTACGGCAGCCAGGGCCACGCCCACGCCCTCAGCCTGCGGGACTCCGGCGTCGACGTGCGCGTCGGGCTGAAGGAAGGATCGGCGTCGCGCGCCAAGGCCGAGGCCGAGGGCCTCCGGGTGCTCTCGGTGGCGGAGGCCACCGCGGAGGCGGACCTCATCATGGTCCTCACCCCGGACCAGGTGCAGCGGCACGTGTACAAGGAGGACATCGCCCCCAACCTGCAGGCCGGCGACGCCCTGTTCTTCGGGCACGGCTTCAACATCCGCTACGGCTACATCCAGCCGCCGTCCGACGTCGACGTCGCCCTCGTGGCGCCGAAGGGGCCCGGGCACATCGTGCGCCGAGAGTTCGAGGCCGGCCGTGGCGTCCCCGACCTCATCGCGGTCGAGCAGGACGCCTCGGGCACGGCCCGCGACCTCGCCCTGTCCTACGCGAAGGCCATCGGCGGCACCCGCGCCGGCGTCATCGAGACCACCTTCACCGAGGAGACCGAGACGGATCTCTTCGGCGAGCAGGCCGTGCTCTGCGGCGGCGCCTCGCAGCTCGTCCAGTACGGCTTCGAGACGCTGACCGAGGCGGGCTACAAGCCCGAGGTCGCCTACTTCGAGGTGCTGCACGAGCTCAAGCTCATTGTCGACCTCATGGTCGAGGGCGGCATCGCGAAGCAGCGCTGGAGCGTCTCCGACACCGCGGAGTACGGCGACTACGTCTCCGGCCCCCGGGTCATCACCCCCGAGGTGAAGGAGAACATGAAGGCCGTCCTCGCCGACATCCAGAACGGTGCGTTCGCGAAGCGCTTCATCGACGACCAGGACGCCGGGGCACCCGAGTTCGCCGCCCTGCGCAAGAAGGGCGAGGACCACCCGATCGAGAGCACGGGCCGTGAGCTCCGCAAGCTCTTCTCGTGGATCAAGACGAGCGACGACTACACCGAGGGTTCCGTGGCGCGCTAGCGCCGTCCCCTCCCGGCAGGGCACCCGCCTGGCGCTCGACGACGAGCAGGTGCCCTGCCGGACGTGTGTCCGGGCCCGACCGGCCCCGTTCGGTCCTGTCCGGCACCGCCCGCTCCGCCCCCGATCCCGCCCCTCCCGTCCCGAAGGAATCCCCGTGACCACCAGACCCGTCGTGCTCCTCGCCGAGGAACTCTCACCCGCCACCGTCGAGGCCCTCGGCCCCGATTTCGAGATCCGCAGCACCGACGGCGCCGACCGCGCGCAGCTCCTCGGAGCCCTCGCCGACGTCGACGCCGTCCTGGTGCGCTCGGCCACCCGCATGGACGAGGAGGCCATCCGGGCCGCACCGAGGCTGAAGGTCATCGCGCGCGCCGGCGTGGGCCTCGACAACGTCGATATCAAGGCCGCGACGCAGGCCGGCGTCATGGTGGTGAACGCGCCGACGTCGAACATCATCTCGGCCGCCGAACTGACCGTCGGCCACATCCTGAGCCTCGCGCGCAACATCCCGCAGGCCAGCGCCGCCCTGAAGGCGGGGGAGTGGAAGCGCTCGAAGTACTCGGGCACGGAACTGTACGAGAAGAACGTCGGCATCATCGGGCTCGGACGCATCGGCGCGCTCGTCGCGGCGCGGCTGCAGGGCTTCGGCACGCAGATCCTCGCCTATGATCCCTACGTCACGTCGGCCCGGGCGGCCCAGCTCAACGTGCGGCTCGTCTCCCTCGAGGAGCTCCTGCGCGAGTCGGACTTCGTGACGATCCACATGCCGAAGACACCCGAGACCGTCGGGATGCTCGGCGCGGACGCCTTCGCGCTCATGAAGGACACCGCGTACGTGGTCAATGTGGCGCGCGGCGGACTGGTGGACGAGGACGCCCTGCAGGCCGCCCTCGAGCAGGGGCAGATCGCCGGAGCCGGCGTGGACGTCTTCGTGGCGGAACCGAGCACCGACCTCCCGTTCTTCGCGCACGACAGCGTCGTGGTGACCCCGCACCTCGGGGCGTCCACCGCCGAGGCCCAGGAGAAGGCCGGGATCTCGGTGGCGAAATCGGTCCGCCTGGCGCTGGCCGGCGAGCTCGTGCCCGACGCCGTGAACGTGGCCGGCGGCGTGATCGACCCGGCGGTGCGCCCCGGCATCCCGCTCATGGAGAAGCTCGGCCGCATCTTCACGGCGCTCACGCATGCCTCGCTCACGCAGATCGACATCGAGGTGGCGGGTGAGATCGCCGCCCTCGACGTGAAGGCGCTCGAGCTCGCCGCGCTCAAGGGGGTGTTCACCGACGTCGTCTCGGAGCAGGTCTCCTACGTGAACGCGCCCGTCCTCGCGGAGCAGCGCGGCGTCACCTCCCGGCTCGTCACCACGCCGGAGTCGGAGGAGTACCGCAACGTCCTCCGGCTGCGCGGTGCCCTCTCCGACGGCAGCCGGATCTCGGTGGCCGGCACGCTGACCGGACCGAAGCAGGTGGAGAAGCTGGTCGGCGTCAACGGCTACGACCTCGAGATCCCCATCAGCGACCACCTCCTGGTGCTGCTCTACGCCGACCGTCCCGGCGTCATCGGGACCCTCGGCCGGCTCCTCGGCGAACGGGACATCAACATCGCCGGCATGCAGGTGGCACGCAACAAGGAGGGCGGCCAGGCGCTGTCCCTGCTCACCGTGGACAGCTCCGTGCCGCAGGACGTCCTCGACGCGATCCGCGCCGAGATCGGCGCCACCGTGGCCCGCGAAGTGGATCTGCAGGACTGATGACCACCACCGGATCCGAGCCCAGGACCACCCACCACCTCCCCGCCGAACAGGCGACGGCGACGCAGGTCCTCTCGCGGGACACCCCGCCGGTCCTGCGCGTCGAGCCAGGCGACCGCGTGGTCGTCGAGTCCCTCGACGCGAGGGGGCACCTCGAACGGCAGGCCACACCCGGAGCGGTCACGCCCTACCGGTTCCCGGACCGGCAGGGCCACGCGCTGACCGGCCCGATCGAGGTGGCCGGGGCCGTGCCGGGCGACGTGCTGGCGGTCCGCTTCGAGTCCCTCGAGCCGGCCGACTGGGGGTGGACGGCGGCGGCCCGGCGGAACGACGAGTTCGCCCGCCTCCTCGGACTGGAGGGCACGGACCCCGCCTGGCTGCTCTGGGACCTGGACCGGGACGCCGGGACGGCCACCGACCAGTACGGCCACGTGGTCCGGCTCGCCCCGTTCCTCGGGGTGGTCGGGCTGCCGCCCGCCGAACCGGGTGAGCACTCGACGACCCCGCCCCGCGCGGCCGGCGGCGGCAATATCGACTGCCGTGAGCTCACGGCCGGCTCCACGCTGTTCCTGCCGGTCACCGTGCCCGGCGCGCTGCTGCACCTCGGCGACGGCCACGCCGCCCAGGGCGACGGCGAGGTGGGCGGCACGGCCATCGAGTGCGGCATGACGACGACGATCACCGTCGACCTCGTCCGGGACGCCCCGCTGGACAGCATCCACGCGCTCACGCCGACCGCGCGCATCACGTTCGGTTTCGACGCCGACCTGAACCGGGCGACGGCGGAGGCCCTCGGGGCCATGCTCACGTGGCTCCAGCAGCTCCACGGCCTGGAGCGGAAGGCCGCGCTCGCGCTGGCGAGCTCCGTCGTCGACCTGCGGGTCACGCAGATCGCGAACCAGACGTGGGGTGTGCACGCCGTGCTGGGGCTCGACGCCGTCGGGGCGGCCTGAACCCTCCGCGCCTTCCCGCTTGGGCAATTGACGCCGCGCCGGGGTAATTTCGTAGGGTGACTTCCCCAGATGCAAAGCCCTCGTTCTACATCACCACGGCCATCTCCTACCCGAACGGCGTGCCGCACATCGGGCACGCCTACGAGACGATCGCCGTCGACGCCATGGCGCGCTTCAAGCGCCTCGACGGTTTCGACGTCATGTACCTCACGGGGACGGACGAGCACGGCCTGAAGATGCAGCAGGCGGCGGACCGGGAAGGCATCCCCGTGCGGGAGCTCGCCACGCGCAACGCGCTGGCGTTCCGGGACATGAACGATGTCGTGGGCACCTCCTACGACCGCTTCATCCGCACCACGGACGCGGACCACTACGCCGCCGCGACCGAGATCTGGAAGCGCATGGAGGCGAACGGGGACATCTACCTCGACAAGTACGCGGGCTGGTACTCCGTCCGGGACGAGGCGTTCTGGGGCGAGGACGAGACGGAGGTCCGCGAGGACGGCGTGCGGTACGCGAAGGAGACCGACACGGAGGTCACCTGGACCGAGGAGGAGAGCTACTTCTTCCGGCTCTCGGCCTATCAGCAGAGGCTGCTGGACCTCTACGAGGCGCAGCCCGAGTTCGGTGCGCCGCAGTCCCGCTTCAACGAGGTCATCTCCTTCGTGCGGCGCGGCCTGGAGGACCTCTCCATCAGCCGCACCACCTTCGACTGGGGCGTCCCGGTCCCCGGCAATCCCCGGCACGTCATGTACGTCTGGGTCGACGCGCTCACGAACTACCTCACGGGCGTCGGCTTCCCCGACACCGGATCCGAGCGGTTCCGGACGTTCTGGCCGGCGGACGTGCACGTGATCGGCAAGGACATCTCACGCTTCCACGCCATCTACTGGCCCGCCTTCCTCCTGTCCGCGGGGCTCGAGGTCCCGAAGCGCGTCATGATCCACGGCTTCCTGCACAACAAGGGCGTCAAGATGTCCAAGTCGCTCGGCAACACCGTGGCCCCCGCCGACTGGGTGGACCAGTACGGCCTGGACCAGGTGCGCTTCTTCCTCCTCCGCGAGGTCCCGTTCGGCGCGGACGGTTCCTACAGCCACGAGGCCGTTGTGGGACGCATGAACGCCGACCTCGCGAACAACTTCGGCAACCTGGCGCAGCGCTCGCTCTCCATGGTGGCCAAGAACTGCGGCGGCGCCGTCCCGCAGCCGGCGGAGTTCGACCTCGCGGACACGCAGATCCTCGATCAGGCACACGCCCTGCTCGATACCTGCCGTGCCGCGTTCGACCGGCAGGAGTTCTCGCGGGCGCTCGAGGCCGTCTGGGCCGTCCTCGGCGACACGAACGCGTACTTCGCCGAGCAGCAGCCGTGGGTCCTCCGGAAGACGGACCCCGAGCGCATGAACACGGTCCTCTACGTGACGCTCGAGGTGCTGCGGGTGGTGGCCGTCCTCGCCCAGCCCGTCATGCCGTCCGGGGCCGGCCGGATCCTCACGGCCCTCGGCCAGGGGACGGCGGACGACGACGGGCGCCGTGTGTTCGCCGCGCTGGACCGGCGGATCGAGCCCGGGACGCCGCTGCCGGCGCCGACGCCGGTGTTCCCGAAGTACGAGGAGCCCGCGGGGGAGTAGGCGGGAAGGAGACGGGAAGAGCAGTCCCGGGACCGCGCAGGCCTTCCGCTGGCCGCCTGCGCGGGCGCCCGGCGTGGGCCAGTGCTCGTTCCGGGTCCGACGCTCAGTAGCGCAGGAAGCGCGCCGGGGCGGTCTCCCGCATGATCCGCGCCACGGTGTCCTGCTGCCGCCTCGATGCTTCGAGCAGCCGTTCGAGGGCCGGCCGGTCGAGGACGGTGTCGCCCGCGCTCGCCGTCGCTGCCGACGACAGGGCGAGGAGCGTGGACCACAGCGACTCCTTGCCCCGCACCAGTGACTGCAGGGCCTCGAGTTCAAGCTGCGCGCCCGTGGTCGCCCTGCGGCGCATCGGGTTCAGGGGATCGAGTTCGGCCACCACGGACATCGCCCGGGCAGCCGCCATCTTGACGACGCCGGGCCGGTGCCCGAGCGACCTGATCAGCCGCTTGAGGAAGGCGCGCTCCTCGTTGATCTCCTGCCGCAGGCGCTCGAAGTCCTCTTCATGGGGGGTCCCCGCCCAGGAGACCCGCGCTGCCTTGAACAGCCGGACCCCGTTCGTGGCACCCACGAGGTGCACGTCGAGGTAGGGCAGCAGGGTGTCCAGGTCCAGCTGGCGCAGGGGGATGCCGTCCGCGGCACGCGACATGGTTTCTCCTTCCATGGATTGTCCAGTCCATCACCCTACGGCAGCGCAGTTCGGCAGGGATAGCGGCACGGCGGGTCCACCGGCTCTTGCGACCCGGTGGACCCGCGCTGCCGGCGGCCGGCGCACCGCGGCCCGGGAAGGGCGCGGTGCGCCCCGTCCTCAGTCGGCGGCGAGCCCGGCCACCGGGGAGAGGCGCGCCGCCCGGCGGGCCGGCAGCACGGAGGCCAGGAGCCCGGCGGCGACGGCCACCAGGAGGACGGCGCCGATCTGGCCCACGGGCACCGCGGGGCTGACGGGGGCGATGCCGCCGAGCGCGGACTGCGCGCCGAGCCAGCCGTAGAGGATGCCGAGCCCGGACCCGAGCAGGGCCGCCACGCCGGCGATCAGCACGGCCTCGACGGCGAGCATCCCGCGCAGCTGGGCCCTGGTGAGGCCGAGGGCGCGCAGCAGCGAGTTCTCCCGGCGCCGTTCCAGGACGGAGAGGGACAGGGTGTTCGCGACCCCGATGAGCGCGATGAGCACCGCCACGGCGAGCAGGGCCGTGACGATCAGCAGCATCACGTCGATGATCTCGTTGTAGGCCACGCGTTCGAGGGCGGGACCCATGACGCTGTACTCCGAGACACCCGTGGCGGCCACGATCCGCGACTGCACCTCCGCGACGCCCTCCGCGTCCAGCCCGTCGGTGAGCTTCAGCCAGTAGGTGGAGCCGACGGCGGTGGCGAAGGCCTCGGCGTCGGCCGCCGGTGCGGTTGCCGGATCGGCGGCCACCGGTTCGCCCAGGTAGGCCTCCAGCGCCCCCGGCGGGGTGCCGCCGAGCTGTTCCGCCGTGGCCTGGGTGATCAGGGGCTGGAAGAACACGGCGTCCGTGGCGGTGACGGGCAGGGTGGCGGGGCCGTCGCCGCCGTCGAGTGTCACCTCGGACTGCTCCCAGGTCTGGGGTGCGAGGACCATGCCGTCCTGCAGGACCCCGTCGGAGCGGAGCACGCCGGCGATGTCGTCCGCGTCCGCCGAGTACACGAGCTGCCCGCCGTCCGCGGCGCCGGTCAGCAGCACCGGGGTGAGCTTCACGGCGGTCTGCACGCCGTCGATCTGCTGGAGGGCGGGGACGTCGACGCGGGACGCCTGCCCCCCGGTCCCGGAGGAGGAGCCGGGCACCCTCACCTCGAGATCCACGGCGTAGTTCTGGTCGAGCTCGCGGTCGAAGGACGTGCGCGCGGTCTGGGCGCCCACCATCATCATGGTCACGAGCGTCACGCCGACGAGCAGGGCCGCGGACGACGCCGTGGTGCGAGCGGGGTTCCGGACGGCGTTGACCGACGCGAGGGTCCCCGGGACGCCGAGGGGACGGGCGAGCCGCCCGGCCGCCGCGACGCTCGCCGGGATGAAGAACGGCGCGAGGAGCACGACGCCGAGGAAGGAGACGGCTCCGCCCAGCACGGCCGGGCCGATCGCGACGGAGAAGGCGCCGAGCACCAGGAGCGCGACGCCGAGGAGGAGCGCCGCGAGCCCGACGGCGAGCCGGACCCGTCCGCTCCTGCTCGCTGCCAGGACCGGATCGGTGGGACGCAGCGCGGCCAGCGGCGCCACGCGCGTGGCGGCGCGCGCCGGGACGAGGGCGGCGAGGAGCGTCATCAGCAGGCCCACGGCGACCCCCGTGAGGACGGCGGACGGCGGGACGGCCAGGACGGCGAAGGAGCCGAAGTCGGTGCCGCGGGCGAGGCCCACGAGGCCGGCCATCACGCCCACGGCGAGCAGCACGCCGACCACGGAGCCGGTGAACCCGACGATGGTGGCCTCGACGAGCACCGACGCGCGGATCTGGCGCCGCTCGGCCCCGATGCAGCGCAGCAGGGCGAGTTCCCGCGTCCGCTGCGCCACGAGGACGGAGAACGTGTTCGCGATGACGAGCCCTGCGACGAGGACGGCCACGGCGGCGAAGGCGAGCAGGATCCCCGTGAGCGCGTCATTGCCGTTCGAGAGCTGCGCGACGTCGGCAAGGGTCTGCTCGGAGGCCGTACGGACGGAGAGGTCGGTGGCCTCCCCGGTGTCGGCCGCACCCGTGGACGGTGCCTCCAGGACCGCCGTGACGGCTCCCAGGACGGCTGCGGCGTCGGCCCCGGGGGCCAGGGCGAGCTGGATGTTGCGGATGGCGGGATCACCGCCGGTCAGCTCGCGGACCACCGACGCGGACGCGAGGACCTGCACCGCACCGGAGAGGCTGGGATCGGCGCTGGGCGTGACGAGTCCGGTCACGGTCAGGGCACCGCCGAGTGCCCCGGGGGTCGCCGCGCCACCGTCGCCGAGCGCTACGGTGTCGCCGGGCACGACGCCCAGGCGCTCGGCCGACTTCTCGTCGAGCGCCACCTCGTCCGGCGCGCCCGGGTAGGAGCCGCGGATCACCTCCGCGTTCTCCAGGTCGGTCGGAGCGGTGGTGGTGAAGACGGCGAGGGACGACTGCGCGCCCGTGGCGAGCTGGCCGTACGCCCGCTCGAGACCGTACGCGGTGTCCACGCCGGGGACGGCCGTGAGCCGCTCGACCACGTCGGCGGGGACGTCGGAGCCGTCCTGCCCGGTGACGACGAGATCCGCCGTGGCGTAGCCGGCGCCGATGCTCCGGCCGAGGCTGGCGGTGGTGGTCGCGCCGACCATGAGGGTGGCGGAGAGGAAGGCGACCCCGAGCATCACGGCGAGGCCGACGGCGAGGAAGCGGCGGGCGTGGACCCGCACCTGGGCGAGGGCTATCTGGAGCACGTCATGCCCCCAGCTGCGCGAGGGCGCCCAGGATGGCGTCGGGCGTGGACTGCTCGAGCTCGCCGACGAGCTCGCCGTCCTTCATCAGGACCACGCGGTCGGCGTAGGACGCCGCGACGGGATCGTGCGTCACCATGATGATGCTCTGGCCCATCTCGCGGCAGCTGCGCCGGAGCAGGGACAGCACTTCGGCGCCCGTCGCGGAGTCCAGGTTGCCGGTGGGTTCGTCCCCGAAGATCACGTCCGGCCGGGTGAGCAGGGCACGTGCGACGGCGACCCGCTGCTGCTGCCCGCCGGAGAGCTCGTGGGGGCGGTGGGACAGCCGGTCGGAGAGGCCCAGGGTGGAGGAGATCTGCTGGAGCCAGTCGACGTCCACCGTGCCGCCCGCCAGCGCGACCGGCAGCGTGATGTTCTGCTCCGCCGTGAGGGTCGGCACGAGGTTGAAGGCCTGGAAGACGAAGCCGACCCGCTCCCGGCGCAGGCGCGTGAGCTCGGCGTCGGGAAGGCCGGTGATGTCGGTCCCGCCGATCCAGAGGCGGCCGGAGTCGACGCTGTCCAGCCCGGCCAGGCAGTGCATGAGGGTCGACTTGCCGGAGCCGGAGGGCCCCATGATCGCTGTGAAGTGTTCCCGGGCGAAGTCGAGGGAGACGTCGCGGATGGCGTGCACGGCGGTCTCGCCGCGGCCGTAGCTCTTGGACACTCCGCGGGCGGCGACGGCGCCGCCCTCCGGGGTGGCGGACACGGCGAGGGCGCCGGGCACGCCGGCGGGAAGATTCGTGGAAGTTGTCATGCTCCCACGCTATGGAGGACGGCCGGCCTGCGGATCGGCGTACGGGCCGGGTTTTCAGCAGGTGCATCTCATACCGGGGGATGAGCAGGAGCTGCGAGGCCTACGACCTGTCCGGCCGGCGCGTCAGGGCCGGACGACGCCCGTCGCGTAGGCCAGCACGACGGCCTGGACGCGGTCGCGTGCCTCGAGCTTCGCGAGGATGTGCCCCACGTGCGTCTTCACGGTCGCCTCGGAGAGGAACAGCTGCACGGCGATCTCGGGATTGGACAGTCCCTGCGCGATGAGTTCGAACACCTCGCGCTCGCGCGGGGTCAGGCGCGCCACGGCGTCGGTCTGGGCGTCCTGCGCGGGGGAGGGCCGGCGCAGCAGCGGCGCCACATGGTCCAGCAGGCGCCGGGTGGTCGAGGGTGCGATCACGGCGTCGCCCCGGTGCACCGTCCGGATCGCCTCCAGCAGCTCCTCGGGCGGGGCGTCCTTCAGCAGGAAGCCGCTCGCGCCCGCGTGGATCGCGGACAGCGCGTACTCGTCGAGGTCGAACGTCGTCAGCACCACGATCCGCGGACCGGCGTCGGCGGCCCCGACGGCCCCGTTCGATCCGGCGAGGATGCGGCGCGTCGCCTCGATCCCGTCCATGCCGGGCATGCGCACATCCATCAGCACGACGTCGGCACGCGTGGTGGCCAGGGCCCGCACCGCCTCCTCGCCGTTGGCCGCCTCACTGACCACGCGGAGGTCGGGCTGGGAATCGATGAGCATGGCGAAGCCACTGCGCACCAGGTGCTGGTCGTCCACGATCGCGACCCGGATCGCGGTATCGGGGACCGCGCCGGTGTGGCGGGCGCCGGTCGTGTCGGCGGTGCTGGTCGTGCTGGTCGTGCTGTCCACGGTGGTCCTGTTCTCCTGATCTCGCCCGGCGTGCTGCCGGGACCCGGTCGCCTCGCGGCGCGTCCTGCATCTGGTGTGCCTCCCTGCCGCCCTGAGCCTAGGACTGGGTGTAGGGGATGAACGCCCCCACCCGGTAGCCGCCGCCCGTCCGCGGGGCGGCCGACACCGTGCCGTCGTACAGGCGGACGCGTTCGGTCATCCCGGTGATGCCCTGACCCGCGCCCGCCGTGGCGGGGTCGGGGGCGGCGCCACGCCCGTCGTCGTCGACCGTGATGGTCAGCCCGCGCGCCCCGTACTCCAGGGTCACCTCGGCGGTGGTGTGCGCCCCCGCGTGCTTGAGCACGTTGGTGAGGGACTCCTGCACCACCCGGTAGGCGGTCAGTTCCGCTCCGAGCGGGAGCTCCTTGCGCGGCGTCCCGATGCGCCTGCACGCGACCCGCACGCCCGAGTGCCGCACCGACTGGATGAGGGCATCCACGTCGTCCAGGGTGGGCAGCGGGCGGGTGGAGGCGGTCTCGTCGCCGCGCAGCACCCCGAGCAGCCGCCGCATCTCCCGCAGCGAGCCCCGGCCGGTGTCGGCGATGGTGCCGAGCGTGCGCACGGCCAGTTCCGGTGCCTGGGCGCTCGCGTAGCGTGCGCCGTCGGCCTGCGTGATGATCACCGAGAGGGAGTGCGCCACGATGTCGTGCATCTCCCGCGCGATGTGGCTGCGTTCGTCCGCGGCCGCGAGGTCGCGCTCCTGCTGCCGCTCCACCTCCAGGCGGCGCGTCCTGTCCTCCAGCGCCTGGTAGGTCCGGCGGCGCGCGCGGGCCAGATCACCCATCGTCCACGCGAGGAGCACGAGCGACTCCACGAAGAAGAGCACGATGACGTACACCGGCACCGAGGCCAGCACGAACGCTGTGCCGCCCAGGCCGATCAGGTCACCGAACCGCACGAGACCCGCGGCCGAGCCGACGAGGGCGAGCGCGAGGCCGCCGAGGCTCGCCCACCGCGGAGCGTAGGCGGCCAGGGTGTAGAGGGTGATCAGGACGACGAACTGCGCCGGAGCCGGCTCCACCCCGAGGACGATCTGCAGGACCGAGATGCCGGCGATGATCCCGGCCGAGAGGATCACGTGCGACCGGCGCCAGACGAGGGGGACCAGCAGGGCCACGGACACCGCGACGAGGCCGCCGTAGCCGCTGGCCCCGGCGAAGGGCAGGACCAGGAAGACGAGGATCGCCAGGGCGAGGCAGGCGTCGATCGTCCCCGGGTGTGCGCGTACCCAGCGCGCGAGCCGCAGGTGGATGTCCATGGCAACCAACTCTAGGGGGGGCGCCGCCGTCGCACATCCGACCCAGGGTGGAGCCGTCTCAGCCTGCGGACGGATTGTTGCCGGACCGGGCGCCTTCCTACGCTGGAACCATGACCGACGCACCGACAGACGCACCCCGCCGTATCGACCTCGCCGTCATCCCGGGCGACGGGATCGGCCCCGAAGTGACCACCGAGGCCGTCAAGGTGCTGCTCGCGGCGGTCGGCACGGACGTGGAGGTCGCACTGACCGAGTACGAACTCGGCGCCGAGCACTGGCTCGCCACGGGCGAGACGCTGTCCGATGCGACGCTCGCGGCACTGCGGACGCACGACGCCATCCTGTTCGGGGCCGTGGGTGCCGCGCCCGGCGACACCCTCGTCCCGTCGGGACTCATCGAACGCGAGTTCCTGCTGAAGCTCCGCTTCTCGCTGGACCACTACGTGAACCTGCGCCCCACCCGGCTGTACGCGGGCGTGCCCAGCCCGCTCGCGGACCCCGGCGTCGTCGATTTCGTGGTCGTCCGCGAGGGGACCGAGGGTCCCTACACGGGCAACGGAGGGACGCTGCGGGGCGGCACGGAGCACGAGGTCGCCACCGAGGTGTCGCTCAACACGGCCCACGGTGTGGAGCGCGTGGTCCGCGACGCCTTCCGCCGGGCCGCAGGGCGGCGCGGGAAACTGACCCTCGTGCACAAGCACAACGTCCTCGTCTACGCCGGCCACCTGTGGAAGCGCATCGTGGAGGCCGTCGCGTTCGAGTTCCCCGAGGTGGAGCACGACTACCTGCACGTCGACGCCGCGATGATCTTCCTCGTCACCGACCCCTCGCGCTTCGACGTGATCGTGACCGACAACCTGTTCGGCGACATCGTGACCGATCTCGCCGCAGCGGTCTCGGGGGGCATCGGGCTCGCCGCGTCCGCGAACCTGAACATGGACCGCAGCGCACCGTCCATGTTCGAGCCCGTTCACGGTTCGGCCCCCGACATCGCCGGCCGGCAGATCGCGGACCCCACGGCCGCGATCCTCTCGGCCGCGCTCCTGCTCCGGCACCTGGGCCTCGACGGGCATGCCGCCCGGATCGAGCAGGCCGTCGAGGCGGACATCGCCTCCCGCACGGGAACGCGCACCACGACGGCCGTCGGCGATGCCATCGCCGCTGCCGTGTCCTAAGGTGGTTACACATCATTAACCCAGTGCCGGAGCACTGACCACCGACGGACGACGGCGGCCGCGCCGCGCGTGCAGTCCGTTCCAGCGCGGAGGAACCATGACAGCCACCGAGACCCAGTTCACCCAGCACCTGTCGACCCGGCGCACCCCGGCGGAGGAGCGGGAGGCGGTACTGGCCGATCCCGGCTTCGGCAACTTCTTCACCGACCACACGGCGATCATCGACTTCAGCGTCGACGAGTCCGGCGTCGGTGGCTGGCACAGCGCACGCCTGGAGCCCTACGGGCCCATCGCGCTCGATCCCGCGGCCGCCGTCCTGCACTACGGCCAGGAGATCTTCGAGGGCATGAAGGCCTACCGCCACGCCGACGGGTCCGTGTGGACGTTCCGCGCCGACGCGAACGCGGCCCGCCTGAACCGGTCCGCGATCCGCCTGGCCCTGCCCCAGCTGCCCGAGGAGCTGTTCCTCGAGTCGCTGCGCCAGCTCGTCGCCGCGGACCAGGACTGGATCCCGTCCGGCGACGGCGCGAGCCTCTACATCCGGCCCTTCATGATCGCCACCGAGGCGTTCCTCGGCGTGCGGCCCGCGCGCGAGGTGTCCTACCGCGTGATCGCCTCCCCGGCGGGCAACTACTTCGGCGGAGCGGTCAGGCCCGTCGACATCTGGGTCTCCCGCAACTACGCGCGGGCAGGGCGCGGCGGCACGGGTGCGGCGAAGGCCGGCGGCAACTACGCCTCGTCCCTCGCCGCGCAGCTGGAGGCGGAGGCCCACGGCTGCAAGCAGGTGCTCTTCCTCGACCAGGCCAACGACAACGCGGTCGAGGAACTCGGCGGCATGAACGTCTTCTTCGTCTTCCGCGACGGGTCGCTCGTGACCCCGTCCCTCTCGGGGACCATCCTCGAAGGCGTCACGCGGTCCTCGATCATCCAGCTCGGCCGCGACCGCGGGCTGAACGTCGTCGAGCGCAAGATCACCCTCGACGAGTGGCGGGACGGCATCGCGTCCGGCGACATCACCGAGGTGTTCGCGTGCGGCACCGCGGCCGTCATCACCCCGATCGGCCGCCTGCGCGACGGCGACGAGTACATCGGAGCCCCCGATTCCGCCCCGGGCGACGTCACCATGTCCATCCGGAGCCAGCTGCTGGGCATCCAGAGCGGTGTCGTGGAGGACACGCACGGCTGGCTGACGCGCCTGGTCTGAGCTCCGGCGCCCGACGGCGTCCCGCCCGCCGTGGCAGGGGGCGGGGCGCCGTTCCCGTCCCGGGGCGGGGTCAGCGCGAGGCCGCCGGCTCCGGGCCGTCGATCTCCTCGCCCACGCGCAGGTAGCGGGTCGTGGCGAGGAGGGCGCCAGCCTCGTCCGCCGGCATGGGGCGGCTGAAGTAGTATCCCTGGCCACTCGCGCAGCCCAGCTCCCGGAGCTGCTTCGCCTGCTCGCGGGTCTCGATGCCCTCGAACACGGCCTCGAGGCCCGCGGCGCGGATGAGCTGCAGGATCGCCGCGACGAACTCGAGCTGGCCGGGACGCGTGTTGAGTTCGGTGAGCAGGGAGCGGTCCACCTTCACCATGCTGACGGGCAGCTCGCGCAGGTAGCTGATGGACGAATAGCCCGTGCCGAAGTCGTCGATCTCGATCCCGACGCCGAGCTGCTGCAGGCTCAGCAGCGAGTACATCTCCACCTCGCCGCGCGTGACGATCGCCGTCTCGGTGATCTCGACCACCAGGTTGCGGGACGGGAGGTCGAGCTCGCGGAGCAGGGTCCGGATGGAGTCGACGAGGTCGAGCTGCTTGAGCTCGACGGCGGACAGGTTGACCCGCAGCTGGAAGTCGTCGTCGAGCGGGAAGTCCCGGCGCCATCGGGCCAGCTGGTGCAGCGACGTGGACATCACCCAGCGGTCCAGGTCGTGGATGACCCCGATCTCCTCGGCGAGCGGGATGAACGTGTCCGGCGGGATCAGGCCGCGCAGGGGATGCTGCCAGCGCACCAGGACCTCGACGCCGAGGATCCGGTGGGTGGCGAGCTCCACCACCGGCTGGTAGTGCAGGACGAGTTCGTTCGAGCTGATGGCCCCGCGCAGTTCCGCTGCCATCTGGCTGCGGAGCTGCCGCGAGTAGAGCATCACCGGCTCGAACAGCTTGATGATGCTGCGGCCCTCACGCTTGGCCGCGTACATGGCCGTGTCGGCGTCGAGCAGGAGTTCGTCCGCCGTCTGGTCCGCCGTGCCGAGACGCACGCCGATGCTCGCGCGCGCATGCACGTAGAGCGAGTCGAGGCGGATGTGCTCGCCGAGGACCTCCAGTGCCCTGCGTGCCACGTGCATGGCGGTGTCCTTGGTGGCGCCGGGCAGCAGGATCGCGAACTCGTCGCCGCCGAGGCGAGCCACGACGTCGGTCTCGCGGACCACGCTGTTGAGCCGGGAGGCCACCTCCTGCAGCACCCGGTCGCCCGCGTCGTGCCCGAAACGGTCGTTGACGTTCTTGAAACTGTCGAGGTCCAGCAGCAGCAGGGCGGGAGGCTGGGTCCCCCTGGCGGCCTGGCTGAGGGCCTCCTCGATGGCGTCCATCAGCGCCACACGGTTGGCGAGACCGGTGAGGGCGTCGGACATCGCCATCTTCATCATGTCCAGGTGGGCCTGCCGGAGCATCGCGGTACGGCTCTCCACCCGCTTCTCGAACTGTTCGTAGACCTGTTCGAGCTCCTCGGCGAGCAGGTTCACGCCGGTGATCACGGCGTCGACCTCGTCCCGGGCGGTCGAGGGCTCGATCCGGCTGCTGAGCTCGCCCCGCGACAGGCGGACGATGCTCTCGACGAGCATCGCGAGCCGGGGGTCCTTGTGTTCAGCGCTCATCGGATCCAGCGTACAGTCCGAGTGCCGCTCCCCGGGCGAGCCCGCCCGGGCGTTGCGTGGTCCGCGGTGCGGACGAAGACCGTCGTCATGCGTTGCCCCCAGGCTGCCGCCGTCCAACAGAGGGCGCCTCGACCGGGGCAGGCGGGCCGGTCGTGCGGCGGGCACCATCCGGCCCCTGGTCCACGTGACGGGGCAAGACTAGCACCGCGCGGCGGCGCTCCTCCCGGGCGGACCGCCGCGCCGGGCGCGCGGACCCCGCGCGGGAACGGCGGCACGCAAGGAAGCCCCGACCGGGTGGGAGTAATGGGGGAAAACGCCCAGCCCGATCGGGGCTCGAAGATCAACCTACGCGAGGTCGGGCAGGCGGGGCGCCGCCCAGTCGACCCCAGAATTCGCTTGACATCCGGGAACCGCCCGAGGGGTCAGCTCGGCACCTCCTGGATGCCGCGGATCAGGGCGTGGGCCGCCGACGCCCTGTCCTTGGCGCCCGACTGGAGGAACAGGCCCTCGCTCACCCTGAAGTTGCCGAGAGCCTCGGCCCTGCTGCCGCGTGCCGACAGCGCCTGCCCGAGCAGGAAGTGGGCCTGGGCCGCCATATGCGAGGCGAGCAGGTGCTTCTTCGCGATGATGTCGGCGAGCTGGTCGACGGCCGCGTCCAGCTGCCCGGTCAGGACCAGCCACTGCGCGCGGGTCAGCTTCAGTTCCAGCCGGTCCCGCTCCGTCCCGCCGACGATCGAGCTCGCCAGCTCGGCGCGCTCGATGCATTCGAGCGTCTCGGGCCCGATGGCACCGGCCGCGAGCCGCAGCGACGCCGACGCACGGTTGAAGCGCGCCCACAGGTCGAGGTCGTTGGTGGGGGACAGGTTCTCGGCTGCCAGCCGGTGGTACGCCACCCCCTCGTCGACATGTCCGAGGAGGAACGCCACATTGCCGATCGTCCAGTAGGACTGGCCGACGTATCGGCTGGCGGGCTGGAGCGGCAGGAGGTCGACGAGGGCGAGGCACTCCTGCCAGGCGGCCTCCAGCTGGTCGCTGTCGGCGAGGGCGGCGACCAGGGCGTGGCGGGCATCGATCTCGACATTGACGTCGTCGTGGCTTCCCGCCGCGTCCCTCACGCCCTGTCGGGCGGCGGCGACGGCGAGTGCCAGGTCCCCCGTGCCCTGCAGGGCGAGCGAGGAGAGCGTCGACACCTTCGCGCTCAGGGCCTTGGACCGCTCGGTCAGGGGGTGCTTGCCCAGGATCTCGGCGGCCGCCCACGACTCCTGCATCTTGCCCTGCTTCCGGAGGCACTCCGACACGAGGAAGCTGGCGTTCCACCAGCCGAGCTCGTCCGAGGCCAGCAGGGCGGCGGAGGCGAGTTCCTCCGCGA
The DNA here is from genome assembly GCF_030816075.1 of Arthrobacter agilis. Lineage (NCBI taxonomy): Bacteria > Bacillati > Actinomycetota > Actinomycetes > Micrococcales > Micrococcaceae > Arthrobacter > Arthrobacter agilis. The sequence goes on along the minus strand of NZ_JAUSXO010000001.1, from coordinate 1,888,160 downwards.
GATGCTGCGCGTTCTCGTAGTCCCGCTGGTTCCACGCATCCCGTGCCCGGAGCTCGAGCAGCAGTCGTTGGCCGGCGGCTTCCTCGTCAGTCATGCGCACCTACGGCTTTCCACGTGATCGGGTGTCGCCCCCCATTATTCGGAATCATCCGGGCCGCGACCATCCGCGCAGAGAAATGTTCAAAAAAATCTTTGAATATGTTACTAAAGTGACTGGTGTGGCTTACGATGATTATCGAACCGCTCGTGTTATAGGGCGGGACTCCACTAGACTGTCGACCGAGCCCTAAGGACAAACACCATGAAGCGCTTTACCTCCGCATTCCTGCTCGCAACGCTCCTCGTCACCGGTGGGGCTGCCGCAGCCAACGCCGCCCCTGCGAAGACCGGCGTCGTAGCACCCGTCTCCTCGCTCGACCGCGTGAACAACTGGCCCGGTTAAGCACTCTCGGCCGGACTCGGCGATCCGTTAGGGATTTCCGTCAGGCCGCAGCGTGTCAGGCCACCTGATGCAGTACCGGCACCGCGGGCACCCTCTTGGGGGAGTGCCCGCGGTACGTCGTTAAGGTGCGTCGGCGAGCCGGTTCCGGCGCCGCCGGTGCGCACGCTCCCGGACGCAACTGCGCAGGCTAGGCTTGGCCGCATGCGAATTGCACGCTTTGTCGTAGATGATGACCCATTGTTCGGCGTCGTGGAAGGGACCCCCGGGAGCGAGGAGGTCGCCGTCATCCAGGGCGACCCGTTCTACGGCGGCGTCCAGCTCACCGGCGTCCGCCACGCGCTCGAGGACGTCCGGCTCCTGGCTCCCGTCATCCCGCGCAGCAAGGTGGTGGGCGTGGGCCGGAACTACGCCGACCACATCCAGGAGATGGGCAGCGAGACGCCGGCGGCGCCGCTGATCTTCCTCAAGCCCAACACCTCCGTCATCGGACCCGGCGATCCCATCATGCTGCCGTCCTTCTCGGACCAGATCTCCTACGAGGCCGAACTGGCCGTCGTGATCGGCCGGATCTGCAAGGACGTCCCGCTCGAGCGCGTCGACGACGTCGTCTTCGGCTACACCTGCGCCAACGACCTCACAGCACGCGACGTCCAGAAGACCGACGACCAGTGGGCGCGCGCCAAGGGCTTCGACACGTCGTGCCCCATCGGCCCCTGGATCGAGACCGACCTCGACCCCGAGAACCTGACCATCCGCGGGAGCCTCGACGGCGACCTCCGCCAGGACGGCTCCACGAGCGACATGATCTGGGGGGCGCGCGAACTCGTGGCCTACGTCTCGCAGGCCTTCACCCTCCTGCCCGGGGACCTCATCCTCACCGGCACGCCCGCCGGCGTCGGCCTGATCACCGACGGCCAGCGCTACGACGTCGACATCGAGGGCATCGGGCGCCTGTCCAACCCGGCCCGCCGCTGATCCAGCCGCCGCGCGTCCGGGGGGCCGGGCGCGGCGCCGCGCGGCCGGTCATGATGCTCCCACCTAGACTGGGAGCATCATGACTACTGCCGCAGATCTCCCCACCGTCACCGATGCCACCCCCGTCCGGGTCCGATTCTGCCCGTCCCCGACGGGCACGCCCCACGTGGGGCTGATCAGGACGGCGCTGTTCAACTGGGCGTACGCGCGCCACACGGGCGGGAAGCTCGTCTTCCGCATCGAGGACACCGACGCCGCCCGCGACAGCGAGGAGAGCTACCAGCAGCTCCTCGAGGCGATGACCTGGCTGGGCATCGACTGGGACGAGGGCGTGGAGGTGGGAGGGCCGCACGCGCCGTACCGCCAGTCGCAGCGCGGCGACCTGTACCGGGACGTCATCGAGCGCCTCGTCGCAGCCGGCCACCTCTACGAATCCTTCTCCACGCCCGAGGAGGTGGAGGAGCGGCACCGCGCGGCGGGCCGCGACCCCAAGCTCGGGTACGACAACCACGACCGCACGCTGACCGAGGAGCAGAAGGACGCCTTCCGGTCCTCCGGCCGGCCCGCCGTCCTGCGCCTGCGGATGCCCGACGACGACATCACCTTCACCGACCTCGTGCGCGGCGACATCACCTTCCGCGCCGGCAGCGTGCCGGACTTCGCCGTCGTGCGCGCCAACGGCGCGCCGCTCTACACCCTCGTGAACCCCGTGGACGACGCCCTCATGGGCATCACGCACGTGCTGCGCGGGGAGGACTTGCTCTCCTCCACGCCGCGCCAGGTGGCCCTGTACCGAGCGCTGATCGACATCGGGGTGGCCCGGTACATGCCCCTGTTCGGGCACCTGCCCTACGTCATGGGCCAGGGCAACAAGAAGCTGTCCAAGCGGGATCCGGAGTCGAACCTCTTCCTCCACCGCGAGCGCGGCTTCATCCGGGAAGGTCTGCTCAACTACCTGTCCCTGCTCGGCTGGAGCCTGTCGGCGGACGAGGACATCTTCTCCGTGGAGCAGCTCGTCGAGAAGTTCGACGTCCGCGACGTCCTCGCCAACCCCGCCCGGTTCGACCTGAAGAAGGCCGAGGCGATCAACGGCACGCACGTGCGGCTCCTCGACCCCGCCGAGTTCCGCAGCCGGCTCCTGCCCTATCTGGTCGCCGCCGGCGTCATCGGTGACGCTCCCACGGACGAGGAGCTGCGCATCGTGGCCGAGGCCGCCCCCCTCATCCAGGAGCGCATCACCCTGCTCGGCGAGGCACCCGAGATGATCGGGTTCCTGTTCAAGGCCGACGACGCCGTCGACATCGCCGAGGACGCCCGCAAGGGCTTGCCCGAGAACCTCGGCGAGGTGCTCGACGCGACCCTGGACGCCCTGCAGGCCGTGGACGCGTGGGACGCGGAGTCGCTGCAGGCGGCCCTCCGGGGAGCGCTCGTCGACACCCTCGGGCTGAAGCCGAGGCTGGCCTTCGGCCCGGCGCGCACGGCCATCTCGGGGCGCAGGATCTCGCCCCCGCTCTTCGAGTCCATGGTCATCCTCGGGCGCGAGTCCTCGGTCGCGCGCCTGCGCGCCCTGCGCGAGACGGCAGGCTGAGCCGTGCCGGGCCCGGCCGACGAACCGACGGCGTCGCAGGCGGACCCCGTGGAGGGGGTGCTGTTCGACATCGACGACACCCTCGTGGACCTCGAGCAGGCCATGGGGCACGTCCTGCAGGCGATCCCCGATCCGGCGCTCAGCCACCTGGGGGATGACGACTGGGTGCGCTACAAGGCGCTGTACACGACGGATCCGCAGCGGCACTACGACCGCTTCCTCGCCGGCGAGCTCACCTTCGAGGAGCAGCGCGTGCACCGGGTCCGGCATGCCCGTGCAGGGTTCACCCCGGAGCCGTTCCTGGGGCGTGTGGCCGAGGCGTGGGTGCGGGACTACGAGCAGCTGCTCCCGCAGCACTTCCGTGCGTACGACGACGTCGTCCCGCTGCTGGACGCGCTGGAGGCACGGGGGATCCCCTACGGCGCTGTCAGCAACAACGTGCACGACTACCAGCGGGCAAAGCTCGACCGGGCCGGGCTCCAGCGGATCGGGGTGCTCGTCGGCATCGACACGGTCGGGGTCGCCAAGCCGGACCCGGCCATCTACCGCGAGGGCGCGCGCCTGATCGGTGCCGCGCCGTCGCGCACGCTGTACGTCGGCGACAACCGGCTGGTGGACGCGGTGGGGGCACGGGACGCCGGGCTGATCGGCGTCTGGCTCGATCGCACGGGTGCCGGCAGGGACCGCGGGGTCGACTCGGGGACCGGGGCGGCCACGGGCGCCGAAGGCGTTCCCGAGGTGCCTTGCATCGCCGGGCTGGCGGCCGTTTTGCAGTTCCTGCCCTCTGTCCGGTAAAGTTATTTCTCGGCGCGGAGCGGTTACGCGGCCGGAGCCCAGCACGATCGGGCCTTCGGGAAGTGCCATTGGGGTATGGTGTAATTGGCAACACACTGGTTTCTGGTACCAACATTCTAGGTTCGAGTCCTGGTACCCCAGCGCGGTTCCGTCCTTCCGGACGGGATGGCACGAGCAGTAAAAAAGAAGTAGTAGGATGGAAAGTACTGGCCCCATCGTATAGCGGCCTAGTACGCTGCCCTCTCACGGCGGTAACGCGGGTTCGAATCCCGCTGGGGTCACAACCGGACAGTCCCGGACATCACCACGATGTCCGGGACTTTCTGTTTCCCGGCCCGACCCGCTCCGCAGGGTCTCCGCAGGGTCTGCTCCGCAGGGTGTGCCGGGGCGCGGCGCCCCTTGGCGCCGCTCGGCGGGACGCGGCTGGCATGATGGAGCCATGAGCGCACCCTCCCCGGCCGGCGAAGCCCGCGCGCTGCCGCCGCTGCTGCGGGACGTGAGCGGCGCACTCGATCATCTCGCCTTCCCCCTGGCGCTCCCGGCCTCCGCCGCCGCACGCACCTCGACCGAGGCCGCGCGTGCGCAGCTCGCCGACTACATCCTCCCGCGCCTGGCCAGCCTCGACGCGCCCCTCGTGGCAGTCGTCGGCGGCTCGACGGGAGCGGGCAAGTCCACACTGGTCAACGCCCTCGTGGGCCGCCCCGTCTCCGCGACGGGCGCCGTCCGGCCCACCACGCGCCGCCCGCTCCTGCTCCACCACCCGGATGACGCCGGCTGGTTCGACGACGACCGGGTGCTGCCCTCCCTCGCCCGGGTCCGCCTCGGGGGCGACGACGGGACGGCCGGCGAAGCATCGGCCTCCCCCGGGGGACCCTCGCACCACCCCGCGACCGGCCAGGGGGCGGACACGCTGCTGCTGCGTCCCACGCCGACGCTGCCGGCCGGCCTCGCGCTGCTCGACGCTCCCGACGTCGATTCGATCGCCGACGAGAACCGCCGGCTCGCCGGCCAGCTCCTGGCGGCAGCCGATCTCTGGCTCTTCGTGACGACGGCCAACCGCTACGCGGACGCCGTCCCCTGGAAGCTGCTGGCCGAGGCCGGACGGCGTGACGTGCTGGTGGCGATCGTGCTCGATCGGGTACCGCCCGGCGTCGAGGAGGAAATCAGGAGCGACCTGCTCACCCTCCTGTCCGCCGAGAACCTCGGTCACGCCCCCATCTTCGTGATCCCCGAGCTGCCGCTCGGACCGGCCCGCATGCTGCCGGCCGATGCCGTCGAACCCATCACCCGGTGGCTGCAGGCCCTCGCCACCGACGCCGAGGGCCGGCGCGACATCGCCCGGCGCACCGTGCAGGGAGCCATGCGTGCCCTGGCGGAACGTGTGGACGGGATCGCGGAGGCGGTGAGCGAGGAACAGGCGGCCGGGGACGAGCTGCGGGCGGCAGCGGACGGCGCCTATCGCGAGGCGCTGCGCGCCGTGCTCGCCGCGACCGAGGACGGCCGGCTGCTGCGCGGCGAAGTGCTCGCCCGCTGGCAGGACTTCGTGGGCACGGGCGAGTTCATGCGGGGGCTCGAGTCGAGGATCGGGCGGGCCCGCGACCGCGTCAGCGCCTTCTTCACCGGCCGCCCCGCCCCGGCCGCGACCGTGGCCGAGGCCATCGGCAGCGGCCTGCAGACCGTCGTCGTCGAGCAGGCGGCCCGCGCCGACGAGTCGACACGGCGGCGATGGCGGAGCGACGCAGCGGGCCGGGTCCTCCTGGAGGGCATCGCTCCCTGGCATGCCGATGCCGTCTCCGCGGAGGTGGCACGCGAGATCCGCGCCTGGCAGGAGGACCTCCTGCGGCTGGTCCAGGCCGAGGGCGCCGACAAGCGGTTCACGGCCCGCATGCTGTCCTTCGGCGTGAACGGCATCGCCGTCGCGCTGATGGTGGTGGTCTTCGCCTCGACCGGGGGGATCACGGGCGGGGAGCTCGGGATCGCCGGTGCCTCGGCGATCGCGGGGCAGAAACTGCTCGAGGCGGTCTTCGGGGACGACGCCGTCCGCCGCCTCACCGCCACGGCACGCGAGGACCTGTCGGCCCGCGTGGAGGGGCTGTTCCGCCAGGAGCGGGAGCCCTTCGACCGCAGCCTCGAGCCCCTGGCCCGTCAGACGCCGGCGGAGACCCTGCGTGTCCTCGCCCGCCGGCTCCGCACGGCCCTGCCCCCGGGACAGCGCGCCGCGGCCGGGGACGGCGCATGAGCCGACACCGGGGAGCGACGGCGGAGGCGCCGCTCGCCGAAACCCTCACCGGCGTGCTCGAGGACCTGCAGGCGGCCTACTGGCTCGGCACGGACCGGCTGCCCGAGGAGCACCTCGCGCGGCTGCACGCCACCCTGGACCGCGCCGGCAGCCGCCGCTCACTCTCGGCCGACCACACGGTCGTCGGGGTGTTCGGGCCCACCGGCAGCGGGAAATCGTCGCTCGTGAACGCCCTGAGCGGCACCGACGTCGCCCGGGTGGCCGCCCGGCGTCCCACGACCTCCGAGCCGCTCGCCCTGGTCTGGGGGCGGCAGGGGAGCGACGAGCTGCTCGACTGGCTCGGCGTCCGCGTGCGGGTCGAGCTCCCCGACGGCGCCCCGCTGGCCGGATCGCCCGGCACGGCGCAGGACCCACGGGCCGGGGCGGACGCTCCGCCCCCCGCGGCACAGGCGGCCGGCGAGGAGCCGCGCACGCCCGACGACGCCCCGTCCGGCGCCGCCGTCGCGGCGCCGGCAGGATCGACCGCCCCCGGGATCCGGGCGGACGCTCCGGGCGAGGGGCGCCGGGGACTCCTGCGCTGGCGGCGGCGCGGCAGAGCGGCATCGCCGGTGGCCCCCGAGGCGCCGGCCACGGCATCGCCCGCCCGTGCGTCCGGGCCCGCGGCCGGGCTCATCCTCCTCGACCTCCCGGACTTCGATTCGACCGCCCTCGTGCACCGCGAGATCGTGGAGCGGCTCTCGGGGCAGGTCGACGTGCTGCTCTGGGTGGTCGATCCCCAGAAGTACGCCGACGCGGCACTCCACCACGGATTCCTCCGCGGACTCGCCCACCACGACGCCGTGACCCTGGTGGCCCTGAACCAGGCGGACCGCCTCCAGGCGCAGGACCTGGAGGAGGTCACGGCGTCGCTCCGGGGCATCCTCGCCGGCGAGGGACTGCAGGACGTCGCCGTCGTCCCGGTCTCCGCGCTGACTCGTCAGGGGGTGGGCGACCTCGCCCGGGTGATCGGCGACCTCGTCGGAAGCCGCGCCGCGGCCGGCCGCAGGATTGCTGCTGACGCCGCGCGGGCCGCGGACGACCTCCTCCCCTTCGCGGCGGAGGAGCCCGTGGCAGGGCCCTCCGAGGAGGTGCGGGCGGTGCTGGCGGAGGAGCTGGCGTCCGCGGCCGGCGTGCCCGTCGTCGTCGACGCCGTCCGGTCGTCCTACCGCCGCGATGCCCACGCTGCCATGGGCTGGCCCGTCACGCGATGGCTCGGGGCGTTCCGGCCGGACCCGCTGCGCCGGCTGAACCTGCGGCGGCAGGACGTGGTGCCCGAGGTGCGGCGCTCGTCGCTCCCGCTGAGCAGGCCGGCCCAGCGGGCGCGCGCCGACCAGGCACTGCGGGTCTTCGGCGACGAGGTCGCCCGCGGCGTCGTGGAGCCCTGGCGCACGTCCATCCGCGACGCCGCCCGCGGCACCGCGGACGACCTCACGGACGCGCTCGACTCCGCCGTCACGGCTGCCGACCTGGAGACCGGACGGCGCGCCTGGTGGGCGGTCTTCGGTGTCCTCCAGTGGGTCGCCTTCGCCGCGCTCGTCGCAGGGCTGGCCTGGCTCGGCGTCCTCGCCGTGCTCGGCTTCCTCCAGCTGCCCGCCGTCGACGTCCCGCGCGTCGAGGGGTTCCCGGTGCCCACCCTGCTCATCGCCGGCGGCGCGGGAGCAGGCATCCTCCTCGGAGTGCTCGCTGCGCTGCTCGCCCGGTGGGGTGCGGCCCGTCGCGCGGCACGGGTACGACGGCGGCTGTTCGCCGCATGCGCCCGCGCGGCGGAGGGCACCGTCGTGGCCCCTGTCGAGGCCGAGGTGGACCGGTGCAACCGGTTCCGTGACGCCGTTTCCCGAGCGCGCCGGGCCTGAGGACCACCCGCCGGAGGACGCGGCGGCCCGGCGGCGTCAGCGGGTGGCCGACGTGACCCTGGCGACGGGATCGTGTCCCGAGCAGATCCACTCGACCGAGCCCGAATCGATGCGCTCGGCCAGCAGCCCCACGGTGGCCGCCGCCGTCGGTTTGTCGTCGATGAAGATCGCGGCGAAGTCGCCGACACCGCCGCCGGCCGACACCCTGGCCGCGTCGCCGGTGAAGAGCACGCCGCGCCACTGGTAGGCCACATGGCCCGGCGTATGGCCGGGCGTCGGGAAATAGGCGAGCGCGGGGAAGATCTCGCCGGCGCCGGTCAGTTCCCGCGCGCCGGCGGGGAGTGCCACGCGGACCAGGCGCTGCAGCACCTTCCGGAACAGGGTGTGCGGCGTGCGGCGGCCGCGCAGGATGTCCGCGTCGGCGGCGCCGATCCACACGGTCGCCCCGAGGGCCTCCTGGAGCCGCTGCGCGGCCTGTGCGTGGTCGACGTCGTAGTGGGTGAGGACGATGTCCGTGACCGGGCCGGTCGTCGCCTCGCCGGCCCGCAGCTCGGCGATCACGCCGTCGGACCCGGAGGACATGCCGGGGTCCACCACCGCGGTGCGGGCGGCGCCCACCACCACGAAACCGTGGGACCCCTTCTGCCGGTCGAGCTGGTAGCAGTCCTGGGCGATGAGGCGCATGGGTGTCCTTCGGCTGGTCAGGGCGGGTGTTCGAACACTACCAACCCGGGGCCCCGCCCGACCGCGGCTCAGCCGAGCAGGCGCAGCACCTTCTCCACCGTGTTGATGTTCCGGGTGGTCGACGTCGCGGCGAACCGGGCGCGCGCGAGGAGGCGGGCGAGCGGGACGTCCGTGGACCGGCCCTTGGGGGCGAACCACCCGATGGCCGTACCACCGTCGAGCACCACGGGCTGCAGCTCGTGGGCCTCCCGGAGGAAGGCCGCGAGCTCGTCCGTCCCGGTGAACAGGGTGACGTAGGTGTGGACCGGCCCTGCGCCGCCGGGCGGCTGCGGGACGGACGCGGCGATCGCACCGAGCTCGGCGCGTTCGGTGACGATCACCCAGGCCGTGTAGCCGAAGCGTGCGCCGAGGGCCTCCTCGACGGTCCGCTTCAGGTCCAGCGGTCCGAGGGCGGAGGAGCAGGTGACGTTGCCGCTGGCGAGGACCGTCGCGACGTCGGCGACGGGCAGCCCAGCGAGCAGATCGCGCAGTTCCGCCATGCGGACCGTCACGCCACCGACGTTGACGCCGCGCAGGAAGACGGCGTACCGGTGGAGCGGCACGGCGGGCTGAGCCCGGGCGGGGGCTTGTTTTCCGGCGGGGAGGTCAGCCGGCATGTCAGCCGGCCTGTCCGTCCGCGGATCCGTCCCCGTGACCGTCCGCGTGTCCTTCGGACGCCGATCCGACGGCGAGGGTCAGCTGGCGCGCCGCGTCGGAGACGACCTCGGCATGGATGCGGCCCGGCTGCCGGGTGAGGCGCTCCATGGGGCCGGAGATCGACACGGCCGCGATCACCCGCCCCGAGGGACCGCGCACGGGCGCGGAGACGGACGCGACGCCGGCCTCGCGCTCGCCGAGGCTCTGCGCCCACCCGCGCCGCCGCACCCCGGCGAGCACGGTCGGCGTGAACCGCGCGTTCTGCAGTCCCATGAGCAGGCGGTCGTGGTCCTCCCAGGCGAGCAGGCACTGGGCGGCGGACCCGGCCTTCATCGACAGCTGGGTGCCAACGGGGATGGTGTCCCGCAGCCCCACGGGCCGCTCCGCCGAGGCGACGCAGACCCGCCAGTCACCCTGCCGGCGGAACAGCTGGGCGCTCTCGCCCGTCGCGTCCCGCAGGGTGAGCAGGACGGGCCCCGCCGCGGCGATCAGCCGGTCCTCGCCTGCCGCCGAGGCGAGCTCCACGAGGCGGCTGCCGAGGACGAAGCGACCCTGGATGTCCCGGCCCACCAGACGGTGGTGGGCGAGGGCCAGGGCCAGCCGGTGCACCGTGGGCCGTGCCAGCCCTGTGGATGCGACGAGCTGGGCGAGGGTGGTGGGGCCCGCCTCGAGGGCGTCGAGTACCAGAGCGGCCTTGTCGATCACGCCGACTCCACTAGAATTGTCCATAGGATGATACTGCCGTCTCATTATCTGAGACGCAACCCGTCGGGCTGGCCCTCGTCGCCGGGCGCTGGTTGAGTGGCAACCACATTGGTCCTATCGGGCCCCACCGGGCCCGGTTCGCCGGAACAGAGAAGGACGATCGTCATGGGCAAGACACTGGCAGAGAAGGTCTGGGACGCGCACGTGGTCCGCAAGGGCGACGTCGTCGGCGCCGAAGCGCAGCCCGACCTCCTCTACATCGACCTGCACCTGGTGCACGAGGTCACCTCGCCCCAGGCGTTCGAGGGGCTCCGCCTCGCCGGACGGCCGCTGCGCCGGCCCGATCTGACGATCGCCACCGAGGACCACAACACGCCGACGCTCGACATCGACAAGCCGATCGCCGACCTCACGAGCCGCACGCAGATCGAGACCCTGCGCGCCAACTGCCGGGAGTTCGGCGTCCGCCTGCACTCGCTCGGCGACGCCGAGCAGGGCATCGTCCACGTGGTCGGACCGCAGCTCGGACTCACGCAGCCGGGCCTGACCGTCGTCTGCGGCGACTCGCACACCTCCACCCACGGGGCCTTCGGAGCGCTCGCGATCGGCATCGGCACCTCCGAGGTGGAGCACGTCATGGCCACGCAGACGCTCTCGCTGAAACCCTTCCGGACCATGGGCGTCACGGTCGAGGGGACCCTGAAGCCGGGTGTCACGTCGAAGGACATCATCCTCGCGGTCATCGCCAAGATCGGCACGGGGGGTGGCCAGGGCTACGTCCTGGAGTACCGCGGCTCGGCCATCCGCTCGCTGTCCATGGAAGCGCGCATGACCATCTGCAACATGTCCATCGAGGCCGGGGCGCGCGCCGGCATGGTGGCACCGGACGAGACGACCTTCGCGTACCTCAAGGGCCGCCCCCACGCCCCCGAGGGCGCCGACTGGGACGCTGCCGTCGCCGACTGGCGGGAACTGCGCACCGACGACGACGCCGTCTTCGACGCCGAGGTGTTCCTCGACGCGAACGAGCTCGAACCCTTCGTCACCTGGGGGACGAACCCCGGCCAGGGGGTCTCGCTCTCGCAGGCCGTGCCCTCGCCCGACGACTTCGCGGACGAGAACGACAAGGCAGCCTGCAACCGGGCGCTGGACTACATGGCCCTCGAGCCGGGCACCCCGATGAAGGACATCCGGGTGGACACGGTGTTCCTCGGCTCGTGCACCAACAGCCGCATCGAGGATCTGCGCATCGCCGCGGACATCATCCGGGGGCGGCAGAAGGATCCCGCCGTGCGGATGATGGTGGTGCCGGGCTCGGCCCGCGTCCGGCTGGAGGCCGAGGCCGAGGGGCTGGACCGGGTGTTCAAGGACTTCGGCGCCGAATGGCGGTTCGCCGGCTGCTCCATGTGCCTCGGCATGAACCCGGACCAGCTGGCGCCGGGGGAGCGGTGTGCCTCGACGTCGAACCGGAACTTCGAGGGGCGCCAGGGCAAGGGCGGGCGGACCCACCTCGTCTCGCCCGTCGTCGCCGCCGCGACCGCCGTGCGCGGCACCCTCAGTTCGCCGTCGGACCTCGATCCGCTGCCCGGCACCGGTGCCCGCCCTGCCACCCGTCCTGCCGCCGATTCCACCGTCCCCGCCGCCTAGGAGCCCGCCATGGAGAAGATCACCACGCACACCGGCATCGGCGTCCCGCTGCGCCAGAGCAACATCGACACCGACCAGATCATCCCCGCGGTGTACCTCAAGCGGATCACGCGCACCGGGTTCGAGGACGCGCTCTTCGCGGGCTGGCGCAAGGAGGAGGGCTTCATCCTCAACCGGGAGCCCTACTCCCGCGGGACCGTCCTCGTCGCAGGACCCGATTTCGGCACCGGCTCCTCCCGCGAACACGCCGTGTGGGCGCTGAAGGACTACGGCTTCCGGGCCGTCCTGTCCTCCCGGTTCGCGGACATCTTCCGCGGGAACTCGGGCAAGCAGGGGCTCGTGGCGGCGCAGGTCGCCCAGGACGACATCGAGCTCATCTGGAAGATCCTCGAGAACGAGCCGGGCACCGCGGTGACCGTGGACCTCGCCTCCCGCACCGTCCAGTGCGGATCGGTGAGCGCCCCTTTCCAGATCGACGACTACACGCGGTGGCGCCTGCTGGAGGGGCTCGACGACATCGGGCTGACCCTCCGCCAGGAGGAGCACATCACTGCGTTCGAGGCGCGCCGGCCGTCCTGGAAACCGACCACCCTGCCCGCACGCTCCTGAGTGCACGCACACCGGATGTCGTGCTCGTCACGTACGGTTTCGGTGTCCGGAAGGAATGACGACGCACCCGCGCTGGTTCTTCCCAAGAGAACAGGGAGTGCGCGACGTACCCTTGAATTTCTGTCCGCCGCACGGTGCTCCTATGCTTGGTACGAGCATTTTCGAGTCCGCGGGGGGTTCAACGTATGAGGGAAATAGGTATTCATGGGTAGCGTTCTGACCATCCGCGGGGGCATCCCGCTGACCGGCAAAGTATCCGTCCGCGGTGCGAAGAACCTGGTTCCGAAGGCGATGGTGGCCTCCCTGCTGGGTAGCACGCCGTCCGTCCTGCGCAATGTCCCGGAGATCAAGGACGTCGACGTCGTCACGAGCCTGCTGCAGCTGCACGGCGTGACGGTGACCAAGGACCCCGTGACGGGCGACCTCACGATGGACCCGATCAACGCGAAGATGGCGATGTCCAAGGACATCGATGCGCACGCGGGTGACTCGCGGATCCCCATCCTCTTCTGCGGGCCCCTGATGCACAGCATCGGCGAGGCCTTCATCCCCGACCTCGGCGGCTGCAAGATCGGCGACCGCCCGATCGACTACCACCTCGAGGTCCTCCGCAACTTCGGCGCCGTCGTCGACAAGCGCCCCGGTGGTATCTCCATCTCCGCGCCCAAGGGGCTCCACGGGGCGAAGCTGACGCTGCCCTTCCCGAGCGTCGGCGCCACGGAACAGGTGCTCCTCACCGCGATCCGCGCCGAGGGCATCACCGAGCTCTCGGGTGCCGCCGTGGAACCCGAGATCATGGACCTCATCGCCGTGCTGCAGAAGATGGGCGCCATCATCACCGTGCAGACCGACCGCGTCATCCGGATCGAGGGCGTCGCGGAGCTGACCGGCTACAACCACAAGGCCATCTCCGACCGCAACGAGACGGCGTCGTGGGCGTCCGCGGCCCTGGTCACCAAGGGGGACATCTACGTCGAGGGCGCGCGCCAGCTCGACCTCACCGCCTTCCTCAACACGTACCGGAAGATCGGCGGGGCCTTCGACGTGGACGACGAGGGCATCCGCTTCTACCACCCCGGCGGCGCACTGAAGCCGCTGGTCCTGGAGACGGACGTGCACCCCGGCTTCATGACCGACTGGCAGCAGCCCCTCGTCGTCGCCCTAACGCAGGCGTCCGGCGTGTCGATCGTCCACGAGACGGTCTACGAGCAGCGCTTCGGCTTCACGGAGGCCCTGATCCGCATGGGCGCCAACATCCAGCTGCACCGCGAGTGCCTGGGCAGCGTCCCGTGCCGCTTCGGCCAGCGCAACTTCCTCCACTCGGCCGTCATCTCCGGGCCCACGCAGCTGCACGGCGCGGACATCGACATCCCCGACCTCCGTGGCGGCTTCAGCCACCTCATCGCGGCCCTCGCGGCCGACGGCGTCTCCCGCGTCACCGGGATCGAGCTCATCAACCGGGGCTACGAGCGCTTCCAGGACAAGCTCGAGGGCCTGGGTGCCGACTTCGACGTCACGGAGGACGCCCCGGTTCCCGCCGTGGCCTTCTCCTAGGCGGCCCGGGCAGATGGGGGAGTCACGCGGCTCACGGGCCATGTTCATGTTCCTCGCCTCCTGGGTGAGGCCGGTGATGAATGCGCTCATGGACAAGGAGTGGCACGGGCAGGAGAAGCTGCCCCGCGGGACGGGCATCATCGTCTGCCCGAACCACGTCACGGAGATCGATCCGGTCGTGGTGGGGCACTTCCTCTACAACCAGGGGATCATGCCGCACTTCCTCGCGAAGGCGTCGCTGTTCGAGGTGCCGGTCATCGGGGCGATCCTGCGCACCATCGGGCAGGTGCCGGTGGAGCGGAGCTCGGCGGGCGCCAACCGTTCGCTCGAGGCCGCGCGCGCAGCACTCGCCGACGGCGGCGGCATCATCATCTACCCGGAGGGCACGCTCACGCGCGATCCTGACATGTGGCCCATGAAGGGCCGCACCGGTGCTGCACGCCTCGCACTCCAGACGGGAGCCCCCGTGGTCCCGATCGCGCACTGGGGTGCGCAGGAGGTCTTCCCCCGCTACGCGAAGCGCTTCTACCTCTTCCCGCGCAAGCGCTCCCGCGTGCTCGTGGGCGAGCCCGTGGACCTCTCCGACCTCTCCGACGCCCCGCTGACCAGGACCACGCTCGACGCCGCCACCGATCGCATCCTCGATGCGATCACGGACCTGCTGGCGCAGCTCAGGGGCGAGGAGCCGCCCGCGGAGCGCTGGGACCCCGCGCAGAAGCAGCAGAAGCCGACCGGCCGCCACTTCGAGGCCCCGGACGACGGCCCCGACGCCTCGCCGACCGGAGGACGGTCATGACCCCGGCACCCGCGAAGATCGCGGTGCTCGGTTCCGGCAGCTGGGGGACGACCTTCGCCAAGGTCCTCGCCGACGCCGCCGACACGCCCGTCATGCTCTGGTCGCGGCGCCCCGAGGTGGCCGACGAGATCACCGTGGAGCACAGGAACTCGCGGTACCTCGGTGACACGCGCCTTCCGGCCAACGTGTCCGCGTCCACCGACATCGCCGCCGTCCTGGCCGGGAGCGACCTCGTGGTCATCGCCGTCCCCGCCCAGACGCTCCGGGCACAGCTCCCGGCCTGGCGCCCGCTCATCCCGGGCACCGCCGTCGTCGTCTCCCTCATGAAGGGCCTCGAGGTGGGCACGGATGCACGGATGAGCGAGGTGATCGCCGAGGAGCTCGGTCTGCCGGCGGAGCGCATCGCCGTGCTCTCCGGACCCAATCTGGCCATGGAGATCGCCCGCGAGGAACCGACGGCGTCCGTCGTCGCGTGTCCGGACCACGACACAGCGGCGTGGATCGCCGCTGCGTGCACGGCCTCCTACTTCCGGCCCTACACCTCCACCGATGTGATCGGCGTGGAGATCGGCGGCATCGTCAAGAACGTCATCGCCCTCGCCGTCGGCATCTGCGAGGGGCGGCGCATGGGTGACAACACGAAGGCGTCCGTGATCACGCGGGGGCTGGCCGAGACGACGCGCCTGGCGGTGGCGCTCGGCGGGAAGGCCGAGACGCTGGCGGGGCTCGCGGGCATGGGCGACCTGATCGCCACGTGTTCCTCCGCCCTGTCCCGCAACCACACCGCGGGCCACCTGCTGGGCCAGGGCCTGACCCTCGAGCAGGTGACGGTCCGCATGAACCAGACCGCCGAGGGCATCAAGTCCGCGCACGCGGTCCTCGACTCCGCCACCAAGCTCGGCGTGGACATGCCCATCACCGAGAGCGTCGTGGCCGTCCTCCAGGGGCACCTGTCCGTGAACGACCTCGGGCCGCGCCTGCTGTCCCGCAACCTCAAGCCGGAAGGCGATCCCGCTCCGTGACCACCGAGACCTCCGCCCCCACCCGCAAGCCCCGCGTCCTCGTGCTCTTCGGGGGCCGCTCGAGCGAGCACTCCGTCAGCTGCGTGACCGCGGCCGGCGTCCTCGAGGCGATCGACCGGACCCGCTACGACGTCGTGCCTGTCGGGATCACCAGATCCGGCCAGTGGTCGCTCGTCTCGGCGGATCCGTCCGCCTGGTCGCTGCGCTCCGACGTCCTGCCCGAGGTCACCGCGACCGAGCAGGCCGTGGTCATGGGGACCGCGACCGGGGGCGGCTCCGGCCGGGAACTGCTCGTCGCCGCGCCCGGTTCCGTGCCCGAGAGCCTCGGCGGCGTCGACGTGGTGCTGCCGCTCCTGCACGGGCCGTTCGGCGAGGACGGAACGCTCCAGGGCATGCTCGAGATGGCCGACATGCGCTACGTGGGCGCGGGTGTCCTCGCGTCCGCCGTCGGGATGGACAAGCACTACATGAAGGTCGTGTTCGCCGCCGCCGGGCTCGAGGTGGGCCCCTACGAGGTGATCACCGACCGCCAGTGGCGCAGCGACCCCGACGCCTGCGCGGCGCGCGCCGCGGGCCTCGGCTTCCCGCTCTTCGTCAAGCCGTCCCGGGCCGGCTCCTCCATGGGCATCAGCCGGGTCGAGGACGCGACCGGGATCAGGGACGCGGTCGAGGCCGCCCGTGCCTTCGACCCGAAGGTCGTCGTCGAGGCAGGCATCGAGGGCCGGGAGATCGAGGTGGCGGTCCTGCAGGGGCGCGGCCTCGCGGCGCCGCGCACGTCGCTGCCGGGGGAGATCGCGATCCAGCCCGGCGACCACGCCTGGTACGACTTCGAGGCCAAGTACGTCGACGGCGCCGCGGCCGAGCTCTCCTGCCCGGCGGACCTCCCGCCGGACATCCTCGAGCGCGTGCAACGGCTCGCGGGCGAGGCCTTCGACGCGATCGGCGGTGAGGGCCTCTCGCGCGTGGACTTCTTCTACACGCCGGACGGCCGCCTGGTCATCAACGAGATCAACACCATGCCCGGGTTCACGCCCATCAGCATGTACCCGCAGATGTGGGCGAAGTCCGGTCTCGGCTACACCGAACTGATCGACGAACTGATCGGCCTCGCGCTCGACCGGACCACGGGACTGCGCTGACCCGGTCCGCGCCGTCGGCGTGGTCACCCCGCCAGGAGGACCCCGACGAGTGATCCGCCCGCGAGCAGCACCGTCGAGAGGGCGCCGACGACGGCGAAGCGTCCCCCCGTGCGCAGCAGCCGGCGCACGTCGATGCCCGCGCCGAGCCCGAACATGCCGGCCGCCAGCAGCACCGTGGTGACGGTACGGCTGCCGTCGAGGACAGGGAGCGGCAGGACCCCGAGCGAACGGACGGCCACCATGGCCAGGAAGCCCAGCACGAACAGGGGGACCACGGGCGGGCGGGCCGAGTTCCCGGGGACGATCCCCGTCCGGGCCGCCGAGGGTCCGGGAAGGCCGGCCCCGGCGGTCGGCTGATCCGCTCCCGCCCGGGCGGCGCGCCGTCGTTCGCCGAGGGACGCCACGGCGGCGACCGGCGCGAGCATCAGCACCCGGCCCAGCTTGACCACCGTGGCGACGGCGAGCGCCGTCGCTCCGGCCGTGCCGGCGACGGCCACGACCTGCGCCACCTCGTGCACGGCCAGCCCCGCCCACATCCCGAAGCGGTCCTCACCCAGCCCGAGGAGGCCGCCGAGCACGGGCAGGACGACGATCATGAGCGACCCGTAGAGGGTGACCATCGCGACCGCGCCGGCGGTCTCGTCGTCGTCGGCGTCCACGACGCCCTGCAGGCCGGCGATCGCCGAGGCGCCGCAGATCGAGAAGCCCGCTGCCATGAGGGTGGCTCCGGCGCGGGTGAGACCGAGCCGCAGGCCGAGGTGGAGGGTGAGGACATAGCTCAGGGCGACGCACGCGACGATCAGGCCGAGGACGGGCAGGCCCAGCGCCACGATGTCGGGCAGGGCGAGCTGGAGTCCCAGGAGGACGACACCGGCCCGCAGCAGCTTCTTCGTCCCCGCCGTCACACCCCGTCGAAGAGCCGGGGCGTAGAGGGTGGAGTTCGCGAACAGCACGCCGAGCACCAGCGCGATCACGAGGGCGCCGACGACGGACTGGACCGATCCGACCCAGAGCGCGACGGCCACGCCCGCGGCCACCACCGCCAGCCCCGGGGCCAGCGCCGCGGTCCGTGCCCGCACGCCGGCGGGACGCCCGGAGGGTGCTGGGGTCATGATCGATCACTTCCGGGCTGGACGGACGAAGGGAGGTTGCCTCCGATCATTGTTTCATGGGAGGGGGAGCAGTACGCTCGCCTTCCCGCCCGGTGGGGCCCCTCCCCGAGGTGATGACATGTCCACGTTCCTCTTCGCCACGCTCGATGCCGGCGGCAATCTCCCGCCGGCCCTGCTGATCGGCGCGGAGCTGATGCGTTCCGGTCACTCCGTCCGGTTCATGGGTCACCCGGCCCAGTCGGACGCGGTCCGGGCGACCGGAGCGGACTTCGTGCCGTACCGTTCGGCCGTGCCCATGACGCCGACGGTCGAGCTGCCGGCGCTGCGGGACATCACGATGATGCTGTCGGTGTTCACCGACGCCGGGATCGGCCGCGACGTGGTGACCGAGGCCCGCCGCGACCCGCCGGACCTGCTCGTCATCGACTGCCTCCTGTTCGGTGCCCTCGGTGCCGCCGCGAAAGAAGGGCTCGCCTACGTCTCACTGGTGCACAGCTTCTACGCCTTCTTCGACGGCCCCTTCCGGCGCAACCCCATCTCGGTCCTGGCGCGCCTGAAGGGCCTCGGCCCCCGTCAGGTCCTCGAGGGCGCGGACCTCGTGCTCGTGTGCGCGGATCCGGACCTCGATCCGGCCGGTCGTTCCCGCCGCTCCGGCAACGTGGTGTGGGCGGGAGCCGCGGTCGACGTGACCGCGCCGGCGACACCGCCCGCGCACCCCCATGTCCTCGTGAGCCTCAGCACCACGGCCTTCCCGGGACAGCCCGAGGTACTCCAGCGGATCCTCGACGCCGTCGCGGACCTGCCGATCGACGTGACCGTCACGACGGGGCCCGCTGTCGATCCGGGCCGGCTGTCCGCTCCGCCGAACGTCGCGGTCCACCGGTACATCCCCCACACCGAGGTCATGCCCCACTGTTCGGCCGTGCTCGGCCACGGCGGCCATGCGACGACGATGCGGGCCCTCGCCCACGGGCTGCCGATGCTGATCGTGCCGATGCACCCCATGCTCGATCAGCCGATGATCGGCAAGGTCGTGCAGGAGGCGGGTGCCGGGCTGGTGCTGGGGCGCAGATCGTCCGGGGCACAGATCGCCGAGGCCCTCATGACGATCCTCGACACGGACTCCTACGCGGCGGCCGCGGGCGCGATCGGTGAGCGCCTGCGCGCGGCGGGCGGAGCACGCACGGGTGCACTCCTGCTCGAGGGACTCGTCGAACGGGCCGCCGCCTGACCCCGGCGCGGCGCCCGAGGGGCCGCCGCGCCGGTTCCACCCCTAGATCAGGCCGTCGGTCAGGCCGTTGGGCGTCCCGAAGCGGTGGGCGGTGATGCTGATGGCCTGCTCCTGCAGGAACGGCAGCAGCTCGATGCGCCCCGACTCCGTGACGGGCTGCGCATACACCGCGAGATCGGGCCGGCCGCCGGTCACCGCGGCGAGCGCTGATGCGCCGCCGCCGATGAGCCGCACGCGCCGGAGCGGGAGCGTCGCCGCGCGGGCCAGCCAGGCGGCGTCGTCCTCGACGGTGACGCCCCCGATCTGCTCCGGCAGGGCGGACCGCAGCGCTGCCGGGAGGCCGGCGGCGGACGAGACGGCCACCTGAGCGCCGGTCGCGGCCGCTGCGAGCAGCACGCGGACGAGATCCGCCAGGGGAGCGCCCTCCGCGAGGCGCACCGTCACCGGGTGGGGGAGGTAGCGGAAGAGGTTCCGCTCGGCGGAGAGGGCCGAGACGTCCCGGACCCGGCCGAACTCGCCGTTCCATGCTGCGGCGTCCGAGGCCGCGGCCCGGGTGAGGCGTGCCACGTCCGCGTCGGACAGGCCGGCCGACCCGGCCGCCGACAGCAGCGGCGCGACGGCGGGCAGGGCGGCGCCGGATGCCGTGGCCTCCCTGGGCGACCACGTTCCGAGGCCCACGAGGTAGTTGGGGCCGCCGGCCTTGGTCCCGGCACCCACGGCCGACTTCTTCCAGCCGCCGAAGGGCTGGCGCTGGACGATCGCTCCGGTGATGCCGCGGTTGATGTAGAGGTTGCCCGCCTGCACACCGTCGATCCAGGTGGCGATCTCCCGGCTGTCGAGCGAGTGGATGCCGGAGGTGAGGCCGTAGTCGATGTCGTTCTGCAGCGCGATCGCCTCCTCGAGGGTCGCGGCGGTCATCACACCCAGGATCGGTCCGAAGTACTCGGTGAGGTGATAGGTGGCGCCGCGCTTCACGCCGACCCGGATGCCCGGGCTCCACAGGCGGCCGGAATCGTCGAGCCGCCGGGGTTCGACGAGCCAGGACTCACCGTCGCCGAGGGTCGTCAGGCCGTCCAGCAGCTTGCCGGCGGCGGGTTCGATCACCGGGCCCATCTGCGTGGTGGGGTCCTCCGGGTAGCCCACGGAGAGGGAGGCGACGGCGTCGAGCAGCTGGTTGCGGAACCGCTGCGACGTCGCCGCACTCCCCACGAGGATCACGAGGGACGCGGCCGAGCACTTCTGGCCGGCGTGGCCGAAGGCCGACTGCGCGACGTCCCGCGCGGCGAGGTCCAGGTCCGCGCTGGGCGTGACGATGATGGCGTTCTTGCCGGACGTCTCGGCGAGCAGCGGCAGGTCGGTACGGAACGAGCGGAACAGCTCGGCGGTCTCGTAGCCGCCGGTCAGGATCACCCGGTCCACGCGCGGATCGGCGATGAGCTGGCGCCCGAGATCCCGTTCGTCGACCTGCACGAGGCGGAGCACCTCGCGGGGGACGCCCGCGGCCCACAGCGCGTCGATCATGACGGAGCCGGAGCGCCGGGCCTGCGAGGCCGGCTTGATGATCACGGACGAACCGGCGGCGAGCGCCGCCAGGGTCGATCCGGCGGGGATCGCGACGGGGAAGTTCCACGGTGGCGTCACCACTGTGAGCCGGACGGGGGAGAACACGGCGCCGTCGACGTCGTCGAGCTCACGGGCACGCTCGGCGTAGTAGTGGGCGAAGTCCACCGCCTCGGAGATCTCCGGGTCCGCCTGGTCCAGCGTCTTGCCGGTCTCGGCGGCCATGACCTCCATGAGCTCCGCGCGGCGTGCCTCCAGGGCGTCGCCCGCACGGTGCAGGATCACGGCGCGCTCGGCGCCGCTGAGGGAGCCCCAGGCGGCGGACGCGGAGACGGCGCCGGCGATCGTGTCCTCGAGCTCGCCGGCGCGGGTCAGGGTGGTCGCGGCGACGAGGTCCTTGCCCAGCTGGGAGGAGGGGACGCGGTCGAGGATCGCCCGGCCCCACGACCGGTTGGCCGGCAGCGAGGGGTCGGTGTCGGCGGTGTTCGTGAAGCCCGTGCCCGGGTGCGGCGGGGCGGGGACGGTGCGGTCCTGCCGGCGGTTCGGCCCGGGGATCGAGGTGTCCAGCTCCGCCAGGGAGGCGAGGAACCGGTTCTTCTCGCGTTCGAAGAGCACCTCGTTGTCGGAGAGCTCGAACACGGCGGACATGAAGTTGTCCTGGCTCGCTCCCTCCTCCAGGCGTCGGATCAGGTAGGCGATGGCGACGTCGAACTCGCTCGGGTGCACCACGGGCGTGTAGAGGAGGAGGGACCCGACGTCGCGCCGGACGGCCTCCGCCTGGCCCTGCGCCATGCCGAGGAGCATCTCGAACTCGATGCCGGAGCGTACACCGCGCTCGCCGGCGAGCAGCCAGGCGAAGGCGAGGTCGAACAGGTTGTGCCCGGCGACGCCGACGCGCACGTTGTCGACGCGCCCGGGCTGCAGGGCGTAGTTGAGCACGCGCTTGTAGTGCGTGTCCGAGTCCTGCTTCGACCCCCAGGTGGCCACCGGCCAGTCGTGGAGGGATGCCTCGACCTGCTCCATCGGCAGGTTGGCGCCCTTGACCACGCGGACCTTGATGGCCGCACCCCCGGCGGCGCGGCGGGCCGCGGCCCACTCCTGCAGGCGGATCATGGCGGCGAGGGAGTCGGGGAGGTAGGCCTGGAGGACGATGCCGGCCTCCAGGTCCCTGAACTCGGGACGGCCGAGGATCTCCATGAAGACCGCGATCGTGAGGTCGAGGTCCTTGTACTCCTCCATGTCCAGGTTGATGAACTTGGGCTTCTCCGACCGGGCGGCGAGCGCGTACAGCGGGGCGAGCTTCTCGGCGACGTGCTGCACGGCCTCCTGGAAGGCCCAGGCGGGGTGCGGGGCCACGGTGGAGGACACCTTGATGGACACGTAGTCGACATCCGGCCGCTCGAGGAGGCGCACCGTGCCTTCCAGGCGGCGTTCGGCCTCGTGGTCGCCGAGGACCGCCTCGCCGAGGAGGTTGACGTTGAGGCGGATCCCCTCGCGCCGGATCCTGCCGATCGACCGGCCGAGCCGCGCGTCGGAGGCGTCGATGATGAGGTGCCCCACCATCTCCCGCAGCACACGGCGGGCGACCGGGATGACGACCTGCGGGAGGACAGGCGCGACGGCGGCGCCCACCCGAACGGCCGAGCGCATGTACCAGGGGAGGAACGCCGGCACCTTCGGGGCGATGGCGGCGAGGTTGCGTGCGGCCACGGAGAGGTCCTCCGGGCGGATCACGCCGTCCACGAAGCCGACGGTGAAGGCGAGCCCGTCAGGGTCCTTGAGGACCCCGGCGAGCTGCTGCGCGGAGGAATCCACCGGCACTTTCGAGGCCTCGGTAAGCCACCGGCGCACGAGGGCGATCGCTGCGTCCGGGAGGCCCGCCGGGATGTCGGTGGTGCTGCCGGGAGCGGCGGAGAAACGGGAGGATGCGGCGTCGTGCCCCTGGTCGAGGGTGCTGGACGCCTTCAGGGGTGCCGCGGTGGCGGCGACGCCCTCGAGGGGGATCTGGGTTGTCATGGCAACGGCTTTCGATCGGACGGCTTGCACCGTCGCAGCTATTTCCTCCCAGTATCGGCCCGCCGTACGATTAGCGAAAGTGATGATTACCGAACGGTACCCATCAGTGGATCCGAATCGTCATCGAGGCCGGAGGCGCCATGCTCGACCTGCGCAGGCTGCGGTTACTCCGCGAACTGAAGATCCGCGGCACGCTCGCGGAGGTCGCGGAAGCCCTCAGCTACAGCCCGTCCTCCGTCTCGCAGCAGCTGGCCCTGCTCGAGAAGGAGGTGGGCGTTGAACTGCTGCGCCGAGCGGGTCGCCGCGTGGTCCTCACGGCACAGGCGGAAGTGCTTGTCGCCCACACCGCCGAACTGCTCGAGACCCTCGAGCGCGCCGAGTCCGATCTCGCCGCGTCGCTGACCACGGTGTCCGGCACCGTCCGCGTGGCGGTCTTCCAGTCGGCCGCGCTGGCGCTCATGCCCGGCGCCCTGACGGCCATGACCCGCGACTATCCCGAGGTGCGCGTGGAGATGGTGCAGCGCGAACCGGAGACCGCGCTGTACGAGACGTTCGCCCGCGACTTCGACCTCGTCATCGCCGAGCAGTATCCGGGGCATGCGGCCCCGCGCCACCCCGAGCTGGACCATATGCCGCTGACCGAGGACGCCATCCGCCTCGCCGTCCCGCTCCTGGGGCCCCACACGGGTATCGGCACTGTCGCCGACGCGGCGGGAGCGGCGTGGGTCATGGAGCCCAGGGGTGCGGCGTCCCGCCACTGGGCGGAGCAGGCGTGCCGACGCGCGGGGTTCGAACCGGACGTCCGCTACGAGACGGCGGACCTGCAGGCCCAGATCCGCCTGATCGAATCGGGCAACGCCGTCGCCCTCATGCCCGATCTCGTGTGGACCGGCCGGAGTGTCCCCGTGCAGCTGCTCGACCTCGAGGAGAGTCCGCGGCGCTCCGTCTTCACCTCCGCTCGCCGCGCCGGTGCACAGCGGCCCGCCGTGCTGGCCGTCCGCGAGGTCCTGGGACGCGCAGCGGCCGATGTCCGGCACCCGCCCTCGCCGTAGCAGCCCGCCGCGGGACGGGGACCACCGGGTGGTCACCGTTCGGGGAGTCGGACGCAATAAACGGCTGCCCTGCCCTGTTGGGTCCTAGGACGCGGTTTTTCGCGTCGGCCCGGCCCGCTCCTAAGGTTGATGCATGTCCATCCAGTCCACCCAGTTCGACTCCTCCGCCGTACCGGCCACCGTCGAGAGGGTCGCGGAGACCGTCCTGCCGACCCGGCACGGGACCTTCCGGATGATCGGCTACCGGGACAGCGGGGGCACGGAGCACGTGGCCCTGGCCCAGGGGATCGCCGACGATGCCGACGGCCGGACCACGGGCGCGCCCCTGGTCCGGGTCCACAGCGAGTGCCTCACGGGCGACGCCTTCGGGTCCCGGCGCTGCGACTGCGGCGAGCAGCTCGAGGCGGCGCTCGCCGCCATCGCCGAGGAGGGCCGGGGTGTGGTGGTCTACGTCCGCGGTCACGAGGGCCGCGGGATCGGCCTGCTCGCCAAGCTCAAGGCGTACGCACTGCAGGACCAGGGCGTGGACACGGTGGACGCGAACACGGCGCTGGGTCTCCCGGTCGACGCCCGCCGCTACGACCAGGCGGCCGAGATCCTGCAGGACCTCGGCATCGGCGCGGTCCGGCTGCTCTCGGGCAACCCCGCGAAGGAGGAGGCCCTGGAGGATCTCGGCATCGCCGTCGTCGAGCGCCGGAACCTGCCCGTGCCGGACCGCGCCGAGAACGCCGGCTACCTCGCGACCAAACGTGAGCGCATGCGGCACGACGCCCCACCCGTGGCGGACGCGTGGGAGTCCCTGCTCGAGGGCGTGGCACCCGCGGCTCCGGCACCGGGGGAGGCCGAAGAGCTGACCCACCGGTACGGCTACCTCGCGCAGGCCTCGGGGCCACTCGTCGTCGGGCAGCTGCGCCAGAGCCTGGACGGCTTCATCGCGTCACGATCCGGTGATGCCGGCCTGCACGAGGATCGCGGGGACCACGGACACCTGCAGCGGCTGCGGGCGCTGGTGGACGCCGTCGTCGTCGGCGCCTCCACCGTGCTGGCCGAGGACTGCTCGCTCGCGGTCGAGGACGTGCCCGGACGCAGCCCCGTACGCGTGGTGCTCGACGCCGCGGCGAGGGTCGGCGTCGCCGCCAGGGTCCTGGCCGACGACGGCGTGCCGACGCTGTGGATCGTGTCCGGCGACGCGATCGTGCCGGACGGGCTGCCCGCGTCCGTCGAGGTGGTGCGGCTGCCGGCGGAGGATTTCGCGCCGCGCCGCGTCCTGGACATCCTGCAGGCGCGGGGCCTTGAGAAGGTGCTCGTGGAAGGGGGCGGCAACACGGTGTCGCGGTTCCTCGAGGCCGGTGTGCTGGACCGGCTGTATCTCACGACGGCTCCGGTGCTCGTCGGTGACGGCGTCTCCGGGATCCGCTTCTCCGGCTCCGACGTGCTGGCCGAGGCCCGGACCGCGCCCGTGCGCCGCTTCGTGTTCGGCCTGGACATCTGCACCGAGTTCAACTTCGCGGCGACACGCTGACCTGCCGCGTTCCGCCCCGACGTTCCGGGGCCCGGACGCAGCAATCCCACCGGCCAGGGCCTTCCGGCCCGGACGGTGGGATTCCGGCACAGCGAGGGGTCAGGAGTCCTCGGTGAGCCGCTTGCTCTTGCCCTGCAGCCGATCGATGTGCTCGGATGCCTCGGCCTTGTTGATGTCCGCGGGGATCTCCTCGCCGGCCTCGCGGGCGAGGGTGTCCAGGTAGCTCCGCTGGGCTGCGGTCATGGGCTCGTCGCCGGTGACCCAGTCCGAAGGATCCCGCTCGAATCCGCCCTCGGGCTCGGAGTTCGGGCTTCCCAGTGTGTCTGCCATGCGTGTTCCCCTTCGTCGTAACCGGCTGAAGCCATCAGTGTACTTACTGTCACTGACAGCTCCGCAGGGCGGACGGCCAGGCGGCGTCGCAGGTGTCGTTCCGAGTGCGCGGCGAGGCGCATCCTCCCGCCGGCGTAGCGCACGCCGCCGCGTGTCCTGCTGGCCACGGCGAGCCAGCTGCACACGGAGCGTTCGAGGACCCACGCGGGTGCCCACAGTGCCGCGGTGGGGTGGAAGACGCCGCGCCCTCCGCGCCGTCGGCGGCCCAGCTCGGCGAGGGCGACGACGGCGACGCCCGCCACCGCGAGCCGGGCGCCCGACCGTCGGGCGAGGAGGATCGCGGGGAGCAGGCCCAACTCCACGGCGAGGCGCCCCGGCTGGGCGAAGCTGTCGTAGGCCTGGCGCACGCGCTGCCGCAGGAAGTGCCGCGACGAGCAGGGGATCCGGGCCACGAAGAGATCGTCGGCGCGGACCTCGACCCCGCCGGCAGCGCGCACCGTGCGGATCAGTTCGAGGTTCTCGAAGAGGGCGTCGGCGCAGTAGCCGCCCGCCGCGAGGACGGTGCTCCTCCGGACGCCGAGCGTGCCGGGGAAGTCGGAGGAGAACGCCCTGTTGAGAAGGGTCCGCCCGGTGTCCCAGCGGGCGTGCCAGGGCGGATGCGCGAAGTAGTTCTGGGGCCGCACCAGATCCGCGTCCGCGAGGAGCCCCAGGACGCGCTCCAGCTCGCTGGGCCCGTACCGGACGTCGTCGTCGGCGATCACGACGGCCTCGTGCCGTGCGGCGGCGAGGCCGGTCAGGACGCCCTGCACCTTCCCGTTGCCGCCGCGGCGCACCAGCCCGGGGTCGGGGCGCAGGTGGCGGACCTCCCGCGGGAACACGGCCGCATGGACCGCGAACAACGGGTCCGCGGAACCGTCCACCACCGTGACATCGACCCACCGGACGAGATCCCGCAGATAGCGCGCCAGGTCCTCGGCGGGCCCCGCCTCGGCGCACCTCAGCGGCAGGACGTATTCGGCTGCGTACCGCATGGACGGCGGATCCTCCTCACGCAAACGGTTTCCGGACCGGTCATCCGCTTCCCTCCAATTACTAAGGGTGCTTACGGTGAGAGGGCAAGGAACCCACGGGCACGACTGCCCGTAGACACCAGGAGGAACAGTGAGCCAGCCAGCCCAGCAGCAGGACCCGCCCGGCACCACCGAGGCCATGGACCCGGCTCCCGACCACGGCGAGGAGTCCTACCGCGGAAGCGGCCGACTGACCGGCAAGAAGGCGGTCATCACGGGCGGTGACAGCGGCATCGGCCGCGCCGTCGCGATCGCGTACGCCCGCGAGGGGGCCGACGTCCTCATCAGCTACCTGGACGAGGACGACGACGCCCGGGAGACGGCGCGCTGGGTGGAGGAGGCCGGACGGCAGGCCGTCCTGTTCCCGGGCGACCTCGCGGACCCGGCGACCTGCCGCGCCGTGATCGACAAGGCGGTGGAGGAGTTCGGCAGGGTCGACGTCCTCGTCAGCAACGCCGCCTTCCAGATGACGCACGAGACCATCGAGGAGATCCCCGACGAGGAGTGGGACCACACACTCGCCACCAACCTCAGCGCGTTCTTCCACCTGACGAAGGCGGTCCTGCCGCACATGGGACCGGGGGGCTCGATCATCGGCTCGAGTTCGGTGAACTCGGACAACCCGGTCCCCACGCTGATGCCCTATTCGGCGACGAAGGCGGGGATCGCCAACATGGCGGCGTCCATGGCCCAGCTCCTCGCCGAACGCGGGATCCGCGTCAACTCCGTGGCCCCCGGGCCCATCTGGACACCGCTCATCCCCGCCACCATGCCCGAGGAGCAGGTGCAGAGCTTCGGCCAGCAGGTGCCCCTGCAGCGCGCCGGCCAGCCCGCCGAGCTCGCGCCGGTGTACGTGCTGCTCGCCTCCGACGAGGCGAGCTACGTCTCCGGCGCCCGCATCGCCGTCACCGGCGGGCAGCCGATCCTCTGACGACGCCGCCGCATCGCGGCGACGGTCTCCCGGGGCCCTTCCACGGACGGTCGGCACCACGCGTCCGTGGAAGGGCCTCCCGCGTCGAGGCTGATCAGGCCTCGATGATCAGCCCTCGAACATCGGCAGCGGTGCGCCCGCCACGCCCGGCTCGACGGCGAAGAGCGCGCCGGCCTGCGGTTCGGACCCCTCGGGGATGTTCTCCTGCGTCGTCGTCACGAAGAGGGTCCTCAGGTCCGGTCCGCCGAACGCGCACGCCGTCACGTTCGTCACGGGCAGGGTGATGTGCTCGGAGAGCCTGCCCGAGGCGTCGAAACGCGCGATGGCCCCGCCCCCGTACAGTGCGGCCCAGATGCCTCCCTCCTCGTCGATGGCGAGGCCGTCGGGCATGCCGAGCGCCTGCTCGACGAGGGCGAACGTGCGGCGGTCCGTGAACCGGCCGGCGGCGACGTCGTAGCCCAGCGCGTCGATCCGGCCCGTGGGGGTGTCGGCGAAGAACGCGGTGTCACCGGCGGGGGAGAAGTGCAGGCCGTTCGAGACGGTGATGCCGGTCAGCAGGGTGGAGACCTCCAGGTCCCGGCCCAGCGCGTAGAGGGTCCCGGCCCCGAAACCGCCCTCCCAGCCCATCGATCCGCAGAGGAACCGCCCCGCGGTGTCGCAGCCGCCGTCGTTCATGCGCACGCTGCTGTCGGCGAACGCCTCCGGGCCCTGCTCGAGGATCGAGAAGGAATCGTCCGCGAACACGAAGCCGCGCTCCACGCCGAGCACGTAGCCGCCGGACGAGCGGCCGCGGATCACGCCGGCGAGCCGCGGGTGCACGTCGTGCCGGTCGAAGGTGCCGTCGTCGTGGCGGACCAGGACATCGCCCTCCATCATGTCCACCAGCAGCAGCTCACCGCGGCGCGGGTCCCAGTAGGGGCCCTCCCCGTGGAAGGTGCAGACGTCGGAGATTTGCTCGGCTTTCACGGTGCCTCCTGGCGGTTGGGTGGTGCTGGATCGGGGGTCGGACGCACTGTCCGGTCGGCATCCGGTGTCCTCCCCGTCCCAGCGTGGATCACAGGACGTGCCGGGTGCCATCACCGTCCGCCCGGCGGGCCGGGGCGTCGACGGGGTTGCGTCAGCCGCCCGGAGCGGGGGTGGCGTCGGCGAGGCCCACGCACGCCCGGCTCTGCTCGACGCGCGCGACGGCGTCGCCGAGTTCCACGAGCACCGTGCTCGATGCGACCTCGTCTGGGTCGAAGAGGACCTCCACGGCGGGATCGCGGCCGTAGGTGGTGGCGGTCCAGGCCGGGTCGCCCTCCCGCACCACCCAGTCGACGTCGTTCACCGTCACGCACGGATCCGTGGTGGGGCCGGGGACGTCCACACCGCATCGCAGCACCACTGCGGACGGATCCCCCCAGGCGGAGGTGGCCTGGCTGTTCGTGTCGCGCTGTTCGTTCTCGGCCACTGACGGCGGAAGGGCGATCATCACGTCGGCGCAGGCCGCGTTCGCGGCATCCTGCGCGGGATCGACGTCCACGACGGACGCACATCCGGAGAGCCCGGCCAGGAGCGCGAGAAGCACCAGGGGGGTCGCGGACCGGGGGAGGGCAGGCATGATCCCACCCTAGTAGGTGGCCCGGGCGCGGGGGCGACACGGGGCAGCGGGTACCCCCGATGAGCGGGGAGCGGTGGCGTGCCGACCGTACACTTCAGGAGCCGCAGCCGAATCCGGGCTGCGCTCACCCACCGCACCCGTCGATGCTCTCAGGCAGCACACGGGTGTGAGAGCCCGAGCCGAGGACGAATGACCGCGCCACACCGCCGCACCCCGACGACCGCCACCACCAGGATCCTCTGCGGTGCAGCCGCCACCCTGCTCGCAGGAGCGGTGCTCGCCGTACCGTCACCCGCGCTCGCGGTGGAGGGGGCAGGGTCCGTCCCCGCCCCGGCCGTCGTCGGCGACACCCTGCCGGGCAGGACCGTCGCCGAGCAGCAGCAGCAGCCGCAGCCGCAGCCGACGGGGACCTTCGTCGAACCCGCGCCGGGCGTCACCGACCCCACGGCGACGGACGGCGTCGACCCCGCCACGGGCTTCGCGATCAACGCCAGGACCCGGTTCCTGGTGCACCCCGGCACCGGGTACCTGATCGAACCGGGCACGGGGCACCTCCTGTTCCCCGACACCCTCATATACACCAATCTCCGCTACGACGAGGCGTCCGGCCAGGTCGTCGGCATCCCCGGTGAGACGCCGGCCCCCGGCGCCGGAGAACCGACGGCGGCCCCGACGCCGACGGCCACCGATGCCCCGACCGACGCCGCGACCGCCCCCGCCCCGGCACCCTCCGCCGTCCTGTCGGAGGTGCCCGTCGCGGCGCCCGCCGTTCCGTCCGCGGCGCCGAGCGCCACGGCGACGCCGCGTCCCAGCCGCTCCGCCACGTCGTCGGCCACGAGCACGCCGGTCGCCGCCGAGGAGGAGCGGACCTCCGCCCTCGCGCCCATCGCCTGGATCGGCGGCGGGATCGTGGCGGCCGCGCTCGTCGTCGTCGCCGTCCTCGCCGCACGACGACGGGGCCGCCACCAGTCCTGACCGGCGCCCCGCGCCGCGTCCGCCCGGCCGCGGTTCCACGAGGTCGGGCGGACGACGGCCCGAGGACCGCACGACGGCCGGCGGCCGCGCGACGGGCCGACGGCGGCCGGGAACCGGGCGGGGCCGCGGCCTGCCGGTAAAGTGCAGGACGTGAAGAATCTCCTCGTCACCGGCGGCGCCGGCTTTATCGGATCCAATTTCGTCCACTACCTCATGGAGCACACGGACGTCACCGTCACCGTGCTGGACAAGATGACGTACGCGGGCAACCACGCCTCCCTCGAGGACCTGCCGGCAGAGCGTGTGGAGCTGGTGGTTGGGGACATCGCCGACGCGGCCGTCGTGGACCCGCTGACCCGGCGGGCGGACGCCGTCGTGCACTTCGCCGCCGAGTCGCACAACGACAACTCGCTGCACGATCCGCGACCGTTCCTCGACACCAACATCATCGGCACCTACACGCTGCTCGAGGCGGCGCGGCGCTACGGGACGCGGTTCCACCACATCAGCACGGACGAGGTGTACGGCGATCTCGAACTCGACGACCCGGAGCGCTTCACCGAGAACACGCCCTACAACCCGTCGAGCCCCTACTCGTCCACCAAGGCGGGCTCGGACCTCCTCGTGCGTGCCTGGGTGCGCTCCTTCGGGGTGCAGGCCACCATCAGCAACTGCTCCAACAACTACGGCCCCTACCAGCACGTCGAGAAGTTCATCCCCCGCCAGATCACCAACGTGATCGACGGCGTCCGCCCCAAGCTCTACGGCGAGGGCCTGAACGTGCGCGACTGGATCCACGCCAACGACCACTCCTCGGCCGTGTGGACGATCCTCAACAGGGGCGAGATCGGGCAGACCTACCTGGTCGGCGCCGACGGCGAGCGGAACAACAAGGACGTCGTGGAACTCATCCTCAGCGAGATGGGCCAGGCCGCCGACGCCTACGACCACGTGGTCGACCGCGCCGGACACGACCTCCGCTACGCCATCGACTCCACCAAGCTGCGCACCGAGCTCGGCTGGACCCCCGAGTTCGACCACTTCGAGCAGGGCCTGCGGGACACGATCGCCTGGTACCGGGCCAACGAGGCCTGGTGGCGCCCGCAGAAGGCCGTCACCGAGTCCAAGTACACCGAGCTGGGACAGTAAGCGCATGGGCCCCACCTTCTCGAAGCCCCTCGCCGCCCGCGAGACGCCCATTCCCGGCGTCGTCCTGTTCGACCTCCCCGTCCACGGTGACAACCGGGGCTGGTTCAAGGAGAACTGGCAGCGCGCGAAGATGACCGCGGCCGGGCTGGACGACTTCGGTCCCGTGCAGAACAACATCTCCTTCAACGAGACCGCCGGCACCACGCGCGGCATCCACGCCGAACCCTGGGACAAGTTCATCTCCGTGGCCACGGGACGCGTCTTCGGCGCCTGGGTGGACCTCCGGGAGGGACCGTCCTTCGGCGCCGTCTTCACGGCCGAACTGGACCCGTCGACCGCGATCTTCATCCCGCGGGGCGTCGGCAACGCCTTCCAGACCCTCGAGGACGGCACCGCCTACACCTACCTCGTGAACGACCACTGGTCGGCCGACGCGCAGGACCAGTACGTGTTCCTCAACCTCGCCGACGAGACGGCCGCCATCGCCTGGCCCATCCCGCTGGCCGATGCGGAGCTCTCCGAGAAGGACCGGAACCACCCGCGCCTCGCGGACGTGACGCCGCTGGCGCCACGCCGGACCCTCGTGGTGGGGGCCGACGGCCAGCTCGGCAAGGCCCTCCGCGGCGCCCTCGCCGGTTCCCCGTCCGTGGAATTCGCCTCCCGTGCCGATCTCGACCTCCTCGACGGGGATCTCGACGGCGCGCGTCCGTGGTCGGCGTACGGCACCATCATCAACGCCGCCGCGTACACGGCGGTCGACGCGGCGGAGACACCCGACGGGCGCGCGGCCGCATGGGCCGTCAACGTCGCCGGCGTGGCGGCCCTCGCCCGGGTGGCGAGCGCGCACCGCCTGGCCCTCGTGCACATCTCCAGCGACTACGTCTTCGACGGATCGCGCCCCGTGCACGGCGAGGACGAGCCGTTCACGCCGCTCGGCGTGTACGGGCAGACGAAGGCCGCTGGCGACGCGATCGTGGCCACCGTGCCGCGCCACTACATCCTGCGCACCAGCTGGGTGATCGGGGAGGGGAACAACTTCGTCCGGACGATGGCGAACCTCGCAGGCCGCGGGATCTCCCCGAGCGTCGTGGACGACCAGGTGGGCCGCCTCACCTTCACCGAGGACATCGCCGGCGCGATCCTGCACCTGCTCGGCAGCGGAGCCGCCTACGGCACGTACAACGTGAGCAACGACGGCGCACCGCAGAGCTGGGCGGAGATCGCCGCGGACGTGTACGCGCTGTGCGGCAGGGACCGCGCCGACGTCACCGGCGTCAGCACCGCCGAGTACTTCGCCGGCAAGGACGCCGCGCCGCGCCCGCTGCAGAGTGCGCTCGACCTGGCGAAGCTGAAGGCCACCGGCTTCGTGCCGGTGCCCGCGGCGGAACGCCTCGCCGAGTACGTCGCCGCACTGACGGCGTGAGCCGGGCCGTGACGGTTTGTCGGTCCCGCACCCTACGGTAGGCCCATGAGCAGATTCGCTGAACGCCCGGCGCCGGCCGGACCGACCGTCGACGGCCTGACGGAGGGGGAGCTCCTCGCGAGGATCTTCCCCCTGCTCGGCGCCGCACGGGGCGTGCTCGTCGGCCCGGGCGACGATGCCGCCGTGCTCGCCGCCGCGGGCGCGTCCGTCGTGATCTCCCTGGACACCCTCGTCGAGGACCACGACTTCCGGCTGCTCCGTCCCAACGGCTTCCTGACCACCGGCTACGACGTCGGCTGGAAGTCCGCCGCCCAGAACCTCAGCGACATCAACGCGATGGGTGGCACCGCGACGTCGCTGGTCGTGAGCCTGACGCTCCCTCCGCACACGAGTGTCGCCTGGGTGGAGGACTGCGCGCGCGGGCTGGCAGCCGCCATCGACGGGCTGGGTGCCACCGGTTGCTCGGTCGTGGGCGGCGACCTCGGGGGCGGAGCGCAGCTCGTCGTCACCGCCGCGGTCACCGGGACCCTGGCGGGACGGGCGCCCGTCCTGCGCTCCGGCGCGGCACCGGGGCACATCCTGGCCGTCGCGGGAACGCTCGGACGGGCCGCCGCAGGCCTCGCCCTCCTCGAGGACGGCCGCCCGCTCGAGGAGTTCGGGCCCTCCGCGGCAGAGCTGGTGGCGGCGCAGCTGCGCCCGCGACCGCCGCTGGCCGCCGGCCCCGCCGCCGCCGTCGCGGGGGCGAGTGCCATGCTCGACATCTCCGACGGCCTGCTGCGCGACGCCGGCCGGATCGCGGCGGCGAGCAACGTGCGCCTCGACCTGGACCCCGTCGCGCTCCAGCCGTATGTCGTACCGCTGGAGGACGCCGCCGCACGGCTCGGTGCCGCCCCGCTGGACTGGGTGCTCGGCGGCGGCGAGGACCACGGCCTGCTGGCGAGCTTCCCCCGCGACGCCCTGCTCCCGCCCGGGTTCACTGCGGTAGGCTCGGTGGAGCCGGGCGCGCCGCTGGTGACACTGGCGTCACGGGCGACAGTCCTCAGGGGATGGGATCACTTTGCAGACTAAGATCACCGCCAACGCTGTTGCGATGAAGCGTTGGCTGAGCAGGGCCGAAGAATCCCTCGGCAACCACAGCGACCGCCTCAACGCCATCAACATCTTCCCCGTCGCCGACGGGGACACCGGCACGAACCTCTATCAGACTGTCCGCGCCGCGGCGCAGGCGGCGCACGACACCGGGACGTCGGACCTCGGGGAGCTGCTCAGCGTTGCGGGCCGCGCCGCCATGGAGGATGCGCGCGGCAACTCGGGGACGCTCTTCGCCGTCTTCCTGGCGGCCTTCGCCGAGCCGCTGCACGGAGTCACGCGGCTCACGTGCACGCTCCTGGCATCGGCGCTGCACCGGGCGCAGATCCGCAGCTGGTCCGCCCTCAGCGACCCCGTGCCCGGCACCATGCTCTCCGTCCTGGAGGCCAGCGCCCGCGGCGCGGCCGAGGCGGCGGCCGGTCATGCGGGGGACGACAGCAACTCGGCGCTGGCCCTCACGCTCAGGGCATCCGTCCAGCAGTCCCTGCAGGCCGTGGTCCGCACCGAGAGCCAGCTCGGCCCGCTCACGGACGCGAAGGTGGTCGACGCCGGCGGCGTGGGCTTCCTCCTGATCCTCGATGCACTCCGGGCCGCCGCGCTGGGCGAGGAACTGCAGGACGAGCTGCTCGACGGCCTCCACGGCTACGACATCCAGGCGCCGCACATCCACGCCGGCGGTGACGCCGAAGGGGTGGAGGTCATGTGCACCATCAACCTCAGCCCGCTCGACGCCGCCACCCTGCGCCTCCACCTCGACGAGATCGGTGATTCCGTCATCATGAGCGCCGTCACGGAGGTCGAGGACGGCTACCGCTGGCGCGTCCACGTGCACGTCCCGGACCCGGCGCCCGCCCTCGCCCTCATCCACGAGGCAGGAA
Organism: Arthrobacter agilis; assembly: GCF_030816075.1. NCBI lineage: Bacteria > Bacillati > Actinomycetota > Actinomycetes > Micrococcales > Micrococcaceae > Arthrobacter > Arthrobacter agilis. The sequence goes on along the minus strand of NZ_JAUSXO010000001.1, from coordinate 1,853,439 downwards.
CACCCGTCAACGTGACGGTGACCCAGCTCGCCGCCCCGCCGGTAGGAGACGCGAGCCGGTGAGTCCTGAGACGGCGCGGGCCACCGCCTCGGAGCTCGACGCCCCGCTCGAGAAGCGCCTCGGGCCGGTGGCGAAGCACCTGGCGAAGTACTTCGGCATCACCACGGTCGGCGAGCTCCTCAACCACTTCCCGCGCACCTATCTGAAGCGGGGGGAACTGACGCCCATCGCGGAGGTCCCGGTGGACGAGGAAGTGACGCTGATCGCCCGGGTGCAGTCGGCCAACTCCCGCAGGATGCAGACGCGCAAGGGGATGCTGCTCGAGGTCACCATCACCGACGACGCCGACGGAGGGCTCGGCGGGATGAACCTGACCTACTTCAACGGCTTCGCCGCAGCACGCGACCTGAAACCCGGCGTACGCGCGATGTTCTCCGGGAAGGTGACCGTCTACCGTGGCAGGCTGTCCCTCACCAACCCGCGCTACGCCCTGCTCGACGAGGGGGACGACCCCGACGACGTCAACCGGCCCATCCCGGTCTATCCTGCGGTCGAGAAGCTGGACAGCGACAAGATCGCCAAAGCCGTCGCGACGGTCCTCGACACCCTGCAGCTCTCCGACCTCGACGACCCGGTCCCGGCATCCATCGCCCGGCGGGACAAGCTCATGAGCCTGGGCACCGCCTACGAACTCGTCCACCGCCCGCAGCAGGTCGAGGACGCCTACCGCGCGCAGCACCGCCTGCGGTACCAGGAGGCGTTCGTGCTGCAGGCGGCCCTCGCGCGCCGGCGCGCACTCGCCGCGCGGGAGGAGGCGACGGCGCGCGCACCGCGCGCGGGCGGGCTCCTCGACCAGTTCGACGCGCGGCTGCCCTTCACACTGACGCAGGGACAGCTCGACGTGGGGCGGACCCTCGCGGAGGATCTCGCACGGGACCACCCCATGAACCGCCTGCTCCAGGGGGAGGTCGGGTCCGGGAAGACCCTCGTGGCGCTGCGCGCCATGCTGCAGGTCATCGACGCCGGAGGCCAGGCCGCACTGCTCGCGCCCACCGAGGTGCTCGCCGCGCAGCACCTGCAGTCCATCACCCGGACGCTCGGCCCGCTGGCCGAGGCCGGCATGCTCGGCGGTGCGCTGGACGGCACCCGCGTGGTGCTGCTCACCGGCTCCATGTCCACGGCGCAGCGGAAGAAGTCGCTGCTCGAGGCGGCCTCCGGTGACGCCGGGATCGTCATCGGCACCCACGCCCTGCTGTCCGACAACGTGGAGTTCTTCGACCTCGGGCTGATCGTCGTCGACGAACAGCACCGCTTCGGCGTGGAGCAGCGCGACTCGCTGCGCACCAAGGCCCGTACCTCCCCGCACGTGCTCGTCATGACGGCCACCCCGATCCCGCGGACGGTCGCCATGACGGTGTTCGGCGACCTCGAGACCTCCACGCTGTCGGAACTGCCCGCCGGACGTTCGCCGATCGCCACGCACGAGGTGGGCCTCAGCGAGCACCCCGCCTGGATCAACCGCATCTGGTCCCGGGCACGCGAGGAGATCGACGCGGGCCGGCAGGTGTACGTGGTGTGCCCCAAGATCGGCGACGACGGCAGGGCCGACGAGGACGCACCGGAGGTGCTCTACGGGGAACCCGTGGCGGACCGGAAGGCCGGCGGTCAGCAGGAGCTGACCAGCGTGGTCGGGCTGTTCGAGTCCCTCGGGACGGTCCCGCAGCTCGACGGCGTCACCAGTGGCATGCTGCACGGCCGGATGGACCCCCAGGACAAGGCGGACGTCATGGCGCGCTTCGCGGACGGCACCGTGCAGCTCCTCATCGCCACGACCGTCATCGAGGTGGGCGTCGACGTCCCCAACGCCACGCTCATGGTCATCATGGACGCCGACCGCTTCGGCATCTCGCAGCTCCACCAGCTGCGCGGCCGCATCGGTCGCGGCGGGCACGCGGGCACCTGCCTCCTCGTGACGAAGCTCGAGCCCGAGCATCCGAGCCGCGAGCGCCTGTCCGCCGTCGCCTCCACCACCGACGGCTTCGAGCTCTCCCAGAAGGACCTCGAGCTCCGACGCGAGGGGAACATCCTCGGCGCCTCGCAGTCGGGCGGCCGCTCGGCACTGCGCTTCCTGAAGATCACCCAGCACGGCAAGGTCATCGAGAAGGCCCGGGCCGATGCCCAGGACATCGTGCCGGCGGATCCCGATCTGCACGACTATCCCGGGCTCGCGCTCGCCATCGAGCTGTACCTGAACCCGGAGAAGGAAGCCTTCCTCGAAAAGGGCTGACCCTCCCGGTTCCGCGTCCGAGGAGATAGCATCCTCTTCATGACGCAGATACGGATCGGCGATGCGGCGCGCTTCCTCGGGGTCAGCGACGACACCGTGCGCCGCTGGATCGATGCGGGCATCCTCGGGAGCAGCAGGGACGCCTCGGGCCGCGCCGTCGTCGAGGCTCTCGAGCTCGCCCGGCTCGCTCAGCGCAACGCCGTCCTGCCGGGTGACCCGTCGGACATCGGCCGGTCCGCCCGCAACCGCTTCGTGGGCATCGTCACCGGCATCATCGTCGACACCGTCATGGCGCAGGTGGAGCTGCAGTGCGGCCCGCACCGCGTCGTGTCCCTCATGAGCAGCGAGGCCGTCCGCGACCTCGGCCTGGAGGAGGGGTCCGTCGCGATCGCCGTCGTCAAGGCCACCACCGTCATCATCGAGACCCCTGCCGGGAAGGCCTGAGCATGGCGCCCGACCTGAAGCCCTCCCTCGTGGTCGCCGCCGCTGTCGCGCTCCTGGCCACCGGCTGCGGAACCGGCACACGGGACGCGGGAGACGGCGGCACGACCGGCGACGCGGCCGACGGCAGCATCACCGTCTTCGCCGCCGCCTCCCTCAAGGAGTCCTTCACCGAGCTGGCCGCGGCGTTCGAGCAGGCCCACCCAGGGTCGGAGGTCTCCCTGAACTTCGCCGGCTCCTCGGACCTCGTCACGCAGATCACCGAGGGCGCTCCCGCGGATGTCTTCGCCAGCGCGGACGCGGAGACCATGGCCGAGCTGGTGGAGGCGGGCCTGCTGGCCGGAGAGCCGGTGGACGTCGCCACCAACACCCTCCAGCTCGTGGTCCCGCCCGACAACCCCGCCGGGATCTCCTCCCTCGCGGATGCGGCGAGGCCCGGGGTGAAGACGGTGATCTGCGCGGTGCAGGTCCCGTGCGGAGCAGCGGCGGCGATGATCGAGCAGTCCGCCGGGGTGGACCTGACGCCGGCCAGCGAGGAATCCTCCGTCGCGGACGTCCTGGGCAAGGTCACCTCCGGCGAAGCCGACGCGGGGCTGGTCTACGTGACGGACGTGCGGGCGGCAGGAGACGCCGTCCGCGGCATTCCCGTGCCCGAGGCGGCCGACGCCGTCAACACCTACCCCGTCGCCGTGCTCGCCGACCGCCCGGAGGGGGCGACGTCCCGGGCCTTCGTGGAGTTCGTGGCCGGCGCGGACGGGCAGGCGGTGCTCCGGACAGCAGGTTTCGGTGCGCCCTGACGCCTCCTCCGCCCTGAACCCGGGCGTCCTCCCACGCTGGGTGGTGGTGCTCGCCGTGGTCGGCGGCCTGTTCGTGCTGTTGCCCGTCGTCGCCCTCGGCCTGCGCGTCGACTGGCCGCACTTCCTCCCGCTCGTCACCTCGGACAGCGCGCAGGCGGCGCTGCTGCTCAGTCTCCGCACGTCCCTCACCGCGACGGCGCTATGCGTCCTCCTGGGCGTGCCGATGGCCCTCGTCCTCGCCCGGACGGCGTTCCGCGGACAGCGGCTCGTGCGCTCCCTCGTCCTGCTGCCCCTGGTCCTCCCGCCGGTGGTCGGCGGGATCGCCCTGCTCTACACCTTCGGGCGGCGGGGACTGCTCGGCAGCAGCCTCGATGCCCTCGGGATCGACATCGCGTTCTCGACGACCGCCGTGGTGATGGCGCAGGCCTTCGTCGCCCTGCCGTTCCTCGTGCTCAGCCTCGAGGGCGCCCTGCGGTCGGTCGGGACCCGCTACGAAGCGGTCGGCTCGACCCTCGGCGCCGGACGCTGGACGGTCCTGCGGCGGATCACCCTGCCCCTGGTCCTGCCGGCCCTCGTCTCCGGCGCCGTCCTCTCCTTCGCCCGCGCACTGGGCGAGTTCGGCGCCACGCTGACCTTCGCCGGCAGCCTCGAGGGCACCACCAGGACGCTCCCGCTGGAGGTCTACCTGCAGCGGGAGACCGACCCGGACGCCGCCGTCGCGCTGTCGCTCATCCTCGTCGTGGTGGCCGTGGCCGTCGTGGGCGTCGCGCACCGCGTGCGGCCACTCGGGAGCGGTGTTCCGGGATCCCGGCCGGCCGGTGCCGTGGGCCGGGCCGGCTGATGGGGCTGACCTTCGCGGCGACCCTCACCGAGCGCGGCTTCGACGTCTCGTTCGAGCTCGCCCCCGGGGAGACCCTCGCCGTCCTCGGACCCAACGGCGCGGGGAAGTCCACGCTGCTCACCCTGCTCGCCGGGCTGCTCGCCCCCACCTCCGGCCGGGCGGCGCTGGACGGCTCCGTCCTCTTCGACGTCGGTCCCGGCCGCCGCGTGCTCACGGAGCCGCGGCAGCGCGGCGTGGCCCTGCTGGCGCAGGAAGCGCTCCTGTTCCCGCACCTCACGGCCCTCGAGAACGTCGCGTTCGGTCCACGCAGCCGGGGGGAGCACCGCGCTGCGGCACGCGCCAGGGCCCTGCAGTGGCTCGACCGCGTCGGGGCCGGGGACCTCGCCCGCCGCAGACCGGCCGAGCTGTCCGGAGGGCAGGCGCAGCGCGTGGCGATCGCGCGCGCACTCGCGGCCGATCCGGCGCTGCTGCTGCTCGACGAGCCGCTCGCCGCCCTCGACGTGGCCGTCGCGCCGGCGGTCCGCACCCTGCTCCGCGATGTGCTGGCCGGCCGCTCGGCCGTCATCGTGACGCACGATCCGCTCGACGCCTTCCTGCTCGCCGACCGCGTCCTGATCCTCGACGGCGGGAGGATCGTCGAGTCCGGAGCGACCGCCGAAGTCCTGACGCGACCCGTCACGGCGTTCGGCGCCCGCCTGGCAGGCCTGAACCTCGTGCTCGGCCGCGCCTCGTCCACGGGCTTCACGGCGGACAACGGGCTCGACGTGCCCTCGGCCGACCCGCTGCCGACCGATCGCCGGCTCGCCCTCATCGTGCGTCCGGGCAGCGTGACAGTGTCGCGGGACCCAGCGGCCCCGCCCGGGACGGTCCGCATCGGAGCGGAGGTCGACGACGTCGAGCACCGCGGGGACCTGGTGCGCGTGCACGTCGCCGGACTGGCGGCGGACGTCCCTCCGGCCGACGTCGTCGCCCTCGGCATCACGCCCGGCCTGCGATTGTTCGTGGGTTTCCGGCACGAGGACGCAAGCATCTACCCGCTCTAGGAGGACGGTCGGTGCGGTCCCGGTCGGACGCTAGAGTCGACAGCATGACGCGCATCATCTCCGGGGCCGCAGGCGGCTCGACCCTCACCAGCGTCGACGGGAACGGCACACGTCCCACGACCGACCGCGTGAAGGAGGCCCTGTTCTCCAGCCTCGAGTCCTACAACGTGGTGCACGGGGCGCACGTCCTCGATCTCTACGCCGGCTCCGGGTCGCTCGGCGTCGAGAGTGCGAGCCGCGGCGCCGCATCCGTGGACCTCGTGGAATCGGCCGACAGGGCCGCCGCCGTCGCCCAGCGCAACGCGGACCTCGTGAACCGCGTGCTGGGGTGGACGGCGGTACGCGTGCACCGCACCAAGGTCGAGACCTACCTCGACCGCGTCGCCCCGGACATCACCTGGGACCTGGTCCTCATGGACCCGCCCTACACGGTGCGGGAGGACGGTGTGCTCGCCGTCCTGGCGGCCCTGGAGTCGCGGCTGTCCGAGGGTGCGGTCGTGGTCGTCGAGCGCTCCGCGCGGTCTCCCGAACCGGCCTGGCCCGCCTGGCTCGAGCGGTTCTCGGACAAGAAGTACGGGGAGACGCGCCTCTGGTTCCTGGAGCCCGCGGTCCCCTGACCCGCCGTCGGGAGCCCGGAGGGGCCGCGGAAGCGGGGACAGGGCACGGGCAGGGACGCCACGGGGCGCGGTACCGGCGGATGCACCGGTACCGCGCCCCGTGGCGGAGGGACTACGCCCTGCGTCGTGTCCTGGCGAGCGCCACAGCACCGGCCGCGAGGCCGAGCAGGCCGGCGACCAGCCCGACCCACGCCACGGCGGACGCCGAACCCGCGTCCGTACTCGACGAGGTCTGCTCCGCGTCGATCGCCTCCGGGGTCCCGGCGGTCGTGTGCGAGCCGCCGTGTGCGTCCTCGCCCTCGGCCGCGGCGGTGGTGACGAACGACGGCGCCGGCTTGTCGGGCTCCTCAGCGCCTTCCTCGGCCTCCTGGTTCCACGCGACGACCTCGCCGTCGGTGTAGGACTGCGAGGTGGGAAGCACCACGGTGGAGCCTGCCTCGGGCAGGCGACCGACGGAGATCGAGAACGTCTGGTACTCCTGCTGCGAGATCTCCGCGCCCGCGTCGGCCGTCCAGACGACGGACAGCGGTGCCTCGGTGAGTGTCACGCCGTCGTCCGTGGTGACGGGCTCCGGCAGGGCGCCGGACACCACCTCGGCGGTCCAGCCCTCGACGGGCTTGACCCGGACGGAGGTGAACGGCTGCTCGGTGGGGAGCTGGACCTCGAGCTTGTTCGTGGCCGCGGTCTCGGACTCGTTGGGCACGCTGAACGTGAGCTGCGAGTACCCGTTCTCGGTGGTCGAGGCGGGGGCGACGGTGACGTGGGCGCTCGCGGCGCCGAGGCCGAGCCCCATGAGGCCGGCGGTGGTCAGGGCGACGGCGCCGGTGGTGAGGGCGCGCCGGGGGAAGGAAGTCATGGAAGTGCCTTTCGGGACTGCGCTCCGGGCCGCAGTGCGGCAGGTGTCGGAGCAGCGGGGAATCGGGGGTCGTCGGGGTGGGTGCCCGCCGATGCCCCGGATCCCTCCGGGTCAGGCAGGCAGCAGGGCCTCCGGCGGTCCGCGCAGGCTCGGCACGGAGGCGTGCACGGACAGGGGTGCCACCGGGGGCGGGCCGTCCAGTACGGGCCCGCGGCGGGTCGGAGCGGGGGGAGCGGGCGTGGCGGGGGCGAGGAGCGGCCGGAGCCACGCGCGGAGGAGCGCGAGGGCCTGCTCGCTGCGGGAGACCGCGGCCGCGAGGACCACGGCGGCCAGTGCGTGCAGCAGGACCATGGCCGGACCGGCGGACGCCGCGCCCATCGGATCCTGGACCGCCGGCGAGCAGGCGAGCTCGAACGCGGCGTGGTGCCCGGGCATCGCCGACGAGCTCTGGCACACGGCCGGGACGGCCGTCATCCCGAAGACGGTGTGCAGCAGGAACTGACCGGCGCCCATCGCCAGGAGGCCGGAGCGGAACGAGACGGGACGCCGCGTGAGCAGCATCAACGGGACCAGGAGCAGCGCGCCGAGCAGGAGCAGGACGGCCGGCGCGGGTAGGTGGCCTGCGGCGAGGACGTGGGACGCGGACGAGACCGAGAGGATCAGCGAGACGAGGACGACCGAGCGGAGGTACGGGAGGGCGCTGGCCATCCGGTGCCTCCTCCCTGTCGTGTCCTGAGCTCCTGGCGGCATCGGCCGGCCGACGAGAGCTCCCCTCACAGGGTACCGCCGCGGCGCGGACCGGCCGCGTGGACGTACTTCGCGCGCGGGGCCCGGACGGATGGGCCGGTGACGGCCGGGGCCCATCCGTCTCCGGGCCGCGACCGTCACTCCCGCCGGCGGACGGGGTGCCTCCCGGGTCGGTGGCGCAGGTGGGCTGCTCCGCCCCAGCCGAGCCCGAGCGCGGCGACGATCAGGCACAGTGCCAGGCCGTTCCACGGAGCGAGGCCACGGAACGTGACCGCCAGGCCCAACCCGGCGGTGCTCAGGGCCAGTACCGTGCAGGCGAGGACGACGGCGGCGGGCCGCACGGCCGGAGGCACGCGATCGCCTAGTGCTTCGGATCCGGCTGGCGGGGATCCTGCTCGCCCATGTCCGCGCTGCCCAGGGCCGCACCCGCAGGGGAATGGCTGGTCTCGTTGAAGCGGGCCATGAGTTCGGGGTGATGCAGGTCGAGGGCCGGGCGCTCCGAGCGGATACGCGGGATGGAGACGAAGTTGTGGCGCGGCGGCGGGCACGACGTCGCCCACTCCAGGGAGGCACCGAAGCCCCACGGGTCGTCGACGTCGACCTTCTTGCCCTGCCTCCACGTGATGTAGACGTTCCAGAAGAACGGGATCACGGAGGCGCCGAGGAGGAAGGACCCGATCGTGGAGAACTGGTGCATCCCGGTGAAGCCGTCCTCGGGCAGGTAGTCCGCGTACCGGCGGGGCATCCCGTTGACGCCGAGCCAGTGCTGGATGAGGAACGTGGCGTGGAAGCCGAGGAACAGCATCCAGAAGTGGATCTTCCCAAGCCGCTCGTTCAGCATGGTCCCGGTGAACTTCGGCCACCAGAAGTAGAACCCGGCGAACATCGCGAACACCACGGTGCCGAAGACCACGTAGTGGAAGTGCGCGACCACGAAGTAGGTGTCGGAGACGTGGAAGTCCAGCGGCGGCGAGGCCAGGATGATGCCGGTGAGTCCGCCGAAGAGGAACGTGACGAGGAAACCGAGACTCCACAGCATCGGTGTCTCGAAGGTCAGCGACCCGCGCCACATGGTGCCGATCCAGTTGAAGAACTTCACGCCGGTGGGCACCGCGATGAACATGGTCATGAGGGCGAAGAACGGCAACAGCACGGCACCGGTGACGTACATGTGGTGCGCCCACACCGTGACCGAATACGCCACGATCGCCCAGGTGGCGTAGACCAGGCCCTTGTAGCCGAAGATCGGCTTGCGGCTGAAGACCGGGAAGATCTCCGAGACGATGCCGAAGAACGGCAGGGCGATGATGTACACCTCGGGGTGGCCGAAGAACCAGAACAGGTGCTGCCAGAGGATGGCACCGCCGGCCTCGGGGTCGAAGATGTGGGCACCGAAGCGGCGGTCCGCGCCGAGCGCGAAGAGGGCCGCGGCGAGGACCGGGAACGCCATGAGGACGAGCACGGAGGTCGCCAGCGTGTTCCAGGTGAAGATGGGCAAGCGCCACATGGTCATGCCCGGTGCGCGCATGCAGATGATCGTGGTGATGAAGTTGACGGAGCCGAGGATGGTCCCGAAGCCCGTGAGTGTCAGGCCGAACACCCACAGGTCCCCGCCGATGCTGGGGGAGAAGCTCACATTGGCGAGGGGCGGGTACGACGTCCAGCCGAAGGCCGCGCTGCCCTGCGGGGTGAAGATGCCGAGTCCCACGATCATCCCGCCGAACAGGTAGAACCAGTACGCGAGGGCGTTCAGCCGCGGGAACGCGACGTCGGGTGCGCCGATCTGCAGCGGCATGATGACGTTCGCGAAGCCCGCGAACAGGGGGGTCGCGAACAGGAGCAGCATGATGGTGCCGTGCATCGTGAACAGCTGGTTGTACTGCTCCTTGGTCTGCAGGATCTGCATCCCGGGCTCGAACAGTTCGGCGCGGATCACCAGCGCCTCCACCCCGCTCATGCAGAACCACACGAAGGACGTGATGATGTAGAGGTACCCGATCGTCTTGTGGTCCGTGGTGGTCAGCCATTCGACGATCACCCGCCCTCTGGTCCGCGTCCTGGCGGGGGAGGCGGGCTTCGCGGCGAGGGTGGAGTCTGCGTACTCAGCGGTCATGCTGCGCTCCTGACGGGGACGGGGATTGGGTGGTGGCGGGGCGCTGCACGCCGGACCGGGCCCGGTGGCTGCCGTGCGGTCGGGGGAAACGCGAGGGGCAGGGAGGCAGGACCTCCGGCACGATCAGCGAGCAGGTGCCGGTCCGCTCGGCATGGCGTGGGTGCGCGGTCGGTCCGAGGATGCCGGAGAGATTCAGGGCGTCCACCCCTTCGCGTTCGATGTGCTGCGCGCCGCTCGCGTCGATCACCACCATCGGCACCTGCAGGACGCGGAGGGTGCGGTCGACGACGGCGACGAGGGCCCTGCAGTTCTCCTCCGTGAGGCATCCACGGACCTCCATCCGCGCCGCGCGGAGTTCGATGTCGAGGCGGACGGTCACACCCAGTTTGTGGCTCTTCGTCATGGTCCCCCTGTCAGAGGTCTTCCATGCCCGACTGCTCAAGCTGATTCAAGGCTAGGAGGCGAACCGCGTCTTCGTGACCGGTAAACCTGCTTGACAAGGCGCCACCGATCCGCCCCGCGTAGTCCCTCGAGGGCGGACGCTATCGGCGGGGGAGCCGCTCGAAGGCCTCGCGGTCGGACCCGACGAGGACGGCGGCCGGGTGCGGTCCCGCAGCCAGGAGCGCCCGCGTCCAGGCGGCCGGCCAGGGCTTCCGGCGTGCGGCGACGATCACGTTGCCGGCCCGGGAGCCATCCACCATGCCGGCCTCGGTCAGCACCGCCGTCGCGGGGGCCAGCGCCGCGAGCTGCCCGCTCTGCGCGCGCGCGAAGGCGAGCGGAGGATCGTCGCCGACGTTGACCAGGACCACCCCGTCCCCGGCGCAGACCCGCAGAAGGTGCGCGGCGAAGCCTTCGGACGTCAGGTGGGCAGGAGCGTCGTCCCCGGCGAAGATGTCCAGCACGACGACGTCGAAGGCGTCGTCCGGCTGCTCGAGCACGGCGTCCGCAGCGTCGCCGACGACGATGTCGCAGGTGGTCCCGTCCGGTAGCGGCATGGCGTCGAGGACGAAGTCGATCAGCGCCTGGTCCAGGTCGACGGCGGTCTGCTGCGACCCGGGACGCGTGGCCTGGACGTAGCGGACGAGGGTCAGCGCGCCGGCGCCGAGATGCAGGACCCGCAGGGGTGCACCGGGTTCTCCCACCAGGTCGATGACGTTGCAGATGCGCTGCAGGTACTCGTAGAAGACCCGCTCGGGGTGGAGCAGGTCCACATGGGACTGCTGTGCGCCCGCGATGCTGAGGATCAGTGCGCCCTCGATGTGGGCGTCCTCGTCGAGTTCGGCGTAGGCGCCCGCCGCCGGCAGCCAGCGGGTCGGGACCTCGGGCTCCAGCTCGGCGGCCGCGTCGCCGGCGGGTCCCGGGTCCGGCGTCCCGGTCATACGCGCGCCTGCAGGGTGCCGAGGCGCCGTGCGCCCTCCTCGATGACGTCGAACTTCTTGCAGAAGGCGAAGCGCAGCATCGAGCGCGTCCGCTCGGCGCCTTCCTCGTGGCAGAACATCGCCACGGGGATCGCCGCGACGCCGATCAGCTCCGGCAGGCGCCGCGCGAGGTCGGTCGCGTCCTCGATCCCGAGGGGGGCGGCGTCGACCATGGTGAAGAACGTGCCCTCGGGCTCGAAGACATCGAAGCCGGCCGCGCGGAGGCCCTCACCCAGAAGGTCCCGTTTCCTGCGCAGCGTGGCCGCGGCGTCCGAGAAGTACGTGTCCGGCAGCCCCAGACCCAGGGCGACGGCACCCTGGAACGGTGTGCCCGAGGTGTAGGTCAGGAACGTCTTGACGGTGCGCACCTGGGCCACCAGGTCCGCGGGGCCGCTGAGCCAGCCGATCTTCCACCCCGTCACCGAGAACGTCTTGCCGGCGGAGGAGATCGTCAGGGTACGCTCCGCGGCTCCCGGCAGGGTGGCGACGGGAAGATGCGGAATCCCGAAGGTGAGGTGCTCGTACACCTCGTCGGTCACGATGATGGCGCCGTAGCGCGCGGCCAGCCGCACGATGAGCTCGAGCGCCGACCGGCTGAACACACTGCCCGTCGGGTTGTGCGGATTGTTGACGACCACGATCCTCGTGCGCTCGCTGAAGGCGGCCTCGAGGTCGGCGGCGTCCGGCTGGAAGTCGGGCGCGCGCAGCGGCGCCGTGGTGTGGGTGGCACCCGAGAGGCCGATCACCGCGCCGTAGGAGTCGTAGAAGGGTTCGAAGGTCAGCACCTCGTCGCCGGGCCCGGCGAAGGCGAGGATGGCGGCCGCGATCGACTCGGTGGCGCCGGTGCTGACGATCACCTCGGTCTGCGCATCCACCGTCAGCCCGTAGAACCGCTCCTGGTGGGCGGCGATCGCGTGCCGCAGGACGGCGAGTCCCTGGCCGGGCGCGTACTGGTTGGCGCCGTCGGCGATGGCGGCCCGTGCGGCGTCGAGGATCTCCCGGGGTCCGTCCTCGTCGGGGAACCCCTGGCCGAGGTTGATCGCGGCGTGCTTCTGCGCGAGGGCCGTCACCTCCTCGAAGATCGTGATGCCGAGCCGGCCGTCGCTCCCGAGGAGGTTCGCCCCGCGGGCGGTCCTCGACCACGGTGCCGTGCTCCTGGGGGCAGCGGTGTGCGCGTCTGTCGTCATGACACCAGTATTGCCGCCCCGCCCGCCCCGCGCGGGGCACGACGACGCAGGGCGGGCGGACTCGGTACCGTGGGGGTATGAGCCGCGCCGTCTGCCCCGGGTCCTTCGACCCCATCCACAACGGGCACATCGAAGTCATCAGCCGGGCCAGCCGTCTCTTCGACGAGGTGATCGTCGCCGTCTCGACGAACTACGCCAAGAAGTACCGGTTCGGGATCGACGAGCGCCTCGCGTTCTGCTCCGAGAGCCTCGCCCACCTGCCCGGTGTCACGGTGCGGCCGATGGGCGCCGGGCTCGTGGCCGAGTTCTGCAGGGAGCACGGTGCGGCGGCGCTCGTGAAGGGCCTGCGGTCCGGCCTCGACTTCGACTACGAGCTGCCCATGGCGACCATGAACCGGCACCTGGCCGACGTCGAGACGGTGTTCCTGCCCACGGGCACGGAGTTCGCGCATGTCTCCTCCACGCTGCTGAAGGAGGTCGCGGGGCTCGGCGGGGACATCGGGGCCTTCGTCCCGGACGCCGTCCTCGCGCGCCTGCGCCCGGAGGGTTGAGTGGCGCAGGCGTGGCCCCCGGGGGCGTTTTGGGCCTGCCCGGATCATCAGGGTAGGATGGTACGTCGGTCATATGTTCTACAGGAGTCACCATTAAAAGCGATCTCAGTTCGCCCCTGACGTTCAGCGTCAAGGATCTCGGACGCAGTCCGGGAAGCATGCGGACAATCGAAGAACATGTACCGGCCCCGAAGGATTTCGGCGTCGCCCTGATCGGCGTGCAGGAAGGTTCCGACATGGAACTCGACCTGCGCTTCGAGTCCGTGCACGAGGGGATCCTCGTGTCGGGTACGGCGAACGTCGAGGTAACCGGCGAGTGCGGCCGTTGCCTGGAGCCACTGCGGTACGAGCACGACGTGGATGTCCAGGAGCTCTTCTTCTACAGCGACTCCGAGTCGCTGTCGGTGGAAGAGGACGAAGAACAGCACAGGGTGGAGAACGATTCGGTCGATCTGGAACCCGTGCTGAGGGACGCAGTGGTAACGTCGCTGCCGTTCCAGCCGGTGTGCCGGGAGGATTGCAAGGGACTGTGCTCCGAATGCGGAGCCCGGCTCAACGACGATCCGGACCACCACCATGAAGTTTTGGACCCTCGCTGGTCAGCCCTCGCCGGGCTGACAGGCACCGCCGCCGAGCATGACGCGGCACCCAAGTCAGAGTCAGACGAGAGAGAAGAGAGTTAGCCGTGGCTGTCCCGAAGCGGAAGATGTCCCGCGCGAATACCCGTGCACGCCGGTCCCAGTGGAAGGCAACCGCCCCCAAGCTGGTCAAGACCATCGAGAACGGTCGCGTCACCTACAGCCTCGCCCACCAGGCCAAGGTTGTCACCGACTCGGCCGGCACCCCGCTGTTCCTGGAGTACAAGGGCCGCAAGGTAGCCGACGTCTGACACCGGATCCGTCCCGCCGCGTGCACGCACCGGCGGGCCTCCGTCCGATGCAGCAGCTGATGCGGTTGTGAAGAATACTGAAGAACTCACGAAGCGTCTCGGTGTCGATATCGACACCGGGACGCTTCGTCTTGCCCTGACGCACCGGTCCTACGCCTACGAGAAGGGCGGCATCCCGACCAACGAGCGGCTGGAGTTCCTCGGCGACTCGGTCCTCGGCCTCGCGGTCACCGATGCCCTCTACCGGGACAATCCAGGCCTGTCCGAGGGCGAGCTCGCGAAACGGCGGTCCGCGGTCGTCAGCACCAAGGCACTGGCGGGAGTCGCACGCACCCTCGATCTCGGCAGCTACGTGCTCCTCGGACAGGGCGAGAAGCTGACCAACGGGCGGGACAAGGCATCGATCCTCGCCGACACCATGGAAGCGGTCATCGGTGCGGCGTACCTCAGCCACGGCATCGAGACGGCGCGCGCGATGGTCATGCGGCTCATCGGCCCCCTGCTCCGCGATTCCGCCGTCCTCGGCGAGGGCACCGACTGGAAGACCCGCATCCAGGAGACCGCGGCCGGCCGGCGGCTCGGGCTCATCGACTACCGGGTCGACGGCACGGGCCCCGATCACGCACGTACCTTCACCGCGCGCCTGGTGATCGGCGGGATCGAGTACGGCTCCGGACACGGACCCTCGAAGAAGGAGGCCGAGCAGGCGGCCGCGGCCGCTTCCTGGGCGCTGCTCACCGAGGGCGCCGGTTCCTTCCCCGGAACGGGAGACCCCGCCCACGACGCCGCCGGCGGGTCCTGAGTGCCCGAACTGCCCGAAGTGGAGGTCGTGCGCCGCGGCCTCGCCCGCTGGGTGGCCGGACGCACCATCGAGGCCGTGGAGGTCCTCGACGCCCGGTCCCTCCGGCGGCACGTCGACGGCGTCGAGGACTTCATCGGGAACGTGACCGGTTCACGCGTCACCGACGTGGTGCGGCGCGGGAAGTTCCTCTGGATGGTGCTGGACGACCCCGACGGCGGCCCTGCCCGAGTGGCGCTGATGGCCCACCTCGGGATGAGCGGCCAGCTCCTGATCGAGGAGCCCGACGCACCGCGGGAGAAACACCTCAAGGTCCGCCTGACCCTCTCCGCCGCCCTCGACGAGGAGGGCGTCCCGCTGCCGGCCGAGCTGCGCTTCGTGGACCAGCGCATCTTCGGAGGCATGTTCCTCGCCGACCTGGAGCCGACGCCGGACGGGCACCCGGGAGGACTGGGGCGGGAGAGCCTGCCGCTCGTCCCGCACCAGGCCGCCCACATAGCGCGCGACCTCCTCGACCCCGCTTTCAGCCCCGAATCCTTCCACCGGAGGATCCGGGAGCGCCGGACCGGGCTCAAACGCGCCCTCCTCGATCAGGGGCTCGTCTCGGGCATCGGCAACATCTACGCCGACGAGGCCCTCTGGGCGGCCAGGTTCCACTACGCACGCCCCACCGACACCCTGCGACGCCCGGACACTGCACGCATCCTCGAGGCGGCCACCGACGTCATGACCCGGGCGCTGGCCGCGGGAGGCACGAGCTTCGACGCGCTGTACGTGAACGTCAACGGTGCGTCCGGCTACTTCGCGCGGGACCTCCAGGCGTACGGCCGGGCCGGCCGGCCGTGCCGTCGCTGCGCGTCCGAGGGCCGGGAGACCCTGGTGCGCCGGGAGTCCTTCATGAACCGCTCCTCCTACCTCTGCCCGCACTGCCAGCCCAGGCCGCGGAACGCACGGGTCTGATCCCGCCCGGCACCGCCCGTGTGAGATTCCCCTCGTGATCCAAACGTGACAATCCACGGCCCCTCACGTACCGTTGATCCCGCGCTCGCTCCAGCACGGAGGGGCGCCCATCCTCTTTCTGCCGAACCCTGTCGATGAGGATGGACCGTTCGCACAAACCATTCGACAGGGGCGGGGGAACCAGTAGCGGGCTCGATCACGAGTCCTAGGGGTTAAGACACGCGTTGACCAGCTTGGGGGCGATGGTCAGCAGGTGCATGTCCGGATGTCCCATCCGAACCCGACAGCTAACTTCGCAGGCATTGGGAAAGGCAACAGCATGTCCAAGAGCCATATCGCGCGCCACCGGGCCGTCCCGACGCGCATCAACCCCCTCGTCACCGCCTCCCGCGCCGTCAGCGCGAGTGCGTCCGTGGCCGGCAAGCCCGCCGCGGTCGTCGTCGCCGCTTCCGGCCTCCTGTTCGGCGCGGCACTCCCGGCCAGCGCGGCCGGCGAGATCGCCATCGACACCCCGCAGCAGGCAGCGGTCAGCACGGCCGCGGCCGGCACGTACACCGTCCAGGCCGGCGACACCCTCGGCAGCATCGCGTCCTCCCACGGCGTGAGCCTGGAGACCGTGTTCGCGGCCAACGGCCTCGGGTACAGCTCGGTCATCTACCCCGGCCAGGCCATCTCGCTGAGCGGTTCCGCCGCTCCCCAGCAGTACGCCCCGCAGGCCGTGCCCGCGAGCAGCCCCGCGGTCACGTCCACGTTCACCTCCGCGGGCAACTCCACGGGCCTCAGCACGCAGTCCGCAGCCTCGATCGCGCCGGTGTCCTCCGGATCGCTCGCCGGTATCGCCGGAACGGCGATGCAGGGCAAGGGCTCGAGCTACGTGTACGGCGGCACCTCCTTCGGTGCCTGGGACTGCTCCGGCTTCGTGCAGTGGGTCTACGCGCAGCAGGGCATCAGCCTGCCCCGCACCACCTGGGCCCAGTTCGCTGCCATGACGCCCACCAGCAACCCGCAGCCGGGTGACCTGGTGAGCCAGAACGGCGGCAGCCACGTCGGGATCTACCTCGGCAACGGCCAGATGATCAGCGCTCTGAACCCCTCGCAGGGCACGCAGGTGCACTCGGTCAACGCCATGGCGGTCGACGGCTACTACACGCGCTAGAGCGAACCGCCGGCGGCGAACGCCGGCAGCGCCACGGAAGGGCGGGATGCTGTGCATCCCGCCCTTTGCCGTACCCGGCTTCGGGTGTACATTCCGGCGGGTCACGCCTACCCGAAGGAGCACCGATGTTTCGAGGATTCGCCACGATCACCTTCTACGCCGACGATCTCTCCGCAGCCCGCGACTGGTACACGGAGCTGTTGGGGATCCCGCCGTACTACGCCTTCCCGCAGCCACCCGCCCCTCCCGCCTACCTCGAGTTCCGGGTGGGTGACGACGAGGACGAACTCGGGTTCATCGACCGGAGGTACGGGCCGTCGGGTGCCTCCCTCGGCCCGGGCGGCGCCGTCATGTTCTGGCACGTCGACGACCTGGCCGGGACTCTGGACAGGCTGTTCCGGCTGGGCGCCACCGAATACGAGGCCGTGACGGAACGGGGGACCGGTGGCTTCACGACGGCGTCCGTGGTGGACCCGTTCGGCAACGTGCTCGGGCTCATGCACAATCCGCACTACCTCGAGGTCCTGGCCGCACGGGAGGCGTGACCGCGGCCCGCGGGCACCCTAGCGCGAGTAGTGCCGGGCCAACCGTTCGAAGCCCTCGTCGATGCCGACGTCCGGCTCCCAGTCGAGGACCGTGCGGGTGCGCCGCTGGTCGAACCAGTGCGCCGTCGAGAGCTGTTCGGCGAGGAAGCGGGTCATGGGCGGTTCCTCCGTCCGGCCGGAGGCGAGCCAGGCGCGCTCGATCACGGCTCCTGCCCCGCGCGCGAGTGCACCGGGGACGGACCACGCCGGCGGTGCCACCCCGCCGGCGCGGCAGATCCCGCCGAGCAGCTCCGCGATGGGGCGCGGCTCACCGTTCGTGACGACGAAGGCCTGCCCCTGGGCGGCGTCGATACGCCGCAGGCACGCGACGATCGCCGACGCGGCGTTGTCGACGTAGGTCGTGTCGATCAGTGCGGTGCCGTGGTCGAGCAACGGCAGGCGGCCGTGCCGGGCGCGGTCGATCACGCGTTCGACGAGCTGCGTGTCACCGGGGCCCCAGACGATGTGCGGCCGCACCGCGGCGACGCGGAAGGCCGGGGTGGAGCGGGCGAGGGCCAGCAGTTCCGCGGCCGCCTTGGTCCGCGCGTAGTCGCCCCGCGCGTGAGCCGGGTCGGCGGGGCCCGCCGGAGCGCCGACGAGGGACGTCCCGTCGTGGGCGACCGAGGGGGAGGAGACGTACACGACGTCGGTGACGCCGGCGTCCTGCGCCGCGTCGAGCAGGCGCCGCGTGCCCTCGACGTTGACGCGGTCGAATTCGGCGGCGGCACCCGTGAAGGAGACCTTCGCCGCCAGGTGGACCACCGCGGCGCACCCCCGGACCGCCATGGCCACGGCGTCCGGGTCCTCGACCGAGCCCAGGACGTCCTGCGCTCCCGGCACGCCGGACGGGCGGCGCTGGAAGCATCGCACCTCCCGGCCCTCGGCGACGAGGTGCTGCGCGACGGCGCGCCCGAGCATGCCGCTCGCGCCGGTCACGAGGACCGTCACAGCGAGCCCGCCCGCCCGCCCGAGAGGAAGCGGCCGCTCCACGCCGCGACGCCGGCCCGGTCGATCTTCGCGTTGTGGCGGACGTCCACGGGCAGGGCCGGGACGGTGATGACGGCTGCGAGGTCCACGCCGTGCGCGCGCGCGGCGGAGCGGGCGTCCGCGGCCAGCGGAGCGTCGGCGAGGCGCGGACGGCCTCCCGCCTCCGTCTCGAGGACCGCGACGACGGCCTGGGTGCCTGCCGGGCCCACGCCGACGACGGCGGCCAGCCGGACGCCGTCGAGCGCCTCCAGTACCTGCTCGAGTCCGACGGGCGTCAGCACGCCGGGGGCGGGGGTGAGGACATGGCCGAGCCTGCCCTCCACCCACAGGCGCCCCTCGGCGTCGAAGTGCCCGACGTCGCCGGTGCGGTGCCAGGGCGCCGTCCGTGCCGCGTCCTGCTGGGTCCTCCACAGCCGGAAGTAGCGGTCCTTGACGTGCGGGGCGTCGACGAGGATCTCGCCGGTGACGCCCGGCGTGGTGGTCGGCTCGCCGGTCGCCGCGCCGGTGCCGTCGAGCGGGCTCAGGGCCACGCGGGTCCCGTGGACGGGCAGGCCCACGCACACGCCGTTCCCGGCACCCTCGGCGTCAGACGCCGTGGCCGCGCGGATGCCGGCGAGGTCGATGTCCGCGACGAGGAGGGATTCCGTCATGCCGTAGGGCGTGTGGAGGGCGGCGGCCGGGACGAGGCCCTGCACGGACTCGAGGAGCGGGACCGGGATGGGCGCACCGGCCGAGAGCAGCAGGGTGATCCGGGCGAGGGCGCGCCTCCCGCTCGCGTCGAGGGCCGACGACGTCGCGAGCACGTTCCGCAGGGCCGCGGGCGAGGCGAAGACGACCGTCGCGTCGATGGCGGCGGCAGCGTCCGCCAGCGCCTGCGCGGTCAGGGTGCGGGGGGCCGTGACGTCCATCGCCGGTGTCACGGACGTCGCCCCCAGGGCGGGCCCCAGCAGGGCGAAGGGCGCGAAGCCGGCGACGAGCGCGGTGCCGGGTCCCAGTCCCAGGGTGTGCTCGACGGCGTCGCGCATCGCGGAGAGCTGCCGGTGCGTGTAGACGACGCCCTTGGCGGGGCCGGTGGATCCGGACGTGAACAGGATCGCCGCGTCGGCATCGGGCGCGGGTGCCGGGACGTCGGCCGTCCGCCGGGCCGCCCGGAGGTCCCCCAGGGAGGCCTCGACGCGCAGCGCCTTCCGCTTCGCCGCGGGCAGGGTGCCCACGCTGATGCGGCGGCCGGGCCAGCCGAAGGCGCGGGCGGCGAGGAGGGCCCGCTCGATGCCGATGACGACATCGGGCGCCGAGCCCTTGACCGCTCGGCTGAGGCCGCGGGCGCCGAGGCCGGCGTCCGCGACGACGATCACCGCACCGATGCGCAGGCACGCGTAGATGAGGACCGTGAGGTCGACGCCGGGCGGGACGAGCAGGCTGACCCGGGTGCCGGGACCATGCCCGAGCGCGGTCAGGCCCGCGGCGACGGCGGCGACGTCGTCGTCCAGCTGCCGCCACGTCAGGGTGCGTGGGGGACCGGCGGGCGTCATCTCGGCGACGGCCGTCGCCGGACCTTCCGGACCGCCGGCAAGCTCCCCGAGGCGCCGGCCGAGCGGCACGTAGGGCGCGGCCTCCGTCGAGCGGGCGTCGTCGACCGGGGGCGCACCCGTGCCGACCGAGCGGGCGGAGAGCCAGTCCATGGCGGTCGACGCCGTGTCGGCGTCCTCCTGCACGAGGTGGCTCGCGTGCTCGAAGCGGTGGATGTCCGCGTGCGGCAGCCGGCCGGCGAGGTCCTCCAGGTAGGTGTCCGAGAAGATCGGATCATGCGGGCCCCACATCATCAGGACGGGGACGTCGAGGCTGCGGATGCCCTCCGCCGTCGCGGTGAGTGCCGCGTAGCTGGGGTGGGACGGATCGGCGGGGATGTCCGAGACGAAGTTCGCGATGCCCTGGCGATCCGCCGCGGAACGGTACGGGGCGCGGAAGGCGCGGCGGACGTCCCGGTCGAGAGCGGGCCGGGCGAGGGCGAGCGTGACGTCGAGGAAGGCACTCGTGGTCCGGGTGCCGAGTCTGTGGACCCCGGGCGCGAGGGCGAGCCGGAGGGGCGCCGGGATCGGGCGGTCGCCGTCCTGGTGGATCGCCGTGTTGGTCAGGATCACGCCGGCCAGGTCCGCCCGATGGCGGTCCGCGTAGCCGAGGCTGACGACGCCGCCCCAGTCGTGGCCGACCGTCACGAGGGGCCCGGTGATGCCCGCGGCGGCGACGAAGTCCCCGAGATCCGTGATCCGGTGCTCGAGGCGGCGGAACGCGCCGGTCCGGTCCGAGTAGCCCATGTCCAGCTGGTCCACCGCGACCACGCGCCAGCCGGCATCGAGCCCGGCCGCCAGGAAGGTCCGCCACAGGTAGGACCAGGTCGGGTTGCCGTGGACGCACAGGAGCGTACCCTTGGCGGGCCCGGCGAGGCCTGCCCCGTTGTCCAGGTAGTGCCAGCGGTGGGTCGTCCCCGGCTCATCGGCCCCACTGGTCGAGGGCACATCGAGGTACGCCGACCACGAGGGATCGACGCCGGGGAGTGCTACCACGCAATCTCCATCATCGAGGTGTTCAGGCCCGAGCCGACGCCGAGGCAGAGCACACGGTCGCCGGAGGTCAGCGACTGCGCCTCCTGGGCGAGGGTCATCGGCAGTGACGCCGGCCCCACGTTGCCCCAGTGCGGGAAGGTGATGGGGACCCGCTCACGCTCGAGGTCCACGGCCTTGATGATGGCGTTGGTGTAGGAGTTCGACACCTGGTGCGTGACGTAGCGGTCCATGGCGTCCCACGCCCAGCCGTCCGCCTGCGCCTCGTGCCACGCGGTGACCACGAGTTCCAGGCCGCCGTCCAGCAGGCCCTTGGTATCGGTGTACATGCCGTCGATCCCGCCCACGCACAGCTCGTGGTGCTGCGTCCCGGCGCGGGACACCCCGCCGAGGATGCGGTGCGAGCCGGGGTGCAGGTCGGCGGGGCCGATCACCGCCGCAGCGGCCCCGGACCCGAGGGTGAGGGTCGCGAACTCGGCCAGGAAGTCCGCGCGCGTCGAATCCTCGCGGTTGAGGCGACGGAACGTGGCCTCCTGCGTCCGCTGGGCGTCCTCACCGGCGACGATCAGGGCGTACTTGATCTGCCCCGAATCGATCATGTTCGCGGCCAGGGTCATGCCGTTGACGAAGCCCAGGCACGCGTTGGCCAGGTCGAAGTTCATGGCCGACGAGGGGAGCCCCAGGGAATGGTGGATCTTCACGGCGACGGACGGCTCGAGGTTCCGCCGGGTCACCGAGGTGTTGATGAGCAGGCCCACGTCACCCGGTTCGATCCCGGCCTCGGCCATCGCCTTGGCACCCGCCTCGATGGCGGCGTCGTCGAAGTCGGACCCGGGGGACCACCAGCGCCGCTCCGTGACGCCTGCCACGCGCTCGAGGAGCCGCTTGGAGAGGCGGAGCCTCTTCAGGCTGGGAGCCAGCCGTTCGTCGAACTCTGCGGAACTGACGACTACCGGCGCCTCCACACTCGTGACGGCGAGCAAGGCCGTGTTGTCATGTCGGAACGTCGCGTTACCGGTCAAATTTCCTGCCTCGTCAACTTGTCAGCGCCGGTACAGGCCGTGAAGGACCCACGGATGGATCGGCCTGGACGCTCTGGATACTGCTGAAACTTTTGTAAGCCTACTTCGTAGTGCGGCGGGCGGCCACGTCGGAATCGTCCGCGCGTGCGGCCCTGCCCCCGGATAGGCGCCCCGCGCCGGCCGACCGCCGCCCCGTGGTGGTACCGATGCCCTGCACCGTCGGTGGGTTCCAGTAGATTAGGGAGGTCCCTCACCACCTGGAGATCCTGACACCGTGCACCTGAAGAGTCTAACCGTGCGAGGGTTCAAGTCTTTCGCCTCGGCGACCACCTTCGACTTCGAACCCGGCGTCACAGCCGTCGTGGGGCCCAACGGCTCCGGCAAGTCCAACGTGGTGGACGCACTCGCCTGGGTGATGGGCGAGCAGGGCGCCAAGACCCTGCGCGGCGGCAAGATGGAGGACGTCATCTTCGCCGGCACCTCGGGCCGCGCACCGCTGGGCAGGGCCCAGGTGTCGCTCACCATCGACAACAGCGACGGTGCCCTCCCCATCGAGTACACCGAGGTCACCATCAGCCGCACCCTCTTCCGGGCGGGCGGCTCCGAGTACGCGATCAACGGCAGGCACTGCCGGCTCCTGGACATCCAGGAGCTGCTCTCCGACTCCGGGCTGGGGCGGGAGATGCACGTCATCGTCGGCCAGGGCCAGCTGGACAAGGTGCTGCACGCCACCCCCGAGGACCGGCGCGGCTTCATCGAGGAGGCCGCCGGGATCCTCAAGCACCGCCGCCGCCGCGAGAAGACCGTGCGGAAGCTCGATGCCATGCAGGCGAACCTG
This sequence comes from Arthrobacter agilis, assembly GCF_030816075.1. Classification (NCBI taxonomy): domain Bacteria; kingdom Bacillati; phylum Actinomycetota; class Actinomycetes; order Micrococcales; family Micrococcaceae; genus Arthrobacter; species Arthrobacter agilis. The sequence continues at coordinate 1,830,745 of NZ_JAUSXO010000001.1, read as the reverse complement.
GCGCGGCTGTCCGATCTGACCGCCGAACTGCGGCGGCAGCTGACGCCCCTCGGGAAGCAGGCCGAGGTGGCCCGCCGTGCGCAGCAGGTTCAGTTCGCCGTCCGGGACGCACGGTCGCGCCTGCTCGCCGACGAACTCGTCACCCTGCGGGCCGGCTTCGACCGTGACACCGCTGCCGAGGCGGCGCTGCAGGCGCGCCGCGAGGAGGCCGAGACGGCGCTCGGCGCCGCCCAGGCACGCCAGGCGCACCTCGAGCGTGCCGCTGCCGCGTCCGTCCCGGCCCTGAACCGTGCCCGGGAGACCTGGTATGCACTGTCCAGCGTCCGGGAGAAGCTCGCCGCGCTCGCCGCCCGCGCGGAGGACCGCGGGCACCTCCTCGGGCAGGGCGGCGCCGAACCCGACCAGGGCCGCGACCCCGATCACCTGGACCGGCAGGCCGCACGGGTCAGGACCGAGGTCGAGGGACTGCAGGAGGAGGTCGCGACGCTCACGCACGCCCTCGAGGCGACCCTCGCCGCCCGCCGCGACGCCGAGGGGGCATCGGCTGCGGAGGACGCGCGGCTCGCGCGCCTGCTCCGTGCAGCCGCCGACCGGCGCGAAGGCGACGCACGGCTCGCGGGAACCGTGGGCGCGGCCCGCTCACGCGTCGAGGCGGCCGTCGCCGAACTCGGCCGCCTCCGCGGATCGGTCACGGCGGCCGAGGAACGGCGGCGCACGGCCGAACGGGACTTCGCCGCGCTCGAGGGCCAGGTCGCCGGAGCGGAGGAGGGGGAGGAGGGGCTCGACGCCGAGCACGAGGACGCGTCAGCCCTCCTGGACACTGTCACCGGGGAGCGGGCCGCGCTCGTCGAGGAGGAACGTGCGGCCGAACGGGAGCGCGGCGCCCTCGCTGCGCGGCTCGAGGCGCAGCGCGAGGGCCTGCAGCAGCGCGACGGCTCGGAGGCGCTCCTCGCGGCAGGGCTCGAGGGCGTGTCCGCGCCGCTGGCGCGGCTCCTCCACGTGGCAGCCGGCTTCGAGAAGGCGATCGCCGCGGCCCTCGCCCACGCGGCGGACGCCGTGACCGTCGACAGCGTCACGGTGGCGGTGCGGGCGCTGGAGCTCCTCAAGCACGACGACGCCGGGCAGGTGTCGATCGTCGTCGCACCGGGCGTGGCGGGGGACCGTCCGTCCGGACCGCAGCAGAAGGACCGTCCGGAGGCGACGCCGGTGCAGGAGGACGTCCCGGTCCCCGCGCTCTCCGTGGTCGCGGTGCCCGACGCGGTCCGGCCCGCCGTCGAGGAACTCCTCGCCGGCGTCGTCGTCGTCGCCGACCTGGCAGAGGCCGCAGCCATCGTGGAGGCGGGGTCGGCGACGATCGCCGTCACCCGCGAGGGCGACGTCCTGTCCCGGCACACCGCACGCGGCGGGACGCCCGGGGCCGCGGGCTACCTCGAGCTGCATGCCGCGGCCGAGGAGACCGGGGTAAAGCTCGCGGAGGCCGTCGCCACGACCGAACGCCTGCGGTTCAGGCTGTCCGCGGTGGACGCCCGCCGGCAGGCAGCCCAGCAGCGCGTGGACGCCGCTCTCGAGCGCCTGCACGAGTCCGACGCCCGCATGGCGGCCGTCGCCGAGAAACTGGGGCAGCTCAACGCGAACCTCCGGTCCGCCTCCGGCGAGGCCGTGCGCCTCGCAGCCCTCGTCCGCGCGGCCGAGGCGAACCTCGTCCAGGAGGAGTCGAGACTGCAGGAGGCCGCCCGGCGGCTGAAGGACCTGCAGGACCAGCCCGTCGACGCCGAGCCGTCCACCGAACAGCGGGACGCCCTGCAGCGCGCCGCCGTCGAGGCGCGGCAGGCAGAACTCGAGGCCCGGCTCGCACTCCGCAGCCGGGAGGAGCAGCTCTCCGCCCTGGCCAACCGGGCCGCCTCCCTCGAGCGCGCCGCCCAGTCCGAGCGCCGGGCCCGGGAGCAGGCGGCCGAGAAGGCGCGCATCCGAGCGGCCCAGGCACGGAAGGCCGCCGCAGTCGCCCGGGCAGCACGCGAGGCCGAACGGGCGGCCACCGCCTCGGTGGCCGCGGCCGCCGAGCAGCGCGATGCCGCCGAGGGCCTGCGCGACCAGCAGGACAGGGAACTCCAGGAGGTGCGCAGGGCCGCCGCGGACCTCGCCGTCGACCTCGCGCGGCTGACCGACTCCGTGCACCGCGACGAACTCGCCCGCACCCAGCAGAGGCTGCGGATCGAGGCACTGGAGGATCGCGCCATCGAGGAGCTCGGCCTGACGCCGGACCACCTCGTCGACGAGTTCGGCCCCCACCTGCCCGTGCCCTCGGACGCGGCGCCGGAGGACAAGTGGGCCGAGCTGAGGGCCCCGGTCGACGACGACGGCCGGCCGGTGCCGGTGGGCGTCCCGTTCGTGCGCGAGCAGCAGGAGAAGAGGCTGAAGCGGGCCGAACGGGACCTCGCGGCGCTCGGCAAGGTGAACCCCCTGGCGCTGGAGGAGTTCGCGGCCCTCGAGGAGCGGCACCAGTTCCTCAGCACGCAGCTGGCCGACCTCAAGGCCACCCGGAAGGATCTCCTGGACATCATCCGGGACGTCGACGAACGCGTGGAGCAGGTCTTCACCGCCGCCTACCGCGACACGGCCGAGCAGTTCGAGCGCGTCTTCGCCACCCTCTTCCCGGGCGGCGAGGGCAGGCTCGTCCTCACCGACCCCACGGACATGCTCACCACCGGGATCGAGGTCGAGGCGCGGCCCGCGGGCAAGAAGATCAAACGCCTGTCGCTGCTCTCCGGCGGGGAGCGCTCACTGACGGCCGTGGCCCTGCTCGTCGCGATCTTCAAGGCCCGGCCCTCGCCGTTCTACGTCATGGACGAGGTGGAGGCCGCCCTCGACGACACGAACCTGGGCCGGCTGATCACCATCTTCAGGGAGCTGCGGGAGTCGAGCCAGCTGATCATCATCACGCACCAGAAGCGCACCATGGAGGTCGCCGACGCGCTCTACGGCGTCACCATGCGCGGCGACGGCGTGTCCACCGTGATCAGCCAGCGCCTCGATGCCGAGGCGGAACCGGCCCTCCGCTAGGGCGCTGCCGTGCGTTCCTGCGCGGGTAGGGTCTCGCGGGAACCGAGCCACACCGCCGCGGCGACGACGGCCAGGGCGCCCGTCACCACGAAGGCGAGGTCGTAGGAGCCGGTGGACAGCCGGTCGATGATGACGCCGGCGACAAGGGGTCCGAAGATCGCGCCGAGGTCGGAGCTCATCTGGAAGCCTGCGAGCACCTTCCCGCCGCTGCGCCCGTTGCCGATGACGTCCGCGACGGCGGCCTGCTGCGCCGGGTTCAGCAGCCCGGTCCCGATCCCGCCGACGACGCAGATCGCCAGGAACACGACGACGGTGCCCGAGTAGCCGAGCGCCGCCATGGCGGCGCCGTTGACCAGCAGCCCGGTGATCACGAGGGGCTTCCGGCCGACGGTGTCGGCGAGGCGGCCGGAGACCGTCAGGGCGAGCGCGGTCCCGGCGGCGAAGAACGCGAGCGAGATGCCGGCGATCTGCGGCCCGGCACTCAGTACGGCCGAGGCGAAGAGCGGCACCAGGGCCATCCGGATGCCGAAGGAGGACCAGCCGTTGGCGAAGCTGGACACGAGGGCCGCCCGGTAGGCGGAGTCCTTCACCGCCTCGCGGACGGTCAGGGGGGCTGTGTCCCGGCCCGCCTGGCGCTCGGCGAGCGAGGTCCCCTTGAGCTGGAAGAACACCACCGCCGACGCGACGAGGAGGGCTCCCGCGTAGACGAGGAACGGCACGCGCAGGCCGAGCCCCGCGAGCAGCCCGCCGATGATCGGCCCGCCGATGCTGCCGAGCAGGAAGGCGGTGGCGTAGGCCCCCGAGACGCGACCCCGGATGGACGGCGGTGCGAGCCGCACGATCAGTCCCATGGCCGACACGGTGAACATGGTCGACCCGATGCCGCCGAGGCCGCGGAAGACCAGGAGCTGCCAGTAGTTCCCGGCGAAGGCGCAGGCGGCGGTGGACAGGGCCACGATCAGCAGTCCCACGATGTACACCGGGCGCTCGCCGAGCTTCTCCACCAGCCATCCGCCCGCCGGCGCGAACAGGAGGCGGGTGAGCGCGAACGCGCTGACGATGACCGAGGCGGCGGTCACCCCCACGTCGAAGCTGCGGGCGAACTGCGGGAGGATCGGGGCCACCAGGCCGAACCCGATGGCGATCACGAACGCCGCCGCGATGAGCACCCTGATCTCGCGGGGGATCCGCTCACGCTCCGGCCGCCCGGCGGGCGTGGAGGAGCTGGGGGAAGAGGGGCGCGCGCGAGGGAATCCGGCCATGGTCCCTGAATTCTGTCACCCGGCCGGCGGGATGCTCAATCGGCCCGTATGAGAAGGTGGATCGGTGAACGACATCCTCCTGCCTGTCATCTTCGTCATCCTCGCGATCGCCGTGATCGGGTCGGTCGCCGTCCTCCTGGTGCGCGGCCGCCGCACGCCGCCCGGGCTGTACTCCTCGCCCCGGGACCCCGACGACCAGGTGACGGGCGCCGCCCACGGGGCGACGTCCACGGACGTCCTGGACCGCCCGGACGGCGTCACCACGGACGAGCTCGTCCCGGACGACCTCAGCGGTCTCGACGAGGCACCCGCGCTGCCGGCCCTGGACACGGTCGACCCCGTGCAGGGTCGGCTCGCCCGGTTGCGTGCCCGCCTGGTGCGGTCCAACAACGCGCTCGGCAAGGGTCTCCTCGCCCTGCTGTCCCGGGACAGGATCGACGAGGACGTCTGGGACGAGGTGGAGGAGACACTCCTCCTGGCCGACCTCGGCACCGAACCCACCATGGAGCTCGTGGACGCGCTGCGCGAACGGGTGAAGGTGGCCGGCAGCCGCAACCCCGCGGAGGTCAAGGACATGCTCCGCGAGGAACTCGTCAAACTGGTCGACCCGTCGATGGACCGCTCCCTCGCGACGCAGCGCCATGCCGACCGGCCGGCCATCGTCATGGTGGTCGGCGTCAACGGCGTCGGCAAGACCACCACCGTCGGCAAGCTCGCCCGGGTGCTGGTCGCCGACGACAAGGACGTCATCCTCGGGGCCGCCGACACCTTCCGCGCCGCCGCCGCCGAGCAGCTGGCCACCTGGGGTGCGCGAGTGGGTGTGCCCACCGTCAAGTCCGACATCGACGGCGCGGACCCCGCGTCGGTCGCCTTCGAGACCGTCAAGGCCGGGATCGAGCAGGAGGTCGACGTCGTCCTGATCGACACCGCCGCGGCGCCTGCAGAACAAGGTGGGCCTCATGGACGAGCTCGGCAAGGTCAAGCGCGTCGTGGAGAAGCAGGGCACCGTCGACGAGGTCCTCCTGGTCCTCGACGCGACGACCGGGCAGAACGGCCTCACGCAGGCCCGCGTGTTCGCCGAGGTCGTGAACATCACAGGCATCGTGCTGACCAAGCTGGACGGGACCGCGAAGGGCGGCATCGTGGTGGCCATCCAGCGGAGCCTCGGCGTCCCGGTCAAGCTGATCGGTCTCGGTGAGGGTGCTGACGACCTCGCGCCGTTCGACGCCGAGGGCTTCGTCGACGCCCTGCTGAACTAGGGTCGCCGCCCCGGCCCTCCCGGTCGGGAAACCTGCCTGAAACATCGGTGTCACGCGTCTTTTACGGGAGCGGAATCCCTGTAACCTGCGCGCAACGCGCCACCCAGCAGCCGGAAACACGCGCAACGCATTCTGGAGGAGCGGGAAGTCCCCGCCCTCTTCGGAAGGACAGCGTTCGATGGATCTGACAGCAGGTCACGTCTGGGTGATGATCTCAGCCGCCCTCGTACTCCTCATGACCCCCGGCCTCGCCTTCTTCTACGGCGGCATGACCCGTGCGAAGGCCGCACTGAACATGATGATGATGAGCTTCATCGCCGTCGGACTCGTGGGCATCGTGTGGGTCCTCTGGGGCTACTCCATGACGGGCGGCGACGGCGTCGCGCAGCTCTTCGGCAATCCGTTCGCCTCGTTCGGCCTGGCGAACCTCGTCGGCACCGAGGACCTCATCGGGGCCGGCTACGGGGCCACCTTCGCGATCATCACGGTGGCGCTCATCAGCGGCGCCATCGCCGACAGGGCCAAGTTCGGCGCCTGGACGCTCTTCGTCCCCATCTGGGTCACGGCCGTGTACTGCCCCCTCGCCTTCATGGTGTGGGGCGGTGGACTGCTGAGCGCCGACGGCGCCGTCGGCGGGGCCGTCGGTGAGGCCGTCGACTTCGCGGGCGGCACCGTGGTGCACATCAGCGCCGGCGTCGCGGCCCTCGTCCTCGCCCTGATCCTCGGCAAGCGCCAGGGCTTCGGCAAGGACCCCGCGCAGCGTCCCCACAACATCCCGTTCGTGATGCTCGGCGCCGCACTCCTGTGGTTCGGCTGGTTCGGCTTCAACGGCGGCGCGGCGGGCTCGGCCGAGGAGGCCGGCCTCATCTGGGTCAACACCATGGCCGCTCCTGCGGCCGCGATGGTCGGCTGGCTCGTGACGGAACGCATCCGCGACGGCCGGCCGACGTCGCTCGGCGCTGCGTCGGGCATCGTGGCGGGCCTCGTGGCCATCACGCCGGCCTGCGCCAACGTCAGCCCGGTAGGAGCCGTGGGCCTCGGTATCGTCTCGGGGGCGCTCTGCGCCCTCGCGGTCGGCATCAAGTACCGCCTGGGCTTCGACGACTCGCTCGACGTCGTCGCCGTCCACCTCGTCGCCGGCATCGTCGGCACGCTGTCCCTCGGATTCATCATGATGCCCGTCGAGGGCGAGGGCGGCGGACTGTTCTACGGCGCCGGCCCGGGCCAGCTCGTCGCCCAGGTGGTCGCGGCGGCCATCGCCATCGCCCTGTCGGCGGTCATGACCGCGATCATCGGCCTGGCCATCCACAAGACCATCGGCTTCCGGATCAGCTCCGACAGCGAGGTCACCGGCGTCGACCTCTCGGAGCACGCCGAGACCGCCTACGAGTTCGGGGGGCTCGGCGTGGGTGGGTCCTTCCACCCCTTCGCCGACCAGATGTTCGCGCAGCAGAAGTCCGCACAGCCACAGACCACCCAGCAGAACGTCACGGAGGGCGTACATTCATGAAACTGGTCACAGCGATCGTCCGTCCCGACAAGCTCGACGGTGTCCGGGGAGCACTCGAGAACTACGGCGTACAGGGCCTCACGGTCAGCCAGGCCAGCGGTTACGGCCGCCAGCGCGGCCACACCGAGGTCTACCGGGGTGCCGAGTACACGGTGGACCTCCTGCAGAAGGCACGTGTCGAGGTCCTCGTCGCGGATGCCTGGGTCACCGACATCGTCGACGTCCTCGTCTCCACCGCCAACACCGGCCGCGCCGGTGACGGCAAGGTGTGGGTCATCCCCGTCGAGGAAGCCGTCCGCGTACGCACCGGCGAACGGGGAGAGGCAGCCCTGTAGGACGCGCGCCCCGAGGTCCTGACGTCGGGGGCCGAACCGGGTTCGACGGAACGCCCGGCCGGAGTGACTCCGGCCGGGCGTTCGTGCGTCGTGGCTCGTGCGTCGTGCGTCGTGCGTCGTGCGGCGGTCATGGGGGAGCGCCGACGATCGGCGGCGCCCGGACCGCCGGGGAGGGGCGGGAGTCAGGCCCTGCCGTGCGAGGACGGCCAGCCGTCGGGGCCGTCCGACCCTGCCGGGTACTCCTCGAGCGGCACCCGGCCCTCGGACCACGCCGCCAGGACGGGCTCCACGATGCGCCAGCAGTCCTCGGCGGTGTCGCCCCGCACGGAGAGCGTCGGATCGCCCGCGAGGACGCCGTCGAGCACCTCGCCGTACGGGAGCAGGTCCGTCTCGTTGAGGTCGGCGCTGAGCGTCGCCCGGTCCAGCGAGAACATGTCGCCGGGCCCGTTCACGTCCATCTCGAGCTGCAGCGTGTCGGGGCCGAAGCCGATGCGGAGCTTCGTCGGCGCGTCCTGTCCGGTGAACCCGGTGGGGAGGTGGCTGACGGGGCGGAAGGTGATGACAGCTTCCTTGCGCTTGGCGCCGAGCGCCTTGCCCGAGCGGAGGACGAACGGGACGCCGGACCACCGCTCGTTGTTGATGGACACCGTGACCTCGGCGAGCGTCTCTGTGCCCTTCGCGCCGTCGACGCCGGGTTCGGCGGTGTAGTCGACGATCTGCCGGTCGCCGATCGTGCCCGCCGTGTACCGCGCGCGCCGGCTGCTGCCCGGCTCGTCGAGATCCACGGAGCTCGCCCGGAGGATGGATCCGATGTGGTCGCGCAGGTCCCGTTCGTGGAGGGTCGACGGCGCGTTCAGCGCCAGCAGCGCCATCACATGGAGCAGGTGGCTCTGGATCATGTCCCGCAGGGCGCCGGCGCCGTCGTAGTAGCGGGCGCGGTTCTCGAGGGCGAGGTCCTCGTCGAAGATGACCTCCACCTTCTCGATGTGCAGGTTGTTCCACACCGGCTCCAGGATGCGGTTCGCGAACCGCAGGCCGAGGATGTTGAACACCGTCGCCTTGCCGAGGAAATGGTCCACGCGGTGGATGTTCTGCTCCGGGACGAGCCTGGAGAGCTTCCCGTTGAGCCGGTGGGCGCTCGCCTGGTCCGTGCCGAAGGGCTTCTCCATCACCAGGCGCGTGCTCTTCGGGAGGGAGTCCGGGCCGAGGGCGCTGCAGGCCTTCTGGCTGATGGCGGGCGGGAGGGCGAAGTAGATCGCCACCGGGCCCTCGAGGGTCGCCACGAGGGCGGCCAGCCCGTCCTGGGTCACGTCGATGAAATGGTAGGAGCTGGTGTCGCGCACCTGCTCGAGCGCGGCCCGCCCGCGGTCGTCCGCCTTCTCCAGGGCGGCGGCGAAGGCCCCGCCCACGCGCTCGCGCCAGTGGTCGTCCGTCCAGTCGTCGGATCCCGCGCCCACGAGGTGCAGCCCGTCGGCGCGGCCGAGGCGGATCAGCCGGGCGAGCCCGGGCAGCAGGAGCCGGCCCGTCAGGTCGCCGGAGGCCCCCAGGATCAGCAGCGTCTTGACGCGCGTCTCTGCGTCGGCGGGAATGGTGTCGTGTTCGGCGAGGGAGGATGTGTCCACCTCTTCACCTTGCCACTTATCCCCGCGGGTGTCCTGCACTCCCGCATCGTGGCCCCGGTTGCGCCCCGGGTGATGCGGCCCCCGGCACCCGGCGCCCCGGGGGTCGACCCTCCGGGACCCCCAGTTGATACCCTAGGGAGTTGAGTCTCTCTACTTCCCGATGAAAGAAGTGCACGGCACGTGTTCAATTCACTCTCCGACCGGCTGACTGCGACCTTCAAGAACCTGCGCGGCAAGGGCCGCCTCACCGAGGCGGACATCGATGCGACGGTCCGCGAGATCAGGCGCGCCCTGCTCGACGCCGACGTCGCCGTCCCCGTGGTCCGTGCCTTCACGGCCGCCGTCAAGGAGCGCGCGCTCGGCCTCGAGGTCTCCCAGGCACTGAATCCGGGCCAGCAGGTCGTCAAGATCGTCAACGAGGAACTCGTCGGGATCCTCGGCGGTGAGACCCGCCGCATCAGGCTCGCGAAGAACCCGCCGACCGTCATCATGCTCGCCGGCCTCCAGGGCGCCGGTAAGACCACGCTCGCCGGCAAGCTGTCCAAGTGGCTGAAGGGCCAGGGCCACAGCCCGCTGCTCGTGGCATGCGACCTCCAGCGCCCGAACGCCGTCCGGCAGCTCCAGGTGAACGGTGAGCGCGCCGGCGTCCCCGTGTACGCCCCGCACCCCGGCGTCAGCTCCGAGTTCGAGACCGCCACCGGCGATCCCGTGGCCGTCGCCCGCCAGGGCGTCGCCGAGGCGCGCGCCCGCCTGCACGACGTCGTCATCGTCGACACCGCCGGGCGCCTCGGTGTCGACGCCGAGCTCATGCAGCAGGCCGCGGACATCCGCGCCGCGATCAGCCCGGACGAGGTGCTGTTCGTCATCGATGCGATGATCGGCCAGGACGCCGTCAACACCGCGCTCGCCTTCAACGAGGGCGTGGACTTCACCGGCGTCGTGCTGACCAAGCTCGACGGCGACGCCCGCGGCGGCGCGGCCCTCTCGGTCGCCTCCGTCACGGGCAAGCCCGTCATGTTCGCCTCCACGGGTGAGGGACTGGGCGACTTCGAACTGTTCCATCCCGACCGGATGGCCTCCCGCATCCTCGACATGGGCGACATCCTCACCCTGATCGAGCAGGCCGAGCAGTCCTGGGACAAGGACGAGGCCGCCCGGATGGCGAAGAAGTTCGCCGACCAGGAGGACTTCACGCTCGACGACTTCCTCGCCCAGATGCAGCAGATCCGCAACATGGGCTCCATGAAGAAGATGCTCATGATGATGCCCGGTGCCGCCAACATGCGGGAGCAGCTGGAGAACTTCGACGAGCGCGAGATCGACCGCGTCGAGGCGATCGTCCGGTCGATGACGCCCCACGAGCGGCTGGCGCCGAAGATCATCAACGGCTCCCGCCGAGCGAGGATCGCCCGCGGTTCCGGTGTGCACGTGTCCGAGGTGAACGGCCTGCTCGAACGCTTCGGCCAGGCGCAGAAGATGATGCGGAAGATGGCTTCCGGGGGCGGCATCCCGGGCATGCCCGGCATGGCAGGGCCCGGCGGGTTCGGTGGTCCGCGCAAGAAGGCGGCCGCCGCGAAGGGCAAGAAGAAGCCCCGCTCCGGCAACCCGGCGAAGGCCGCGCAGGAGCTGCAGGAGGCCGAGGCGCGTCGTTCGGCCGCCCGCACCGCCGCACCCACGGGTGCTGCATTCGGCGGCCAGCCGGACTTCGACCCCTCGGCCATGAACCTCCCCAAGGGCTTCGAGAAGTTCCTCGGCAAGTAGCTGATGGTCGGACATCCCGGACCCCGGGCCGAGGGGCAGTGATGGCGTTCGAGCGTGCGGTGTTCGTCCACGGCGGCGATTCCTTCGGTGCCGCGGCATGGCCGCGGCAGCACGGCCTGTCCCTGGACTACGACTGCCTCTACGTGCGCCGGCACGGCTTCTCCGCGACCGAGGAGCCGTGCCCGACCGACCACGGCCGTGACCAGGCCATCATCGCCGAGGCCCTGGGCGGCGGGGGACACCTCGTCGCCCACGCGCAGGGTGCGGTGTGCGCGATGCTGCTCGCCGTCGAGCGCCCGGACCTCGTGCGCACGCTCACGCTCGTCGAGCCCGCCTGCCTGTCCCTGACGGCCGACCTTCCCGCGACGGCGGCCTACATCTCCCGGATGGCGCCCCTGTTCGCCGACCGTGCCGCCATGTCCGACGACGACTTCCTGCGGGCCTTCGTCCGCCGCGAGTCCGACACGGACGCGCGGATGCCCGCCAGCGCCGACGCGCGGCGGGACGTCGCGCGGCTCCGGCTCCAGAGCCCTCCCTGGGAGGCGCCCCTGACGATCGTGCCCGGCGTGCCGACGCTCGTCCTGACGGGCGGGTGGGAACCGCTGTACGAGGAGGTGGCCGCGTACCTGGCGGGTACCGGCGCCGTCCACCGCATCGCCCCCGGCGGCCACCGTCCGCAGGACACCGACGAGGGCGCCGGACTGATCCGGGCGTTCCTCGCCGCGTCGCGCCTGGATGCCGTCGCCTGACGGCCGGTACGCCGACCCCTGCTGGGAATAAGTTGAAGCTTCAACCAGTTGTGCCGGATACCTACTTCCGCACCACGAGGAGCCACATGTCCGCGCAGGATCTCCTACCCGTCGCCACCACCATGGGCACGCTGACGCTGAAGGTCGGCGACCTGGCGTCCATGTCCGCCTACTACGCCGCCGCCCTCGGCCTGGCGGTGCTCGAGGACGGCACCGACGCCGTCGTCCTCGGCCGGCAGGGGAGCGCCGTGCTCCGCCTCGAGGAGGCCCGCCACCTGCGCCTGCCGAACCGCGGCGAGGCGGGCCTGTTCCACACGGCCCTGCTCTTCCCCGATCGCGCGGACCTGGCCGCCGCCGTCGCCTCCGCGGCACGCCACCCCCGAAGCGCGTACGTGGGCAGCGCCGACCACCTCGTCAGCGAGGCCTTCTACTTCAGCGACCCCGAGGGCAACGGCATCGAGCTGTACTTCGACCGCCCGCGCGAGACCTGGGCGTGGACCGAGGACGGACAGGGCAACCGCGAGGTGACCATGGGCAGCCTGCCCCTGCCGCCGCGGGACTACATCGGACAACACCTCACGGAGGCCGCGGCGTCCTCGGCGGAGTCGCGGAGCGCGACCGTGGGGCACGTCCATCTGCAGGTGGGCGACGTGGAGACCGCCCACCGCTTCTACGTCGACGTGCTCGGGTTCGAACGCACCGCGGGCTGGCACGACCAGGCATTGTTCGTGTCCGCCGGCGGGTACCACCACCACATGGCGATGAACGTGTGGAACAGCAGGGGTGCGGGCCCGCGCAGGGACACGCTCGGCCTCGGCGAGGTCCTCATCCGGGTGCCGGCCGCCGACGAGGTGGCGGCCCTCGCCGACCGCCTCGCCCACGCCGGGATCGCCAACCACCACACGGGTGCCGAGCTGCGCTTCGAGGACCCGTGGCGCAACCGCCTGAGGGTCGCCGTCGACGCGCCGTCCGCCGGTGTCAGGCCTCGCCCATCATGAGCCCCTCGATCGAGTGCTTCTGGGTGATCGGGGTCAGCGTCTCCACGATCGGGCACCCGAGGTGGTCGCGGACGCGCTGGGGCAACCGCTCGTAGAACCCGCGGGTGACCGCCATGTCGTGGTGCTCCGCGTTGCCTGCTCCCGGAGCATCGACCCCGAGCACGAGGACCGGCCGTGACTTCTGCGAATCGTTCCGCGTGCCGCGGTGGATCGTGAGGGCCGAGCGCGCCGAGATGTCACCCATCTTCGGGTACTTCCGCTGCGCCAGCGCCTCGTAGCGGGGGTAGGCCGCCTTGGGCGGGAACATCTCGTGGTCGAAGCCCTCCGGCAGGTCCCACTGGGTGGTCGGCGCGACCTCGAAGGGGCCCATGTCCTCCTCGGTGTCCACCGCCGTGGCATTGAAGGCCAGCGACGTCAGGCGCCGGTTCGTGCGGGTCTCCTCCGGCATCGGGAAATCCCGGTGCCACGGCTGGTTGACCGCGCCGGCCCCCGGCACGTCGAAGCCCAGCTCCACGATCTGGTAGTCCGGGCCGAGGACGGACTCGCAGACCATGCGCACCCACGGGTGATCCACGAGTTCGAGCCAGCCCCGCATCTGCTCCGGGTGCATCTCCACGTAGTAGCGCTTCGGGCCCCGGCCCACGGCTCCGTTCGGGCGGGAGAGGGCTTCCTGGAATGCCGCGTCGATGTCCTCGCGCAGCTGCTCGGCCCACTCGCGGGAGAAGGCCTGCTTCCGCGAGATGACGCCCTCCGTGTAGAGGCCGGTCACGGCGGCGGCCACCTCCTCGTCAGCGCCCTCCGGGATCGGGACCCGGATGTCGTCGAGCGTTCGTGTCACGTCGGTCATGGTGTCGTCCTCTTCCGTTGTCCTCGGGCCGGGCGGGCGTCCGGTGCGTCGGAATCGCGCCGCTGTCGGGGCTCCGCCGTCGGAGGCCGCCCGGAATGCTCCTGAATCGCCTAATTTACGCCTGTCTGGCACAATGGAGTCGTACTCGATCCGTGCAGCCCCTCTCTCTGCGCGTGCATTGTGTCCTTTGAACCCCTCTGATTGGCCCGCCCCACGGGAGCAGGACGACGGGTTCGCCCCTTTTCATTTACAAGGAGTGACCACACAAGTGGCCGTAAAGATTCGCCTCAAGCGCATGGGCAAGATCCGCGCACCGTTCTACCGTGTCGTCGTCATGGATGCACGCTCCAAGCGTGATGGTCGTGCCCTCGAAGAGATCGGCAAGTACAACCCCACCGAGGAGCCCTCGTTCATCGAGATCAACTCCGAGCGTGCCCAGTACTGGCTGGGAGTCGGCGCCCAGCCGACCGAGCAGGTCTCCGTCCTGCTGAAGATCACGGGCGACTGGCAGAAGTTCAAGGGACTCAAGGGCCAGGAAGGCACCCTGAGGACCAAGGCACCCAAGGAGTCGTTCGTGGCTCCCGAGAAGGGTTCCGTCATCGTCCCCGAGGCGATCACGCCGAAGGCGAAGAAGAGCGACGACGCCGCCACGGAAGCAACCGAGGCCGAGTAAGTTGCTGGCCGAAGCTCTGGAGCACCTCGTGCGCGGGATCGTCGACAACCCGGACGACGTCCGGGTCTCCGCGAAGAACAACCGCCGCGGCGAGACGCTCGAGGTGCGCGTGCACCAGGAGGACCTCGGCCGCGTGATCGGCCGCCAGGGCCGGACCGCCCGCGCGCTGCGCACCGTGGTGGCAGCCCTCGCGAACGGCGAGCCGGTGCGCGTCGACGTCGTCGACACCGACCGTCGCCGGGGCTGACACCTCCCAGAGCTGACAGGCACGAACCCGATCGGCCCCATCACCAGGACATGGTGGTGGGGCCGATCTCATGTACCCCCCCCCCCCGCAGCACCGACACGACAGCAGGAGCACCACGATGGACGTACTCGTAGCGAGGATCGGCAAGCCCCACGGCATCCGGGGCGAGGTGACCGTGCAGCTCTTCACCGACGCGCCGGAGGACCGGTTCGACGCCGGGGAGACCTTCCGCGTGGAGGGCGCGGCCGTGACGGAGCTGACCGTGGTCCGGGCACGCTGGAACAAGGACATCCTGATCGTCGGCTTCGAGCAGGTCGCCGACCGCAACCAGGCCGAGACGCTGCGCGGCGCCCAGCTCTTCATCGACACCGACGAGGCCGACGACGAGGACGACGCCTGGTACGAGCACGAGCTCGTGGGCCTCGACGCCCGGGTGGACGGCCGGTCCGTGGGCAAGGTGACCGGGCTGCGGACCATGGCCGTCCAGGATCTCCTGGTGGTCGAGCTGGCCGACGGCCACGAGGCCCTCGTCCCGTTCGTGGGCGAGATCGTGCCCGAGGTCGATCCGGGGGCGGGCTTCGTGTCCATCGTGCCGCCGGCAGGACTGTTCGACCTGAACACCCCCGGCTCCAACCAGGCGCCCGACGACGGCGACGACATCGCGGCAGCCGAGGGCGAGGCGCGCGAGTAGTGCGCATCGACGTCGTCTCGATCTTCCCCGAGTACCTGGCCGCACTCGAGCTGTCCCTGATCGGCAAGGCGCGGCAGGACGGCGTGCTCGACGTCCGCGTCCACGACCTGCGCGCCTTCACCACGGACCGGCACCGGACCGTCGACGACACGCCCTACGGCGGGGGAGCCGGCATGGTGATGAAGGCCGAGCCCTGGGCCCTGGCGCTCGAAGCCGTCCTGGCGGAGGCTCCCGCGGCCCCCGCGCCGGCCCACGCTCATCGTCCCGTCGCCCGCCGGGGCGGTCTTCGACCAGGCGATGGCCTACGAACTCGCGGAGCTGGACCACCTCGTCTTCGCCTGCGGCCGGTACGAGGGGATCGACGAACGCGCGATCGACTGGGCGCGCGCGGAGTTCGACGTCCGGCCCGTCTCCCTCGGCGACTACGTCCTCAACGGCGGGGAGGTGGCGGTCCTCGCGATGGTCGAGGCCGTGGGCCGGCTCATCCCCGGCGTCGTCGGTAACCCGGAGTCGCTCCTCGAGGAGTCGCACGCCGACGGGCTGCTCGAATACCCCGTCTACACCAAGCCGTCGTCGTGGCGGGGACGGGACATCCCCGAGGTGCTGCTCAGCGGCAACCACGCGCGGATCGCCCAGTGGCGGCGCCTGGAGCAGTTCCACCGGACGGCCGAGCGGCGGCCGGACCTGCTCGAGGCCGTCGACACCGCGGCACTGACGAAGGCCGACCTCGCGGCGCTGCGCGCGGCGGGATTCGACGTCGTCGACGGCAGGCTCACGCGCACGGCGCATTAGCGGTTCGCGGCGCTGCTGTGGAATAATCAGAGATCGTGTCCACTGGGCCGGGACCTGCCACAGGGGGTGTCCGGCCAACAGTTCGCACACCGGCCGCCGACTTTCCGGATCGGCCGGGAAACCTGCTTCGGCGGCATTGCCAGGACCTACGGTCCTGTCCTTGCCCGCCGTGACCAACGTGGATGACCTGTGGCGTCCACCAGGAGAAACAGCATGCATATCCTCGACTCCGTCGACGCCGGATCCTTCCGCGACAACGTCCCCGACTTCCGCGCCGGCGACACCGTCAACGTCCACGTCAACATCATCGAAGGCAAGAACACCCGTGTTCAGATCTTCAAGGGCTTCGTCGTCGGCCGCCAGGGCGACGGCATCCGCGAGACCTTCACGGTCCGCAAGGTGAGCTTCGGTGTCGGCGTGGAGCGTACGTTCCCCGTCCACAGCCCGGTCCTCGACCGCATCGAGGTCGTCTCCAAGGGTGACGTGCGCCGCGCCAAGCTGTACTACATGCGCGAACTGCGCGGCAAGGCAGCCAAGATCAAGGAGAAGCGCGACCCCAAGACGGTCAAGTAACCCCTCTGGTGCAGTTCACCCCCGCTTCCCGGTCACCGGCCGGAGAGCACCCGAAACGCCGGCCCCATTCCGTGGGCTGGCGTTTCGTGTTCTCCGCCGTCGTCGTCGCGGTCCTCATCACGGGACTCGTGCGCGGCTTCCTCGTCGACGTGTACTTCATCCCGTCGGGATCCATGGAGCCGCTGCTGGCCGAGGGCGACCGGGTGCTCGTCACCAAACTGGAGGACACCCCCGGGGACGTCCGCCGCGGCGACGTCGTCGTCTTCGACGGCCGCGGCTCGTTCGACCCCATCACCGATCCCCGCGGCCTCCCCGAACGGGTCGGCGGAGCCGTCGGCCAGTGGCTGGGGCTCACGGGCAGCGACACCGTCTACGTCAAGCGCGTCATCGGCGTCGGCGGGGACCACGTGACCTGCTGCTCGGACGACGGGCGGCTGACCGTCAACGGCACGGCGATCGAGGAGCCGTACGTCTCCGCGGGCGACGCGCCCAGCGAGCAGGCGTTCGACGTCGTCGTCCCCGAGGGGCGGCTGTGGCTCCTCGGAGACCACCGCTCCGCGTCGATGGACTCCCGCTCACTGCTGGGCGCGCCGGGCGGGGGGCTCATCGCGGAGGATCGGATCATCGGACGGGCCTTTCAGCTAGTCTGGCCACTTGACCGGTTCGCCCCGATCGAGCGGCCCGCGACGACCTCGTAGCGGCACGGATGCCGCACCCGCAGGACCGCACCCGGAGGTTGCACCGGGTGTCACGACCACAGAGGAAACCTTTCACATGGCACGGAACTTCCGCAGGAAGTCGCCCACGGGGGCCGAGGCACCCGCAGCGCAGACGTTCGAACCGGGCGCCGACGCCGGCGGTTCGGCGGAGAACGCAGCGGGGGACTCCTCGCGCCGCAGGAAGGACGCCGACAGGGGCTTCGGGGCGTGGCTGAAGGAGATCGCGACGATCGTCGTGATCGCTCTGGTGCTGTCCTTCCTCATCAAGACGTTCCTGTTCCGGGCGTTCTTCATCCCGTCGGGATCCATGGAGCAGACCCTCGAGATCGACGACCGCATCTTCGTCAACCAGCTCGTCCCGCAGCCCTTCGACCTCGAGCGCGGGGACATCGTCGTCTTCCGCGACACGCAGGGCTGGCTGCCACCCCAGGCCGACGCGCCGGTCAGCTGGCTGAAGGAGGCGCTGGTCTTCATCGGACTCGCCCCGGACGAGTCGCAGCAGCACCTCGTCAAACGCGTCATCGGGCTCCCGGGGGACCATGTGATCTGCTGCGATGCCCAGGGCCGCCTCACGGTCAACGGGGAACCGCTCGATGAGCCCTATCTGTTCCCCGGTGCCACCCCCTCGGACCTCCCGTTCGACGTGGTGGTCCCCGAGGGCAGGGTCTGGGTCATGGGAGACCACCGGAACGCGTCCGCGGACTCCCGCGCCAATCGGGACAAGCCCGGCGAGGGTTTCGTCTCCATCGACGACATCGAGGGCAAGGCCGCCGTCATCGCCTGGCCCCTGAACCGGATCGGGTTCCTCGGCAACTACCCGGACGTCTTCGACGGGGTCCCCGACGCCGCGGCGGCGCCTGCTCCTGCAGGACCATGACCGCACCCCGGAAGAAACGCACCGCCACCCCGACCCTGAGCGTGGAGAGGTCCTTCGCCGCCCACGGCCACCGGTACATCGCCGGCTGCGACGAGGTGGGCAGGGGAGCGCTGGCCGGGCCCGTCTCCGTCGGCATCGTCGTCGTCGACCTCGACGCCGCGACGAGCCTCCGCGGCGTGCGCGACAGCAAGCTGCTCCTGCCGGCACACCGCGAGGCGCTGGTGCCTCGCATCCGCCGCTGGTCCGTCGCCTGCGCCGTGGGGCACGCCACCGCGGCCGAGATCGACGCACTGGGACTCATGGCCGCCCTCCGGACCGCCGGCGCCCGGGCCTGGACGTCCGTCCTGGAGACCGTCGTCCCGGACGCGGTCATCCTCGACGGCAACCACGACTGGCTCTCGGCGCGGTCCCAGGGAGAGCTCTTCGGCACGCCCGACGGCGGCACCGCGCCCGTGGAGCCTGGAGGCTGCACAGCCCCCGTCCACACGCGCATCAAGGCCGACCTGAGCTGCCAGAGCGTCGCCGCCGCCAGCGTGCTGGCCAAGGTGGAACGCGACGCCCTGATGGTGGAACTCGCCGGACGCCACCCCGCCTTCGGCTGGGACGGGAACAAGGGGTACGCCACCGGGGCGCACCGCGAGGCCATCGACGCCGCAGGGCCGAGCGAATACCACCGGAAGACCTGGCGCCTCGGCAGTGCGGACAGGCCCGGCGCGACACACGCGGAAATTGGAGGATGATGAACGGATGAGTGCCGAAGATCTTGAGAACTACGAAACCGACATGGAGCTCCAGCTCTACCGCGAGTACCGGGACGTCGTAGGGCTCTTCAGCTACGTCGTGGAGACCGAGCGTCGGTTCTACCTGGCCAACACCGTGGACCTCCAGGCCCGCTCGGCCGACGGCGAGGTGTACTTCGACCTGACGCTGCAGGACGCCTGGGTGTGGGACGTCTACCGTTCGGCGCGGTTCGTGAAGAACGTCCGCGTGATCACCTTCAAGGACGTCAACGTGGAGGAGCTGTCGAAGTCCGACGACATCGCGCTCCCGAAGGACGGCACGCTCGGCAACTGACGCAGGGCAGGGTCGCCGGCCTCCACCGGCGACCCTGCGCCCGGGCGCCCTCCGACCCTTGCGGGCGCGGACTCGTGCTCACGCCGTGGGGCTGTCCTCCGTGTCCCCGTAGGGGAACGCGTCGTCGCCGTCGATCGGCACATCCGCCGCCTGCTCGAGGCGGTCCGCTTCGGATCCGCCCGTGCCCTCACCCGCGATCCCTCCGCCGGACACCGTGTCGTCGGGCTGCAGCGAGGCCGCCTGCTCCTGGAGGTCGGCCTCGGATCCGCCCATCCCGCCGCCCGCGATCGTCCCGCCGGACGCCGTGTCGCCGGCCTGGTCGGGGACGCCCTGTTCCTGCAGGTCGGCATCGCTCCCGCTGGGTAGGAAATCGTCTGTCGCCACTGTGTCCTCCTCGGGCTCGTGCTGGCGTCACCGTGACGTCGCCCCACCACGGTACGAGGTGGGACCGGGCCCATGCCACAGCAATCTCCGGTCGTGGCCCTCTCGCGTCCCCGGCCGCGGGGTTGTCCACATAGCCGCTGTCGTCCCGGCGGGCCGCCGCTGATTCCCCGACTCTGGTGGAGGAGGTGAGGCCAATGCTGGCCAAGGATCAATTGGGGCGTCGCGGAGAGGCGACGGCCGCGGACTACCTGCACCAGGCAGGACTGAGGATCGTCGACCGCAACTGGCGGTGCGCCGCGGGGGAGATCGACCTCGTGGCCGTCGACGGGTCGACGCTCGTGATCGTCGAGGTCAAGACGCGGAGCTCGGACGACTTCGGCCAGCCGCTGGAGGCCATCACGGCCGCCAAGCTCGAGAGGCTGTACCTGCTCGCCTCGAAATGGGCGCGGGCGCACAACCTGAGATTCAGCGGATTCCGCATCGACGCCGTCGGCGTGCTCGACGACGGCTCCGGTGCGCCGCGGATCGAGCACGTCCGGGCCCTCATCTGATGGCGCTCGGCCGCACCTACGCCGTGTCCCTCGTCGGCATGAACGGGCACGTCATCGAGGTCGAGGCGGACATCGGCCAGACACTGCCGGCCTTCGTGCTGCTCGGCCTGCCCGACGCATCGCTCAACGAGGCGAAGGACCGCATCCGGGCGGCGGCCCGGAACGCGGGCGTCCCCCTGAGCCGACGCAAGATCACCGTGAACCTCATCCCCGCGTCGCTGCCCAAGCGCGGATCGGCCTTCGACCTCGCGATCGTCATGGCGGCGCTGTCCGCCGCGGGCGACGTCCGCGGCTGCGGCAGTACGGTCTTCCTCGCGGAGCTGGGGCTCGACGGCCGGCTCCGGCCCGTGCGCGGGGTGCTGCCGGCGGTGATGGCCGCCGCCGGCGCAGGGCACCACGGCATCGTCGTGGCGGAGGAGAACGCCGCCGAGGCGGCACTGGTGCCCACGGCCGAGGTCCGCTCGTTCCGGACGCTCGCCGCGGTGGCCCTGGCCTTCGGAGCCGACGCCGCGCAGGTCCGGCTGCCGGATTCCGCGGACAGCGCCGCGCCCGGCGTCCCGCCCGCACGGCCCGAGCCGCTGAAGGACCTGTCGGACATCGCGGGCCAGCAGGAGGCCCGCTTCGCCCTCGAGATCGCGGCCGCCGGTTCCCACCACCTGCTGATGGTCGGACCACCCGGTGCGGGCAAGACGATGCTCGCCGAGCGACTGCCGGGCATCCTGCCGGATCTCGAGGACGAGCAGGCGATGGAGGTGACCGCGATCCACAGCCTCAGCGGCGACCGGCACTGTACCGAACTCGTCCGCAAGCCCCCGTTCGAGAGCCCCCACCATACGGCGACCCCCGCCGCCATCATCGGCGGTGGCAGCGGCATCCCGCGGCCCGGCGCGGCGTCACGCGCCCACCGCGGGATCCTGTTCCTCGACGAGGCCCCCGAGTACGAACGCCGGGTGCTCGAGGCGTTGCGGGAGCCCCTCGAGAGTGGTCGCCTCGTCCTCCACCGGGCCTCGGGGACCGCGTCCTACCCGGCGAGGTTCCAGCTCGTCCTCGCACTCAACCCCTGTCCGTGCGGACTGGCCAGCGGAAAGGGCGTCGAGTGCATGTGTACCGCCCAGCAGCGTCGAAGATACTTCAACCGCCTGTCCGGTCCGCTCCTAGACCGTGTCGACCTGCAACTGGCCGTGCACCGGGTGAGCCTCGCGGACTATGCAGGGGCTCGGGACGCCGAGACGTCCGCCGTCGTGGCCGCCCGCGTGGCGGATGCGCGGAAAGCCCAGCGTGAGAGGCTGCGGCGGTGGAACTACGCCACGAACGCCGAGGTCCAGGGGCGTATCCTGCGCGGCGAGCTCGCGCTGCCGCGAGCCGTGACCTCGTCCCTGGACAGGGCGCTGGACAGGGGCCTGGTGAGCGCCCGGGGATGGGACCGGGTCCTCCGCGTCGCGTGGACGATCTCCGACCTCGCAGGCCGCCTCCGCCCCGACCCCGACGACGTCGTCACGGCGCTCGGGTTCCGGATCCAGGAGCGCGCCGCGTGAGCGGGGTCGCGGAGTCCCTGCTCGCCCGGGCGTCCCTCTCCCGGCTGTTCGAACCCTCGGACAGCGTCGGACTGGCACTGGTGTCGGTCGTCGGCCCCGTCGACGCGCTGCGCATCATCGGGGGCGGGATCGCGGCGGGATCCGCGGTCCGGCGTCTCCTGCGGGATGCCCTCGACATCCCCGACAGCCCCCGTGATCCCCTGAAGGACGGCGTGTCCCGCTGGGGTCCGCGCCTGCACGACCTCGCACCCGAGCGGGACCTCGCGACCCTCGAACGGCTCGGCGGACGGCTGGTCACGCCCGATTCCGAGGACTGGCCGGAGGCACTGGACGACCTGCGGCTCGCCGCCCCGCTGTGCCTGTGGGTGCGGGGCCGGAAGGAGATCCCGGCACTGGCCCGGACGGCCGCGGTCGTCGGATCCAGGGACAGTACCGCCTACGGCGGTTCGGTGACGGCCGGTATCGCGTCAGGACTGGCCGCCCGTGGCTACTCGGTGGTCTCGGGGGGCGCCTACGGTATCGACGCGCAGGCTCATCGTGCGGCGCTCGCGTCGTCGCACGACGAGGCGTCCCCGCCGACCATCGCCTTCCTGGCGTGCGGCGTGGACAGGTACTACCCCGCAGGCAACGAGGAGCTCCTGCGGACCGTCGCGGAGAGAGGGCTGCTGATCTCCGAGGTCCCGCCCGGCAGTTCGCCGACCCGATGGAGGTTCCTGCAACGGAACAGGCTGATCGCCGGCGTGAGCGCGGTGACGGTGGTCGTCGAGGCGCGCTGGCGCTCGGGCGCCCTGAACACCGCGCACCATGCGGCAGCCCTGGGCCGCGCGGTCGGTGCCGTACCCGGCTCCGTGCATTCGGCGAACTCCGCCGGCTGCCACCGCCTGCTCCGGGACGGCAGCGCCGTGTGCGTCACGGACGCCGCCGATGTCGTCGAACTCGCCGGCGGGCTCGGCACCGAACCGTGGGGGGACCTGGAGCGGGAGGGTGCCACGCCCGCCCGGGAGCACGACGGTCTGGGGATCCCCGACCTGCTGCTCCTCGACGGCCTGCCCGTGCACGCCTCGACGACCGTCGACAAGCTGTCCTCCGTCGCCGGGCTGTCCGCTCGGGACGTCATCAGCGGGCTCGCGCGGCTCGAACTCGCCGGCCTGGCGGTTCGCGCGGCCGGCGGATGGCGCCGGCAGAAACCCTGAGGCGTGCCTCACGGCGCAGCGGACTCCCTGCGCCGCGTCCCCGACCACCCCGACCACCCCGACCACCCCGACCACCCCGACCACCCCGAGCACCACCAGGAGGATGTCCATGAACCGCACCAGCACCCCCGCCGGCGAGGAAGAGCGATGGCAACTCGACATCAGCACACCGATCGGAGGTCTGCACGTGGTCGCCGGTCGTGCGGCAATCGTCGGTCTCTATCACGCCGACCACCACCCGATGCCCCCGCCGGTCGCCCTCGGGCGCCGCATCCCCGTTACTCCCGGCCCCGCCCAGGAGGCGGTCCGGGAGGCAGGCGTCGAGCGGCCGGCAGGTGCTGCCGGTGCCGCCGGCGATACCGATCCTCCGGCCCCGGACCCGGTCGTCGTCATCCTGCAGCAGGCGGAAGCGGAGCTGGGGGAGTACTTCGCCGGTCTCCGCCGCGCGTTCGACGTGCCCGTGGACCTGCGGGGGACGGTCTTCCAGCGATCCGTGTGGTCCGCCCTCCTGGGCATCCCCTACGGGCAGCGCCGCAGCTACCGTGATATCGCCGGCGAGCTCGGCAACCCCAGGATGGGGCGGGCGATCGGCGCGGCGGTGCGGGCCAACCCCGTGTCCGTCATCATCCCCGGACACCGGGTGGTCGGCAGCACCGGAGCGGTCGTCGGGTATGCCGCGGGCCCCGCGACCAAGAAGGCGCTCCTCGACCTCGAAGCAGGCCTGGTGACCGCGCCGTTCCACAGTGGCTGAAAGGCACGGCCCCGAATGCGCTGCGCCCTCCGGGCCTGCGGGGATACTGGTACCGGAGGGACGATGCCACACGACGACACAGGAACACCGGCGCTGGACGCCGCCGCGCGCGACTTCGAGCTGTATCTGACCCGGGAGCGCAACCGCTCGGTGCACACGGTCCGCGCCTACCGCACGGACCTCGAGCTGTTCTTCGCGCACGCCGCGCAGTCCGGGGTGTCGGCGCTGGGCCAGCTCGAACTCCGCCACTTCAGGGCATGGCTCGGCGCGCTCGACGCCGCCGGACTGTCCCGCTCCACCATCGCGCGCCGCGCCGCCTCCGTCAGGGCCTTCATGGACTGGGCCGTGCGGGAGGAACTCGTCCCGACCAACCCCGCACTCCGCCTCCGCTCACCCAAACGCGCCAGATCCCTTCCCGCCGTCCTCAGCCGGCCGCAGGCCGGCGCGCTGTTCGAGGACCTCGAGGACCGCAGTCCCGGAGGAGATCCCTCCGACCTGCTCCGGCGGGCCCTGCTGGAGGTGCTGTACGGCACGGGCGTGCGCGTCGGTGAGCTGGTGGGCCTCGACATCGACGACGTCGACACCGAGCGGCGCACCCTCCTCGTCCTGGGCAAGGGCTCGAAGGAGCGCACCGTGCCCTACGGCGTGCCCGCGGCGCACGCTCTCGACGACTGGCTCCGGCGCGGCCGCCCGCACTGGGTGACGGACAGGAGCGGGCCGGCGCTCTTCCTCGGCCGGCGCGGCGGACGCATCGATCAGCGCGCGGTCCGCACCCAGGTGAAGGACGCCCTCGACGCCCTCGGTGACACGGCAGCGCGCGGGCCCCACGCGCTCCGGCACACCGCGGCCACCCACCTGCTCGATGGTGGCGCCGATCTGCGCGCCGTCCAGGAGCTGCTCGGCCACTCGAGCCTCGCCACGACGCAGCTCTACACGCACGTGTCCGTCGACCGGCTGCGGCGCAGCTACGAACAGGCCCACCCGCGGGCGTGAGGGACGCGACCGGGACGTGTCCCACCCACCGGCTCGCCCACCCGTGGCCGACGTCGTCGGAAGTGGCGAAATTCACGTTCGTCCGGCACAATAAGCAGTAGTTCGGTCGAGCCCGCGCTCCGCGCGCGGGTGGGTCTCGTGAAGTTGCCGGTCATCGCGCATTGCATCATCCGTTGAAGGTCGTTGGGGAAGACGTACCTACAGCTATGGAGGATGGAATGTCTGTTGTGATGGCGCGCGGTGTCTTGTACGTGCACTCAGCCCCTACTGCGTTGTGCCCTCATATCGAGTGGGCTGTCGGCTCCGTGCTGGACAAGCGCATCGACATGGAGTGGACGGCGCAGCCCGCCGCGCCCGGAATGCTCCGGGCCGAGCTGTCCTGGGTCGGCCCGCAGGGTTCAGGCGCACAGCTCGCCTCGGCCCTCCGCGGCTGGGCGCACCTCCGGTACGAGGTCACCGAGGAGCAGAGCGCCGGCGCCGACGGCGGCCGCTGGTCGCACACACCCGAACTCGGCATCTTCCACGCCACCACGGACGTCCACGGCAACATCATGGTGACCGAGGACCGTATCCGCTACGCCTACGAGGCGGGCGCCGGTGATCCGGCCGCGGTCTACCACGAGCTCTCCCTCGCGCTCGGCGAGTCGTGGGACGAGGAACTGGAACCGTTCCGGCACGCTGCCGAGGGCGCTCCCGTGCGCTGGCTCCACCAGGTCGGCTGAGCATCCGCCGGGAGGCAGAACCCGCTCGGCGCGCAGCCGGACGCCGCGGATCAACGCACGCACAGCATGAGGAAGGGCGCCACCCCGGGGTGGCGCCCTTCCTCGTTCCCGCCGTGTCCCGCGTCAGATGCTGCGGAGCACGATGACGGCGTTGTGCCCGCCGAACCCGAACGAGTTGCTCAGCGCCACGATGTCCCCGGAGGGTAGATCCCTCGGCTTCGTGACGACGTCGAGGGGGATCTCGGGGTCCTGGTTGTCCAGGTTGATCGTGATCGGGGCCTTCCGGTCGTGGATGGCGAGGACCGTCATGACGGCCTCGACCGCGCCTGACGCACCGAGGAGGTGACCGGTCTGGGACTTCGTCGCCGAGACGGCCACCTGGTCCACGTGCGCTCCGAGCGCGGCCTTCAGCGCCGTGTACTCGGGCTTGTCCCCCACCGGGGTGGACGTGGCGTGGGCATTGACGTGCACCACGTCCTCCGCCTGGGCCCGCGCGTCGAACAGGGCCGCCTTGAGCGCCCGGGTGGCACCGAGTCCCTGGGGATCGGGCGCGGTGATGTGGTAGGCGTCAGCGGTCACCGAGGTGCCGGCCAGTTCGGCGTAGATACGCGCGCCGCGGGCCAGGGCGTGCTCCTCGGCCTCGATGACGAGCGCGCCTGCGCCCTCGCCCATGACGAACCCGTCGCGGTTCGTATCGTACGGGCGCGACGCGAGCTCGGGCTCGTCGTTCCTGCGTGACAGCGCCTGCATGGAGGCGAAGGCCGCGATCGGCATCGGGTGGATGGCTGCCTCGGCGCCGCCGCAGACGACGACGTCCGCCTTGCCCGACCGGATCAGTTCCAGGCCCTGGTGCAGGGCCTCCGTCCCGGAGGCGCAGGCGGACACCGGGGTGTGGGCTCCTGCCCGAGCACCGAGGTCGAGGCTCACCGCGGCGGCGGGACCGTTGGGCATCAGCATCGGCACCGTCATGGGCAGCACCCGCCGCGGGCCCTTCTCGCGCAGTGTGTCCCAGGCGTCCAGGAGGGTCCAGACGCCACCGATGCCGGTGGCGAAGGCCACCGCGAGGCGGTCCTTGTCCACGTCCTCGATGCCGGAATCACGCCATGCCTCGCGCGCCGCCACGACGGCGAACTGCGTCGAGGGGTCCATGCGCTTGGCCTCCACACGGGAGAGCACTTCCGAGGCCGGGGTGGCGATCTGGGCGGCGAACGTCACGGGCAGTTCGTACTTCTGGACCCAGTCGGCCTCGATGGTCCGGGCGCCCGAAACTCCCTTGAGGGAGTTGGCCCACATGGTCGGGACGTCCCCGCCGATGGGGGTGGTTGCACCGAGTCCGGTGATGACGACTTTGCGTGGCATGGTCACTCTTTCGAAGCTGGAGTGTGCGCCGGCGGGACCGGGGCGGGGATGACGACTACGGCCGCCCACGGCGGGAACACCGGGAGCGGCCGCAGCGCTGGGAACGCAGGGACTAGGCCTGTGCGCCCGAGATGAAGTTCACGGCGTCGCCGACGGTCTTGAGGTTCTTGACCTCTTCGTCGGGGATGCGGACGCCGAACTTCTCCTCGGCGTTGACGACGATGGTCATCATGGAGATCGAGTCGATGTCGAGGTCGTCGGTGAAGGACTTGTCCATCTCGACGGACTCGGGGGCGAGGCCCGTCTCCTCGTTGACGATCTCTGCCAGTCCGGCCAGGATTTCTTCGTTGTTAGCCATGGTGGCTCCTTTTCTGTTCTTGCCGGTGCACCGGCGGGGATGGTCAGACCGCACTGTCGCGGCCTGGGCTTGAAAACTAGGGGAGCACCACGACCTGGGCTCCGAAGACGAGACCCGCGCCGAACCCGATCTGCAGGGCGAGCTTGCCGCTGAGGGAGGGCTGCTCCTTGAGCGTGCGGTGCATGGCCAGCGGGATGGAGGCCGCCGAGGTGTTGCCGGCGTCCACGATGTCCCGTGCGACGTAGACGTGCTCGGGGAGCTTCAGCTGCTTCACCATCTCATCGATGATACGGATGTTGGCCTGATGGGGGAGGAAGGCGGCCAGATCCTCGGCGGAGATGCCTGCCGCGTCGAGCGCGCGTTGCGCGACCTTCGCCATCTCCCAGACGGCCCAGCGGAAGACCGTCGGTCCGTCCTGGCGCATCGTCGGCCAGAGGCTCTCCCGGCCCGCATCGACGTCCTGCTCCCGCTCGGTGTCGGTGGCGACCGCGCCGATCGCGTAGTCGCGCACGTCGGTGAGGGGGCGGGTCATGCGGATGGCTTCGTGCTTGCTGCCGTCGGATCCCCAGACGGAGGGTCCGATACCCGCGGTCTCGCCGGGACCGACGACGACGGCGCCGGCACCGTCACCGAGGAGGAAGGAGATGGTGCGGTCGGAGTTGTCGATGAAATCGGACAGCTTCTCCACGCCGACGACGAGCACGTACTCGGCGGTGCCGGCGTGGACCAGGGCGTCGGCCTGGGCGATGCCGTAGCAGTAGCCCGCGCAGGCCGCCGAGATGTCGTAGGCCGGGGCCGGTGTCGCACCGAGGCGATCGGTGAGCTGCGCGGCGGCGGACGGTGTGGCGTACGGGTGGGTCACGGTCGAGACCAGGACCGCGCCGAGCTGGGATGCGTCGATACCGGCGGCGGCGAGGGCCTCCCTCGAGGCTGCTTCCGCCATGTCGATGACGCTCACGTCACGGGGTGCGCGGTGGCGCGTGACGATGCCGGTGCGCTGCCGGATCCATTCGTCCGAGGAGTCGATCCACTGGCAGACGTCGTCGTTGGTGACGATGACCTCGGGCCGGTACGCGCCGACGCCGTGGATGCGTGTGTGCTCGCGCAGGGGGGCTTGCTTGATGGTGGTGCTCACTGAGGTCCTTCGGAGGTAAGGGACGGATCGAGGTCCGTGGTCCGCGAGTGCTCCTCGAGGAAGCTGCGGGCGGCATCCAGGTCCTCCAGCGATTTTACGGCGAGGGTCGCGGTACCGCGCATTCCGCGCTTCGCCAGCCCGGTCAGGGTCCCCGCGGGGGAGAGCTCGATCATCCCGGTGACGCCCATGGCCTGCATCGATTCCATGCAGAGGTCCCAGCGGACCGGGCGGGAGACCTGCGCGATCAGGCTGTCGAGGTTGCCCTCGCCGGTGGCGACGGGCCGTCCGTCGAAGTTGGACATGAGGGTTGCCACCGGGTCGGTCGGTGCGAGCGAGGGCCGCAGCGCCTCCAGCGCCGTGACGGCGGGAGACATATGGGCCGTGTGGAAGGCCCCGGCGACCTTCAGGGCGATGACGCGGGCCCTGGCCGGCGGATCCGCGGCGAGCTCGGCCAGCTGTTCCAGCGTCCCCGCGGCGACGACCTGCCCGCCGCCGTTCGCGTTGGCCGCGGTGAGGCCCAGTTCGGCGAGCCGGCCCTGCACCTCCTCGGCGTCCCCGCCCAGCACCGCACTCATGCCGGTGGGCACGGACGCCGCCGCCGCGGCCATCGCCGTGGCACGTACCCTGACGAAGGCGACGGCGTCGTCCTCGCTGAGCGCCCCGGCCACGGCGGACGCCGTGAGCTCTCCGACCGAGTGGCCGGCGACGACGGTGGCGGCGGTCAGCACGGAACCCTCGAGCAGCACCCGCGCCGTCACGAGGCCCGCAGCGACGATCAGCGGCTGGGCGACGGCCGTGTCCTTGATGGTCTCCTCGTCGGAGACGGTGCCGTGCCGCACGAGATCCGTGCCGGCGCGGTCACTGAGCTGCTCGAGATGCTCCCGTACCCCCGGGAGCTCGAGCCAGGGGCTCAGGAAGCCCGGGGTCTGGGAGCCCTGTCCGGGGCAGGCGATTGCAAGCACTGTTCCAGCTTTCCAAATCGGTGGTGCATTATCGGGTGTTCGGCTGAACCAAGCTGGCTGTGCCGCTTTGTAGGAAGTCTACAAGTCATCGGCGGGCGCGGGGACGGCCTCTCCAGCGCCGTCCATGCCCGCCGACCGCATCGCTCGTGCCGTCGCCGACGATGACCCGCCACCCGCCGGGACGATGGGCGGGGAGACCGAGAGCCGGCCGACCACCAGCGCCGTCTGCAGGACGAACGCCTCACGGGCCACCAGCGGGTCCCACCCGGTGACGTCGCAGACGCGACGGAGTCGGTACCGCACCGTGTTGGCGTGCACGAACAGGGCCCGCGACGTCGCCTCCAGGGAGTGTCCCAGGGAGAGATAGGCGGACAGCGTCTGTTCCAGGCCGTTGGACGCCGCCAGGAGCGGCCGGTAGATGTTCCGCACGAGGGCCCGGCGCGCGGTGTCGTCCCCGGAGATCACGCGTTCCGGCCACAGGTCCTCGGAGGAGACGGGTCGGGGAGCCCCGGGCCAGGCGCGGGCGGCGGTGAGTCCCGCGAAGGCGGCCTGCGCCGACGTGCTCGCCTCGACCAGCGATTCCGCCTCGGGTCCGAACACGACGGCGCCGGATCCGAACAGCTCGGTGATCCTCGGGTAGGCCTTGGCCGGGTCCCGGACGCCTCCCAGCACGAGGATGAGCCGGTCGCCCTGGATCCCGACGAGGACGTCCTCCGCGAGCCGTCCCGTGACACGCCGCAGCTCGTTCAGGAACCCGGCGTCGGGCTCCTGCGGTGCACTGCCGACCATGACGGTGATGCGCGCCTGGGACGTCCAGCCCACGGCGGCGATGCGCGATCGGAGCGC
Source organism: Arthrobacter agilis (assembly GCF_030816075.1). Lineage (NCBI taxonomy): Bacteria > Bacillati > Actinomycetota > Actinomycetes > Micrococcales > Micrococcaceae > Arthrobacter > Arthrobacter agilis. The sequence continues at coordinate 1,800,907 of NZ_JAUSXO010000001.1, read as the reverse complement.
GTCCGAACTCTCGCCGCGCAGGATCGCATCGACGACGAGGGCCTCCAGGCGGGTGTCCCACGACCCGCGGGTCTCCGCAGCACGCGCGTAGACGTCGGCCGCTGCGAACGCCACTTCCCGCGAATACCTCAGCACGGCCTCCCGCAGCGGTCCCTGATCGGCCGCGGGGGCGAGGAACGGCACCTGGTCCTCGACGACCTGCACCACCACGCGGATGAGCTGCAGGGCCTTCTGCAGGCTGATCGAGCGCGTGAGCTCCGTGGGCGCCGTGCCGAAGACGTCGCTGAGCACCCAGGCCGGGGAGACGGGCTTCTGGTACCAGTTCACGAAGGAGGCGATGCCCTTCTGGGCCACCATGCCGAGGGCCGACCGCTCGTCGGCGCGCAGTCCGCGGTACCACGGCAGGTCCGCGTCCAACTGCTTGAGGGTCGCGGTCGAGAGGGAACCGATCGTGGCCCGCAGCTTCTCGACGGTGGCGGGATCCGCGGGAGCGGTCCCCGCGTTCGTGGCTCCCGGGGCGGTCCCGGTGCTGCCGGGGAGATGTTCGGGCTGCGGCATCCTCCGAGCATACGGTCTCGGCGACGATCGCCCCATTTGTGGAGGAGCTACAAAAAAGGCGACGGCGGGAGCAGCACTGGGCTGCTCCCGCCGTCGCCCCCTACCGGGTGGGTGGGGTCAGGCGTCGCCGCCGGTGTTGCCGGTGGTTCCGGCGTTGACGTCGAGGAGGCGGTATTTCTCGATGGCTTCCTTGGGCGCGTTGGGGTCGACTTCGCCGCGGCGGGCGAGCATCTCCAGGGCGCGGACGACGACGGAGTGGCTGTCGATCTTGAAGAACCGTCGTGCTGCCGCGCGGGTGTCGGAGAAGCCGAAGCCGTCGGCTCCGAGGGTCGCGAACTCGTTGGGGAGGAACTGGCGGATCTGGTCGGGCACGGCCTTCATGAAGTCCGACACGGCGACGATGGGGCCCGTGGCGCCTTCGAGTTGCTGGGTGATGAAGGGTTTACGGGCGTCGGCGCCGGGGTTGAGGAAGGCTTCTTCCTCGGCGTCCAGGCCGTCGCGGCGCAGCTCGTTCCAGGACGTCACGGACCAGACGTCCGCGGAGACGCCCCAGTCCTTGGCGAGGATCTTCTGCGCCTCCAGCGCCCAGGGCACGGCCACGCCGGAGGCCAGGATTTGGGTGCGGGGGCCGTCGACCTTGGCGGGTTTGAGCAGGTAGATGCCCTTGAGCAGTCCCTGGACGTCGAGTTCCTCGGGTTCGGCGGGTTGCACGAAGGGCTCGTTGTAGACGGTGATGTAGTACATGACGTTGCGGAAGGACTCGGGCTTGTCGCCGATGTCCCCATACATGCGGTTCAGCCCGTCGCGCATGATGTGCCCGATCTCGTACCCGAACGCCGGGTCGTAGGTGATCACGGCCGGGTTCGTGGAGGCCAGGATCGGGGAGTGCCCGTCGGCGTGCTGCAGGCCCTCACCGGTGAGCGTGGTGCGCCCGGCGGTCGCCCCGATGATGAACCCGCGGGCCATCTGATCCGCCGCGGCCCAGATGGAGTCCCCGGTGCGCTGGAACCCGAACATCGAGTAGAACACGTAGATCGGGATCAGCGGCTCACCCTGCGTGGCGTAGGCGGTGCCCGCGGCGGTGAACGCGGCCATGGATCCGGCCTCGTTGATGCCCGCGTGGAGGATCTGGCCCTGCACGGACTCCTTGTACGCCAGGACCAGGTCGCGGTCCACGGAGAGGTAGTTCTGCCCGTTGGGGTTGTAGATCTTCGCCGTGGGGAAGAACGAGTCCATGCCGAAGGTGCGTGCCTCGTCGGGGATGATCGGCGCGATGCGCTTGCCGAACTCCTTGTCCCGCATGAGGTCCTTCAGGATCCGCACGAACGCCATCGTGGTCGCGGCCTGCTGCTTGCCGGAGCCGCGCTTTCCCATCTCGTACGCCTTCTCGCCCGGCAGGACGACCTCGGCGTGCTTGGTGCGCCGCTCGGGCACGAAACCGCCGAGCTCACGCCGGCGCTCCATGAGGTACTTGATCTCCGGTGCATCGGCGCCCGGGTGGTAGTACGGGGCGTTGTAGAGGTCGTCGTCGATCTGCTCGTCCGTGACCGGGATCCGCAGGTGATCGCGGAACGCCTTCAGGTCGGCGTTGGTCAGCTTCTTCATCTGGTGGGTCGCGTTGCGGCCCTCGAAGTGCGGGCCCAGGCCGTAGCCCTTGACGGTCTTGGCGAGGATGACGGTCGGCTTGCCCGTGAACTCCGTGGCCGCCTTGTACGCCGCGTAGACCTTGCGGTAGTCGTGGCCGCCGCGCTTGAGCTTCCAGATCTCGTCGTCGGAGAGGTCCTCGACCATGGCCTTGGTCTCGGGGGACTTCCCGAAGAAATGGTCCCGCACGAATCCGCCGGACTCGGCCTTGTACGTCTGGTAGTCGCCGTCGGGCGTCTGGTTCATGATGTCCACCAGCGCGCCGTCCGTGTCCTTGGCCAGCAGCGAGTCCCACTCGCGCCCCCAGACGACCTTGATGACGTTCCAGCCCGCACCGCGGAAGAACGCCTCGAGTTCCTGCATGATCTTGCCGTTACCGCGCACCGGCCCGTCCAGGCGCTGCAGGTTGCAGTTGATCACGAAGTTCAGGTTGTCGAGCTTCTCGTTCGCCGCCAGCTGGAGCAGGCCCCGCGACTCCGGCTCGTCCATCTCACCGTCACCCAGGAACGCCCAGACCTGCTGCCCGGAGGTGTCCTTCAGGCCCCGGTTGTGCAGATACCGGTTGGACTGCGCCTGATAGATCGCGTTCATCGGGCCGATACCCATCGACACCGTGGGGAACTCCCAGAACTCCGGCATCAGCCGGGGGTGCGGGTAGGAGGACAGTGCGTGGCCCTCCTTGGACTTCTCCTGCCGGAACCCGTCCAGGTCCTCCTCGCTCAGCCGGCCCTCCAGATACGCCCGCGCATACATCCCCGGGGAGGCATGACCCTGGAAGAACACCTGGTCGCCACCGCTGGGATGGTCCTTGCCCTTGAAGAAATGATTGAAACCCACCTCATACAGCGTCGCCGCGCCCGCGTAGGTCGAGATGTGCCCGCCGACCCCGATCTCCGGCCGCTGCGCCCGGTGCACCATGACCGCGGCGTTCCAGCGCAACCACGCACGGTACTTCCGTTCGATCTCCTCATCGCCCGGGAACTCCGGCTCCTGATCCGCCGGGATCGTATTCACATAATCCGTCGTCGTGACCATGGGCACACCCACGGACTGCGCACCGGCACGCTGCAGAAGCGAACGCATGATGTACTGCGCACGCTCCGTGCCCTGGGTGCGAATCAACTCATCGAGGGACTCGATCCACTCCGCGGTCTCCTCAGGATCCCCATCGGGCTTACCGACAGTCAGACCACTCAGAATATCCGCCGTACCTTGTTCTGCAGCCACGCGATATCTCTCCACTTCCACGGATCTTGTCCGTGTCGCTTAATGCCTGCGCATGGCTCGATTGGGCCCGCGCAGAGAATGCATGCCCGGCGCTAGCACCGCGGCCACATACCGCTTCACTCTATCGCCGCCACGCGGTGAGTGCGTAGCGGGACCAGGGTCAAGCGGGAGATTACGCCGAGGGCTTGCGCACACTTCGTCGCGTGGCGCGGGCGACGGGGTGTGGCGGGCCCGAATCCGCCGACTGGCTTGATGCTTGGCGGATAAGGGTGTTGGCTGGTAGTCATGTACATCCATACGAGGGCCGGTCACCCGACAGTCCCGTCTTTTCAGGAGGAGCTAAGTGAGCGAGGCTGAAGCCGCCACTGCGGTCAACGTGGCAGGCAAGTTGGGTTTCAAAGACGGTGACCTTGTCCAGGAACTCGGCTACGACGACGACGTCGACTTCGACTTCCGCGAGGGCCTCGAGGACGGCATCGGGTCGGAACTGCTCACGGAGGACGACCAGGACGTCGTCGACGGCGTCATCCTGTGGTGGCGGGCCGGGGACGGCGATCTCGTGGACGCCCTCGTGGACGCGCTGACCTCCCTCGGTGCCACCGGCGTCGTCTGGCTGCTCACACCGAAGTCCGGCCGCCCCGGCTACGTCTCTCCCGCCGATGTGCAGGAAGCAGCCCCTACCGCGGGCCTGCACTCGACGTCCTCCGCCGGCGTCTCCCGCGAATGGTCGGCCACGCGGCTCGTCAGCCGCCGGAAGCAGTAGGTCTTGGCACTGGCAGTAGGGGCGGCCGCCCCGGAGTTCGCGCTGGCGAACCAGTTCGGCGAGACCGTCGAGAGCCGGTCGCTGGTCGGCGGGGCCGTGGTCGTCTTCTTCCCGTTCGCGTTCTCGCGGGTGTGCACCGATGAGCTGGGCCAACTGCGGGACAGCCTCGACCTCTTCGACGCCGCGGGTGTGAGCCTGGTGGCGGTCTCGGTGGACCACAAGTACACGCTGCGGGCCTTCGCCGACGCGAACGACATCTCCTTCGACCTCCTGGCCGATTTCTGGCCGCACGGGACCGTCACGCGGGCGTTCGACGCGTTCGACGACGTCCACGGGTACGCCGAACGGGTCAGTTACGTCCTCGACGGTGCCGGGACGGTGCGCGCCGTGGTGTCCTCCCCGCACGGCCAGGGCAGGCCGATCGCCGACTACGCCCGCGCACTGAGCTCGGTCGAAGCCGCACTGTGACGGGTGGCCCGGGGCGGGGGCCGGAGGACCTGCCCGGCCCCGCAACCAACCCGAGGCTCGGCCTCACGGGTTTCGTGAGCGCCGCTCCCGCGGAGAGCCTCGTCCCGCTGGCCGACGACGAGCGCCGGCTCCTGGACGAAGCGGTCGCGCTGCTCGGCGGCCATCGGCTCGCCGTCCTGACGGGTGCGGGCCTCAGCACGGATTCGGGGATCCCCGACTACCGCGGGCCGGAGTCGGTGCCCCGCAGCCCCATGACCTACCAGCAGTTCGTCGGAGACGAGGCGCTCCGGCGCCGGTACTGGGCGCGCAACCACGTGGGTTGGCGCCACCTGCGCCGGGCGGACCCGAACGCCGGCCACGCGGCCGTGGCACTGCTGGAGCAGCGGGGCCTGCTCTCGGGCCTGATCACACAGAACGTCGACAGGCTCCACTCCTCGGCCGGCAGTGTGAACGTCATCGACCTCCATGGCACCTTCGATCGCGTCGTGTGCCTGCAGTGCGCGTCGACCTTCCCGCGATCGCGGATCGCCGAGATCCTCGAGGACCTGAACCCCGGGTACCTCGAGCGGGAGTCCGACGCCGGTGACGTCGCACCGGACGCCGATGCCGACGTCGACGACACCGGGGACTTCGTGATGGCGCCGTGCCCGGTGTGCGGCGGGATGCTGAAGCCGGACTTCGTCTACTTCGGCGAGAACGTGCCCAAGGCGCGCGTCGCGGATGCCTACGCCATGGTCGACGCCGCCGGTGCCCTGCTGGTCGCCGGGTCCTCCCTGACCGTCATGAGCGGGCTGCGGTTCGTCCGCCATGCGTTCAAGGCGGGCAAACCCGTGGTGATCATCAACCGCGGACGCACGCGGGGCGACGAGTTCGCCTCCCTGAAGATCGAGGCCGGCGTCTCCGAGGCCCTCAGCTACCTCGCCCGGCAATTGCCGGACCTGCCGTCCGCGGAGGCGATTATCCGTCAGGGGCGCGAGTAGTGCGACCGGAAACCGAGTAGCGACTACTGGTCCCGCAGCCTCCCGTGGACCGTAGGTTCATCCCATCGGTCTCTCACACGGGGTGGAAAATGCGTTCAGCGAACAGGTCTCTTCTCGTAGGTCTCACCACAGCGGCGGCCATCGTCGTTGCTCCCTTGCTGACGAACCCGGGCAGCCGGCCGCCCGAGGACGCACCGGCCGCGGCTGTGCCGATGGTGGGAACGCCGCCGGCCGCCCTGGCGCCGGCAGCCGCGGAAGCGTCCCTGGACCTCGGGCCCGCGCACGCTGCGGACCCCCTGCCTGACCTCCTGCCGGGCCCCCTGCCTGATCCTCTGACGGACCCGGCACCGTCCCCGGCGCCGCGGCCATCGGGCAGCGGGATGGGCGGCGATCTGCCTCCCGGACTGCTGCCGGATCCTCCCTATCCCCAGTGCCCGATCACCGAGGACGGCGCCTGGTGGACCGACCCGGCCGATCCCTACACGTGCATCCCGCCCGCATCGCGTCCCTTCCACGAGCCGACGCCACCGGGCATCGACCCCGGGCTCCTCGAACCGATCTTCGAGGACCCCGGGACGGAGCCCGGTCCCGGCGGGGACTGCCGCACCACCGGGGCGCTGCAGTGCACCGTCACGATCATGGGACAGGACTACGTCGTGCTCTTCGCGGACGGTCGGCCGGTGGGCGTCGTCGAGGCGCAGGGCTAGAGCCACCCGCAGGCAGGCGCTGTCCGCGAACTCACCGTCGCGGGCCCGACCACGGCGCCCCTGCGAGCCGCCCGTCGCCGAGGTTGTCCTCCCCGCGGACGCGGGTCATGCTTGTCCTGAGAGCTCGCCCGATGGTGACCCCGTTCGACCGTGGAGGAGGGCTTGGCGACCCTACGCGCACCGACACCGGACGACACGGCGACCCGATCCGGAGCCATCGATGCCCTACGCGTCCTCGCGGTCGTCGGGGTCGTCGCCGGGCACGTCTGGTCCGGTCCGCTCGTCGACGCCGCCCTGTACACCTGGCACGTGCCCGCGTTCTTCCTGCTCTCCGGGTACCTCTGGAAGACCCGGGAGCCGGGCACCCGTCGGGCGGTCGTGACGGAGGCCAGGAAGCGCTTCGGCACCATCATGACGCCCTACTGCGCATGGCTGGCCATGACCCTGATCGTCCATGTCGCCCTCCACTCCCACCGCGGGACGCTGACGCCGGAGGCCGTGACCCGGCCCCTGATCGGCGGGTCCCTCAACGCAGGGCCGTTCGGCGCGTACTGGTTCATGACCGCCCTGTTCATCTCAGCCGTCATGTTCCGGGCGCTCGAACGTGTTCCCCTCGTCCTCCGGATCGCGCTGGTCGCCGGTGTCACGATCCTCATCTCCCAGTTCCGGGAGGTGCTCGCCCCGCTGCCCCTGTCGGTCGGGGTCGCCGGTGCCGCGCTCATCTTCATGCTCGCGGGCCAGGGACTGCAGCACGTCCGCGGACGGGTGAGGAGCCCGGTCCGGACCGGCGCCGTGTGCCTCATGGCAGGCGCCGCGCTGGTCCTCTCCGGGGTGCCGGAACCGCTGGACATCAAGTACGGGGAGCTCGGCACGCCGGTCCTCAGCGTGGCCGTGGCGGTCCTGATCGACGTCGGCCTCCTGTTGGTGCTCGAGGGTCTGTACACCCGGCTGCCCGAAGAGGTTCATGGGGTCTCCACGGCGCTTGCCGCCGGTTGCCTGATGGTGGTGCTCACCCACACCTACGTCCTCTGGCTGCTCGACGTACCGGAGCCCGAGCGGTCGTTCCACGTCCTGGCTGCGGCACTGGTCCTGCCGTGGGCCGTCGCTCTCATCCTGCATCGCACGCCGCTCTCCCGGGTGCTCCTCGGGATGCCGCGCGCCACCTGAGCGGCCCAGCCGGCGCGCACGGGAGGGGCAGGGGAGGGAGTGCTCCGGACAGCAGAGAACCCCGCCGTCCAGGAGGGACGGCGGGGTTCTCCGATGGTGGGTCCTACCGGGATCGAACCGATGACATCCACGGTGTAAACGTGGCGCTCTACCAGCTGAGCTAAAGACCCTCACCTCGCGATGCACTGTTCCGGGCGGCGCCGGGTGGCTGCATCACGAGGGTCGACTATACCGGTTCCGCGCGGGATCCGGCCAATCCGGACCGTCGCTACTCGCCGGCGGCGAGCTGCCCGCAGGCGCCGTCGATCTCCTTGCCGCGGGTGTCCCGGAGCGTGGTCGGGATGCCGGCGGCGCGGAGACGATTGATGAACTCGGTGGACACGCTCTTCTCCGACGCCGTCCAGATGGACCCGGGCGTGGGGTTGAGCGGGATCGGATTGACGTGCACCCAGCCGCGGCCGCGCTGGTTGAGTTTCTTCGCCAGCAGGTCCGCCCGCCAGGCGTGGTCGTTCATGTCCTTGATCAGCGCGTACTCGATGCTCACGCGCCGGCCCGTGGTCCGGTAGTAGTTGTACGCGGCGTCGAGGGCCTCGTCCACCTTCCAGCGCGTGTTGACCGGGATGAGCTCGTCGCGGAGCTCGTCGTCGGGCGCGTGGAGCGACAGCGCGAACGTGACCGGCAGGGACTCCGCGGCCAGCTTGTTGATCGCCGGGACGAGGCCCACCGTGGAGACGGTGATGTTGCGGGCCGACATGCCGAGTCCCTCGGGGGAGTCGTCGACGAAACGGTGCAGGGCGGCCATCACACGCTTGTAGTTGGCCAGCGGTTCGCCCATGCCCATGAAGACGATGTTGGTGACGCGGTCGGCGTCGTGCCCGCCGTCCGTGCGCAGATCACCGAGGGCGCCCTCGGCGAGCGCCCTGTTCGCGGCGACGACCTGGTCCACGATCTCCGCCGTCGACATGTTCCGCGTCAGGCCGGCCTGGCCGGTGGCGCAGAACGGGCAGTTCATGCCGCAACCGGCCTGCGAGGACACGCAGAGGGTCACCCGCCCGGGGTAGCGCATGAGGACGGACTCCACGAGGGCGCCGTCGAACAGGCGCCAGAGGAACTTGATGGTGTCGCCGTTGTCCGTCGTCAGGCGCTTCACCTCGGTGAGCAGCGGCGGGAACATGGCCGAGACCAGCTCCTCGCGTCCCGCCTTCGGGAGGTCGCTCATCGCCGCCGGGTCGGTGGTGTAGTGCGTGAAGTAGTGCGTGGACAGCTGCTTCGCGCGGAAGCCCTGGTGGCCCAGCTCCTTCAGGCGGTCCTGGCGTTCGGCGAGCGTGAGGTCCGCCAGGTGGACCGGCGGCTGGCTCACCCGGGGTGACTTGAACTGCAGCAGGGGCCTGCCGTCGCTGGAGACGATCGGCTGCGAGCCCTCCACTTCGGGCCGGACCTGGGGTCGCGCGGCAGCGGTGGGGGCGGGGGCGGGGGTTACCGTAACGTCGGACATCCTTATCATTCTTTCACGGATGGCGCCAGCGTCCCAGCCGGAGGGCTGTCGCGTCCGACACGCCACCCGCCGAGGGCGCTGACACATAACGCGACGGGCAGTCCCGCCTCTGGCGGCCGGTGCGGGCACGGTAATAGTGTGAAACCGACCGGATGGCCGGCGCGGGAGCGCCCGAAGCACCGGCAGATGCAGCGACCTGCATCCAGCTGACTAACGACGGAGAACACATTGAGCGCACAGATCGGCGTCACAGGCCTGGCAGTCATGGGGGCGAACCTCGCCCGGAACCTCGCCCGCAACGGCTACACCGTGGCACTGCACAACAGGTCGGTGGAGAAGACGGACGCTCTGCTGCAGAAGCACGGCGGGGACGGGGAGTTCATCCGCACGGAGACGCTGCAGGAGCTCGTGGACTCCCTCGAGAAGCCCCGCCGGGTGCTCATCATGGTGAAGGCGGGCAAGCCGGTCGACTCGGTGATCGACCAGCTCACCCCGCTGCTGGAGCCCGGCGACATCGTGATCGACGGCGGCAACTCGCACTACGAGGACACGCGGCGTCGTGAAGCGGCCCTGTCGCAGCAGGACCTGCATTTCGTCGGCGTCGGGGTCTCCGGTGGCGAGGAGGGCGCGCTCCTCGGCCCGTCGATCATGCCCGGCGGGTCCCGGGAGTCCTACGACTCCCTCGGGCCGATGCTCGAGAAGATCTCCGCGAAGTACAACGGGGAGCCGTGCTGCCGCTGGATCGGGACGGACGGCGCGGGCCACTTCGTGAAGATGGTGCACAACGGCATCGAGTACGCCGACATGCAGGTCATCGGCGAGGCGTTCGACCTGCTGCGCTCGGGCGCCGGGATCGAGCCTGCGGACCAGGCGACGATCTTCACGGACTGGAACACCGGCACGCTGTCGTCCTTCCTCATCGAGATCACCGCCGAGGTGCTCGCCCACACCGACGAGCGCACGGGCAAGCCCTTCGTCGACGTCGTCGTCGACGCGGCCGGCCAGAAGGGGACCGGACGCTGGACCGTGGTCTCCGCGCTGGAACTGGGCAGTCCGACCTCGGGCATCGCCGAATCGGTATTCGCTCGTGCGCTGTCCTCGCAGCTCGAGCAGCGGCTCCAGGCCCAGGACATCCTGCAGGGCCACGAGGGCACGGTCGAGCTGCCCGAGACGTTCGTGGAGGACGTGCGGCTCGCCCTCTACGCCTCCAAGCTGGTGAGCTACGCGCAGGGCATCGACATGCTCACCGCGGCGGCCAAGGAGTACGGCTGGGAGCTGAAGCTCGATGAGATCGCGTCGCTGTGGCGTGCAGGGTGCATCATCCGGGCCGAACTGCTCGACGACATCATGAAGGCCTACGCCGTGGCCGACGAGCGTCCGGCCAACCTGCTGCTCGCTCCTGCGTTCGCCGAGGCGATCGCCGGCGCGGTCCCGGCGTGGCGCCGTGTGGTGGCCACCGCCGTCCAGCTGGGCATCCCGGTCCCCGTCTTCTCGGCGTCGCTGGCCTACTACGACGGCCTGCGCCGCAAGCGCCTGCCGGCCGCCCTCACCCAGGGACTCCGGGACCTGTTCGGGGCGCACACCTACAACCGCGTGGACACCGAGGGCACGTTCCACACCCTGTGGGGCGAGGACAAGTCCGAGATCGACGCCGTCGACACGCACTGACGGCTGATTGACGGCTCACTGAACGACGGAAGCCCCGGACCGTGGTCCGGGGCTTCCGCCGTGCAGGGCCCGTACGGGCGGGGTGCGGGCCTAGATGTAGATGGCCGGGTCCACGTACTCGGCGGGATCCACCGCGGGCTGCGTCTCGCGGCGTGAATCCCGGTGCCGGAACGTCGCGGGGATGCCGGTGACGATCGAGTCGGGCGGGGTGTCCTTCACGACGACGGCATTCGCGCCGACCGCGCTCCCCGCGCCGATGGTGATGGGCCCCAGCACCTTCGCGCCGGCGCCGATCGTCACCCGGTCGCCGATGGTGGGATGCCGCTTGATCTTCTCGAGCGACCGGCCGCCCAGCGTCACGCCCTGGTACAGCATGACGTCGTCACCGATCTCGGCGGTACCGCCGATCACGATCCCCATGCCGTGGTCGATGAAGAACCGGCGCCCGATGGTCGCCGCCGGGTGGATCTCGATCCCCGTGAGGGCGCGCGTGAGCTGCGACAGCACGCGCGCCGGGAAGCGCAGCCGCTCGTCCCGCCACATGCGGTGGGTGAGGCGGTGCATCCAGATGGCATGCAGCCCGGAGTACACCACGGTGTTCTCGAGGGACCCACGGGCAGCCGGATCGTGGGTGCGCGCGGTGTCGAGGTCCTCGCGCAGTCGTTCTAGAAAGCTCACCGGCTACCTTCTCAGGGATTGTCAGGAACGGCTCAGGGACGGGACGTGGCGGTCAGCCGCGGATGTCGTCGAAGAGGACCGTGGAGATGTAGCGCTCGCCGAAGTCGCAGACGACCGCCACGATGAGTTTACCGGCGTTCTCGGGACGCTTCGCGAGCTCGAGGGCCGCCCAGACGATCGCTCCCGACGAGATGCCGCCGAGGATGCCCTCCTGGGTGCCGAGGGCCCGGGCCACGCGGACCGAGTCCTCGACCGTGGCGTCCATCACCTCGTCGTACGCCTCGCGGTCGAGGTTCTCGGGGATGAAGTTCGCCCCGAGGCCCTGGATCTTGTGGGGGCCGGGGGCGCCGCCGTTGAGGATGGGGGAGTCCGCCGGCTCGACGGCGACGATCCGCACGCCGGGCTTGCGCTCCTTGAGGACCTGTCCGACGCCGGTGATGGTGCCGCCGGTGCCGACGCCCGCCACGAAGATGTCGACCTCGCCGTCCGTGTCCTCCCAGACCTCCTCCGCCGTGGTGGTCCGGTGGATCGCGGGGTTCGCCGCGTTCGCGAACTGCTGGGCCCAGATGGCGTTCTCCGTCGTCGCGACGATGTCCTTCGCCCGCTCGACGGCACCCCGCATGCCCTCCGAACCGGGCGTCAGCACGATCTCGGCACCGTAGGCGCGCAGCATCACGCGCCGCTCCGTGGACATGGTCTCGGGCATGGTCAGGATGACCCGGTAGCCGCGCGCCGCACCGACCATCGCCAGCGCGATCCCGGTGTTCCCGGACGTCCCCTCGACGATCGTCCCACCGGGCCGGAGGGCGCCGGCCCGCTCCGCCGCGTCGATGATGGCCACGCCGATGCGGTCCTTCACGCTGTTGGCGGGGTTGTAGAACTCGAGCTTCACGGCGACCTGGGCGTCCAGTCCCTCGGTCAGGCGGTTCAGCCGGACGAGGGGGGTCCGTCCCACGAGCTGGGTGACGTCGTCGTAGATCTTTGCCATGTGGAGCCTGTCTGTTCGGAAGAGGGAGGGGCGACGTCGGTGGGGGCGGGGCGGGATGCGCGCCCCCGGGGCGACGGCGGTCAGCTTAACGGGTGGCCGCCGGTGCGCCTAGGCGGCGAGCCACTGGGCGTAATACTTCCGCGCCTTGGACAGCTTCGGGTTGATGATCACCTGGCAGTATCCCTGCTCGGGGTGCTTGGCGTAGTAGTTCTGGTGCCAGTCCTCCGCCACGTGGAACTGCGGGAGCCGGCTGACCTCGGTGACGATGGGGTTCTTCCAGTTCTCCTGGTTGCGGCGGGTCGCGTCCTCGAACAGTGTCTGCTGCTCGGCGTCCTGGTAGTACATGACGCTGCGGTACTGGGTGCCGACGTCGTAGCCCTGCCGGTTCAGCGTGGTGGGGTCGTGGGACACGAAGAACATGTCCAGGACGACGTCCTCGGGGATGACGGTCTCGTCGAAGGTCACCGCGACGACCTCGGCGTGTCCGGTCGTGCCGGAGCAGACGGAGTCGTAGTCAGGGTGCCGGGTATGGCCGCCCGTGTAGCCGGACACCACCTCGGTCACGCCACGGGTCTTCTGGTAAAGGGCATCGAGGCACCAGAAACAGCCCCCACCGAGCACGAAAGTCTTCATGACTGTGTCAATGCGCGGTGCGCCCCGATGATTCCCCGGCGTCATCTGCCCTGAGTGAACCCCGGAGGCTTGGAGGGGCCGCCGGGGGCAGGTATTACTGGAGTCATGGAACACAAGGAGCACGACGCCGTCGGCCCGCCGGCACTCGCGCCGGCCGCCGCGGAGCGCGCGGATCCGCCGGTCGTCCGCGTGCCGACCGTCGGCGAGGTCCTCGTCGCCATCGAGGAGCTGTGGCCCGAGAGCCTCGCCGAGGGGTGGGACGCCGTCGGCCTGGTCGCGGGCCGCGCCGGGAACCGGGCGGAGAAGATCCTCTTCACCGTCGACCCGACGGCCGCCGTGCTCGACGAGGCGCTCGAGTGGGGAGCGACCATGATCGTGTCCCACCACCCCCTGCTGCTGAAGCCCGTGTCCACCGTCGCGGCGTCCGGGTTCAAGGGCGAGGCCGTCCACCGGCTGATCGAGGCGGGCTGCGCCCTCGTCACCGTGCACACCAACGGCGACAGCGCCGTCGGCGGGGTGTCCGACGTGCTGGCGGACGCGCTGGGGCTGCACGGCGTGGAACCCCTCGTCCGGGCGGCGGACGGCCTGCCCGAGGAGGGCATCGGGCGTGTGGGTGACCTCGAGGCGGCCGTCCCCCTCGGTGACTTCGCCGAGACCGTCTTCTCGATCCTGCCCGCCGTGGCCGGCGGGGTGCGCGTGGCGGGGGACAAGGACGCGCTGGTGCGCCGGATCGCGGTCTGCGGCGGGGCCGGTGACTCCCTGTTCGACCGCGTCCGCGCGAGCCGTGCCGACGTGTACGTGACCGCCGACCTCCGCCACCATCCGGCGTCCGAGGTCAGGGAGGCCGCCGCCGACGGTCCTCCCTACCTCATCGACGTCTCGCACTTCGGCAGCGAGTGGCTGTGGCTGACGCCGGCGGCCGACGCCCTGGGCACTGTCCTCACGGACCAGGGCTTCAGCACCGACATCCGCGTCAGCGGGGTCAACACCGACCCCTGGGACTTCGTGCTCACGCCAGGCCACTGACCCGCCCTCCGACCCGCCCACGAACGCCTTCCCTGATCGCCTGCCGGCCGGTGGTCGCCTGGTCACCGGCCGGCGGGCCGGTCCGGGTGGCCTAGGCTGGGACGACGCACCCGGCCCGCCCGTCGAGCCCCGTCCGTCCGACCCTGGAGGTTAACCGTGGCCAAGGCTGCACCCGAGGAACAACTCCGCCTGCTCGACCTGCAGGCCCTCGATTCGACCCTCAACAAGCTCTCCCGCCAGGCCGTCGCCGCCCGTGGCAACCCTGCGCTCGGTGCCGTCGCCGCCCGTGTGGCCGAGGTGGATGCCGAACTGGTGCGGGCCGGCACGGAACTGGGAGACCTCGAGCGTGAACTCACGCGCGCCGAGGACGAGGTGCAGTCCGTGGTCACGCGCCTCGAACGCGACGAGAAGCGACTGAACAGCGGAACCGGGACGTCCAAGGACCTCACGGCACTCCAGCACGAGGTCGCCTCTCTGACGAAGCGTCGCTCCGACCTCGAGGACGTGGAGCTCGATGTCATGGAACGCGTCGAGGCGGCACGCGCCGCCCGGGACGAGGTCGCGGAGCGCACCAACGCCGTCCGCGCCGAGCTGCTCGCCCTCGAGGAGGCGCGTGATCTCGAACTCGCCGACATCGACGTGCAGCGCGTGGATGTGCAGGCGCGCCGCAACGAGCTCGCCGCGACCTTCGAGGAGCCGCTCCTGGCCCTGTACGAGCGGATCCTCGTCAAGCGCGGTGTGGGCGCTGCCCGCCTGTTCCACGGCAAGTCGGAGGGTTCGGGCATGCAGCTCAGCCCCGGCGACCTCGCGGACATCGCCGCGGCGGCCCCCGACGACGTCGTGCTGTGCCCCGATTCGGGCTGCATCCTGGTCCGCTCGAGCGACTGGGGTACCCAGCAGCCGTGACACACCAGCAACTGTTCGACCCCTATGAGCGCGACGACTCCACCGAGGACGCGGCGGCGGGCCCCGCCCGGCTCGTCGTCGAGGCCGACGGCGGCTCCCGCGGCAACCCGGGACACGCCGGCTACGGTGCCCTCGTGCGCGACCCGGAGAGTGGCCGGATCCTCGTCGAGAAGGCCGCCTACATCGGCAAGGCCTCGAACAACGTCGCCGAGTACTCGGGCCTCGTCTCGGGTCTCGAGCTCGCCCGGGAGATCAACCCGCAGGCCTCCGTCCACGTGAAGATGGACTCGAAGCTCGTCGTGGAGCAGATGTCGGGGCGGTGGCAGATCAAGCACGCGGACATGAAGGTGCTCGCGGCGAAGGCACGCAAGGTCCTGGACCCGCGCCGTGTGACCTACGAGTGGATCCCGCGTGAGCGCAACAAGGACGCCGACCGGCTCTCGAACGAGGCCATGGACGCCGGGATGGCAGGTGTCCCGTGGAAACCCCGCGCCGCCGCGCAGGCCCCGGCCCCGACGCCGGCAGCGTCGCCCGCTCCGGCCGCCGACGAGGTCCGCGCACCCGCGGGCAGGCTGCACCACATCGAGGTGTGGACCGAGGATCTGCCCGCGGCCGAGGCCAGCCTGGGCTGGCTGCTCGAGCGCCTCGGGTTCCCCCGGAAGGACTCGTGGAAGGACGGGGTCGGCTTCGGGACCGACGAGTTCTACATCGTGCTCGAGAGCGGACCGGACGTGGCCCCCGGCGGACACGACCGCCGTCGCAGCGGGGTGAACCACCTCGCCTTCCGGGCCGGCACGCGCGCGGCCGTCGACCTGCTGGCGCGCCGCGCCGCGAGCCACGGGTGGTCGCTGCTGTTCCGTGACCGGCACCCCTTCGCCGGGGGGCCGGAGCACTACGCCGCGTATCTCGAGAACGCCGAGGGGTTCGAGGTGGAGCTGGTCGCCGACTGACGCCGGTCAGTCGAGCACGATGTTGAGCTGGGCGGGCTTCCGTGCCGTCGCCGGCTCGAGCTCGGCGCTCCACTTCTCCCGGGCCGCCGCTAGCAGAGCCGCCGGTGTCGCGGGAGCCGCTCCGCGCCGCGTGAGCAGGTGCCGTGCGAACTCGCCGCGCGTGTGCTTGGCGAAGTGGGACACGACCGTCCGCCGCCCGCCGCGCAGCTGGAAGACGTTCACGGCGGCGCTCTGCTGGGGCGGCGGCGTCCACGCCGCGGCATAGGTGCTCGAACGGCAATCGACGATCAGGCCCGCTCCCGCATGCTCCCCGAGCGGTACGGCCAGGTGCTTCTTCCAGTAGGACGCCAGGCGGCCCGTCCCGGGAAGGTCCACGGACATCGACAGGCGGTAGGCCGGGATCCGGTCGCCGAAGCCGAGGGCGCCCCACAGGGCCGACACGACGACGCACTGCTCGCGCGCCTTGCGCTTCTGCACCGGCGTCATCCGCGCGTAGCCGAGGGCGTCGTACAGGACACCCGAGTAGACGTCGTGGGCGGGGGCGGCGGGGGCGACGTCGAGCACCAGGTTCCTCTGCACGTCCTCGATGAGGGACGCGCCGACGCCGAGGACCGCGTGCGCGTCGTCGGCTCCGCTGACCGTCTTCAGCGCGGCGAGCACGGCCCTGCGCGCGTCGTTCAGCCCGGCGAAGTGGAGCTCCTCGAGCCGCACGGGGCCGCCCGTGCGGGCGGCGGACTTGCCTTCGGACGGGGGGAGCAGGATCAGCACCGATCAACCCTATCCAACTTCCGGGGCCCTCCCGACACCGTCCGGTGTGGCGTCCCGTCCCGTCTAGAATGGACGACGGATGGGTCGACCAGGCGGCCGCGTTGGACGGTGCGCATGCGCCCGATCCACCGAGGAACGTCCGGGCTCCGCAGGGCAGGGTGGTGGGTAACGCCCACTCGGGGTAACCCGCAGGCCAGTGCCACAGAAAAGAGACCGCTTCCCGCTGCAGGCTCCGGCCGGCGCGGGGAGTAAGGGTGAAAAGGCGGTGTAAGAGACCACCAGCACGCCGGGTGACCGGCGTGGCTCGGTAAACCCCACCCGGAGCAAGGCCAGACAGTGTCCGCTCGAGGGCTGCCCGCCCGAGGGCACGGGTAGGCCGCTGGAGGGCGTCGGCAACGGCGTCCGTAGATGGATGGCCGCCACTCGCGCGACGGCGACGGCGCGCGATGACAGAACCCGGCGTATCGGTCGACCCATCCCTCGACCTCCCCTAAATGGCGTCGGTTCTGGCGATTTAGCCGGGATTACGGGCAACTTTCCCTCCCAGTAGTGCGGACTGTTGCGTCCTACTGTGGAGGATTGGCAGCGCCCCCGAGCGCCCGAGACGACTGCTAGCGCCCCACGAGCGCCCGATAGCTACCCTGGATTGAGGCCCTCCTGCACTGCAGCATGACGCTGCCAGCGGGGCAATGCGTGATCCAGTAGAGCAACCCGAGCTTCCGGCATGGTGCCAGCCCTAAGCCGTTTCCGTTGGGACAGCATCCAGATCATTAGGGATCGCTCTTCGCTTCCCTTTGGCGCCTCGACCCGAGGTCGGCGCCCATTCTGCTCCATGAACCGCAGGTAGTCGGTGAATCGCTGCTGCCAGTGTTCCGGGGCGCGGGGTGGCACGTACCAGCCGGGTACGAGATTCAAGAGCTCGAGCTGCTGTGCTGTCAAACGACCGCTGTGGTGCTCGTGGCGCTGCTGGTAAAGGAATCCGTGGCATTGCCGCTCCCACGTCGAACCATCCTGGCGGGGGAGACGCCCTGCAGTTTTGACGAACCAGCACAAGTTCTCGTACTTCTGCTGCCAGGTGAGCAGGGGGCGTCGCTTCGGCACTGCAGGCTGGTCGTGCAGGACAAGCCGGCGATCGAAAAAGCCGCGATCGCGACGGTCCTTGCTAGCGGCGACGCGTCGGACGTTCCGAACGCTCGTACGGCACAAGTCCGCGATCCGCTCTGGGGAGAGGCCGTGCTCGTACATCAGCAGCCACTCCTCGCGTGACTCGCACGGCCCCCAACTTTCGTCCATCGACGCTACTCCTCGGCGGCAACGTCCTCAGGGGCGAGCTTGCCGCGCTGCTTCTCGGCTTGCTCGTACATGCTGCGATGTACTCCTCGAGCTTCACCCGCTGCACACGCCACTGCCCGCGGCCTCCCACCTGCATGGCTGGCAGGTCGCCGGACTTCACCAGCGCGTACATCTGCGACTGACTGACTGCGAGCTCCGCGGCGACGTCGGGCAGGGTCATGAAACGGGATTGATCGGCCATGACCTGATCCTAAGGGCGAGGAATGGCCCCTTCGCTCGGCCTGCCGATTTGTTCCCTCGCATGCTCCCTAAAGCGGAGTCATTGACACCGCATGCTCCTCTTGCAAATGTTAGCCATCCGGAGAAGCGAGGGCTTGAAAGAGCCTGATATGCCTTGGAGGGCACATGGAGGATCTCGTTCGAAGACTTGTCGTGCTTGTGGGAGTAGCAGCAGTGGCAACGGCTTGCGGCGGCGCTCCTGCTGAATCCCCGACCAGCCCTGCTGAGAGTTCTTCTGCTCAGGAACAAACAAGTGCAACCCCTAGCGCAACTCTGCCGGTGACGCCGGCAGCGACAGAAGAACCCGCCGCTGCTCCCGAACTGTCCGATGGTCCCACCCTCATTACCTGCAGCACCTCCGGAACCTCGGAACTTACTCAAGTTGAAGTTTGGGTGATCGATGCGGAAACGGCAGTTCTCACCCCGATCTCCGACATGACCATCGGGGACACACCCTCCTGTCCGTCGGGAGCGTTCAGTGCCGACCGAATGCGGCAGTGGTTCTCTGATGACTATGCCCGCAGCGCCGCCGACTTCAAAAGAGCGGAAGACAACTCCAGTCGCGTGGGCTGGGTCGATATGCAGGCAAAGGAGCTAACCGACTTCTCGGAGAAGTTAGCTGGCGGTTCAGGTGGTTTCGCAGCAGCCCCACAGCACTGGAACGCACTATTTGCGCCTGACGGCTCCCTGTTCTTCTTCGACCAAGCGACGCAAACCTACAACTGGGCGGACGCCGACGCAGGCGGAATTACGAGGACAGTCCCGATGGGAGACGTGCGCCCGCCCGTGTTCCTGGACGCGGTAGGCGAGCCTCAACGCGTGGACAATATGGGCACTAGCCTCTCTAGTTGCAACAAAACTGTCGCCCCCGATGGGCAATCACAGATGAATCTCGATGTTCAACAGAACGTCCTCGCGTGGGTGGACGACACAAGCGCGTTTCAGTTGACTGAAGACGGTCAGCTATCCGTAGTAGAGGCGCGCCCGCCGAGTGAGTCACAAGGGTTCTGCAACTTCCCTGGAAAACCAATTACGCCCGTGTCGGATTTTGAGATCACCACGGCAATCGTGAACCCCGAAGGTACCCATGCCTTCTTCATCGCCTACAGGGGCACCGAAACGAGCCTCTTCAAAGTACCCATGGATGGCTCAGGGCAACCAGAGCTTGTAGGGCCAGTTGAAGGGCCAGCCCGATCCCGATACTTCCTGACGGACTGGGATAGCTAGCAGTCAGGGTGGCTAACCTCACCCGTCGCGATGCGGCCGGGGATCCGCGAGCTTCCGGCGGCTGACGACGTTCGCGTTCACCCACGCCTCCCGTGCCATGGAGTACTCCACCCACTGGCACAGGACGAGACTGTTCGTCCACGCCATCGCGAACCCCTTCACCGTCTGTGTACGCCCGTCCTGGTAGACGAGGTCACACCAGATGGACGGAGCGTTCTCCGTAGTCCTGGTGACCCCCTCCGTGGGCTCGGGGAGGCTGATGGGTGGGGCGAACCGGTCCCGTGAGGGCGGGATGCCATGCCACCCTGGGCGGGGCTTGTGTTCCATGGCTGCGACCGTAGCTTCCGCCAATGACGAAAGCGCCCCACCCTCATAAGGAGAATGGGGCGCTTCTGTCTTGTCTCACGGAGTAAGGCCAAGTATCAGCTAGGAGCGGAGCGCCTACATATTGGCGCGGTGGTCGGGTCCTTCGACCCGATCGAGCGGGTTCGCTGGGACGGGCGGGGGAGGCGGGGGAGGCGGGGTGTTGGGAAAGGCAAGCCCGGCCGCGCCCAGCCCGAGAACCGCCGCGGCAAGGTTCAGCCACGCTTGGGACTCGTCGGGTCCGATGACGCCAAAGATGACGAGGATCGGGATTAGGGCCGTCACGATGCCATAGATCCACTTACGAATTGCAGGGTCCGCAATGATCATGATGCGCTTCTTTCGAGTGCGAGAGCGACGATGCCGATGAGGGCGGAGGCGCCTTCCCATAGGGTAGGTAGCGTCCAGCACAGAGCCAGTGCTGTGATGCCGACAACGAGTGTGGTCAGCGCGAGAAGCGGCTCTCAATGCGGAATCTGGAGCCGCAGCCCGACCTTCGTTTCCGCGGCCGGGTTGTTGATGCCGTTCGCGAACTGCAGCTTCTGTACCGTCAGGGCCTTGTGCCCGTTCGCGTGGTACCAGCCAGTGATGCTTGACAGTGTATCGCCGGCGTCAACTACCCATGTATCGGCGCCAACCGGAGGCCAGACGCGCTCACCCGGCTTGATCTTGTTCGGGTCCTTGATGCCGTTGTAGGCGGCGATCTTCTCGACGCTCACTCCGAAGTGCTTGGCAATCTTGCCGAGGGTCTCGCCCTTGCCTGCCTCCACCAGCCAGTGATCATCCGGCTCGTACACTGCGTTGACAGCCGGCTTCACGAAGGCGGCGGGCGGCGCCGTGATCGGGGGTGCCGGCACGGGGGCGGACAGCGCCCGAGACTCGCGATCCACGCGGGCAAGATCCCACACCCCGGGGCATGCTGTCGCGGACCAGGACGAATGCTTGATGAGCGGAAGGTTCGCGCCGTAGTGCTCGCGCAGGCCAGGCCACGGTCGCGTAGTCACCGTTCGTCGCCTCGGGGCGGCACTCGATGTGGATGCTCGTCGCATTGCCGTAGGCATTGCCCGCAGCCCAGGAGGCGTTCACGGGGGAGACGAGGCAGTGGATCCGCCCGTCCGAGACGACGAAGTGCGCGGACGTGTTCGGGTTTCGGTGGACGAAGAAGTCGACGACGCCGTCGTGGGTCTGCCCGAAGGACCCCCAGTGGTGGATGGTGATGGACTCGATGCGGCGCGGAGTTCCGAAGGTCCCGAGGACGCTCAGGGAGTCGGTGAATTCGGAGTCGGACAGGGACTCGTCAATCGTGTAGGTCATCAGTGGCCCCTTCCCGGGCATAAAAAATGACCGCCCACGAGGACGGTCATAGAGTGCAGTCGATATGCGGTTATGGGGTGGGCAGGCCTGCCGCCTTGAGCGCGGCGTGTGCCCTATCGAGCTCGCCAATGCCATGGCGCCCGGGGACGCCCACTTCGGCTTCCGCGGCTCGAACTGCATCGCTGCACGTTCCAGCCAGGTCACGCTCACGGGTTCCCCTCGGGTGTGAGTGGTTGCTGGCGCTACCACCGGCTAAATTTTGACCCTCCTCCTTGGCGCGAGCCTCGGGCATGAGACCATTTTTGCAAGCGAAGGAGCTGCGAAATGAAGACATGGACAATCGTTCTCGTAATGGTCGTTTCTGGGGCCGTGGGCATACTGTTCATGATTTTCGCTTTTGACAGTGGATACTCGGTGACCGCGAGTGTCCTGCTGTTTGCACCGTTGATAGTGAGCATTTTCGTCGCCTCATTCACTGTTTTCGCACACGGAAGCCTTACGCTGCAGCGGGAAGCAGCCGCCGCCTTCGTCTCCTATGCAGCGCTTACACTCCTAACCGGCGTGGCCTTTCTGGTCGACGAGCCAGAAATTACAGCCAAGTTCGTCGACGCTCTTTTGTTTGGGCAGGTCATTGCACTGCTTTCGGTGGTGAGAACGTGCCTGGAGTCTTGGAACAATCCAGTGGCGAAGGAGACTAAGGAGCAGCGCTTAGCGCGGCATGCCGCAGCAGCTCAAGTTCGCAAGGCGAATTACCAGTAGACGGCAGACCACGCTTGGCGCCTCTGCCTGTTTCAGCCGCAGTTGTGAGGCGGTGCCCGGTGTTGCGTCCGGCTTGTGCCTTGAGCTGCCCTAAGACGGGTGGGGCGGGGCGGGCGCTTTGGCTGGCCGTGACGGGGTGCCCGCACGTTCCGCACTGCCGAAGCAGGGGTGTGAAGGACTTAGGGGCGCAGGACGGACTTGAACCGCCGCAACGGGCCGGAAGGCCCGTGCTCTATCCACTGAGCTACTGCGCTGACGCCGTGGACTAAACCGCGCCCTTCACCTTTCGTGCTCAGGAGTCCCCCTAGCCCGTGGTGGAAGTCTGGCCCGCCGGCTCATGTTCCGGCAGGTATTCAGTTGTGCCCCGCAGGTGGTGTCACTGGCTCCTGTCAGGAGGTGGAGCCTCAACCGACCTTCGCCCCATGTCTGGGCGGGCGTTGACGGGGGAAATCTGCCACTGCGGGCGATTATGGTCTGAGACTATGTGACAAGCCCCACCCTGTCAAGAGACGACACTCACCCCAACGGGAGAGTTTTTGAGCGCGGGATTCCCGTACTTCGAGGCCTTCATCCGCAGCCAGAGTTCCTGCACTTCGCTGATCCGGTACCGCTTCTGCGGGATGACCAGTTGCCGACTCCCGACCGCCTGGAGGATCTCGGGCCCGTTGCAGCGGATGAGCTGCTTGCGTTGCGCCCACTTCCGGATCGTCGCCGCGGGCAGGGCTTCCCCCGTGGTCGGGTCGGTGAGCGCCCGGCTGATCTCGGCGGCCGTGCCTTCGATGATCCCAGCAGCGGCCAGGGCGGCGGCCCTCCACCCGTTGACGTCGTACGCCTCACCGCAGGTCCGGCAGGTCACGTACGGCTTGCCCTGCAGGGCGTACAGCGGCGACCCGCACACCTCCCCTTCGATGTCCGTGGGGCACATGCCAGCGAACACGCGCTGCACAGGCCTGTCAGCCCCGCGGAGGCACTGGCGGACGGCGGGGATGATCTCGTCGTACATGTCTCCGGCCCACTCGCTGACACGGATGGTCGCAGCCATGGTGGCCACCCATTCGGCGACGGTCGCGGGGGACCGGTGGTCGCGGGGGCCGGGCCGCAGGGGTTCGGCGGGCATTGGTGGGGCGGGTCCCCCGGTGAGGGCGAGGGCGTCGATCCGTTCGCACTCTTCCATCCATGCGAGGGTGTCGCGGTCCCACTGGGCTGTGAGGGGCTCGAGTATGTAGCGGGCCCAGGCGTTGACGAGTTCGCGGAGTTCGTAGCCGCGGGTGAGGGCGACTTCGTCGAACATGACGGGCTTGTCGCCGGCGGACGCACCCCCGACGCTCTCCCCGTAGGCGGTGGAGCGGATGGCGACGGCGCCGAGCGCTGCGAGGGTGTCGCGGACGTCAAGGAGCGCGTCCTTGAGCTTGGTGAGGTCGTCGTCGCACAGGTACACGCCCTCGGCGAGGTGCTTCTCGCAGTGGGGTGCCGTGCACTCCTGCGCTGTCACTGCTGGCCTCGGAGCCACATGCTGGCACCGTCGGCGTCGTGGAGGGTTCCGAGGGGCATGAGGTCGGCGGCCGCGGTGAGGACCCAGCGGACGTCTTCCCGGTACGAGGTGCGGGACGCGTCGTCGAGGTCCGCCCAGGGAGTGGATTCGGGGAGATTCTCCTACGCTATCTGGCACATGCTTTCGAACGTTTCAGCGCCCGTCGACTGGTCCACTGTTGTTGCCACTTCGTCCCCCTGAATTGCCCGCCCTAACACCTTCGATTCTACCGTAATAGGAGCATAATTACCTCTAAATGGAAGGGATCTAGGGCGCCAGTTCGCCCAGCGATCGGAGTGCGGCGGGCACCACGGTGGGCACGAGTTCCCACTGCCCGGGCGTGAGGTTCAGGGCGTTGAGGATGGACCGGATTGCCTGCGCCACGAGGTCGCCCTGCTGCTCAGCGAGGCGCACCCGGCGTTCCTCGATGCCGGCCTTCAATGCCGCGGTGGTGACGGCGACGAGGTGCTTCCGTTCCCCGAGGTACAGCTGGTACCAGGCGTTGAACTCGGCCCGCTCTGTGGTCGTGTCGACGGGGCCCTGTGGGCCGATGCCCTGCTGCTTCTCCACCTCGCCCCACACCAGCTGATCGGGCCCGAGCTCCCGCACCTTCCCCTGCAACCACAGCACCGTCCCATACGTCCGGCTGATCTCGTCGAGGAGGGCCTTCGCGGGGTCGATGTCCTGGGGTAGCCCGAGGGTGACGATCGCTTTCTCCATGGTGTCCTTCGCCTCTGCCTCTGCTATCCGGGCCGCTGCCGCCTTCTGGGCTTGCGGGGACTTGCCCCCGTGCCGGGCGCACCGCTTCTGACCCCGCATGGGCGAAGCGCCACACGAACCGCCGTCACGCTTCTTTGCACCACAAGTGGGCATGTCTTCCTCTCTGCTGGGGCGCGCCCAAGGTCGGGTCAGTCTTCGCTGACTTCGGATGCGCGACCTACTTTTCCCTGATGGCTTGCGCAGGGTTTTTGCTCATGGGTAATGCTTTACCCGAGAAGATGCACTGCTCGTCAAAGTCGACTTTTAGATGAGACTCATCGCCGTCGTAGTCAATGTTGAACACTTGGTCTTCGAAGGTGCAATTTATGAAGCTCACGCGAAGACTGTTCGCTTCTCGCGATTTTATGAGACTATGAAAGAGTAATCCGAATCGACCACCCGAAAAGACGCAGTTGTCAAAGGTGAAGGAAATCTTTTCATGATGAATAAAAGTAGCGCCCATCGCGCCGGAGAAATTGCAGTTTGAGAAGTGCATTGTCTTAAAAGACTCATGCAGGGTTTCGAAAAATAGCAGCCCACTCCCAAACTTGCAGTCCATCATTGAGAAGAATCCCCCGGGTCTGTTAACCTTGGCGCCCTGCAGAATAAGCGCGCCGCCATCCAGTTCAACTTCCGAGAAGAAGGTGTTGTCTTCAAGAGTCGCGTCCTTAAGTATCAACATTCCGTTGTTCGAAATGAGGGCATTAGAGATGGGCTGTATCGCTGAGACGCCCTCTAGGTTGAGTGAACGATTACCCCAGTACTTCCGCTTCTCAACATCTTTCTGCCATCGTGCACTAAGTATCTGCCAGCCGGCGCGCTGAATCGCAGAGGGTCTTGCGGGATCATAAGCATCTCCCTGACTCTCTATCTGAATGACTGAACAGAAGAGGTCGAGGCAGGTTTGTTGCTCGGCAGTGTCGTCGCGATCAAACCAATCATCTGCTAGTGCGCTCAAGGCATAGAGGCCGGCGAGGCGCACCGCAGTCTCTTTACTGGCGAGCTGCTCCGCGCATTGCGCGTATCGGGCACGGAGTGACGCTACGATGTCTAAGTCATGCTTCCGACTGACGAGTTCAAAGTTGCGATTCGCAAGTTCGAAATTCCGGTTGGCAGTCTCTTGCGCTGCAGCTGATGTCTTTTGTACTTCGACGCCTGTCTTCTGTGCTTCGGCAGCAGTTCTTTGCGCCTCAGCGCTGATCCTAAGGGTTCGCTCCGCGGTTTGCTGTCGGCGATAGGAAAAGAACAGCGTCACTCCAACGCCTAAGGCCGCAGCGGCTGTCACTGCGTTTCGGATCACGGCAAAGAATCGATCAGGCTCCAAGCGCGGTTCAGCTCGCCAGAAGATCCACTCTTTCGTCTCATATGCTGCTGCCACCCAGATCAGTCCGAAGACGACGGTGAGGGAAAAAATGAAGCCCCAGAAGAAGATGTACGGTAAATCGATTGGTTGCGCCTCACCCTCGAGCGCCTTCCGTTCGGCTCTGGCGCTGCGGTTCGAGAAGTCGGATCTGGTGTACCCCATCAGCTCAGCTTATTGCCTGGTTGTGGGCTGCTGGTCGTTCCTCGTCCGGTGATGTCCCGCCGGCGGCGACGAGATGCTGTGCGGCCCGCGGCGTCGGGTCCACGGGCCCACCCTCGTCGGGGAACCCGATCACGTCGAGGAACGGCGCCGGACTCACCATGGCTTCTGCTGTGGGTCTACGCCGAGAGCGATGCTGGTCGGGCAGGGGAACTTGACGTCCTTGTCCTCGTTGAAGTCCCAGCAGGAGATGCAGCACCCATTGCCTTCTGCGACGTGCATCGCGAGAACGGCCTTGATCTGCTCGCTCTGGGCGGTGATGGCGTCGGCGGCTTCGCCCATCAGCGCCTCGTAGTCGGATTCCGGGCCGTGGGCCCTCAGCCCGGATTCAACGGTGCTCATGCTGCCTCCTGTCGTTTGTGAATGCGGGCGACCAGGCGTTGCCCTTCGGGGTCGGCGATGAACCCTTCGAGGGCGTCGAGCCGAGTGACGTGTGCGCGGTGGGCTGCGGTGAGGTCAGCGAACAGGTCCGCTTGGGTGATGGACGGGGCCCCGCACGCGATGGCCAGCTCGTACGCCTCGAGCGCGGAGGTGAGGGCCCGGACGCTCATGCTTCAGTGCCCGAAGATCGTCCGCGCCGGCAGTGCCCGTCGCGCTCGTCACCCCGGCACCAAGTGGTGTGCAGGAAGCCGGCCGGGGGCGTCGGGGCAGCGCCGGCGAGTTTCGTCACGAGTGGGGGGTACGCCGGTGGGATGTTCGACTGCGCTCCCGTTGAGGCGATAGCGGCCAGCGCGTCAGCCTCCTCTGCGAGTACGATCGCGTGGTCGAAAGCAGGCCGAAGCGACGCCCAGGCGAGCGACCGAGCTGCGCTCAACCGCTCCACGGTTGCCGAAGCGCTCATGGTCGCCTCATGCGGGCGAGTGCGCGGGTGAGGTCGAGGGAGGTGCGGCGCAGCTGCCCGGTCTCGGGTGATCCGGAGGAGTGGTCGGACGCCTTGGGTTTCCCGTCGCCCCAGCTACGGTCTTTCAACTCTCGGTCGAGTCGGCCGATCGCGGCATCGCTGTCGAGGATGAACTGGACCGCTTTCGCCCGGGCGTCGGTGATCTCCTTGCGGTTCATGCTGCGGCCTGCTCGAGGTCGATGATCCGGTCGATGGCGGCGCGTGCCCCGGGCTGGATGCTGCTGTAGAAAAACCCTGGCCCGTTGAACAGCTCGATCACCAGCTCGTCGCGGCGTGCGGCCCGCTTCGCTTGGGCGGCGGCAGCTTCCACTGCGTCCTCCCTCGCTTCGAGGTGCAGGGCGAGTGCGATGTTGTTGAGCGCATACTCCCACCGGGTTTCGGAGTTGCCCGGGCCGAATCGCTTCGAACCGATACCGATGCCCATGCCGTGCGCTTCGACGATGGGCAGTTCGCTGCGGGGGATGACGGCGTGCTCGGCCAGGATGGCGCCCACCACCTCGCCCAGGCTGCCGTTCGACCACAGAACGTCTGTGTTCTCGTTGATCGTCGCGGCGAGCTGCCGGCGAGTTGTGTCTATGCTGGTCATATCGGAACCTCACTTCCGGTCGTGCCCCGGACGTTCGCAGCGTCGCGGGGCTTCTACGTGTCCTATCAGTCTAGTGTCAATCAGAGGGCACTACCACTCTCAATGGGAGTGATTGTGAGCAAAAGTCCAGCCCTGCCGGTGCCGCCTTCGCGCATGTCTGGGCCGACGACGTGGGCGTTCGTGTCGTCCGGGGTGAGCCCGTAGTCGACGAGCCCGTCGATGACCGCCTTCGCGGTGGGGGTGAGGTTGTGCGCGTCGTACGCCCTGCCCGTCGACTTGATGACAGCCGCGGTGATGTGCACTGGCCCGAGACCCTTGGGGAGCCGGGCGAGCCTCGCGTACACGTGCGCCGAGTGCCGCCACGCCTTCGTCAGGCGAGCCCTGGTCGCCCAATGGGACCGGTCGTTCATCGAGATCCACGCGGCCGGCGCCGGGACCTCCAGCGTCCATGGCTCGTTCACGACACCCTCCCAGCATGAACACTCGTCAATCCCAATGGAGGGGCTGGAAGGCGCTCAGAAGCCCCAGCAGAATGTGAGACACCCGGATACCCACCCGACGCCCGCCGCACGCTCCTGACCCCCGCCACGTCCCGCCCAGCCGCAACCGAACGCTCATGCTCCCACACCGCAAACACCCGCGACTCATACGCCTCCGCATCCGTCAGCTCCAAACGCGTCACCTGCACCCGACGCTCCACCGAGATCCGGGCATCCACCGCCGCCCCAGCCGACTCCGAACGCTCCCGCCGCAACCGCTCGACCAGGGCATCCGTTATCGCCTTCGCCTCCACGAAACGAGCCTCCGCCACATCAACCACCGTGGGTCGGTGCGCGGGAGGGTTGGTCGCCCTACGGGAGGGTGTGATGTTCGTGCTCATCGGGTGGCCTCCTCTCGGGCTTCGGTGCAGTCCGGGCATTCGGACTCTTTGCCGCTGATGCGGTGGACCTTGGACCACCGGGACCCCGGGATCGGCTCATCGTGGTCGTGGTGTTCTGGCTCCGGGCCGCAGGGGTATGGCTTGATGGCGCTGGGGTCGACGCCGTAGTGCACGGCTCGTTCATAGATCCATTCGCCAGCGTCGTCCATGCGTTCCACAGCCCAGTCCCACGCTTCCTGCCCGGTGAGCCCTTGGTGCATTGCGTCGGCCATGAGCGCGATCTGGCGGGCGGCGATGAGTTCCGCGGTGCGGCTTCCGGTGCGCTCGGAGATGGTGTTGAACCAGCTGGTTCCCTGCACGTCGAAGCCGATGGCGCGGGTGTAGAGGTAGGGGAGTTCGACATCGAGAGGGCGTGATTCCCATTCGCCGGGGTGGGGGTAAAGCTCGTGTGCGTATCTGCGCTTCGTGCGGCGGGTTTCGGTGGTGGTCATGGTGTGCTCCCTGGGTTCCAGTGTTTGCCTTGGTGGGTGGGTGGTCTGTCGCCGACGAGGATGTCGGCTTTGCAGCAGTGGCAGGTGTGGGCCGGTTCGGTGGGGTGGTCTTCGCATTTCGGCCCGGGTGGTGGCTGCTCTCGTGGGTGGTCTCCGTCGGCCCTCCAGTGCCGGCCTTCCATGAAGATCACCGCGGGCGTCCGGTTCGTGGGGGTTGCTGCGGTCTTGACGGCTGCGATGACGAGTGCCGGGAACGGGTGGTCTGCCCGGTGCTCCCAGAGCAGGCTCATCATCGAGGGGATAGACCAGTCGGGGCGGATCTCGTGGAGGATGTGCGCGAGGAGTGTGGCCTGGGGTTGTGTGAGTTCTGGGAAGTCAGTCAAGTGTTCGAACCTCGCTTATCACCTAGGTGACGATTGATTGATTTCTCAGCCAGAGGGTTGAAAACCCTTGAGGGCTGGGAGGTGAGTTAACTACTTGGTCTTGGCCTTGGTCTTGGGCACCTGAACCTTCGACGAACTTTCGCCGTTCGGAACGGGCGCGGAACGGCGTTCCTTCACCGTTCTTCTCCGTCTTTTTCCTGCCCGTCGAGCCATTTCCGTTTCCGTTCTCGCGCCTTCCTCTTCTCGTTCTCAACCTGTTCTTTCGTGCGCTGGTACTCCGTCCAGGACAGGAACCGGTATTGGTCGCCCTCAGCCGTCCACAGCCCCGCGGTAATCAGCCTCTGTGCGAGCTGTCGCCCTTTCGGCCAGGACTGGACGTGCCAGCCCGGCACGACCCCGTCAGTGAGGTAGTCGGTGCAGTACGTGCCACACACGAGCCAGAGGCCGGTCGCTTCGAGACCCGCAGCGCGCACCTTCGGGTGGGAATGCATCTTGTCGTCAGCGTTGAACCACGCCATTGGCGAACGCCCCCCGGGAGTGCTTATAGGGTGAGCGGGTGCTAAAACTACTCACTTGCGAAGACGGTGGCCCTATCACCTGCGCCATTCTCAAAGTTGTGGACGAGATAGGGCGTGACCCTGGCATGTTCCAGTGGTTTGCCAGTATCTGGATTCCTCTGGTTTCCGCGGCAGCGTCGGTTGCCGTCTTGGTGTATGCGGTGCGGACGGCTCGCTCAGCTGAGGACCAAGCCGAAAAGTCAGAGAAGGCCCGCATCAAAGCTGAGAAGGACCGGTCGGCCGCAGAGCACGCCGACCGGCTGCGAAGAGCATTCGCAGCGATATTCGCATCGGTCGGAGAACTTGGTGAAGACCTCGTGCTGCAATCTGTCAACGGTAAGAGAACGCCGCTGCCGACGGACTTCCGCGTTCTCGGAGATATTGCGGCCGCACGACTGGAGTCGAACAGCCATGAAGAGCGAAGGCTCCTCGATCGGTTGCGGAAATTCGTGATTGAAACCCGGGACATGCCCAGATCGGTTCGGGGCCTAGTTCTCCTCGAGATGTGGAGGCTGGTCATCAACTGGTCTGAGAGCACTGCTGAGTGGCGCGACTCTACTGTGTTTCCGCGCTTTGATGAACTCGCAGCTCTTACGGGCAATGACGACTGGCCCGACTGGGTTGAACGAGGCTCGTAGGGTTCACGAACCCACCCCCAACGCCTGGGCGCCGATGCTGATGAGGTCGCGGGCGGCCGGCGGGGTGACGGCGTTGCCGGCCTGCTTGACCTGCTCCCGCTTGTTGCCGGTCATGATGTAGTCGTGCTTAGTCATAAGTTTCTCCTTGTAGTCTTCATGGATGTTCTGGGGACTTGGGTCGGAAGTATGGCTGCAACTTTGGTCAGGTGTAATTGGATCGCTCGTCGGAGCCATCGGGGCCGCCGGCGTGGCTTTGCTCGTTCTCTGGCGTACCAATCTCCACCAAGCCGAATTGGCCCGGCGAGCACTTGAGGAGCAACGCAGCCTGTCTGAGAAGGCCCTAACTGCGCAACGGGATGATGCAAAGAGGGCCCTTGACGAGCAACGAAACTCCCTAGAGCGGCAACTGACCGACCAACGATCTGAATCCTCACGAGCAAGGGAGCTAGCTGCCATCGCAGACTTCCTTTCCGCTGTAGTGGGTGTGGTCAACGGTGCTGATGACTTGAGCCAACTGGATGCTCATGACCAACAACTCCGATCCGCCCGCTATCGCATGACGTTCGAACCAGGTTCCCGAGCGCTCGGCGAAGCTCTTAGGGGTTGGGTTTCTGTATTGGCGAGATCCGTACGCCTCTCTCACATGGTTAGTAGCGCACATCACGTCATGCCGCTGCCCAACGATGCCGATGACATAGCTATCGATTACATCGGTATTTCCGCGAGGATGAGGGAAGCCGCTTCGACGTGGCCCGTAGGTGATGAGGGCGACCGTCAGAAGTTGCTGACCAAGCTGCGCGAAAATCTTTCGCACTATGAGGAAAGGTCGACGAAGATTCGGGATCACATCACGCCGTACTTCACAAGCGAGGGCCCAACGAATCGATAGTCTTCGGCGGGTCGCTCGTGACCGGCGGCTAAGGAGCGGTCGTGCAGCTAGCCTCCTCTTATGACTGTTGAGTGGGGGACTCCCGTCGGATGGACGGGCACGCGCAAAGAGATCGCTGCGATGTACGGCGGCACGAGGTTCGGAGGGATGGAGACGCCGAGCACCTCGGCGAACGTGCTGTTGTTCACTGACCCGAAGGTGGGTCGGGAGAACGGGTATGAGTTCGACGGTTGGTCTGCCGACGGAGACGTGTTCTCGTACACGGGTATGGACCGGATCGGTCCGCAGAAGGTGCATAAGGGCAATCTCGCCTTGCGGGATCATAAGCTCAACGGGAAGGCCGTCCGCCTCTTCGGTGTGAGCGGGAAGGCCGCCGTCGGGAACGGCCAGGACCGCATCTACCTGGGTGAGTTCGCCATCGACGACGACCACCCGTACTCCACGGAGGATGCCCCCGGCGTGGATGGAGTCATGCGCACTGTCTTCGTGTTTCACCTGCGGCCGGTCGGGGAGATCCTCCGTCGCGACGAGGACTTGAGCTCGAAGGCTGCAGATCCGACGGATGCCGGCAGTGCGAGTCGGGTTCCGCTCGAGAACCACGCCGTCGAAGAGTTTGAGCGAGCCGGGACTGAAGCGGGCACCGGCAAGAAGCGCGAGCAGGATCTCGTCAACGCCTTCCAGACCATCCTGAAGAGCAGGGGCCGCGAGCTCGATCGGTTCAAGGTGTACCCGAAGGGCAGCAGCATGCCGCTCTTCACAGACATCCACGACGCCACCGAAGGCATCCTCTACGAAGCCAAAGCGGACGCCACCAGGAACAGCGTGCGTGCTGGCCTCGGACAGCTGCTCGACTATCGCCGGTACGTGGACGGCCGCCCCTGCCGGCTGCTGCTCCCCGCCGCGCCGAATGCCGACCTGCTGGAGCTCCTCGCCGAGCACGACATCGCTACCGTGTGGCGCGTCGGCGACACGAGCTCTTTCGAGTTGCACGAGGGCGGCTCGACGCGGGCGTTCTGATCGGTTCCGCATGTGAGTCCAAGTCGGCATCAGTCATCACCTTCTGACCTGCAGGAAAAGGGGCTGCACCCGGCGAGGGAGCTGTCATCTTCGAGGGACTCTTCAAACTCGGCCGCAGCGATGGCGTGCAGAAGATTGCCTTGACGGCTCGCCCACTCGTGGTAGCTGACGCGGTCGATCGGCGCGTCCGAGAGGGCCATGCGCGAACGGTGCAGGAATGCCTGCCCCAGCAGTGGCTGCCCCTGGGCGTTGGCCTTCGCGGAGCCCGCACGGATCGCCGCATCAAACTCGACCGCGTCCTGCCACTCCGCGGGGTTGTTGTCGCGCAGCTCGCGCCACTGGCGGTTGGTGTGAAACGGGCACCCGATGCACGCCGACTTCGGAGTCGACCCGAAGCCCTGCGAGGTGAGGAGCAGGACGCACAGCTCGCGGCTCATGCCCAGCTCCAGCAGCGGGTATCGGTTGCGAGAGTAGGAGACATCGCCGGTCTTGAGGTTGCCGTCCTGATCGAGAGCCCGGTCGCGCTCGTCCGTGCTGATGCCGATCCACTGATCGACGGAGCGGCCCTTGGGTACGCGGCCCGGCTTACCGTCCTCTCGTGGCTCGGCGCCGAGGATGCGGCGCACCTGCTCCTTGATTGGCTTGAGCTTGTACTCGCTTGTGCACTGGCGCCGGGTCATACCGTCCCCGCCGTCCTTGTTCTTGATATAGAGCGGCATGGACGCGAAGCGGTGCACGGGGTCGAGGGCGTCATTGCGGATGTTCCCGGAGGAAACTCGGTAGATCGGTATGCCGGCGGGCTTGGCGATCTCCTTTTCGATGCGGTCGAGATGGGCGTAAACGGACGCTGGCTCCCAGCCGGTGTCCGAGATAATGGCTCCATCGAGCCGCGGGAGCGTACCGATTGCGGACAGCAGGAGGAGTGCGGTGGACTGCACCCCGGCGCCCAGCGAGAGAATCTGCCGGCTCAATCCGAGCACCTGCATTCGCCGGTGGTGCGGATGGGGGATCCGCAGGAGGTGCAAATCTCAGGGTTAGTGATGGTCGTGGTGGTGTTCATGCTGCGAGGCTCCCTGCTTAGCGTTCGAGGTAGTCGGGGCGGAAGTCGCCCCAGTGGAGGTCGGTTTCTGGGTCGCCGGTGGAGACGATGACGACGGGCGCCTGCTGGTAGCCGAGGGCTGCGACTGCGGCTGCGTCGGCGGGGCCCTGGGCCAGGTCGACGGCCACGTATCGGAGGCCGCGCTTCTCGAGCCACCGCTTTGTGGCGTTGCACTGCTGGCAGTTCGGCAGGGTGTAGATCGTGAGCATCACTGGGGTGCCTCTCAGAAGGGGTGAAAGCTGCCCTGCAACGGGAGGGTTGCAGGGCAGCGTGAATCTGGGTGGTTAGAACGGGGGCTCTGCGTCGTCGGTGGGGGCGGCACCCGACGGGTCGTCTGCGGGCTGCTGGCCCCAATGCTGCCCGCTGGTGGCGGGCTGGACGCCGCCGCGGGTGCCGGGCCCCTGTGTCCGGGTCACCTTCGCGGAGGCGTGGCGGATGGACGGGCCGATCTCGTCCACCTCGAGTTCCATGAAGGTGCGCTTCTCGCCCTCTTTCGTGTCGTACGAATGCGACTTGAGGCGCCCCTGGGCGACGACCCGCGTCCCCTTCGTGAGGGACTCGGCGACGTTTTCGGCGGCGTCCTTCCACACGCTGGCCCGGAGGAACAGCGTCTCGCCGTCTTTCCAGTCGTTGGCCTGCCGGTCGAAGGTCCGCGGGGTGGATGCGATGGTGAAGTTCGCCACCGCGCTACTGGACGGGGTGAAGCGCAGCTCGGGGTCGGCAGTGAGGTTGCCGATGACGGTGATGACTGTCTCGCCCGCCATCAGTTGGTACCTGCCAGGCATGCAGCGTCAGTGTCCGCGTCGACCGGCTTGGGGAGGACGCCGTCGTCGTCAACGACGTCCTCCTGCTGGGTGTCAACGTCGGCTTGCTGCTGCGCGGCGGCGACGAGCTCGTCGGTCAGCTGCTTCGCCTCGGACACGGTAAGGTCCTTCGATCCGTTGATCTCGCGGCCGACCCACGCGGTGACGACGCCGAGCATGTCGTCCTTCGTCGTGTAGCCCAGGGCCTTGAGCGCGTTGCCGAGATCCGTCTGCTGCTTCCGGGAGCACAGCGGCTCCGCGGGTTCCGCTCCGGCAGGCACAGCTGCTTCGGGCGCAGGCGGGGGAGTGGCGGCCGCTGCTGCCTCCGCGAGCCGTGCCGTGGCCGAATGCGCGGCCGGGCCCATCGCACGAGGAGGTTCGTGGTGCGTCCGACGTAGAGGAGCTTCCCGCCCCGCGTGTAGATCCGGTAGACGTAGGCCGGCCGCTGCACCACTCGGCGAGCATGGGCTTCTGCGCTGTTCACGCTGCACGCTTCTTCGACGCGTCGGCGTGGAGTGTGTAGGTGATCTCGTCCTTGGTGACGCCGAGGCGTTTGGCAATGCGGGTGATCACTTCTTCGGAGGGCTGCTTGGCGCCCTTCTCGACGTGGGTCAGGTATCCGGGGCTGATGCTGCAGTCGACTGCAAAGACCCCGTGCTTGATTCCGAGGGCTTCCCGCATGGCCCTTATGGCTGGGCCGTGCGCCAATCTCATTCGCATAGGAAGAGCATGGGCAACCTTAGGCAACGAGGTCAAGCAACTATGGGTGACTCGGGGAAAAGCCGCTCTAACCTGCGGTTTTACCTACGAACTACTTGCATGGTTTTCCGGTTTCGGACCCGTAAAGTGCAACGTTGGGCAGTTGTGTTGCCTAAAACTTTCTAGGAGAGTGTCGCCTGTGATTACCGGAGAGC
The DNA here is from genome assembly GCF_030816075.1 of Arthrobacter agilis. Classification (NCBI taxonomy): domain Bacteria; kingdom Bacillati; phylum Actinomycetota; class Actinomycetes; order Micrococcales; family Micrococcaceae; genus Arthrobacter; species Arthrobacter agilis. Next base: position 1,766,016 of record NZ_JAUSXO010000001.1, on the reverse strand, counting down.
AGATCAGGGCCGCTCGTGAGCGGGCGGCGCTGACGCAAGGTCAGCTAGGGGAGCGCGTTGGCGTGTCCCTGCGGACCATCGGGAACTGGGAGCGCGGGGAGTCCGTACCGCGCAACAAGGAGGGCGTCCTGCGCTCTGCTCTCGGAGACTTCCTGCCGAACAGGGATAGCCAGGCGCCACCGCTCGACTCAGCTAGTGACGCCGAGCTGCTTGCTGAGGTCGCTCGGAGGTTCGCCCGGACTACCCACTATCCGGAGAAGCCCGGGGTGGATCCCGCGGAGGACATCACGCAGTTGCCGCGCCTTCCTCGCAAGTAGGCGAAGCTCCACTACTCACGCACGATGCAACCTCTACTGGAGTGTCTACTGCACCCGCTAATAGGAGGTTGACCAGCCCCCATCAGGGGGCGCCAACTGGAATCAAGCACACAATCTGTCAGGAGAAACACGATGTCTAGCAACCCAGAAACGCTCAGATCGCTGATCCTCGAGATGAAGGGTGATCGGTCCTTCGAGCGGTTGTCCCGAGACTGCGGCGGGATCCCGAAAGCGAACCGGTTGAACACTCTCGCGGCCGGCCAGAAGATCAACAACTTCCCGGACCCGCCCACGATCAAGGGTCTGTCGCGGGGGCTGAACGTGTCCGTAACGCGGGTCGTCCTCGCTGCGGCCCGGTCCCTTGAACTGAACGTCTCCGATTCGGACCCGGACGAGCTCGTGCTTCAGGGGGCTGGCGCCCTCCCTCCCGAGTCGAAGCAGCTCCTGGTGAGCATGTCGCGTCAACTTTTGACCGCATGGGACGCCGCCGACACGGCCCGACCCGGCGTGTCGGATAACGGCTCGGCGACGCGTATGTGAACTGTCACAGCCGTCCCATAGCGTGCATCCATGGGTCTCATGGGTCTCATGGGGACAGCGGTAGAGCTAGGAACACAGGTAATCGAGGGGAACGTCGAGCAGGGCTGGGGGTCGTGGGATCACGCCACGCAGACGATGACATTGAAGCCCGGGATGGGCAAGGTACAGCGCCGGTCGGTGCTGGCGAGGATGCTCGGGCACGCGGCGCTCGGGCACACCGAGGCATCTCCGCAAGCGGAAGCGGAAGCGGAAGCGCAGGCATGGGCAGCGCGGCAGCTGATTAGCGCCGGGCGCGTCGCGGCGACACTGAAGGCCGTCAACTGGGTGGGCCTGCTGGCCCGGGAACTCGAGGTCATGCCGTCGGACGTCGCCGCCTACTACGGGTCGTTGAGCGATGAGGAGAGATTGGGGATCCGAAAGATGATCGAGACGACGCCGTGCGGGTACCCACGGGGGAGTGGCTGATGGCCAGCATCGAGGACAGGTGGACGCGGGCCAACCCTGACGGGGGGCCACCGAAGCGTGTCCGCCGGGAGCGGTACGGCCAGGGCCTGCGGTGGCGGGTGCACTGGGATGAGGGCGGCAAGCGGTCAAAGTCGTTCTCGACGAAGGACGCTGCGGAGGCGTTCCTGACCGAGGTCAATGCTCGAACCCACCCCGGGATCTACACGGCGCCGGCGCGGGCGCTGCTCATCTCGGAGTACGCGGCCCGGTGGCAGGAGCAGCAGATCCACCAGCGGGCGTCGTCCCGGGAGCAGATTGCCCGGCGGATGAACCGGAGCATCCTGCCCGTGCTCGGGCACAAGCGGATGGAGTCGGTGACGCGGACGGATGTGCAGGCCGCAGTGATCGGCTGGTCGGAGACGCTGGCGGCGTCGACGGTGAAGCTCACCTACACGTACCTCGCGGGCATGATGAAGGCCGCTGTCCTCGACGGCGTGATCCGGGCGACGCCGTGCGTAGGGATGCGACTCCCACGGGATGAGGTGGAGCGGGTGCGCCCGTTGTCGACCGATACGGTGCGGGCGCTGGTAGAGGCAATATGGGCGCCCTACAGGCCGCTCGTCGTGTTCGGGGCGGCGACCGGGCTGCGCGGTTCGGAGATGCGCGGGCTGACCTGGGACCGGGTGAACCTGTCCCGCGGTTCGGTGACCGTTGACCGGCAGCTGGTGTCACGGGACGCCGGCCGCCCGGCGTGGGGTCCGCCGGAGACCGCGTCGAGTGTCCGGACGATCAGCATCGGCCCCGCGACGATCGCAATGCTCGAGGACCTGCCACGGGTGGGGGAGCTGGTCTTCACGGCAGGCGGACGTGCGCTCACCCGGGGGAACGCCGGGGATGCTTGGCGCGACGCTCGGGCGAAGGTGCCAGGCATCGGCGACGGGTTCCACCAGCTCCGCCACTATCACGCGTCGCAGCTCATCGCCGGGGGCATGTCGCCGGTCGCGGTCGCCCACCGCCTAGGGCACAAGGATGCGACCGAGACGCTGCAGACGTACGCCCATCTCTGGCATGACGATGACCAGCGGGCGGCCACTCTCACGGACGGTGTGGTCGCTCTGTAGGCGGACGGTTCTGCGGCTGGCAGCGCCCCTACAGCGCCCGGGCTACATGTCGTCCCACGTTAGGAGGATGCCGAGTAGATACCCGGCGTATCGGTCGACCCATCCCTCGACCTCCACGCCGACGGAGAACGCGCGTTCGATCAAGGATCGTCGGCGCGTCGCGCCCGGCTGGACACTGGGGATCCGCATACTCTGTGAACACCGCCGTGGGTCTCCTCGACGAGCACGACGGTACGAACGGGTCGGCCTACCGCTGGGGCAACGAGGCTGACCCGTTCACTCCCCTGGAACGCTTTCCCGAACGCCCTGTCGGGCGGCCCGTTCCGGGCCGGAGATGAAACGGCCCCCCGTACCTGGTCTCAAGAGGTAGGGGGGCCGCCCGGCGTCTATAGCCGCCTCGGGAGCCGGTCGACCGCGATACTGCTGGGGGAACGACCGCGGGACCCACTCCCAGCTCTCATTCTCCGCTTCCACCGAGGGCGCGGCAATCGACGAGGGGTCCTCTAAGCCAAGGGAGAACTCGGGAACTTTCACAGAGGATGCCGGAGGCAACCAAGTATCGGGCCGGGTCCCTGTTCCGTCAAGACCCCGCGAAGTCGTCCGGATCTCGACCTCGAGGCGTCCGGAACACGGCGCAGGACTGGGCTAGGGTGATCGGATGAATGCAGGTGGTCCGCGGAGCAGGCGCCTGTTGGCGCGCAACCGGAACTTCCGCGCACTCATGATCTCGAGCACCTTCGGGGTGCTCGGGAACGCGGTCGCAGCGGTCGCCCTGCCCGTCATCGCGGCCGTCGAACTCGATGCCAGCGACTTCGCGGTGGCCGCACTGGCCGGCATGACGTTCCTGCCCTGGCTCCTCTTCGGCCTCCTCATCGGTGTCTGGGTGGACCGCCTGCCACGCAGGTTCGTGATGCTCGTCGCGCTCTCGGTGCGCGTCGTCGTCCTCGCGCTCCTCCCGCTCGGCTACTGGCTCGGATTCCTCAGCACGCCGCTGCTCTTCGGTGCCGCCTTCGTGGCAGGAGTGGCCTCCGTGTTCTTCCAGCTGGCGGACGCCGCCCTGGTGCAGCAGGCGGTGACCCCGGACGAGCTGATGGAGGGCAACGGCCTGATCACCGGTTCCGGTGCTGCGGCCGACGCCGCGGGGCGGTCCATCGCCGGGTGGCTCGCCGGCGCGGTAGGAGCGTCCAATGCCCTCATCGTGCAGCTGGTCACCTCGGTGGTCTCCCTCCTCGCCCTGCAGCGGCTCGATGTCCGGGAGGTCGTCCGGCCGCAGAGCGACCGGCGCATCCTGCAGGAGATGTCCGAGGGGATGCGCTACACCTTCAGCACGGCCCCGCTGCGCGCCATCCTCCTCAATGCGGCGCTGTGGAACCTGGGCGGCAACATCGCGGCCTCCCTGCTCGTCGTCCTGGTCCTGAGGACCCTGGGGGAGTCGGAGGTGTGGCTCGGGCTGCTGCTCGCCGCCGCCTCCGTGGGCGGAGCGGCGGGCGGCACGACGGCGAACGCGCTGGGGGAGCGCTTCGGCTCCGGACCGCTCTGGCGGTGGTCCATGGTGCCCGGGGTGTTCGGCTACGCCTCCCTCCTGGTGCTCACTCCGGGCTGGGGGATGCTGTGGGGGGTCCTCGGCATGTTCGTCATGGGCGCGAGTGTCGCGTGGAACATCGTGGTCGGCTCCAGCTTCCGCCAGCGCGTGTGCCCGCCGGGGATGATGGGACGCCTGGGTGCGGCGTCGCGCATGGTGAGCTGGGGCATGCTCGCGCTCGCGAGCCTCCTGGCCGGGATCCTCGCCGAGACCATCGGCGTGCGCGGGGCCGTCGTGGTCGGCGTCGCGATCGCCTGCCTGGCGCCCCTCGTGGCCCTGTTCGGGTCCCTGCGCGGCGTCCGGCGGCTCGAGGACCTGGTCGAGGCCGCCGAGCCCGACGCGCGGGCCGCTGCCCGGCCGAACGCCTGACGCGCGGCGTCAGCGGGCTGCGGTCTCCGCGGAGTGGTCCGGACGGCTCAGTGGCCGAAAGGATCAGGGTCGACACCGGGCATCCAGGTCAGACCCTGGACGCCCCATCCGTTCGCCTTCATCGCCTTCCTGGCCTTCCGCGACTGCCGGTTGTCGAGGCGGTCGACGTACAGCTTGCCGTCGAGGTGGTCGTACTCGTGCTGCATGCAGCGGGCGAACCAGCCGGTGGCCTCGAACTCGACGGGGGTGCCGTCGCCGTCGAACCCGGAGATCCTCGCCCATTCGGCGCGTTTGAGGGGGAAGGCCTCCCCGGGCACGGAGAGGCATCCCTCGGCCTCGTCGTCGGGGTCAGGGTCCGATCCGGGCACCTTCGACGTCACGAGGGTCGGGTTGACGAGGACGCCGCGTGGCGCCACGCCGTCGTCGTTCTCCATCCCGTACACGAACACGCGCAGGCCGACGCCTACCTGCGGCGCTGCGAGACCGACGCCGTTCGCGGTGTCCATGGTCTCGAAGAGGTCGGCGATGAACGTGCGCAGTTCGTCGTCGAAGGCCTCCACCGGCTGGGCGCGCCGGTGCAGGACGGGCTCACCGGAGATGACGATGGGATGGACTGCCATGGACCTACCTGTTCTGGGTGGGACGGTCCGCGATGGACCGCCCGATGGATTCGCGCATGATCTCGCTGGTCCCGCCGAAGATGGTCAGCAGCCGGGCGGCCAGGAAGGCCTGCGAGACCGGGTATTCGAGGATGTACCCGTAGCCGCCGTGCAGCTGCAGGCACCGGTCGGTGATGGACTTGGCGCGTTCGCTCGCCCACAGCTTGGCCTGTGCGGCGGACGTCGGGGTCAGGGTGCCGGCGTTGAACGCGAGGACCGCCTGGTCGACGAAGGTCTCCGTGACCTGGACCTCGGTCAGGATGTCGGCGAGGACGTGGCGGGTGTTCTGGAAGTCGAGCACGCGTTCGCCGAACGCGCTGCGGTCGGTCACGTACCGGACGGTCTGCTCGTAGGTGGCCCGCGCGAGAGCGGCCGCGGCGACGGCGATGCCGAGGCGGCCCTGCGGGATCTGCTCCAGGCTGTAGCGCAGGCCCTGGCCCACCTCGCCCACGAGATCCGCGCCGGGGACCCGCACGTTGTCGAAGAACAGTTCTGCCGTGTCCGACGCGCGCAGCCCCATCTTGTCGAGCTGGCGTCCGGGCGTGTACCCCTCGCCCCGCCGCACCATGAACAGGGAGAAGGCGTCGCTGGCCCCGCGGCCGGTGCTGCCGTCGGTGCGGGCGAGCACGAGGGAGGCGTCCCCGCTGATGCCGTTCCCGATGAACACCTTCTGCCCGGAGAGCAGCCAGTCGTCGCCGTCGCGCACGGCACGGGTGCGGATGCCGCGCAGGTCGCTGCCGGCCCCCGGCTCGGTCCACGCACAGGACGTCACGATCTCGCCGGAGACCATGCCGGGAAGCCAGCGTTCCTTGAGGTCGTCCGAGCCGTGGGCGAGCAGGTGCGGGAGGACGAGGTCGTCGTGCAGGTGGAAGGCGAGCCCGACGGCGAGATGGTTGCTCCGGGCGAACTCCTCGTCGAGGACGGCGCGGAAGCGGTAGTCGGGCATGCCAGCGCCGCCGAACTCCTCGGGTACCGCGAGTCCGAGCAGGCCCTGCTCGCCCGCGGCGGTCCACACGGACCGGTCCATCATGTGCTGCTGGTCCCACCCCGCGTAGTGGGGGGCGACGGCCCGTTCGTTGAACTCGCGGGCGACATCGCGGAAGAGCTCGTGATCCTCGTCGAACACTGTGCGTTCCATGGTTCTGGTCCTTCGGTGCTGTCAGCCGCGGGTGCGGCCCGAGGGCTGCCGACCGGGGCTGGGCTGGGTGGGCCGCAAATGCGTATGCCGCCCCGGATGATCTCCGGGACGGCATACGTGGCCAGGTTCTTCCCTGGCAACTGAGGGTGAGTAACGGGGGTTGAACCCGCGACCTCCTGGACCACAACCAGGCGCTCTGCCAACTGAGCTATACCCACCATGTGTCGTCGCTCGCCAGCCCTCAGGAACTCCGTCCGGGCTGTCAGCGACAGGCAGCGGATACAAGTTTACACACTTTTCGGTGTGCTCCTGACCGCCGGTCGGAGCCCGCCGGCAGGTGTCAGGGAGCGACGGTGCCGGCGATCGCCTTGCTCGTGGCCGAGTCGGGGCCGGGCGAGGGCACGAAGACCGCGGCGCGGTAGTAGCGCAGTTCACGGATGGAGTCCTCGATGTCCCCGAGGGCGCGGTGCCCGCCGGTCTTCGGCGGTGCCTGGAAGTAGGCGCGGGTGTACCAGCGGCGCGCGAGCTCCTTGATGGTGGACACGTCGATGATGCGGTAGTGCAGGTAGTCGACGACGAGTGGCATGTCGCGGGCGAGGAAGTTCCGGTCGGTCCCGACGGAGTTGCCGGCCAGCTGCGCCTTCCGCGGCTCGGGCACCCATTTCTTGATGTAGGCGAGCACCTGCTGCTCCGCCTCGTCCATCGTGATGCCGCCGTCGAGCTCCTCGAGCAGCCCCGACGTCGTGTGCATCTGCCGCACGAAGTCCCCCATGTGGGCCATGGCCTCGGCGGTGGGCTTGATCACGACGTCGACACCCTCACCCAGGATGTTGAGTTCCGAGTCGGTGACCAGGACTGCCACCTCGATCAGGCCGTCATGGGTGAGGTCCAGCCCCGTCATCTCGCAGTCGATCCAGACGATGTGTTCACTCGATATCGGCATTCGACCAATGTACCGTCCGGGACCGACCGCCCCACGCGCCGATCCCCGGGTGGCGTCCAGCCTGCCGGGAGCGGCCGTACCCGAGGACTCGCATGGGGCCCCGGTGCTAATATTCGAACAGTCCGCTCAGGGCTGCGGGGAGACCTGGGTGCCCCCGCCGCCTCCGGCCCAGGGCACCGCGGTGTCCGCCGTCCGGTCGTGACCCGCCGGCGGCCCTGGAACACGGGCATGCAACGCCGACCTCCTGTTTGCCGACGATTGGAAATGCCCAGATGCCCGCCCAGGTCCCCCTCACGCAGGTCGAGACGCAGCCGGGCCCTAACCGCCCCAACGTGGCCGTCGTGCAGGGCTTCGTCGGTTCCCTCCTGATGTGGATGGGATCCCTCGGCGTCGGCTGGCTGTCGCTGGCCTCCGCGGAGCTGAGGCGGAATCCCGTCATCATCTGGCTCCGCTTCGAGCCCGCCGGTGCGGTCCTGTCCGTGCTGCTGCTCGCGCTCGGCGGCATGCTCCTGATCCGCGCCTGGCTGCGTCTCGGCCAGCGGCTGAACGGGTGGTCGGACGACACGCGCCCCTACCTGCTGAAGGCCATCGTCGCGTGGACGATCCCGCTCGCCGCCGCGCTACCGCTGTTCAGCCGGGATGTCTTCGCGTACATCGCGCAGGGCCAGGTGATGGTGGCCAAGCTCAACCCGTACGTCGACGGCTACTCGCAGATCTCCAACTACCTGCAGATCGGCGCCGACGACCTCTGGGCCCAGAGCCCCACGCCCTACGGCCCCGTGTTCCTCTGGATCGAGGAGGGCATCGTCCGCATCACGGGCGGACACCCCGACACCTCGATCATCCTGTTCCGGGTCGTCGCACTCGCCGGCGTCGCCCTGTGCGTCTACTTCGTCCCCAAGCTGGCGGAACTGCACTCCATCAACGCGAACCGCGCCCTCTGGCTGACGGTCGCCAATCCGCTGTTCCTCATCAACTTCGTGGCCGCCATCCACAACGACTCCCTGATGATCGGGCTGGCACTCGCCGGGCTGTACCTCGCGGCGACCCGGCGGCCGCTCCTCGGGATCCTGCTCATCACCCTCTCGGTCGGCATCAAGCCGATCACCCTGATCTTCCTGCCGTTCGTCGGGCTGATGTGGGCGGGCAAGGGGGCGTCCTGGCCGCGGCGCTTCCTGTACTGGTTCCTCACCGCCGGGCTGTCCCTGGGGATCCTGTGGGTCATGGGGTACGTGAACACCTTCGGCTTCGGCTGGGTGGGGGCGCTCAGCACGCCGGGCAGCGTCTGGATCTGGTACGCGCCCATCGGGTTCATGGGCCTCGTCATCGCGACCCTCGGCGACGCCGTCGGGCTGAGCGGCTGGGACATCGCCAACTGGTTCCACACCCTCGCGCGGTTGGCCTCGCTGGTCATCATCGCGTTCCAGATCTTCCACGGCGACCACAGCCGCCTCGTGCGCAGGCTCGCCTTCGCCTTCGCCGCGATCGTCCTGCTGTCGCCCATGATCCAGTCCTGGTACGTGGTGTGGCTGATCCCGCTGTTCGCCGTCACCGGCATCCGCGACGACTGGCAGGTCAAGTTCCTCTACTTCACGGTGGCCTTCTTCATGGTCTACGCCATCACGGACCAGCTGGACATCTTCCCCTACTTCGACTTCAGCCTGATGATGGCGCGGCAGGTGGCCGCCGTCGTAGCCCTCGGGTTCGCGCTGTACCTCGTCTTCGTGGACCGGAGCACGAAGATCCTGTTCCGCAAGCGCTACCGCCCCCTGGAACCCGGGCAACTGCACTGATCCCGGCCCGCCCGGGGCGCTTCCGACCGCCCCCTGGGCGAAAAGCGATATGCGGGACGGGGGCGAAGCGGCAATACTGAGCAGATGATTGAAACAGGAACGACGACGTACACCGGCGAGTTCGAGATCACCGGCTGGGACGCCGAGCCGTATACGGAGCCCGGCAGCACCGGTGAGCTGTCCAGGGTCCGCGCCGCGAAGGTGTTCGAGGGCGAGATCAGCGGGACGAGCACGGCGGAGCTGCTCATGGCGGGCAACGACGTCGGCGCCGGGTACGTGGCGTCCGAACAGTTCGTCGGGTCCGTCGGCGAGCGCACGGGGTCCATGACGGTGCAGCACTGGGGCGTCGCCGAGGGTGCCGATGCGGCGAGTTCCGGGCACATCATCCCCGGCTCCGGCACGGACGGGCTGCATGGCATCTCCGGCAAGGCGATCTACTCACAGGACCCGGACGGCCAGCACCGCCTCGAACTCAGGGTGAGCTTCGGCGAGGACGAGTAGTCCGCGGGCCGGTATCGCGGGGGAGCAGGAGCGGCCCATAGTAAACTGGGCCCACTGCCTCCGTAGCTCAGGGGATAGAGCAGGGGCCTTCTAATCCTCTGGTCGCAGGTTCGAATCCTGCCGGGGGCACAGTACGAGGGCCGGACGCCTGGCGTCCGGCCCTCCGTCGTCCCGACCCCAACCGGTCCCGTCCGGGCCCCGGGGCCCAGTTACGGGCGGTTCCCGGTATCGAACCGCTCGCCGTACACCCGCTCAGCCTCCTGCAGCAGGTCCTCGTGCAGCCGACCGAGCGGCACCACGTCGGTCAGGAGCGGTTCGGAGTCCGGCCCGCGGCCCACGCATTGCCCCGTGAGCACCCACGGGAAACGCTCCTCTTCCTCCGCCAGGTGTCGGTACTGGCACACCTGGCGGGCGAGCCAGTCGCCGAGCGGCCGGGTCCACCACGGTTCGGGGGTCAGCGGATTGACGGACAGCCCCGGCAGATCCAGCCCGCTCTCGCCGTCGCTGCTCGTCCCGTCGCGATCGGCCTCGAATCCGCACGAGTAGCGGAGGTACACCGGCTCGTCGCCCTGCACGAGGTCACAGAGTTCGTCGAGGGTGGAGATGACACGGTCGCCGGTGCCGGTCGCCGTGCCCTGTGCATTGTTCGTCGCGTTGTCCGTCGCGTTGCCCGTCGCTGTGGCCGTCGGACTGGCCGTTCGGGTCTGGGGAGGTGTCGCCGTCTTCATCCCTCCACGCTAAAAACGAAACCACACGTGTCTCAACCATCGATTCGTGCCCCATCCGCCCTTCCGCTTCCCGCCGGCGTCGCCTAGTGCGGGTGGACCGCGCCGTGCCGGCCGGGGCCGCCCCGGACCCTGACGGTCTCAGCCGGCGCGGAGCGCTCCGGTGAGGGTGGTGTGGACCAGGTCGTGATAGTCCTCCGGCGTCCAGCCCAGATCGGTCAGGGTGCGGTACGCCTCGGGGTGCCCGGTCGTCCAGATCACCGCGGCGGCCTGCGCGTCGCTCAGCTCCCCGAGCGCGCCCCTCTTCCTCAGTTCCGCAGCGGCGCGGCGGTAGTTGGTGAGGCGCTGCTCGTCCCGCCTGCGCTGCACCGCGGCGACTTCGACGTCCACGGCCGCCGCCTGGCGGATCACCACCCACACGCCGGACGTCCGCGCGTTCACCTCGACGAACCACTCCGCGAGCACCGCGACCACCTCCGCGGCGGTTCCGGCACGCCCTACCCGTTCGGCCATGAACTCGGGCACGGGGGTCGGCGCCGCCGGCCCTGACGCCGCGAGATCGAGCACCGCGGACAGCAGCGCTGCCTTGTTGCCGACCGAGTTGTAGATCGTCTGGATCGACACCCCGGCACCGGTCGCGACCGCGGCGATCGAGGACCCGACGTAGCCGTCGGAGAGGAAGAGGCGCTCGGCCGCGTCGACGATGCGACGGCGCGTCAGGGCGGCCTGCGCCTCGCGGAGCGACGGAGGCGGCAGCGTGGAATCCGGCATCTCGCTAGCATAGACGTCCACTCACTGGAGGCGTATTCTAATGATCCGTCCAGGAGATCGCCATGGAACATCTCGAGACCGTCGTGGTCGGCGCGGGCCAGTCCGGCCTCGCCGCCGGCTACCCATCTCGCACAGCGGGGACTGCCCTTCGCGATCCTCGACGCAGGAGAGCAGGTGGGGGACACCTGGCGGGGCCGGTGGGACTCGCTGCGGCTCTTCACCCCGGGCAGGTTCAGCAGCCTCCCGGGGTCCGCCAACCCCGCCGGCCCGGCAGGTTTCGCGGGCAAGGACGAGTTCGCCGACTACCTCGCCGCCTACGCGGAACGGTTCGCGCTCCCGGTCCGCTGCGGAGTGCGCGTCCACCAGGCCGTCGTCCGCGGCGACGGCTTCGAGCTGGACACCAGCGCCGGGCCCGTCGCCGCGACCCACCTCGTCGTAGCGGCGGGGCACACCGGGTTGCCGCACCGACCGTCGTTCGCCGAGGGGCTCGACGGAGGGATCCGGCAGCTCCACGCCTCCGAATACCGCAACCCCCGGAGCACGCCCGGAGACACGGTCCTCGTGGTCGGTGCGGGCACCTCCGGGGCCGAGATAGCGCTCGAGCTCGCGGCGACCCGCACCGTGGTGCTCGCCGGGAGGCCGACGCCGCACATCCCCGATGCGGTCTTCCGGTACGCGGGCCGCCCCTACTGGTTCCTCGTCGACAGGCTGCTCACCATCGACACACCACCGGGGCGACGCGTCGCAGCGGGGTTCGGACGGCGAGGGGCTCCCCTCATCCGGGTGTCGATGCGCCAGGTGGAGGACGTCGGCGTCACCCGGGTTCCTGCCGTCACCGGGGTCACAGGCGGGCAGCCGCAGACGGTCGACGGCCCGCTGCCGCAGGTCGACACGGTCATCTGGGCGACAGGCTACCGGCCCGACCTGCGATGGCTTCCGCCCCTCGACGTCGACGATGTCGGCGTGCCGCGGACCGATCGCGGTGTGGCGGCCGACCTCCGCGGCCTCTACTTCCTGGGCCTGCCGTTCCAGTACGCGCTCACCTCCGCACTCATCGGCGGGGTCGGGCGGGACGCGGCCTACATCGCCGACCGGATCGCCCGCGAAGCCGCCGTGCCGGTTCCCGCAGCGGACCTGACCCGGTCCCGGCCGAGCGTTGTCAACATAGCGCCTGTGCCGTCCGCGCCGTCGGTGCACCCGGCCGAGACTGGGCGGAGGCCGGCACTCACCGCCGTCCTCCGGACCTACGGAAGGACAGATCCATGACCGACACCATCACCGTGCGGGGCTATGTCGCCACGGACGTGCGCCTCACCTCCGCGCAGAGCGGGCTGGCGATCGCCGGGTTCCGGATGTGCTCCACGGAACGCCGCTTCGACAAGGAGGCGAACGCGTGGGTGGACGGCCACACCAACTGGTACTCCGTCTCGATGTTCCGCCAGCTCGCCACCCACGCCGGGGCCAGCATCAAGAAGGGTGACCGCGTCATCGTCACGGGCCGGCTCAAGGTGCGGCCGTGGATCAACGCGGAGGGCAAGACGGGCACCTCCGTGGAGATCGACGCCGACACGGCCGGGCACGATTTGATGTGGGGTACGGCAAACTTCCGGCGGACGACGGCCGACCGGGGCGAGCTCCACTCCGCGTCCGGACCCGATGAGCAGCCGGGCCCCGTCACGGCCGACGACGGACCGCCGGCGGGCGTCGATGCCTCGACGGGTGAGCTGTACGCCCCCGCGACCTTCGACGTGTCCGGCGCTGATCCGGGTGGTGCTGCATCGGGTGACGCTGAATCGAGTGACGCTGAATCGAGAGGCGCTGACGGCCGCGACGATGCCCGTCGCGGGCACGCTCTTGACGCCGAGGGGGTGCCGTTCTGATCGGGTGCGGTCCCGATCCAGGCCCTGGGCGTGCGACAGAAGGGCGGAAGGGCGGAAGGGCTGAAGGGCTGAAGGGCTGAAGGGCGGAAGGGCTGAAGGGCTGAAGGGCTATGGAAGGGGGACTCGAGCTCGGCACGGCGGCGCCGGAGGGCCCGTCTCGTGGTCGCATGGCAGGATGAACACGTGATCACAGACGCGTCCGCCCAGCCTGTCCGCCCCACCCGTGGGCGACGGTGTTCCGCCATCCCGATGGCGCTGGCGTCCGTCCTTCTCGCCCTGACGTCCTGCGCCTCATCCGCGCCGGCGGACGACAGCGCCGTCGTCGCCCCCGCGAGTGACGCGGCCGACCCGGCGGCGACGCCCGAGGGCCCGGAGGAGCCGGCGCAGGCGGCCGCCACCGCGTCCGCACCGGAGGGAGACCTGGCGAAGGTGTCCGGCGCGGTCGATGCCGCCCTGCAGGAGCTGGTGGATGGCCAGGACTCGGTCACGAGCGACCAGGTGCGAGGTGCGATCGAGCAGGGGTTCGGCGCGGCGGACGCCGCGGCCGAATCGGTCGAGGTGTCGGTCGACCGGACGCCGACGGGCCTGGACGTCGACGCGATCCAGGGCGCCGGCCTCCTCGGCGGACGCTGCGTGTTCGGCGAGGTGCGCGAGGGCGTCGTCTCGGTCGTGGTGCTTCCCGCGCTGGCCTCGGGCCGATGCTTCGTGGGCGACCAGCGCTGAGGTCCCGCCTCGCCGCCGCCGCCGGATCGCAGGAGGCGACGCGGGGGCCGGGGCGGACGGATACCGGCCGAGTGGGAGAACAGGGTGGACACCCACTAGCCTTGGAGGTATGGCGGAATTCATCTACACAATGACCAAGGCCCGCAAGGCCGTCGGCGACAAAGTTATCCTGGACGACGTCAGCATGTCGTTCTTCCCCGGTGCGAAGATCGGCGTCGTCGGCCCGAACGGCGCCGGTAAGTCCACGATCCTGAAGATCATGGCGGGTCTGGACACGCCGTCGAACGGCGAGGCTCGCCTGAGCCCCGGCTACAGCGTCGGCATCCTCCTGCAGGAACCGCCCCTGAACGAGGAGAAGACCGTCCTGGGCAACGTCCAGGAGGGCGTGGGCGAGATCTACGGGAAGATCCAGCGCTTCAACGAGATCTCCGAGGAGATGGCGAGCCCGGACGCCGACTACGACACGCTGCTCGACGAGATGGGCAAGCTGCAGGAAGCGATCGACGCGGCCGACGCCTGGGACCTCGATTCCCAGCTCGAGCAGGCCATGGACGCGCTGCGCTGCCCGCCGCCGGACGCCGATGTCACGGTCCTCTCCGGTGGTGAGCGTCGTCGCGTGGCGCTCTGCAAGCTGCTGCTGCAGAAGCCGGACCTGCTGCTCCTCGACGAGCCCACCAACCACCTGGACGCCGAGAGCGTGCTGTGGCTCGAGCAGCACCTCTCCTCCTACGCCGGCGCAGTCCTGGCCGTGACCCACGACCGGTACTTCCTCGATCACGTGGCGGAGTGGATCGCCGAGGTGGACCGCGGCCACCTCTACCCCTACGAGGGCAACTACTCGACCTACCTCGAGAAGAAGCGTGCGCGTCTCGAAGTCCAGGGCAAGAAGGACCAGAAGCTCTCCAAGCGCCTCACCGAGGAACTGGAATGGGTCCGCTCCAACGCCAAGGGACGGCAGACGAAGTCCAAGGCACGCCTCAACCGCTACGAGGAGATGGCTGCGGAGGCGGAGCGCACCAGGAAGCTCGACTTCGAGGAGATCCAGATCCCACCGGGCCCGAGGCTCGGCAGCCAGGTCATCGAGGCCCACGACCTGCGCAAGGGCTACGACGACCGGATCCTCATCGACGGGTTGTCCTTCTCGCTGCCGCGCAACGGCATCGTCGGCGTCATCGGCCCCAACGGTGTCGGCAAGACCACGCTGTTCAAGACCATCGTGGGCCTGGAGCCCCTCGACGGCGGGGAGCTGCGCATCGGTGAATCGGTGAAGATCTCCTACGTCGACCAGTCGCGAGGCGGCATCGATCCCAACAAGAGCCTCTGGGAGGTCGTCTCCGACGGTCTCGACTTCATCCAGGTGGGCCAGGTCGAGATGCCGTCGCGTGCCTACGTGTCGGCGTTCGGCTTCAAGGGCCCGGATCAGCAGAAGAAGGCCGGAGTGCTCTCGGGTGGTGAGCGCAACCGCCTGAACCTCGCCATGACGCTGAAGCAGGGCGGGAACCTCCTGCTCCTCGACGAGCCGACCAACGACCTCGACGTCGAGACGCTGTCGAGCCTCGAGAACGCGCTGCTGGAGTTCCCGGGCTGCGCCGTCGTCGTCTCGCACGACCGGTGGTTCCTCGACCGGGTGGCTACGCACATCCTCTCCTACGAGGGCACCGAGGACGATCCCGACAACTGGTACTGGTTCGAGGGCAACTTCGACGCGTACGAGCAGAACAAGGTGGAGCGCCTCGGAGCCGACGCGGCCAAACCGCACCGCGTCACCCACCGCCGCCTCACCCGCGACTAGCGGGAGCGGATCGGTACAGAAGAGGGGACACGGCGAGCGCCGTGTCCCCTCTTCTGTGTCTCGGTGCCTCCCGGCCGGGTGCCGGTCAGGCCGGCGGGATCCGGATCATGCCCTCCTGCGCCACGCTCGCCACGAGATCGCCCGCACGGTTGTAGATGTGTCCGGTAGCCAGGCCCCGGGCACCCGACGCGCTCGGGGAGGTCTGCACGTACAGGAGCCACTCGTCCACCCGCACGGGGCGGTGCCACCACATGGCGTGGTCGAGGCTCGCCACGCTCATGCCGGGCTGGATCCAGCTGAGCCCGTGGGGGCGCAGGATCGATTCGAGCAGGGTGTAGTCGCTCGCGTAGGCCAGGGCCGCCCGGTGGAGGTTCGGGTCGTCGGGCAGGGGCCCGAGGCTGCGCATCCAGACGGCGTTCCGTGGCTCCCGCGAGCCCTCGTTGGTCAGGTACAGCGGAGCATCGACGTGCCGGATGTCGAACGGCCGGTCGAAGGCCCATGCCCGGGCCACGGGGTGGTCGAGTGTGCCGAGCAGGTCTGCCGTCGTGGGCAGAGTCTCCGGGTCCGGCACACCGTCCGGCATGGTGTCCTGGTGGACGATCCCGTCGTCGGGCGTCTGGAAGGACGCGATCATGGACAGGATGGGGACGCCGTTCTGATAGGCGTGCGTGCGGCGTGCCGAGAAGGAGCGACCGTCCCGCAGCCGCTGGACGCCGAAGGTGATGGGCTGGTCCGAGTCGCCGGCGCGCAGGAAGTAGCCGTGCATGGAGTGCACGTCGCGCGACGGCTCGACGGTCCGCATGGCCGCGACCAGTGACTGGGCGAGGACCTGGCCGCCGAAGACACGGCGTCCCGGCTGGCGGGCGGAGGACCCCACGAAGATCTCCTCGTCGGTCTGCGCCCCCTCGGCGCTGCTGAGGTCCAGCAGGGCGAGGAGCGCCTGCGTCGGATCGGTCGGGGGTTCGGCGGCAGCGGCGGCTCGGGCCGCGTGCGGCTGATCGGTCATGGGGGTCCTTGCGGTGGTGTCGACGGAAGCGGTGAACCGGGAACGGCTACCCCCGACACTAGACGGACGCGTCCGTCCTGCTCAAAACCACGCCAACACCCGGCCGCCCCGAGGCGGGTGCCCGGTCCGGGACGCCGTGCGGCCGGACACTCCATGATTTCTTGAGAGGATTGCACCATGCCTCCCGTGAACACCTTCCCCCTTCAGCTGCGCTTCGGCGACGAGGATTCGTACGGCCACGTGAACAATGTCCGGTTCGTGCAGTTCCTCGAGGACGCACGCGTGCACCTGATGAGCGGATCCCGGCCCGAGGGATCCTTCATGGATCTGATCGACCCGGACCAGTACACCCTCGTGGGGCGCCAGGAGATCGAGTACCTGGCGCCGTTGAACTTCAGCACGACCCCCGCCGCCGTGGACCTGTGGGTCACCGCCGTCGGCGGGTCCAGCTTCGACCTGGGCTACGCCGTGCGCGACAGGGTGGCCGCCGAGGGCAGCAGCACGAGCGCGATCGCGGCGACCACCATGGTGCTGGTCAGCCGGACCACCGGGCGTCCTGTGCGCCTCTCCGATGCCCAGCGGGGCATCCTGCTGTCCTGGCAGGGCCCGGCCGTCCCCTTCCGTCGCGCCCGCGCCAGGTAGGGCGGGCCATGGGATCGTCGGAACTCCGATTCGCGGACACGCAGTCGGTCGCTGATTTCCGCACCTTCACGGCGCGTGCCCGGGCGAACGACGACGGCAGCATGCGCCTGGTGGCGGTCGGCCGGGTCGCGGCCGCCTACGTCCGGACCCTCGGCCCCACGGTGCTCGGGGAACCGCTGCCGACCGTGCTCGGACTCCGCACCATGGCGCTCGGAAGCGACGCCGACGTCGACGTGACCGTCTCCCTGGGCTCGGTCCTCGACCGGCTCGCTCGCATGCCCGCCGGCGACGTCGTGTTCCCTGTCCCGACCGTGACGGTCACCGAGCCCTGGGCCGGGATCCTCCCGCCGCGTACCGGCTGGTCCTACGTGGGGGATGTGCCGTGCGCCGTCCTCGACCGGGCAGCGACGGACGGCATCGGGAACGTGGCCCGGAGCCTGCCGGATCGGGCGGGGGCGCCGGTCGTGAGCAGTGCGCGGACAGCGGTCTGGGGCCGCCCCCTCGACGGCGTGGCCGGATCGGTGCCCGCGGGAGCCGCCTTCGGTGCGTTCAGCCTGGGGTTCCTCGTGCCGGAGGCCAGCGCCACGGTCCACGTCAACGGCCGCTGGTCCCGGGTGAGTACCGCACGCGGTCATATCCTCGTGCGCGCCGCGGCCATCCTCTGACGCACGCACCGACGAACCGACGCGCGGGCGAACAAGCGAACGAACAGGCAAGCAGACGGTCGCGCGGGTGAACGGGCCGGCGCCCGGGCTGTCCCTCGGATCGGGCTAGTCTGCGGCGTTGACCATCGAGTGTGCGGCGCGGTCCAGGTAGTCCCAGAGGGTCGCCTCGTGCAGGGGGGCGAGCCCCAGGGAGTCGACGGCCGCGCGCATGTGCTGGAGCCAGTGGTCACGTGCCTGCGGGCCGACGCGGAAGGGCATGTGCCGCATGCGCAGTCGCGGATGCCCTCGCTGTTCGCCGTAGGTCTTGGGGCCGCCCCAGTACTGCTCGAGGAACAGCAGCAGGCGTTCCTTCGCCGGCCCGAGATCCTGCTCCGGGTACATGGGGCGCAGGACGTCGTCGTTTGCCACGCCGTCGTAGAAGGCGTCGACGAGCTTCACGAAGGTCGCGTGCCCGCCCACGGTCTCGTAGAAGTTGTCCGTGTACTGGGGCTGGCTGAACCCCTGGCCCGCCGTGACGAGCCGCTCGACGGGCAGCGCGGAGCGCGCGCCTGCGGACGGGGACGACGCGGTGCCGGCAGGAGGCGCCGCTTCGGCCGGTACGGGCGGCTCCCCGCCGGTCGACGGCCGCTGCGCGCCGGACGAACCCTCGCCGGTCATGCCCGATCCTCCGCCGGTGCGGTGGGAGCAGCGGCGGCCGGTGCGACGTAGTCGCCCTGCGACCGGTTGCCCACCTTGGTGATGTCGCCGTTGCGCACGTACCAGATGGCGCCGTGCTCGTCGATCATGCGGGTGATGCGCAGGCCGAGGGACTGGACCACGCCCACGGTGTCGCCGACCTCGATGGTGTCCCCGATGCCGTACTGGTCCTCGATGGTGATGAAGAAGCCGAGGAAGGCGTCGCGGATCACCTCGCGTGCACCGAAGCCGATGGCGATACCGACGATGCCGACGCTCGCGAGGATCGGCCCGATGTTGAAGCCGAGCGTCTCGATGGCCATGAGGATCGCGACGACGGCGATGGTCACGGCGGCGACGCTCGAGAGCAGGCCGCCGATGGTCTCGGCGCGCTGGACGCGCCGTGCGCTGTCGAACGGACGCAGTGCCGGCTGCGCCCACTTGAAGTGCGGCTTCTTGAACACGCTGTAGCCGTTCTGGACGCGTGTCACCGACCGCCCGATCAGGTAACGGACCACGAGCCACAGCAGGAGGGCGCCGATCAGGATGATGAGAGCGGCGATGACCTGGCCGCCGTAGCCGAGGGGGGTGAGGAATGTCATGGAGTCACTTTCATGCAGGCATCCGGGACGTCCGCCACGAGGGCACAGTGGCGCGGGGATGTACTGACAGGCTACAGGGACTCCCGCGGCCGGCGCCCGGCGACGGTCGCCACACCCACGGGGTGACACCCGCCGGACGCCGGATCCGGCGTGCTCCGCCCGGATGGCCTGTCCGGCTTGTCTGCTGCGTCCGCCGGACGCGCCGGGGCGGCGTCTCCCCGGGTCGTCTAGACCGTCGGGCCCGCGGCTACCGGCTCGTGGTGCACGGGGAAGGCCAGCGAGCGGGCGATGAAGCACAGCCGGTTCGCCTCGGCGTGCAGGGAATCCGCGAGGGCGACCTGGCCGGCGTCCTGCAGTTCCACCCGGGGCCGCAGCACGATCCCGGTGAACTCGCCGCTGCCGTCCGGGTTGAGGCGCAGCGTCCCGGTCGCCGAGTCGCTGTAGCCGGTGACCACCACACCCGCCTGCACGGCAACGTGCAGATAGGACAGCATGTGGCACTGCGCCACGGCGGTCAGCAGCAGCTGTTCGGGGTTCCACCGCTCCTTCGATCCGCGGAACGTGGGGTCGGCGGTCCCGAGGAGGCGCCCCGGACCCTCCACGTCCACCTCGTGGTCGCGGCTGTAGGCCCGGTAACCGGACGTCCCCTCGCCGAGATTGCCCGTCCAGAGGATCCGCGCCGCGTACGAGTGTTCCTGCAGGTTCATCCCTCGACCCTAGTACCGGTACCGGGGGGAGGGGGACCGGGGCGGGGAGGACCTGACCGGTCCTCCCCGCCCCGGTGGGTGGCTACCTGTCGGCGGCCTGGGCCCTGAGCGCCCGGACGATGCCGTCGCGGCTCTCGAGCACGAGCCGGCGCAGCGACGGTGCCTCGCTGCCGAGGTCGGCCAGGAAGGCGTCCGTCCGGTCGAGCGTCTCCTGCGTCGTCTGCAGCGAGGGGTACAGGCCGACGACGATCTGCTGGGCGATCTCGTGCGTGCGGGTGGCCCAGACCTGCCGGAGCGACGCGAAGTACCGCTCCACGTACGGCTCGAGCAGGGCGCGGTCGTGGACGCGGCCGAAGCCGGAGATCATGGCCCGCTGCGTGGCGTTGGGCAGATCGGTGGCGTCGACGATCGCCGTCCATGCGGCCTCCTTGCCCTCAGCCGTCGGCAGCGCCGCCCGGGCCGCCGCTGCGGCCAGCTCGCCCGTCGCCGTCGAGTCGCGCGCCAGTTCGGCGTCGATCTCGGCGGCACCGGCACGGCCACCGGTCACGAGGCTGGTCAGCAGCTCCCACCGCAGGTCCTGGTCGACGGTGAGGCCCTCGGGCACCCGGTCACCGGCGAGCATCGCCGCGACGGCGTCGAGCTGCGGCGCCGTGCGGGCGTGCGAGGAGAACGCCCGGGTGAACTGCAGCTGCGCATCGGACCCTGCGGCCGCCGCGAGGGCGAGCTCCTGCAGGCTGTCCGCCGCGGCCTCGCCCATCGCCTCGCGGTCCTCGGGATTCACGTAGAAGGCGAGCGTCGAGGCGAGCTGCCGGAGCAGGACGAGCACCACCGAGGAGTCGGACTCGGCGCCGATGTTCTGCAGGACCAGCTCCACGTAGTCGCGGGCGGGCGTCTCACCGTCGCGGGCGGCGTCCCACGCTGAGGCGAGGACGAGCGTGCGGGGGAGGGAGTCCTTGAAGTCCTTGACGTGGCGCACCGAGGTCCGGAGGGACGCGGGGTCGAGCCTGATCTTCGCGTAGGCGAGGTCGTCGTCGTTCAGCAGGACCAGCGCGGGCCGCCGGCGACCCACGAGGTCGGGGACCTCGGTGCGCTCGCCGTCGACGTCGAGCTCGAGCCGGTGCACACGGACCAGCGCGCCGTCGTCGTCGTGGTCGTAGAAGCCGACCGCCAGGCGGTGCGGCCGGATGGTGGGGAACTCCTCGACCGCGGTCTGCACGATGGTGAAGGCCGAGATGAGGCCGTCGTCGTCCGTGCCGATCTCGGGGCGGAGCGTGTTGACGCCGGCGGTCTCCAGCCACAGGCCGGACCACGCCTTCAGGTCGCGGCCGCTGGAGCCCTCGAGCTCGGACAGGAGGTCGACGAGCTCGGTGTTCTTCCAGGAGTGCTTGGCGAAGTACTGGCGGACGCCCTGCATGAACTCCTCCTGGCCCACCCACGCCACGAGCTGCTTGAGCACCGAGGCGCCTTTCGCATAGGTGATGCCGTCGAAGTTGACCTGCACGTCCTCGAGGTCGTTGATCTGCGCGACGATCGGGTGCGTGGAGGGCAGCTGGTCCTGGCGGTAGGCCCAGCCCTTCTCGAGGATCGCGAAGGTCGTCCACGCCTGCTCGAACTCCGTCGCCTCGGCGGCGGCGAGGGTGGACATGAACTCGGCGAAGGACTCGTTCAGCCAGAGATCGTTCCACCAGCGCATGGTGACGAGGTCGCCGAACCACATGTGGGCCAGTTCGTGGAGGATCGTGATGGCGCGCCGCTCGACGGTCGCATCGGGGACCCGGCCCCGGAAGACGTAGGTCTCCACGAAGGTGACCGCCCCCGCGTTCTCCATGGCGCCCGCGTTGAACTCCGGCACGAAGAGCTGGTCGTACTTCTCGAACGGGTACGGTGCGCCGAACTGCTCCTCGTAGAACGCGAACCCCTGCCGGGTGAGGTCGAAGATGTTCTCGGCGTCCATGTACTGCATGAGCGACTTCCGGGCGAACACGCCGAGCGGGATGGTCCGCCCGTCGGAGCTCGTGAGCTCGCTCCGCACCGACTGGTACGGTCCCGCGATCAGCGCCGTCACATAGGAGGACATGACGGGCGTCGGCTCGAACGCCCAGGTGGAGGCCGCGGCGCCGTCGGTACCGTCCGCTCCGGCCTGGACCGGTTCCGGCGTGGCGCTGTTGGAGATGACGTCCCAGTGCGACGGCGCGGTGACCGTGAAGCGGAACGTGGACTTCAGGTCCGGCTGCTCGAACACGGCGAAGACGCGACGCGAATCGGGTACCTCGAACTGCGTGTAGAGGTACACCTCCCCGTCCACGGGGTCCGTGAACCGGTGCAGGCCCTCGCCCGTGTTCATGTACGGCATGTCGGCCTCGATCACGAGCCGGTTGGCGGCGGCCAGCGACGGCAGCTGGATCCGGACGCCGTCGGACACCTCGGCGGTCTCGAGGGGGACACCGTTCAGTTCGACCCGGTGGACGGTGTCGGTCACGGCATCGATGAACGTCGATGCGCCCTGCTCCGCGTCGAAGGAGACGACCGTCGTGGACCGGAAGACGCGCTCGCCGCGGGTCAGGTCGAGGGTGACGTCGTAGGAGTGGACAGTGAGCAGATCGGCGCGCGTACGTGCTTCATCGCGCGTCAGGTTCAGACCGGGCAAGGATCGCCTCCAGGTGGTATCGGGGTCCGCGCGTGTGATGGGGACTACGCGGCGCTTAGATTCTCTCACTCCGCCAGACCCCGTCGCTCGCACCGGGCGTCATCGGTCCGCCCCCGGGGCGGACTAGGCTGGAACGCGTCCTGCCCTGCCGGGCGGGGTGCCCCGCAATCACCGCCGGCCCGCCCGGCGCCGTCCCGAAGGAACAGATGTCCATGCGCGTCCACCTCGCCACAGACCACGCCGGCATGGAGCTGAGCGCCCACCTGCTCTCGCACCTCACGGCGGCAGGGTACGACGTCGTCGACCACGGCCCTGCCTCCTACGACCCGGAGGACGACTACCCCTCCTTCTGCATCCACGCCGCGCAGGCCGTCGTCGCCGACCGGGCTGCGGGCACGGAGGCGCTCGGGATCGTCCTCGGCGGGTCCGGCAACGGCGAGCAGATCGCAGCGAACAAGGTGCAGGGCGCGCGGGCGGCCCTGGCCTGGAACCTCGACACCGCGCGCCTCGCGCGCCAGCACAACGACGCGAACGTCATCGCCGTCGGAGGACGCCAGCACACCGTGGACGAGGCGACGGAGATCATCGAGGCGTTCCTGGCCGAACCGTTCAGCGGAGCCGAGCGGCACAGCCGCCGGATCGCCCAGATCGCGCGGTTCGAGGAAACGGGAAGCATTGCCTGAGGGCCACTCGGTCCACCGGCTGGCGAAGCAGTTCGGCTCGGTCTTCGCCGGCGAGCGGCTGGCCGTCTCCAGCCCCCAGGGGCGCTTCTCGGCGGGAGCCGCGCTGCTCGACGGCGGCACCCTGCTGAGCGCACTCGCGCACGGCAAGCAGCTGTTCCTGAGATTCGACGGCGACCGCGTGCTCCGCGTGCACCTCGGTCTCTACGGCGCCTGGAGCTTCGGCGGCGATTCGACCTTCCGGGGAGCGTCCAGTATCGGTGCGCCCCGCCGGGTGGGGGAGTCGGAGCAGCCCTCCGGAAGCGGTGACGGCGACGGTGACGCCTACGGCGGCCCGCCGGAGCCGGTCGGCGCGGTGCGCGTCCGGCTCGTCTCGGCCCACGGCTGGGCTGACCTGCGGGGGCCGACGGCCTGCGAGGTGATCACGGGTGCCGAGGAGGAGGCCGCGCGGGCGAAGCTGGGACCGGATCCACTCCAGCCTTCGTCCGACGGCACCGTGTTCGTCCGCAAGGTGATGTCGAGCATCACGGCGGTGGGCATCCAGCTCATGAACCAGGCGGTCATCGCCGGGATCGGGAACATCTACCGCGCGGAGGTGCTGTTCCTGCAGGGCATCAACCCCTGGCGCCCGGGCAGGCAGCTCCGGGAGGACGAGGCGGCCGGTATCTGGGCGGACACCGTGCGGCTGATGAAGGACGGCGTGCGGGAGGGCCGGATCATCACGACGACGTCCGAGGCCCGGAACGGCAGGCCCAAGCGGTCGGCGCCGAACTACGTGTACAAGCGCACCGGTGAGCCGTGCCGCCGCTGCGGCACGCCGATCCTGACGGCGGAGATGGCGGCGCGGAACGTGTACTGGTGCCCGCAGTGCCAGGCGGCGTGACCAGGGCCGAGCCCGCGCGGCGGACAGGCCGGTTAAAGCAGGACACCCGGACGCATCGGTCCGGGTGGAAGGCCCTCGAGGGCCGGAAGGAGAGGGGATGACGGGAATCGAACCCGCGTAATCAGTTTGGAAGACTGAGGCTTTACCATTAAGCTACATCCCCGAAACAGGCCCTGGCGGACCCTCGTGGAACGCCTACAACTACACCACAGCAGCCGCGCGATCGCCAAATGTGCGCCGTGCGCTCAAAGATGCGTAGACTGACACTCGCACTTACGGGGTGTAGCTCAGCTTGGTAGAGCGCCTGCTTTGGGAGCAGGAAGTCGCAGGTTCAACTCCTGTCACCCCGACTCTGTCGTGTGATGAGGAAAGTGCCTCCGCTGCAGAACCAATCCCAATCATCCCAGGAGTCCTACGCTGTGAAGAGCGCTGTTGAAACCCTTTCCCCCACCCGGGTGAAGCTGAACGTCGAGGTCCCCTTCGAGGAACTGAAGCCCAGCATCGACGAGGCCTACAAGACCATCGCCACCCAGGTCCAGGTTCCAGGCTTCCGCAAGGGCAAGGTTCCCCAGCAGCTCATCGACCAGCGGGTCGGCCGCGGCTACGTGATCGAGACCGCCATCAACGACGGCCTGAACGGCTTCTACCAGAGCGCCGTGCAGGAGACGGGCATCCGTCCCTTGAGCCGCCCCGAGGTCGAGATCACCGAGGTCCCCGACCCCGCGAAGAAGGACGGCCAGCTGACCTTCACGGTCGAGCTGGACATCCGCCCCGAGATCGAGCTGCCCGACTACAAGGGCATCGACGTCACCGTCGAGCCCGTCGAGGCGTCCGACGAGGACATCGAGAAGGCCATGGACGAGCTCCGCGGCCGCTTCGGCACCCTCACCACCGTCGACCGCCCCTCGAAGGACGGCGACTTCCTCACCATCGACCTCACCGCGTCCGTCGACGGCGAAGAGGTCGACTCGGCCCAG
The DNA here is from genome assembly GCF_030816075.1 of Arthrobacter agilis. Taxonomy (NCBI): domain Bacteria; kingdom Bacillati; phylum Actinomycetota; class Actinomycetes; order Micrococcales; family Micrococcaceae; genus Arthrobacter; species Arthrobacter agilis. The sequence continues at coordinate 1,741,234 of NZ_JAUSXO010000001.1, read as the reverse complement.
GACCTCTCCTACCAGATCGGTTCCGGCACCATGCTCGAGGGCATGGACGAGGCCGTTACCGGGCTCTCCACGGATGAGAGCGCCACCTTCGAGACCAAGCTGGCCGGCGGGGAGCACGCCGGAGCCGACGCGCAGGTCACCGTCGCTGTGAAGGCCGTCAAGGAGCGCGAGCTCCCCGAGGTGAACGACGAGTTCGCCCAGCTCGCCAGCGAGTTCGACACCGCCGAGGAGCTGCGCGCCGACCTGGCGAAGCAGGCCTCCGAGTCGAAGCTCATGGACCAGGGCGTCGAGGCACGCGACAAGGTGCTGGACAAGCTCGTCGAGATCGTCGCCGTGCCCGTCCCCGAGAGCGTCATCGAGGAGCAGCTGGAGCAGCACTTCAACGGCGAGAACGCCCACAGCGCCGGCGAGGACCACGACACCGAGGAGCACCGCGCGGAGGTGCGCACCAATACGGAGCGCGCCTTCCAGAACGAGGTCATCCTCGACGCGGTCGCGGAGAAGGAAGAGGTCGGCGTCAGCCAGAACGAGCTGATCGACTACATCGTCTCCACCGCCGGCCAGTACGGCATGGAACCGAACCAGTTCGCCCAGATGCTCGACCAGAGCGGCCAGGTCCCGATGATCGTCGGAGAGGTCCGCCGCCGCAAGGCCCTCGCCAAGGTCCTCGAGTACGCGACGGTCACCGACACCAACGGTGCAAGCGTCGACCTCACGGAGTTCGTCCGCCCCGCGGGCGACGAGGCCGAGACCTTCCAGGCCGACGACGTCGAGTCCGAGCGGGACGCCGTCGAGGACATCCGGTCGACGGAGGCCGACGTCGTCGACGCCGACGCCACGGACGTCCAGGCCGCCGAGGCCGAGACGGCCGGATCCGAGGACACCGCGGCAGCGGAGACTCCGGAGGAGCCTGCAGCCGCCGAGGCACCGAAGAAGAAGCGCGCGCCGCGCAAGAAGCCGGCCGCCGAGTAGGACCCGTTCGTGCAGTCAGCGGTGCCGCAGCCTCCGGGCGCGGCACCGCTGCCGCGTTAAGGGCCCGGGACGGGTGCGGGCGGCCCCGCTGCGACGCCCGCCGGGGCCGGCGCGGCCACCGTGCGCCGTCAGCGAACAGCTCCCCGAGCGGGAGCAAATCGGCGGGGCAGCGGGTTAGTGTCCAAGGAGAGACAAAAGGTCGGGTAGGCCGCCAAGGCACCACCCGCCAGAGTGAGAGGTCAACGTCAATGGCAACCGAACCACGCACCCCGAGCATGGCAGGCCCCGAAGCGGGCGGTCGTGACGAGTACATCTACAACCGGCTCCTCAAGGAGCGCATCATCTGGCTCGGTTCCGAGGTCCGCGACGACAACGCGAACGCCATCTGCTCCCAGCTGCTCCTGCTGTCCGCCGAGGACCCGGAGCGCGACATCTTCCTCTACATCAACTCGCCCGGTGGATCGGTGACGGCCGGCATGGCCATCTACGACACCATGCAGTTCATCCCCAACGACGTCGTCACCGTCGCCACGGGCCTCGCCGCCTCCATGGGCCAGTTCCTGCTGTCCTCGGGGACGAAGGGCAAGCGCTACGCGACGCCCCACGCACGCATCCTGATGCACCAGCCCTCCGGCGGCATCGGCGGAACGGCGACCGACATCCGCATCCAGGCGGAGCTGATCCTCCACATGAAGCGCGTGATGGCCGAGCTGACGGCAGAGCAGACGGGCCAGACCGTCGAGACCATCCTGAAGGACAACGACCGCGACAAGTGGTTCACGGCCCAGGAAGCCCTCGACTACGGGTTCTTCGACCACATCTCCGCGCACTCCGGCTCCGTCGCGGGCGGCGGCGGCACCGAGCAGACCGCGTAGTCCGCGCAGCAGCCCCACTCCTACCAGTCGTCCTACAGGAGACACCATGAACCACGATTTCCAGGCAGCCGCGGGATCCAGCGCACGGAACCTCCCCACGAGCCGCTACATCCTTCCCCAGTTCGAGGAGCGCACGCCCTACGGGTTCAAGCGCCAGGACCCGTACACGAAGCTGTTCGAGGACCGCATCATCTTCCTCGGCACCCAGGTCGACGACGCGTCCGCGGACGACGTCATGGCCCAGCTGCTCGTGCTCGAGTCCACGGACCCCGAGCGCGACATCACGCTCTACATCAACTCGCCGGGCGGATCCTTCACCGCCATGACGGCGATCTACGACACCATGCAGTTCATCCGGCCCGAGGTCCAGACGGTCTGCCTCGGGCAGGCCGCGAGTGCCGCCGCCGTCCTGCTCGCCGCCGGCGCGCCGGGCAAGCGCCTCGCCCTGCCGAACGCACGCGTACTGATCCACCAGCCGGCCCTCTCCGGAGGACAGGGCGGGCAGGCCTCGGACCTGGAGATCCAGGCCAACGAGGTCATGCGCATGCGGACCTGGCTCGAGGACACGCTGGCCCTGCACTCGGGCCGCACCCCGGAGCAGGTCAACATCGACATCGAGCGCGACAAGATCCTCACCGCCGCCGACGCCGTCGAGTACGGCCTGGTGGACGAGGTCCTGAACTCCCGCAAGATCACCCCGCCGAAGATCAACACCCCGTAACCGGCACGGCGCATCCGGCGGTCCCCGCGGCCACCGGATGCGCCGATCGGCAGGGTCAACGCCCGTGGCGCCGCAAGGCACCACGGGCATTTTGATACTGGCTCCCGCAGCCATGTGGCCTACAGTGGTCATAGCAATCGTGTAATACCTAAGGGGATTGAACCATGGCTCGCATTGGTGAGAGCACCGATCTGCTCAAGTGCTCCTTCTGCGGGAAGAGCCAGAAGCAGGTTCGGAAGCTGATAGCCGGCCCCGGCGTGTACATCTGTGACGAGTGCATCGACCTGTGCAACGAGATCATCGAGGAGGAGCTCTCCGAGGTGGCGGATCTCGGCACGTTCGAGCTGCCCAAGCCCCGCGAGATCTTCGATTTCCTGCAGGAATACGTCGTCGGCCAGGAGCCGGCCAAGCGTTCGCTCGCCGTCGCCGTGTACAACCACTACAAGCGCATCCAGTCCGGCAGCGGCCCCCGCGCCGCAGGCACCCTCGCCGATGCGGCCGAGGCCGAGGACGTCGAGATCGCGAAGTCGAACATCCTCCTCATCGGCCCCACGGGCTGCGGCAAGACGTACCTCGCGCAGACCCTGGCCCGCCGGCTGAACGTCCCGTTCGCCGTCGCGGACGCGACGGCCCTCACCGAGGCGGGCTACGTCGGCGAGGACGTGGAGAACATCCTCCTCAAGCTCATCCAGGCCGCGGACTACGACGTGAAGAAGGCCGAGCAGGGCATCATCTACATCGACGAGATCGACAAGATCTCCCGCAAGAGCGAGAACCCGTCGATCACCCGCGACGTCTCCGGCGAGGGCGTGCAGCAGGCGCTGCTGAAGATCCTCGAGGGCACTGTCGCCTCCGTTCCTCCGCAGGGCGGACGCAAGCACCCGCACCAGGAATTCATCCAGATCGACACCACCAACGTGCTCTTCATCGTGGCAGGGGCCTTCGCGGGCCTCGAGGAGATCATCGGGTCGCGGGCGGGCCGCAAGGGGATCGGCTTCGGGGCGCCGTTGAGCTCGCTGAAGAACGAGGAAGCCAGCTACGGCGACGTGATGCCGGAGGACCTGCTGAAATTCGGGCTGATCCCCGAGTTCATCGGCCGCCTGCCGGTCATCACCACCGTCACGCACCTCGACCGCCCGGCGCTCATGCAGATCCTGACCGAGCCCAAGAACGCCCTCATGAAGCAGTACCAGAAGATGTTCCTGCTCGACGGCGTGGAACTCGTCTTCGAACCGAAGGCGCTCGAAGCGATCGCCGACCTCGCCCTGGACCGGGGCACGGGCGCACGCGGGCTGCGCGCCATCATGGAGGAAGTGCTCCTGCCCGTCATGTTCGACCTCCCGAGCCGCGAGGACATCGCCACCGTGGTGATCACGGACGACGTCGTCGGACGGCGCGCGGAGCCCACGCTGATCTCGCACGAGGTCGTCGCGAAGCGCCGCAACAAGTCGGCCTGACTCCCGCAGCACAGGAAAGGCCCGGCCGTCAGGCCGGGCCTTTCCTGTGTCACGCGCCGAGGCGTCCGACGGAGATCCGGGTCAGACCCCCGCGGCGATTTCGGTGTCGGTGTCGGTGTGGGTGGTGGGGTAGGTGGGTGGGTGGACGGCGGCCATTTCCTCGAGGACGCGGACGACTTGGCAGCTGTAGCCGAATTCGTTGTCGTACCAGATGTAGAGCACGGTGTGGTGGCCGTCGGCGATGGTCGCGAGGCCGTCGACGATGCCGGCGCGGCGGGAGCCGACGAAGTCGGTGGAGACGACTTCGGGGCTGTCGATGTAGTCGATCTGTTTGCGCATCTCGGAGTGGAGGGAGACTTCCCGGAGGTAGGTGTTGATCTCGTCCTTGGTGGTGGCGTGGTCCAGGGTGAGGTTCAGGATGGCGATGGACACGTCCGGGGTGGGGACGCGGATGCTGCTGCCGGTGAGTTTGCCGGCCAGTTCGGGGAGGGCTTTGGCGACGGCGGTCGCGGCCCCGGTTTCGGTGAGGACCATGTTCAGGGCTGCGGAGCGGCCGCGGCGGTCGCCGCGGTGGAAGTTGTCGATGAGGTTCTGGTCGTTGGTGAAGGAGTGCACGGTCTCGACGTGGCCGTGGGCGACGCCGTAGCGGTCGTGGATGGCTTTCAGGACCGGGGTGATGGCGTTGGTGGTGCAGGACGCGGCGGTGATGATCCGGTCCGACTCTTCGATGGTTGCGTGGTTGATGCCGTGGACGATGTTCTTCAGGGCGCCCTTGCCGGGTGCGGTGAGCAGGACTTTCGCGACGCCGGTGCTCATGAGGTGTTGGGACAGGCCGGCCTCGTCGCGCCAGCGGCCGGTGTTGTCCACGACGAGGGCGTCCCGGATGCCGTAGGCGGTGTAGTCGATGGTGGCGGGGTTCTCGGAGTAGATGACCTGGATGCGGATGCCGTTGGCGGTGATGGTGTTGGTGGCCTCGTCGACCTGGATGGTGCCGTCGAAGGAGCCGTGCACGGAGTCGCGGCGCAGCAGGCTGGCGCGTTTGACGAGGTCGTTGTCGGCGCCGCGGCGGACCACGACGGCGCGCAGGCGCAGGCCGTGGCCGCCGCCGGCTTTCTCGATGAGCAGGCGGGCCACGAGCCGGCCGATCCGGCCGAAGCCGTAGAGGACGACGTCGGTGCTGGTGCGCTCGTCGTGGCCGCCCTTGCCGACGATGTCGGCGAGCTCGGTGCGGAGGAACTCCTCCAGGGTCCGGGTGTCCCCGGCGGCGGCGGCGTGGTCGTAGGCGTTGCGCAGGCGTCCAATGTCGATCGCCGCGGCGCCGAGGTCGAGGTCCGCGAGGATCGCCAGCAGCGGGGCGGTGTCCTCGAGGCGGAGTTCTTCGGTGGTGATGCGGCGGGCGAACCGGTGGGCCTTGAGGATGTTCATGGTGGATTTGTTGATCAGGCTGCGCCCGTGGATGCTCGTCACCACGTTATTGGTGCGGTAGAGGCGCCCGATCAGCGGGATCATGGCCTCCGCCAACGCCTCCCGCTCAAGCCACATGTCCCGGGTTCCGGCGTCGTTCTCGGTCCTGTCGTACGGCAAGTGTGCATCCCTTCGGGCACCGGGAACACCGGTGCGGGCTCCTCCAGCCGGATGGCGACGCAGGGATAGCGCCAGGCACCGTCGGCTGGTCGTGTGCTCCCATTAGACCGCTCCGCACGGCCCCGCATCAACTCGGCCGTCCCGACCACGCCGGAAGCCGCTATGGAATAGGGCGCGGCCGGAGCCGGTTGCACCGGAAAAGGCCCCCGGCCTGCCCACCATCCGAAGGAGTACTGCATGAGCGAGTCCACCACCGTCGAGAAGGCCGATTTCTGGTTCGATCCCCTGTGCCCCTTCGCGTGGATCACGTCCCGCTGGATGGGGGAGGTGGAGCAGGTCCGGAACATCTCCGTGGACTGGCACGTCATGAGCCTGTCCGTCCTCAACGAGGGACGCGACCTGCCCGAGGACTACCAGGCCGTCATGGAACGGGGATGGGGTCCCGTCCGCGTCATCATCGCCGCAGCCGAGCTGCACGGCGGCGAGTACATCAAGAAGCTGTACGACGCGATGGGCACACGCATCCACATCGGCCAGAACAAGGACTTCGACGTCGTCATCCGGGAGGCACTCGACGAGGTGGGGCTTCCTGCCGAGCTGGCGCAGTACGCGCACACCGACGAGTACGACGCCCAGCTCCGCGCATCGCACAAGGACGGCATCGACCGGGTGGGAGACGAGGTCGGGACACCCGTCGTCGCGTTCAACGGCACCGCGTTCTTCGGGCCCGTGCTCACGAGGATCCCGCGCGGCGAGGAGGCCGGCCGCATCTTCGACGGCGCCGTGCTGATGTCCGGGTTCCCCGAGTTCTTCGAGCTCAAGCGTTCACGGACGGCCAGCCCCACGTTCGACTAGGGCCGCAGCACAACGCGGAAGGGACCCACCAGGCGGTGGGTCCCTTCTGCGTCGTCGGCACGGGCGGCGCGGCGCCTACTCCGCGGGCTGGGGCACGAGTTCGACGTCGGACACGGCGAGCGCGCCGTCCCCCGCCGCCAACCGGAGGTCCTTCGCGTTGCCGGCGGCGAGCAGGTCCGCGAGACCGGCCCGGACCTGCTCCACCTGGGCGGCGGGCGCGGTCACCACGGCGGTCTCCACCTCGGTGCGCTGCTTGACCTTGGCCTCGGACTTGGCCTTCCGGATCCCTCCGAGCGCCAGGGCGACCGCCGTCAGGACCTCCGCGTCAGCGGTGTCGGGCAGTGCCGCGAGGGCGTCGGCGCTCGGCCACGCGGCCCGGTGCACGGAATCCTGCCGCCACCAGCTCCAGACCTCCTCGGTGGCGAACGGCAGGAACGGCGCGAAGAGACGCAGGAGCGCGTCCAGCGTCGTCGCCAGCGCCGTCTGCACCGACTGCGTCGCCGCGTCCGCGGGGTCGCCGTACGCGCGGTCCTTGACCAGTTCCACGTAGTCGTCCGTGAAGGTCCAGAAGAAGGACTCGGTGAGCTGGAGCGCCCGGGCGTAGTCGTACTTGCCGAATGCGGCCGTGGCCTGCTCGGTCACGGTGCGCAGCTGCGCCAGCAGCGACTGGTCCAGTGCCTCGGTGACACGGCCGAGTGATCCCTCGCCGACGGACGCGTCCGTGACGCCGAGGTTCAGCACGAACTTCGACGCGTTGAGCAGCTTGATCGCGAGACGGCGTCCGATCTTCATCTGGTTCACCTCGTACGCGGTGTCCGCGCCGAGCTTCGCCGACGCGGCCCAGTAACGCACGGCGTCCGCGCCGAACTGCTCGAGGACGTCGGTGGGCACCACGACGTTGCCCTTGGACTTCGACATCTTCTTGCGGTCGGGGTCGAGGATCCAGCCGGACAGCGCCGCGTGCTTCCACGGCACGGAATCCTGCAGTGCATCCGCGCGGACGGCGGTCGAGAACAGCCACGTCCTGATGATGTCGTGCCCCTGGGGCCGGAGATCGAACGGGAAGACCTTCCCGAACAGGTCCTCGTCCCGGGCCCAGCCTCCGACGATCTGCGGGGTGAGGGACGACGTCGCCCAGGTGTCGAGCACGTCGCTGTCGCCGATGAAGCCGCCCGGCTGGTTGCGGGCGGACTCCTCGAAGCCCGGTGCCGGATCGGCGGCCGGATCGACGGGCAGGGTCTCGAGGGCGGGGAGGATCGGATCCTCGTACTCCGGCTCGCCGTCGGCGTCCAGGCGGTACCACACGGGCACGGGCACTCCGAAGAACCGCTGGCGGGAGACGAGCCAGTCGCCGTTCAGGCCCTCGATCCAGTTCTCGTAGCGGGAGCGCATGAAGGCCGGGTGGAAGTCGATGGCACGCCCGCGCTGGATCAGCGCGTCGCGCTTGGCGGCGTCACGCCCGCCGTTGCGGATGTACCACTGGCGGCTCGTCACCACCTCGAGGGGCTTGTCGCCCTTCTCGTAGAAGTTGACCGGGTGCATGATCTTCGTCGGCTCGCCCTCGAGGTCCCCGCTGTCGCGGAGCAGGGCGACGACGGCCTCCTTGGCGCTGAAGATCGTCTTGCCGGCGAGCTGGGCGTAGTTCTCCCGGGCGCGCTCCGTGGCGATCCACTCGGGCGTCTCCGAGCGGAGGCGTCCGTCCCGGCCGACGACGGCGCGCGTGGGCAGCTGCAGCTCACGCCACCAGGTGACATCCGTGAGGTCGCCGAACGTGCAGATCATCGCGATGCCGCTGCCCTTGTCGGGCTTGGCGAGGGGGTGGGCCTTGATCTCGACCTCGACGTCGAACAGGGGGGAGGTCACAGTGGTACCGAACAGCGGCTTGTAGCGCTCGTCGTCCGGATGGGCGACGAGGGCGACGCACGCGGGGAGGAGCTCGGGCCGGGTCGTCTCGATGTGGATCGGGTCGCCGCCCGGGGTGTGGAAGGCGATGCGATGGTACGCGCCGGGCTGCTCGCGGTCCTCGAGCTCGGCCTGCGCGACGGCGGTGCGGAAGGTGACGTCCCACAGGGTGGGGGCCTCGGCGAGGTAGGCGTCGCCCGCCTTCAGGTTCTCGAGGAAGGCCCGCTGCGAGACGGCGCGGGAGGTGTCGTCGATGGTCCGGTAGGTCAGGTCCCAGTCGACCGAGAGCCCCAGCGTGCTGAAGAGGTTCTCGAAGACCTTCTCGTCCTCGACGGCGAGCTCCTCGCAGAGCTCGATGAAGGTGCGGCGCGAGACGGCGTCGAAGTCACGCTGGTTCTTGGCCGGCTCCGCCGGCGGACGGTAGTCGGCGTCGTAGGGCACCGACGGGTCGCAGCGGACACCGTAGTAGTTCTGGACGCGGCGCTCGGTGGGCAGACCGTTGTCGTCCCAGCCCATCGGGTAGAAGACGTTGGCGCCGTTCATGCGCTTGAAGCGGGCCATCACGTCGGTCTGCGTGTAGGAGAACATGTGACCGACGTGGAGGGAGCCCGACGCCGTGGGCGGGGGTGTGTCGATCGAGTACACCTGCTCGCGGGTGGTGTCGCGCCGGAAGGTGTAGGTGCCGTCCTCGCGCCACTGGCGGGACAGCCTCTCCTCGAGGCCCTCCAGGGCGGGTTTGTCGGGAACGGAAACGGACTGGGGGGAGGGCGTGTCTGTGCCCTGGGTCGTATCGGCCATGTCTCCATTGTTCCCTACCCGGGAGCCCGCACCCTCCGGGGTAGGGGTCCGGGGCCCGACTTCTTCGGGCCGGGATTGTCGGGTGGGAGCAGGCCGGGTCTTTGTACCGTGGTGCAGGACGGTCGGACAGAAAGGTCGGACAGGACGGGAGGACCTGATGCAGGAGTGGAACCGTGCGATCGAGCTCATCGAGGCGGACCTCACCGCGCCCGTCGACGCCGGTGCCCTCGCAAGGGTCGCGCTCACCTCCGAGTACCACTTCCGGCGCATGTTCGCTTCCCTGGCGGGCATGCCCCTGTCCGAGTACATCCGCCGGCGCCGGCTCACGGCGGCGACCGGCGAGATCCTCGCCGGTCGCACGGTGCTCGAGGTGGCGACCCGGTACGGGTACGGGTCGGCGGAGGCCTTCACACGGGCGTTCAGGGCCCTGCACGGCACAACCCCCTCACAGGCACGGCGACCGGGAGCCATCCTGCACTCCCAGCCGCAGCTGAGGTTCCATCTACGGGTCGAAGGGACGACGGACATGAAGCACCGCATCATCAGCAAGGACGCATTCCGCCTGGTCGGGCGCAGGGCACGGGTGCCGATCGTCTTCGAGGGCCCCAACCCGCACATCGAGCGGTTCGAGCGGTCCCTGGACCCTGCCCTGAGGCCCCTGCTGGAGGCGTTGTCGGACACGGAGCCGCAGGGGCTGCTCGCCGTCACCGACACCATCGCGCATCCGGTGGAGGAGGGCGGCGAGGTCGACTACTGGCGTGCCGCCGCAACGCTCCAGGCGCCGCCGGATGGTCTCGACGCCCTGGAGGTGGCGGCCGGACAGTGGGTGGTGTTCGATACCGAGGGCGTGTTCCCCGACGTGCTGCAGCGCCTCTGGGCCGATGCGGCGGCGGAGTGGTTCCCGGCCAACCCGTACCGCTGGGCGCCGGGCCCGCAGCTGCTGAGTGTCCAGGCGGATCCGGGCGGCGGCACGGGCCGCGGTCAGCTGTGGATCCCGATCGAACCGGCGGCGTCGAGCTGACGGTGGTGCCGGGCGCGGGCCCCGCCCGCGGAGGGTGATCGCTACAGTGGCCCCATGAGCCAGACATCAGCCACGCCTCTCGGCGCCCCCGCAGACCCAGCCCCCACCGCCCTCCGCGCGATCGTCACGGGGGCGAGCTCCGGCATCGGTGCCGCGACGGTGCGTGCGCTGCGCAGCGCCGGCTGGGACGTCGTCGCGGCGGCCCGGCGCCTGGACCGCCTCACGGCGCTCGCCGAGGAGACGGGGGCCACCCCGATGGTCCTCGACGTCACCGACCAGGCGTCCGTCGATGCGTTCGCCGCGGAGGTGTCCGCGGCCGGACCGGTCCACGCGCTCGTCAACAACGCGGGCGGGGCCTTCGGCGCGGACCGTGTCGTGGACGCGGTGACGGCCGACTGGGAGTGGATGTACAACGTGAACGTCCTCGGCTCGATGCGCATGACGCGCGCACTGCTGCCGGCCCTGCGCGAGGGCGGCCAGGGCACCGTCCTGTTCCTGACCTCCACGGCCGCGCTCGCCGCCTACGAGGGCGGCGCAGGCTACTGCGGGGTGAAGGCGGCCCAGGAGTCCATGGCGCGCTCGCTCCGGCTCGAGGAGGCCGAGAACAACATCCGCGTCATCGAGGTGTCCCCGGGCATGGTGCACACCGAGGAGTTCTCCCTCAACCGCCTCGGTGGCGACCAGGGGGCGGCGGACAAGGTCTACGAGGGCGTCGACTACCCGCTGACCGCCGACGACGTCGCCGGGGCCGTGGCGTTCACCCTCAACGCACCGCACCACATGAACATCGACCAGCTCGTCCTGCGTCCGCTCGCCCAGGCGGCGAACCACAAGGTCCTCCGCCGCTGACCGCCCCGCGGAACCCGACCCTCATGGGCCCTCCGGCGGCGGGCACCGGACGCCGCTTCCTCGCACGCCGGTCCTCGCCGCGTCCCGACCGGGTGGACGCGGCGCCGGGCGGGGTACCGGTTCTCCTGCTGGTCAACCCGGCCGCGGGGAAGGGCAGGGCCGAGCGCCGTGCGCCCGCGGTCGAGCACGCCCTCCGGAGCGCCCACGCCACGGTGTCGGTGGTCCGGACGGGGAGTCTCGCCGAGGCGACCGCATGCGCGCGGAGCGCGCCGCCCGGCAGCGTCGTCGTCGCGCTCGGCGGCGACGGGTTCCTCGGCGCTGTCGCGGCCGGCACGAGGCTCTCCGGCGCGGTCCTGGTGCCCCTGGCCGGGGGCCGCGGCAACGACACCGTCCGGCGACTCGGCGTCCCCCTCGACCCGGTGCGGGCCGTCCGCGCGATGGCAGGATGGCACGAACGGACCATCGACGTCGGGCTCGTCGGCGGCCGTCCGTTCCTCGGGGTCGCGCATGCCGGCTTCGATGCCGTCGCCAACGAGTACGGCAACGCCTCGCGGTGGGACCTCGGGCCGCTCGTCTACCTGTACGGCGGGATCCGCGCGTTCCGCTCCTGGCGTGAGGTCACCTTCACCCTGACGGTCGACGGGCAGCACCGCGTGGTGACCGGCTGGTTCGTGGCGGTCGGCAACGGGGGCCGGTACGGCGGTGGCCTGCGCATCTGTCCGCGCGCGGTGATCGACGACGGACTCCTCGACGTCGTGGCCCTCGGACGGTCCTCGATCCTGAACGTCGTCGCCACCTTCCTGCTCTCCTACAGGGGCCGTCACCTCCGGCGGCCCGGGATCACCGTCGAGCGCGGCACGAGCATCAGGATCGCCGCCGACCGACCCCTCAACGCCTACGCGGACGGGGAGCTGGTGGGCCCGCTCCCGCTGACCGTCGTCGTCGAGCCGTGCTCGCTCAGGATGCTGCTGCCGCCCGTTCCGCCCTCGGTGCCACCGCGAGCGTGACGGAGTAGTTGTCCATGGTGCCGGGCAGCGGACGCTCCGGGTCGAGGGCCTGGCCCTCCGCCACGCGGAGATCGTGCCCGCCCACGAGCGAGGCCAGGGTGGCGCTCGTCAGCAGCAGCACCAGCTGCTTCCCGGGACACACCACGGGCCCGTCGCTGAACGGTACGAGCGGCCAGCCGTCCTCCTCGTCCGTCAGCCAGCGCTCCGGCGAGAAGTCGTGGGCGCCGCGCAGGTGGCGGTCGTCGCGGTGGAAGTACGGCGCGTAGACGAGCACGCCGCAGTCCGCCGGCATCACCCCCGCCGGCCATTCCACGGGTCGCGTGGTCTGGCGGAGGATCATCGGCGTGGTGGGCCAGAGGCGCAGTGCCTCGAGGACGCACGCACGGAGGTAGGGGAGTACGCGCCGGCCCGAGGTGTCGCCGTCGACCTCGCGCCGGGCCGCCGCCATCGCCTGCGGGTGCGTGGCGAGCACGGTCAGCGCCCGGAAGGTCGCCATGCCCGCGGGGTCGAAGGCGAACAGCCACTGCGGCAGCTGCTCGGCCGGTTCGGCGCCGTCGCCCTTCGGTGCGGCCGCCAGCACGGCCGCCAGGCTGCCGGGTTCCGCGTTCGCGAGTTCCTCGTTGACCCGCTGCAGGAACCGGCGGCGCGTGTCCTTCCGCACCGGCCTGAGGAACGCCCAGTTGCCGCCCTTGCGGAGTCTGATCATCATGGCCGTGAGGTCCTTGTCGTCCCGCGCGTGGTCGCCGAAGACCACCCGCCGCACCACGCGGTACCAGGCGTCGAGGAACTCGCCCCACGGGAGGGTGCCGCTGCGGGCGGCGGCACACATCAGGTGCTGCATCTCCTCCTCCACGACCGGGACGAAGCGGTCGGCGAGGCGGTGCACCGGATGAGCCGTGTCCAGGACCTGCTCCTGGAGGGCGCGGCGCACGGTGCGGACGGGACCGCGGGAGACCAGCACGTTGGCGGGCTGGAAATGGGACAGCGCCGCGCGCTTCTCGCTGCTGGCCGGGGAGAAGGGCTCCGGCGACTGTGCCAGGACGGTGTCCACGTCCCCGGGGGCCAGGACCATCGCCTGCTTCCGTACGGGCAGCTTCAGCATCAGCGGGCCCTCCGGGTACCGCGCATGGACTCTCCGGACGATGTCCACGGCCCTCGTGTCCAGGTCGAGGCGCGCCGTGAGCCGCACCGCCCACGGCCTGCGGACGATGGGCCCCTTGGCGATGGTGGGCAGGAGGACCCCCAGCAGCAGGCGGGCGGTGTCCAGCGTCGTCGCGGTGGGGAGGGTGGTGGTCGGCATGCGGTGTCCATCCTGTTGCTCGGGGGGTGCCCTCCCAGCGTGCCAACGAGGAGCCGCGACCACAACGACTTTCCGCCCGCCCACGCACCCGCGCGGTGTGCGGTCGCCCTTTCGACAACGAATTCGCCCCGGCGCTAGACTGGCAGGACAAGCATCGACCCGGCGATCACCGGTGAGCTTCCGGAAGAAAGGCCCGCCCGCGCGGCGGCCCGTAGAACCGGACGGGGTGGCCCGTCACAGCCTGGAAACGAGCGGCGGCCCCGCCCGCAGTGCCCGCGACGAGCGGCATGGCGGACGACGGCGGCAAGTGAGGTGGTACCGCGGGTCCAGTTCCCCTGCGGCCGGTCAGGCAACCGGCGGCGGGCCGGGCAGGCTCCCGTCCTCACGGCAGGACTCCCCACCCCACGCCGCCGTACACAGGATGAGAACAATGCCGCAGATCTACCCCAAAGCAGTGTCGCCCGACGACGCCGGGACCCCTTCCTCCGGGACGGGCGCGTCCCCGAGCTTCCCGGAGCTCGAGCAGCGAGTCCTCCGCTACTGGGAGAAGGACGGCACGTTCCAGGCGTCCATCGACAACCGCGACGCCGGGGTGGACGGCTCCAACGAGTTCGTGTTCTACGACGGCCCGCCCTTCGCCAACGGCCTGCCGCACTACGGCCACCTCCTCACCGGCTACGCCAAGGACCTCGTGGGCCGCTACCAGACGCAGCGCGGACACCGCGTGGAGCGGCGCTTCGGCTGGGACACCCACGGCCTGCCCGCCGAGCTCGAGGCGATGAAGCAGCTCGGCATGACCGACAAGCAGCAGATCCTCGCCATGGGCATCGACAAGTTCAACGAGGCCTCCCGCGCCTCCGTCATGAAGTACGCGGGGGAGTGGCGCGACTACGTGACCCGCCAGGCCCGCTGGGTGGACTTCGACAACGACTACAAGACCCTCAACCCGGAGTACATGGAGTCCGTCCTCTGGGCGTTCAAGACCCTTCACGAGAAGGGCCTGACGTACAACGGGTACCGCGTGCTGCCGTACTGCTGGAACGACGAGACACCGCTGTCCAACCATGAGCTCCGCATGGACGAGGACGTCTACCAGGACCGCCAGGACCAGACCGTCACGGTGACCTTCCCCCTCCTCGCCGGCGCCACCGAGCTGTCGAAGGAACTCGCCGGCGTCCGGGCCCTCGCCTGGACCACCACGCCCTGGACCCTGCCCACCAACGCGGCGCTCGCCGTCGGGCCGGACATCACCTACGTCGTCGTCGAGGGCGAGCACGACGGCCAGGCGGCCCGCTACCTCCTCGCGGAGGATCTGCTCGGCAACTATGCCAAGGACCTCGGGTTCGCCGACGCCGCCGCCGCCCGCGACGCCGTGACCTCGCGCCACGTGGGCACCGAGCTGGAAGGGCTCACCTACGAGCCCCTGTGGGACTACCTCGCCGATCCGGAGGAGGGCGGGTACCGCAACGCCTTCCGCATCCTCGTGGCCGACTACGTCACGACGACGGACGGCACCGGGCTCGTGCACCAGGCGCCCGCGTACGGCGAGGAGGACCAGAAGGTCTGCGAGGACGCCGGCATCCAGGTGATCCTCTCCGTCGACGAGGGCGCGAAGTTCCTGCCGCTGTTCGGCAAGGGCCCGCTCGCGGAGGTCGTCGGCCTGCAGGTCTTCGAGGCGAACCGGCACATCACGCGCGTCCTGAAGTCCGAGGGGCGCCTGGTGCGCCAGTCCAGCTACGTCCACAGCTACCCGCACTGCTGGCGGTGCCGGAACCCGCTCATCTACCGGGCCGTGTCGTCCTGGTACGTCGAGGTCACCAAGATCCGCGACCGCATGGTGGAGCTGAACCAGGACATCACCTGGATCCCCGGCAACGTCAAGGACGGCCAGTTCGGCAAGTGGCTCTCCAATGCACGCGACTGGTCCATCAGCCGCAACCGCTTCTGGGGCAGCCCCATCCCGGTCTGGCAGTCCGACGACCCGGAACACCCCCGCACGGACGTGTACGGCTCACTCGCCGAGCTGCAGGCCGACTTCGGCAGGCTCCCGCTGAACAAGCAGGGCGAGGTGGACCTCCACCGCCCCTTCATCGACGAGCTGACGCGCCCCAACCCGGACGATCCGACCGGTCGGTCGACCATGCGGCGCGTCGAGGACGTGCTGGACGTCTGGTTCGACTCCGGGTCGATGCCCTTCGGCCAGGTGCACTACCCGTTCGAGAACGAGCAGTGGTTCGACACGCACAACCCGGCGGACTTCATCGTCGAGTACATCGGGCAGACGCGCGGCTGGTTCTACATGCTGCACATCCTGTCCACCGCGTTGTTCGACCGCCCCGCGTTCCGCAACGTCATCAGCCATGGGATCGTGCTCGGTTCGGACGGGCAGAAGATGTCCAAGAGCCTCCGCAACTACCCGGACGTCTCCGAGGTGTTCGACCGCGACGGCTCCGACGCGATGCGCTGGTTCCTCATGGCCTCCCCGATCCTCCGGGGCGGCAACCTCGTGGTCACCGAGCAGGGCATCCGCGACGGCGTCCGCCAGGTGATCCTGCCGCTGTGGAACGTCTGGCACTTCTTCAGCCTCTACACCAACGCCGCGAACGGCGGAGCGGGCTACGAGGCGAAGACCGTCACCCCGGAGGCTGCCGCGCAGCTCGCGGAGCCGATCGACCGCTACATCCTCGCGAACACCGGCAACCTCGTGAGGGACCTCACCGAGGCGCTCGACGCGTTCACGATCAGCGACGCGTGCGAGTCGCTGCGACGCTACCTCGACACGCTCACCAACTGGTACGTCCGCCGGAGCCGCCAGCGGTTCTTCGACGAGGACACCGACGCCTTCGACGTCCTGTACACGTGCTTGGAGGCGGTGTGCCGGGTGGCGGCACCGCTGCTGCCGCTCGTCACCGAGGAGATCTGGCGCGGCCTCACCGGCGGCCGGTCCGTGCACCTCACCGACTGGCCCGAGGCGGCGTCGTTCCCCGCCGCTCCCGACCTCGTGGAGCAGATGGACCGGACCCGCCAGGTCTGCTCCGTCGGATCGAGCCTCCGCAAGGCGGCCAACCTCCGCGTGCGGCTGCCGCTGCGGGAGCTGACCGTCGTCGCGCCCGGCGCCGAAGGCCTCACCGGGCAGTACGCCTCGATCATCGCCGATGAACTGAACCTCAAGGACGTGCGCCTGGTCGACTCCGCGGACGCCGAGCCGGCCGAGTTCGGCATCGCGCAGCGCCTCGTCGTCAACGCCAGGGCGGCCGGCCCCCGCCTCGGCAAGAACGTCCAGGCCGTCATCAAGGCCTCGAAGTCGGGGGACTGGTCCGTGGACGACGACGGCGGTGTCACCGCCGGGGGACTCGCCCTCGAGCCGCACGAGTACACGCTCGACACCGTGGTGGAGGGCAACGACGCCGCGTCGAAGGCCGTGACGGTCCTGCCGGGTGGCGGCTTCCTCGTCCTCGACACCGAGGTGACCCCTGAACTGGCCGCCGAAGGGACGGCGCGGGACGCCATCCGGGCCATCCAGCAGGCGCGCCGCGACGCGAACCTCGACATCAGTGACCGCATCGGCACGACCATCGGCGTCGCCCCCGCGCAGGTCGCCGCCCTCGAGGCGAACGCCGGCCTGATCAGGGCCGAGACCCTCACCGTCGACCTCCGCGTCGAGGCCGTCGAGGGCTCGGGGAACGACTTCACCATCACCGTCGCGAAGCAGGAGCAGCAGAATGGATGACTTGAACGGGGCGGGCCCCGAGCTCGACCGCTTCTCGGTCGAGAGCGTGTACGCCGAACTGCTGAGCCGGGCGCCGGAGGACAGGATGGAGCCGCGGATGGCTCCGCTGTACCGGGCGATGGAGATCCTCGGGGAGCCGAACAAGGCGTTCCCGATCATCCACATCACCGGCACCAACGGCAAGACCTCGACGGCGCGCATGATCGAGAGCATCCTGCTGGCGCACGATCTCCGCACCGGCCGGTTCACCAGCCCGCACCTGTCGCGCGTGACGGAACGCATCAGCATCGACGGCGAGCCCGTCGCGGACGAGACCTTCGTCCGGGTGTGGGACGAGATCAAGCCCTACCTGGACATCGTCGACGGCGAACTCCTCGTCGCGGGGGAGCCGCGGCTCACGTACTTCGAGTGCGTCACGATCCTCGCGTTCGCGATCTTCGCCGACGAGCCGATCGACGTCGGCGTGATCGAGGTGGGACTCGGCGGGATCACCGATGCCACGAACGTCGGCGACGGCCAGGTGGCGGTCGTCACGCCCATCTCCCTGGACCACACCGAGCTCCTCGGTGACACGGAGGAGGACATCGCCCTCGAGAAGGCGGGCATCATCAAGCCCGGCTCGTTCCTCGTCAGCGCCATCCAGCCCCGGGACGCCGCCCAGGTGCTCCTCGACCGCGCCCGCGAGGTCGGCGCGGAGTTCCGCTTCGAGGGCGTCGAGTTCGGGGTCGAGTCCCGCACGGTCGCCGTCGGCGGACAGGTGGTCTCCCTGACCGGGCTGGCGGGCCGCTACGGTGAGCTGCTGGTGCCCCTGCACGGTGAACACCAGGCGGAGAACGCCGCCGTCGCCGTCGCCGCCGTCGAGGCGTTCCTCGGTGCCGGTGAGCGTGAGCTGCAGACGGAGCTGGTGCGCAACGGACTGCGCGCCGTCACGTCGCCGGGCCGCCTCGAGGTGGTGCGCACCGCGCCGAGCATCATCGTCGACGCCGCCCACAACCCGGCCGGGGCCCGCGCGGCGGCGAAGGGCGTCAGCGAGGCGTTCGATTTCTCCCGGCTCGTGCTGGTCATCGGTGTCCTCGAGGACAAGGACGCCGCGGGGATCCTCGCCGAACTCCACGAGGAGCTCGGCGGCATCCTGGAGGACGTCTGCCTGACGCAGTCCACCTCGCCCCGCTCGGTCCCGGCGGCGGACCTCCTGCAGGCCGCCCTCTCGGCGGGCTTCGCGGAGGAGAACATCAACATCGCCCCGGGTCTCGACGACGCCCTCGAGTGGGCCGTGCTGAAGGCCGAGGAGAACAACGACCTCGCGGGCGGTGTCCTCGTGACCGGCTCCATCACGGTGGTCGGGGAAGCCCGCACGCTCCTAGGGAAGTAGGCAGATCATGGCACGCATGACCAAGGCCCAGCGCGAGTGTCGGCCCGGGATGCCGAAGAAGCGCCGGTCCACGAAGATCATGTTCGCCTCCACCGTGCTGTTGCTCGAGGCGTTCGTGGTGTTCTTCGCCACGCTCGCCGTCTTCGGGCTGCGCCGCGACGAGATCCCGCCCGCGCTCATCCTGACCTCCGGGCTGATCCTCAGCGTGGTGCTCGTGCTGACGTGCGCCGTGCTGACGAAGCGGTGGGGGATCGCGCTGGGCTGGGTCCTGCAGCTCGTCCTCATCGCGGGCGGCTTCCTCGAGCCGACCATGTTCGTCGTCGGGCTCGCGTTCGCGCTGACCTGGCTCTACGGCCTTCGCCAGGGCAGGCGGGTGGATCGCGAGAACGTGGAGCGGGACCGCCTGCAGGCGGAGTGGGAGAAGGCGAACCCCGAGTAGCGGCGGCTTTAGTAGAGTCGGACCTGATACCAGTTCACCGTTGACTGCGCCGTCCGGGACGGCGCCCACCCCCAGGAGTACATCATGAGCGTCGAGCGCACCCTTGTCCTCGTCAAGCCCGACGGCGTGGCCCGCGGCCTGACCGGCACCATCCTGTCCCGGATCGAGGCGAAGGGCTACACCATCGCCGAACTCAAGCAGGTCCACGCGAGCCGTGAACTGCTGGAGGAGCACTACGCGGAGCACGCCGGCAAGCCGTTCTTCGAGCCGCTCGTCGAGTTCATGCTCAGCGGGCCGATCGTCGCAGCGATCTTCGAGGGCCAGCGCGTCATCGAGGGCTTCCGCTCCCTGGCGGGAGCCACGGAGCCGACCACGGCGGCGCCCGGCACCATCCGCGGGGACCTCGGCCGTGACTGGGGTGTCAAGGTCCAGCAGAACCTGGTCCACGGGTCCGACTCGGCGGAGTCCGCCGAGCGCGAGATCGGCATCTGGTTCGCCTGACGCCGCCGGCAGGGTTGCCCCGGGTCGTGTGCCCGGGGCAACTGTCTTGGTAGGTTAGGGCCATGATGACCTACCAAAGACTGGGTTCCTCGGGACTCAGCGTTTCCACCGTCGGGCTCGGCTGCAACAACCTGGGCAGGGCCGGCACCTCCTCCGAGTCGCAGGAGGGCACCGACGCCGTCGTGCACGCGGCCATCGATGCCGGCATCACGCTCTTCGACGTCGCGGACATGTACGGCAGGGCGCCCGGCGTCAGTGAGGTGCAGCTGGGCAAGGCGCTCGGCAGCCGGCGCGACGACGTCGTCCTCGCCACCAAGTTCGGCCTCGACATGGGCGGCGTGAACGGACCCGACTGGAATGCCCGGGGCTCCCGGCGCTACATCGTCCGGGCCGCCGAAGCGTCGCTGCGGCGCCTCGGCACCGAGTGGATCGACCTCTACCAGTACCACGCCCCGGACGCCCTCACACCCGTCGAGGAGACCCTCGCAGCCCTCGACGACCTCGTGACCAGCGGCAAGGTCCGCTACCTCGGGCACTCCAACTTCGCCGGCTGGCAGATCGCCGAGGCGGAGTTCACCGCGCGCAGCGGCGGCTACACGCCCTTCATCTCCGCGCAGAACCCCTACAGCCTGCTGGACCGGCGCCTGGAACGCGAGGTGGTCCCGGCGGCCGAGGCCTACGGCCTCGGCATCCTGCCGTACTTCCCGCTCGCCAACGGCCTCCTGACCGGCAAGTACCGCCGGAACGAGGTGCCCGCCGGCAGCAGGCTCACGCACTCCCGCCAGAACGTGCTCGACACCGCGGACTGGGACCAGCTCGAGGCCTTCTCGGCCTTCGCACGGGAACGGGACCTCACCGAGGTGCAGGTGGCCTTCTCCTGGCTCGCCGCCCAGCCGTCGGTCGGGTCCGTGATCGCGGGGGCCACCTCACCCGACCAGGTGCGCCAGAACGCGGCGGCCGCGGCATGGACGCCGTCGGACGAGGACCTCGCGGAACTGGACCGGATCTTCCCCCGCCCAGCCGCCTGACTCCGATCGGCAGGCCGAACGAAGAGCACCTGTCCCCACTCTCCACTCCCGCGCGGGGTGGAGAGTGGGGAGACCAGTGCGCACGGAGAAGCCGGGCCTGCTGCTAGTGGCCGGGGGTGGGTTCTCCACTCCGGAGATCGGCGCGGTGGTCCGCGAGGATGATGCGCCGAGCGACTATCGAGCCGACGAACGAGACCAGGGCGAGGACGAGCAGCAACGTGGCAGGGCCGGTGGAGGAACCGTCGGTGAGGGTCAGAATCCAGGCTGCCAGTGCCGGCATGAATCCGGCGATGACTCCGGCGATATTGGCTGACAGCGCGATTCCCGAATAGCGCAATCGCACGGGGAAGAGCTGGGTCAGTGTCGTACCCAAGGCTGCGTACGAGATCGAGCCGAGGCCCAGGGCCAAGAACATCGCGGCGCTGATCGCGACCGACTGCCGCGAGTCCACCAGCCAGAAGATCGGGAATGCGGTCACCACGCTGACCGCATACCCGACGATGAGCATCCTGGATGGGGTGAAACGGTCGGACAACTTCCCGACGATCAAGGTGACGATGATCTGCGCGACGGCACCCCACGAGATGGAGGTGAGGATCACGGTGGCGCTGAGCTCCAGCGTGCCCGTCACGTAGCTGATCATGAAGGTCGTCAGGAGGAAGAAACCTGCGTTGTTCATCAGGTAGGCGCAGACGCCCACGAGCAGCCGCACGGGGGCTTCGGAGATCAGTCGCGCAAAGGGCACTTTGTCGTCCGTACGATGAGCGGCTGCAGCTGCTGTGAAGTCGACGGTCTCGTCCACGCGCAGGCGCAGCCACACGCCGACGGCCACCAGGAGGATCGAGATGAGGTAGGGGATCCGCCAGCCCCACTCGAGGAATTGCGGCCCGGTCAGGCTGACGACTGCAGCGACGATGAGCGTCGACAGCAAAGTTCCGGTGGGGGAGCCGAGTTGGACGACGGCACCATAGAAGCCGCGCTTGTGTGCCGGCGCGGATTCCACCGCCATGAGCATTGCCCCACCCCACTCACCACCGGCCGCGATGCCCTGCACGAAGCGCAGGATGGTGAGCAGGATCGGGGCGATGATGCCCGCGGTCTGGAAAGTAGGCAGCACCCCGATGAGGGTGGAAGCGACTCCCATCAGCACGATCGTTGTGACGAGGATGCCCTTCCGGCCAAGCCGGTCCCCGAAGTGTCCGAAGACCAGTGCGCCGAGGGGGCGACCGATGAACCCGATACCGAAAGCCAGGAACGATTGAAGCGTCTGCAGGGCGGGGTCGTCTCCGCCGAAGAACAAGGGTGCGAAGACGATGGATGCAGTCGTTCCGAACAGGAAGAAGTCGTACCACTCCAGGGATGTTCCGACGTAGGAGCTGATGACGGCTTTGCGCGCCCGCCGTGCATCAGCTGGTCCGAGCGCCACCGGTGCGGCGTCGTATTCCGGCCTGTTGTCGAGCGAGGCTGCGTCGTCGGCGGCAGGTGGGGTATTCGATGTGGCGATGCTGATCACTCCTGAGTTTTCGTCCGTCCCGATCGGCGACGCCCAGATACAGCACCCCCTTCAAAGACCCTACGTTCCACCCATACCCACAAACCAAGGCCATCAATCCTGGCCTGACTCTGCCATGATCACCACCAAGAAGCTTTGGACCGTCACTCCCATCATCAGCCTTCGGGTATTGCCCCGATTCCTCAGCCTGCGCCGGTGATCAGTACGCCATGGGATTCTTCTCCACGTTTCTGACGCGGTGCAGCAGGTTCAGGGGACGAGGATCGCGCGGCCGCGGACCTTGCCGGCGTCGAGGTCGCTGATTGCCTGTTGGAAGTCGTCGAGGGAGTATTTCTGGGTGTGGAGCGTGACTGCTCCGCGTGCTGCCAAGGCCATGAGGTCCTGCAGGTCGTTATAGCTGCCGACAAGGTTCCCGATGATGTTGATCTCGGAAGACACCAGGTCGATGGTCGGCACGTTGATGTTCTCGCCGTAGCCGACGACGAAGTAGTCTCCCGCCTGCCTGGTCATGGCGATGCCCTCCGTGGTGGCCCCACCTTCGCCGACGAAGTCGATGAGTACTTCGGCGCCGTGGCCGCCGGTGAGTTCCAGGACCTGTTCCACCTGTGTTCCGTCGGCGAGAACGCCCTCGTCGGCCCCGATGCTCTTCGCGAGTTCCAGGGCGGCCGGATTCCGGTCGACGACGACGATCCGGCTGGGCGTGAGTGCTTTGAGGACCTGAATTCCGATGTGCCCGAGTCCTCCAGCCCCGATGACGACACAGGTATCGCGGGGGGTGAGCCGCTTGGCGGCTTTCGCGGCCGCATGGTATGCGGTGAGGCCGGCATCGGCGAGAGCGGCGACATCGGCTGGTTCGAGGGCGTCGTCGATCCTCACCACGGAGCGTGCCGACGTCAACAGGTATTCCGCGTACCCGCCGTGTGTGTCGATTCCGGGGAACTTGCTGGTTTCGCAGTGCACGTCATCTCCCGAGCGGCAGGCGCGGCAGAGCCCACACGTCACGAGTGGGTGGAGGATCACCTTGTCGCCGACCTGGACATTCGTCACCGCGCTTCCGGTGGCGTGAACCCACCCGGCGTTCTCGTGACCGATCGTGTAGGGCAGATGGACCTGTGATTTTTCGGCCCACTGTCCTTCAAGGATGTGAAGGTCGGTTCTGCAGACACCGGCCCCGCCGATTCGGACGACGACGTCCCACGGCCCGGTTACTTCCGGCCTGGGCACCTCGGCCATCTTCAGTCCTTCGTGGTAGCCGACGACCTGGACGGCTCGCATGGTGCTCACTGGTGGATCTCCTTGATTGTGACTGGAAGCAGGGTGTGTTGGGTGCTGGGTTCTGCGCCTTCCGGACGGGCGCTCTGGTCGGCTTCGGATCCTGCGTAGCGGGTACGGAGCAGCCCCCTGCAGAAGTGGGCGTTTCCGTCGATGGAGATGCGGGTCGACCGGGCTCGTCTCAGTGCCATGGGCACAGCCTCCAGCGCGTACGTGCGGCCTTCATGATCGACCAGGACGATTGCGTCCGGATGCGTGGGCAGCCCGAGTGCTTCCCGTCGGCGGAGAAGAGCTGTCTTGGTGCGACCGGCCGGGATGTCCGCCAGCGGGATCCGGCCGATGTCTGATTCGGGAAGGTTCCGGTTGGCGCGAAGCAATTCCGTAAGGCACCGTTCCATTGCGGCAGTGTGCGCTTTCTTTCGGAACGTCCAGCGCAGCTCGTCAAGGCCTTCCTCCGCCTCGTGGCGGAAGGTTCCCCGGTACCCGGCGTCCGCGGCGAGCCCGGCATTGATCAGGTCGGAGTCGTGGTGGTCGTCCAACTCGACGACCACCCTGTCGACTCCTTCCAATGCCGCGATGGCGTCCTTGCTGTCGGACGCCATGAGGTAGGCGAAATTGGGTGAGCAGAACGACGTCGGAAGACGCAGGTGCACGCTGATGGTCAATCCTCCGACACCGTGCATGACGTCGATGGATCGCACGAACCCAAGGTCAGTGATGGGTTCGTCGAGTTCGGGATCCTGCACGGCACTGAGGGCGCGTCGGATGTCGTCGGTCTCGAGCAGGGTCGCGCGAGGGGACGGCCGGGTCTGAATGTCTGTCATCACACGCCCGCCAGATCTGCCCGCTCGGGCTGGCGCGGACCCGTCGTGGGCTCCCCGGCGTCGGGGAGCTGCAGGGCCGCAGGCACCGGGATGTCGTACATTTTTGCGGCATTCAGCCCGAGGATCTTCTTCTTCTGGTCGATGGTCAGCGGGGCGTACTCAGTCATGTCCTCGGGGATCTGGAAGTCGACGAACGCTTCGATGAGCCACCGTGGCGTCCATAGGGCGTAGTCGCTGGAGAACTGGATGCGGTCCTCGCCGATCCAGTAGATGAGCTCGCCGATGATCTGCGCGAAGTAGCGGGGGCGGGTGTGCATGAAGGGCATGGCGACGGCAAGGCCACCGTGCACGTTCGGCTCCTGGGTGGCGATCCAGCAGAAGTCTTCCAGACGGGGCAGTCCGACGTGCTCGACGACGAAGTTCAGGTCGGTGAAGTCGGTGGCGGCGTGATCGACGTCGGAGACGTCGAAGGCATCCCGGTCCAAGGGGCGGATCGTGGGGCCCTTGTGGACGTGGATGTTCTTCACGCCGAGCTTGCGGCACTCCTCGAAGTAGCGGTAGGTCCAAGGATCGGACAGCTTGTAGCCGCGCGAGTCTCCGTTCCATTCCGCGGTGTAGAGCTTCACGCCCTTGAAGTTCATCCGCTCGTGGTCAGCCCGCAATTGGTCCAGGCCGGCCTCGCCGTTGCGCGGGTCGAAGCAATGGTTGTAGCTGAGCTGGGTCGGGTTGGCCGCGGCGAGGGCATAGGCTTCCTCGGTCTGTCCGAACCCGGTCTTGTAGAACTCGCCGAGGTAGGCGGGCTGGAAGATCGCGTGATCGACGTAGCCGTCCTCGAAGATGTCCTTCATCAGGCGCTTGCCGCCCTGGTACAGGTATTCCTCGTAGGTCCACAGTTGGTCAGCGGGGGAGAGGTTGCGGTGATAATCGTAGAAGCAGTCGATGAACTGCTTGCCGTGGATGTTGAGTTGGTTCTCCGGACGGGCGTCCCACAGAGCGATGTGGGCGTCGACGATGAAGTAGTTCTCGCCGTCTTTGGTGTACATGCCATATCTCCATCTCCTCGCAACTGCCGTAGTTGCGATGGGAGAGACGCTACGAGCTTTCCAAGAACGCAAAGTGTGATCGGCGTCTCAATTTGAGACGGACGGTGCTGACCGACGAACGGCAGCCCCGCTAGTCTCGAGGGACAAAGTTCAAGGAGGACGGCGATGAAGCCGAACCACATCCCCTCTCCCGTTCCGTCGCGCGAGAGTGCCGGAAAGGACGGAGTATCCGTCGGGGCTCGGCGGCTCCTGGCGTCCTGGCAGAGAAGCCAGGAGTACGGCGTGTCCGCAGAATCCGTTGATCCCACCTGGGCCGGTGACATCCCCGACGATTCGCTGTTCTACCAGTGCGGACAGGAAGTACTCGCAGGCCTTCACGAGTCGCTGGTGAACGAGCCGCTCAGTCTCATGCTCACCGACGCAGACGGGCTTGTGCTGAACAGATTCAGCGGAGACTCGTCCCTCCTGCGCGCATTGGATCGCGTCTACCTGGCGCCGGGCTTCGCGTTCTCCGAGCGCCAGGCCGGAACCAATGGACTCGGACTTGCGTTGGCCGACAAGGTACCCACCCTTGTGCGAGCCGAAGAGCACTACAGCGCGAGCCTGCGGACCTACACCTGCGCAGCAGTGCCCGTGCTGGACCCGGTCACAGGGAGCATCGAAGGAAGCGTCAACATCACCACCTGGTCCAAAACCTCACCCGGCCTACTGCTCGCCCTCGCCCAGTCCGCAGCGACGAACACCTCCACCCTCATGTCCAGCCGATCAAGGGGACGGGTTCAGCCCGCCAAGCCCCAAGGAGGAGTGTTTCGGGTCCAACGTCCGAGGCTTGAGCCGGCAGCAGGCACGATGCGCGCCATGTCTGCCCCCTGGACCTCAGCCTTGCAGAAAGCAACTGAGGCCCTAGCCATAGGAGACGTCGTTGCCGCGGTCGGAGAACCTGGAAGTGGACGGGCCACACTCTTGGGTCAGGCGCTCCGTCAGGCACACCCCGCCAGCCGAATCCTCTGCGCGTCCGTACCCGCACCTGACATGGTCGAAGAATGGCTGGCGCTCTGGACTCCCGAACTCTGCAAGCCGGACACCGCGATCATCATCGAGAATGCTGATTTCCTTCCAGCATGGGCCGCACAGAATATTGCAGGTCAGGTACGGAACCTCCCCGGCGCCACGACCCACTCGTCGCCCGACACTTCAACAACGGTCCCGCTCCTTCACTGGGCTTTCACAGCGGAGAACCTCGACCATGTCCCAGCGGAACTGACGCGTGCAGTCGCGCGCGTCATCCCCGTCCCAGCACTGAGAGAGCGGCCCGCGGACATCATGCCCCTCGCCAGGTACGCGGCCCGCCAGACAAGGCTGCGCGACCTCGACTTCACCCCAGCAGCCGAACGAGCGCTTGCCAACTACGACTGGCCAGGAAATACCGACGAACTCGTCCACGCAATCCACGCGGCCGCACTCGTCACCGATATCATCGACACGCACCACCTCCCTCCCGGGTTGATCGGACCCACCGCGAGGAGACTGACCCGGATAGAGACCTTCGAACGAGACGAAATAGCACGACTTCTCTCACGCCCCGGCACATCCGTTGCCGAAGCCGCAGCGGAACTAGGCATCAGCCGAGCCACCATCTACCGACGCCTCACCAAATTAGGTATCAACCCACGGAGTTGACCGCTTCCGCTGCTGCCGCGAGGGTCGCCACGACCGCCCCTGCTATCCCAGCAGCTGGGCGGATAATTCATCTATGTCAACCCATGTTGACGAGGCTAGCTTTATCAACCAAGCGTCTCTCCTTATCAGCCGTCGCCTACTTAGCATTCGCAAGCAACAGAGCAATAGATCACGAGGCCGGAGACGCTTCAAGACACCATTGCCGCGGTCGTCATCTACCCCGTCGATCCGACCAGAGCGAAGCGCCAAGAGCGGGATGTTCCGTCTACTTCGTCGTGATGGGGCTCGATGCAGCTCTTAGGTATGGGGCGATGCCGGCTGACGGATGGGGAAGGCAACGTGCGCGACCGGTTCCTCATCTGGCCCGGTGGAGGGATCGGCAAAGTAGTACTCCCTAGGCGAACCTGCTTGCTCGACGTCATTTTCATCGATCCAAATTCTGATGGAATCGTAGGCGGAGAGAATATCTGGATACCGGATGTGGGCGCGGGTGATCGTGACGAAAGCCTCGAGGTGCGCCGGTTCCACTCTGGTGCGCAGGGTTGTGTCTTTCGCTCGCTCGATGTCGATTGGGAGCGCCGACTCCACGGGCCCGTCACTGTCCTTGGAGACATCACCGTGGTACATCACGATGGAAGCATCCACTTGCCCCCCAAGTCCTGCCGCAGCAGCTTGCTGCCGAATACCTGTTTGCACAATCCAGTCGCTGCGATTCGGGGCATCGACGTAGGCCTGCTCGGTAAGCAGCGTTTGGGCTGGTATTTCGCGTGTGGTGACAGGGAACATGATGTAGCAATCCCATCTATCGGTGTTGGTGTGGAAGAGGAGCTCGAGGATGGTGCGGTGGTAGTCGGATTGGCGACAGGCTGGGACCTCCACGACATAACGTAGGGTTCCGTTGTTCGCGGGGCGTATTGACCGGTTCCGCTGCTGAGTGCATCGGCACCCCGGTCCGTCGGTGCAGCCAGATCGATCGTTGGGCGCGCAACTGGTCAGGCTCGCACGCTCGGTAGCCCGTTTGCGAGTCCACCTTCGCCGGCAGGAGCAGTCCGTTCTGTGCGTGCAGCCGCAATGCCCTGGGTGAGGGCGGCGATCGCTTTGAGCACCGACCAGCTGAAAGCCACTTCGGTTGCCTCATTGACCTCCTCCGGCGCGGACTGCGTCCGCTCTCAGGTTCAGCGTCCGCTCCGCCCCAGGGGCGAAGTCAACATCACGGCCTCGACACGCGCTGTTCAGGAGTCCGCGCACCGCAACCTGGCTTTCGGGGTCTTGTCGGGGCAACCTTGGCCACGAAGATCCGGCAGTCCGTATGCGGCCACCGGCGCCGATACTGGGGTGTACGCTAGTACACCGTCAGAGGGAAAGCGGTCCTTCGGGGTTCTTACAGGATGAAATGGGTGGTGGGGACCTTCTGGCCGATGGAGGCCAGGACTTGCGCTGAAATGTCGTGGACTTTGACGTTTTGCCCGCTGGATGCGGCGAGGAGGATACGCATCGCCTCATCGTGGCTGCATTGGTTCTGCCCCATGATGATGCCCGCGGCGAGGAGAATCGCTGTCCGTGATTCCAGGGTGCTCATCAGCTGGTGATTGGTGTCGGTGACCTGCGCGAGACGAACCGCCAGACGTAAGGCTCTCGAGGCACCCTGCGCTATCTGCAGCGCTTCAGCTTGTGCCTCCTCGTTGAAAGCATCGGGGTGTTCGGCATACAGGTCTAAGGCTGCTCGAACCCCACCGTCCAGGGGAATCGGGGTGCCAAGAGCGGACAGGATGCCGTAGTTCCTGACGACGTTGGTGTACTCACCGAAGCGGGTGTCGGAACGAAAATCGGTCACGTACTGCACTTGGCCGCTCCGGGCCGCGCGAACACAGGGTCCGTCGTTGAAGCGGTACTGCACCTCATCGATGCGCTGCGCACGAGCGCTGCTGCTGGCAATGGTCATTTTCGTTCGTGGTCGCAGCAGCGTCACCCCGCACAGAATGGTCGTCCTCGAGGTGCTGAACTTCGAGGCGGCACGCTGGGCCAGCAGGGTCAGCAACTGGCCCCTGTCACCGCTGTCCAGGACGAGGTTCTGCATTTCATCTGCGAAAGCACGTGCATCAGCGTCTGTATCGCCGGGTTGTGGGGTGGACATCAAAGAGCCCGCCTTCACGCTCCGCGTTGATCCCTTCACCACGATGGTGAAAGCGCTGAAGCTATAGAGCCGCCTGCTACTAGACGACACCCTCACTGTACAGACGAGCTCAAACGCACCTGCGCTTAACCGGTCCGCTCCAGACCTTTCTTCTCAACCACAGATAGCCGACCTTCGACGCCGGCGATATTGGCTGAAAGGGCGATTCCGGAGTAGCGCGGCCGCACGGGGAACAGCTGGGTGAGGGTAGTCCCTAGGGCCGCGTAGGAGATGTGTTGGGGTGCGGCTCGGCCGGTGAAGAGTGTCTTCCGGCTCATCCGGTCTCTGGTCGAGGTTGAAGGGCGGGTACTCCTCTCGCATGGGCGGTGATTCAATGAGCGAGTCCGCGCTGGTCCTCTCGAAAGGCGCCCTACTGGTAGGGCCGCTGGCCCTCTCGTGCTGCAGGTGACGACTGCGGCCGGGCACGCTCTGGTCAGTGGTCATGGTTGCCGTGTTGCGCCCGCTCGATGAGCGTTGCCAACGCACCGTGCAGTGTGTGGCGTTCAGGGACAGTGGCCGAGGTGTCCCCGAGATGTATTTCGTACATGCGTTCGTCGGGGTACTTCCGGCAGCTTTCGTCGGCTTGCTCGAGCGCGGTAAGGAGCGGAGTGCAATCCGAATCAGGGATGTCAGTCGACCACTGCCGGGTCAGGCTGGTGAATCCGCCGCTTCGAGTGACTTCAAGATGCATTGGGGTGACTTCTTTCCTTGGCCCAGGTACGGCATGGCGCATTTCACGGTGGAGGTTCAGGTGCACCAGAACCAGCCCGGCGGTCGCCAGGACACAGGGACCGCATGTTGTCGTCCTGCGCCGCAGCGCGTGCAGCAGTATCGCGCCCACGCCGGTTCGACGTGGCCGTTCGGAAGCGTGTGTTGCAGGCTGTACTCCGGGTAGATCAAGTTCTCGTCAGTCCCGCAGCTCAGGCAGACAGGGGTTGTGTCGGCCGCGCTGGCCTTCCGGGACGCATATCTTCTCATCGCCGCGGAATGTAGTGCCTGTGACGGTGGGACGGCCACGCGGTGAGCCGTGAGTAGATCGATGGGCCTCTGCTCGGCGTCCTTCTGACTGGTGGGCATCAGTGCGTGGCTCCCATGAGACGGCCGCGCGCCATGGAGCGTGCCAGGTTGAAGAACTGGTCCCGTTGGCCCGCCGCCCAGGGCTGGTCGACTGCTTCAGCCCACAGGGGCCTCACTAGGCTCGGGTCTGCCACGCGGGTGGCAGAACCGTTGAGCAGCACCGACCATCCGCTGCGGGCCTCTGTGTCGATGCGGTCGATCTGAAACGCTGCGTGCTCGAGGTAGCTGGCGGCGTTGGTGCCCTCGGTGGAGGTGCGGAAGTACACATGGTCGGCCATCATGAAGTAGCTCACCGGCACAATGTCCAGCACCCCGTCACGGAAGAAGCCGAGCCGGCCCGCGGATTGCGTCGCTGCCAAAGCCCAACACTGGGCACTGGTGAGTGCTTTCGCAGCGTTCAGCCCGCCCTCGGACTCCCCGTAGGCGTCCTGGTGCTCTATCGGAGAGTTGTGTCTCGTCCTGGACGTCGATGGGTCAGGAGTGGCGGAGGAGGTGGTTGTCATGGTGTTGTCTTCTTCCCGTTTGATACGGAGACCGATCACCAGCACACCAAAAGTGCCCGCGACAGCTTGGGCGGGAGCAGGCGTCGCAGCTCGTCATGGACTGGCGTCAACGCCTGGTGATCTCCTGATTTTCAGGCTACGGAACGAGGAAGTGCCTTATCAGGGCCCAAAGGCCCTGATAAGGCACTTTTATTTGCTGCTGGTGGCGGGCGTGCACTGTGCGGGGACGGTCATCAGTTCGGGTGTCGCCGGAATGAGGTCGCAGTGACTTGTACCCTCAGCGCGCTTGCCGGAATCATCGAGGGGCCACAGCCGCTGCTCTGACCCGACGGAGGACAGGACGGATGCTGCAGGGGCTGTGTGGGCGGGGTCTGGTTTGTTGCTGCAATGCGCCTTTGCAGGATGTCAGGTGCTCGTCAGTGGATGGTTCCTCGCCGGGATGGATGACCGAAGGCTACGTGGCTGACGCTTCCTGGTTGACGGGGTTGTTCGAGCCACTGCGGGGGAAGGCCCGTCCGCTGATGGACCCGGGAACCAGGCGCATGAACCGGTCTTTACGACCGCTTTCCCACGGATGAAGGGGCAGTTGCACTGTGGCCAGAAGCTCGGAGGTCACCGCGATAGTCGCTGCGTCTCCTTTCACGACAACACTCCACACCACCTCCTGGCCTGTGCCATCGTCTGTGTACGAGCCATCCGCTTCGAGCGCGGCAGGGGCGTGTTCGGCGGCAAGGGATTTTGTGCCTTCGGATGTCCTGTAGACGACTGTCCCGTGATCGACGGTGAAGTTGATGGGGAAGATCTCGGGCCGCCCGTCCTTGCAGAGGGCAAGACGCCCGACGGACGTCGCACGCAGGAGCGCCCAGCATTCATGTGCTGGAAGGATCCTCGTAGGTGTGGGCTCAGCGTTCATACCGTGACACTATGAAGCTGCTGCTCCACCGGCTAGGGCACTAGGTCCTGTTACGGCGCTTCAGCAAGCGTACGTGCCAGCGTCATCCGAACGACCGGGTGAATCGATTACCTCAGGAACTTCATGGAAGTTCAACCACGGCACTCGGGAGCGTTCAGTGGTAACAGGATCCCAGCACGAATCGGTGACCCCGCACGATCAGACCATTACTGCCACCTCAGCGGCGGGAATCGGAAACCTCCTCGCAGCTTTCGAGTCCATGGCCGATGATATCGATCTGGATACCGTCCTCGAACGCGTCATCTCGGCCGCTTGTCAGCTGGTTGACGCACACTACGGTGCGCTGGGCGTTATCGGCCCGAACGGGACACTGGGTCAGTTCATTACGGTGGGACTTCAGGATGATCACATCAAACGGATCGGGTCCCCGCCTCAGGGGCACGGCGTGCTGGGTCTTCTTGTCAGCGAACCCCGGCCGTTACGGCTTCAGGACCTGCGCCATCACGATCGCGCCACGGGGTTCCCGGAGCGTCATCCGCAGATGGGTTCATTCCTGGGTGTCCCGATCCGGATCCACGGGACGGTTTTTGGGAACCTTTACCTCACGGAAAAAAATGGGGAGGAAGACTTTACCGACACCGATGAGAAGCTGCTCATCGCCCTTGCGGCCGCGGCCGGCGTCGCCATCGAGAATTCGCGCCTCTTCCACGACTCGACCCGACGAACGCAGTGGCTCGAAGGCGGCCTGAACGCCGCACATGAGCTCCTCGAGCAACCCGATGATGCCCGCAATGACCTCGAACTAATCGCACACCACGCCCTGCACGCATCACGCAGCGACCTCACTGTCGTGCTGCGTGACTTCGGCCAGCAGCGGGGCCTGATCTGCGAAGCCGCGGACGGCGTCAATGCCGGAGCTTTCATCGGACAATCAGGGGCTGACAACGTACAACTCGACGGACTGACAGCACAATCGCCGCCGCTCCTGCTGACGGAGGAGGACATCAACCAGCTCCTTCCAGGAGCGCCACCGGCAACGATCTCCACAGCCCTCCTCACACGCCTCGCGGGGACCGGGGAACGGCAGTTCCTCCTCTTCGGCAGACCTGCGGAATTCCCGCCCTTCTCGGACGTCGATCATGAGATGGTGACCTCGTTCACCTCCCACGTGGCCCTGTCTCTGGAGCTACTGCGGGTCCACCGGCAGCGGGAGCAGGAAGCGGTCTTCGGCGATCGCGACCGGATCGCCCGCGACCTCCACGACCTGGTGATCCAACGACTCTTCGCGGCGGGCCTGAGCATCCAAAGTTTGCACAAATACCTGCCGGATGCCGAGGCTCTTGAACGGATCGAGGCCGTCACCGTCGAACTGGACGCGACGATCAGGGAACTGCGCGACACCATCTACTCGCTGCGCTCCATCCCTCAGAGCACCCAGACATTCACGTCCAGTATCTTCACCCTCGTTGCGAGAGTCTTCGACGGTCACGACCTTCAACCTGTCCTGCACCTCGCCGGACCCCTCGACGCCACCATCGATCCGGCGTGGGCTGATCACGTGCGGGCGATCCTCCTCGAGGGTTTGTCCAATGCGCTCCGCCATGCCGGCGCGCGGTCCATCACGACGACGCTGCAGGCACTGCCGGACCGCCTAGAGCTGCGGATCACCGACGACGGGTCAGGGTTTGAACAGACACCGTCGCGCAGCGGGCTGGCGAATATGCGGCGTCGCGCCGAGCTCTGCGGAGGCACCCTCACGATCTCCAGTCCCCCGGGCAGGGGAACGGATGTCCTGGTCACGGTGCCTCTAACATCCTCGCCAACCGTTTTACCTCTACTTGCTCCTAGCGCGTAGGGGCCGGTGGTTCTGAGGGCCGGGAAATGTAGACGGCGGCCTGGGTGCGGCGCTGGAAGCCGAGCTTCGCCAGGAGCGCGGAGACGTAGTTCTTGACGGTTTTCTCGGCCAGGAACAGTTCGGCGCCGATCTGCCGGTTCGTCAGTCCGCCTCCGATCAGTGTGAGGACCTTTTTCTCCTGCGCTGTCAGGCCGGCCAGGCGCACGTCCTCCTGTGGGGCGTCGCGCAGTCCGGCGATGATGCGCTCCTTCAACCCTGGCTCGAACAGAGACTCACCCGCGGCGGCCCTGCGTGCCTTGCCGACCAGATCGGAGCCGATGATCTCCTTCAGGATGTATCCGGAGGCCCCGGCCAGGACGGCGCCCCGCACCGCCTGGTCGTCGTCGTAGCTGGTCAGGATGACACACGACAGGGACGGGTCGATCGAGCGCACATCACGGCACACCTCGATTCCCGTCCCGTCCGGCAACCTCGCGTCGAGGATCGAGATGTCAGGTGACAGGGCAGGGATTCGGCGCGTTGCTTCCTCGGCGGAGTCGGATTCCCCGACGATCACGCACCCCTGGGCCTCCAGCAGTTCTCGTAATCCTCGCCTGACCAGTTCGTGGTCGTCGAGGAGGAACACCGTGACGTCCTTCATCTGCTGATCACCGTCGTTACTCGCATCCCATATCTGCCTTAGTTTTTTCAGACCTGACGCCTGTCGACACCAAGCATCAGCATGATCCCGCCCGGCCTTCCCTGACAGGGCCTTACGTCCCCTTACCACTATGGACTGAGGAGGGGACGTAAGGCCCTACCTGCTTATTGCGGGACCGGCGACGATCGGAAGAAGTCGTGTTCCGCCCAGAAAAGGACTCCTCATGGACGCACCCTCTACCCCCCGCCGACGCGTCATCGTTGTGGGAGTTGATGGTTCCCCGTCGTCGATCGCTGCTCTGCAACTCGCCGTCAACCTCATGCCGCTGGCCGGTGACACCATCCACGCCCTCGCGGTATGGCAGCACCCCATTGCCTTCGGCCGTTACTCACCGCCCGTGGAGCACGACTACGAGGGACTCGCTCGCGAGGCCCTGGATCAGGCGGTGACCGAGGCGTTCCCCCCGGGGGCTCCTCGCCAGGCTGCGGACATTGAGCGCAGAGTGGTGCGCGGCCTCGCCGTGGAGGTCCTCATCCAGGAGAGCAGGCATGCCGCGATGGTCGTCGTCGGTTCCCGCGGTCATGGCGGGTTCGCAGGACTACTCCTGGGGTCCGTCAGTTCCGCACTGGCAGAGCGGGCGCAATGCCCGGTCCTCGTCGCCCACGGCGCGCTCCACCTCGCCGAGGGTGAGACCACCGCCCTGCCGCCCGTCCGGATACCGGCATGAACCCTCCCGGTGTCCCCGCCAAACCAGTGATCGTCGGCTACGACGGCTCCGATGGCTCCCGGCTCGCCGTGCAGTGGGCAGCCCACCACGCGGCGGCCACAGGTTTGGGCCTCGTCGTCGTGCACTGCTGGGTCTGGCCGTTCTTCACGCAGGACCTCGGCCCGGTTCCAACCGTGAAGGACAGCGGCCTTCGGAGCGCAGCGCAGCGGATCGCCGCTGAAGGCCTCGGCCTCGCTCGACAGGCCGAGCCCGACGTCGACACGAGCGAACGGCTCATCGTCGGCTTCCCTTCGGAAGTGCTCACCAGGCTCTCGGTGGAAGCCTCTCTGCTTGTCACCGGCACGCGCGGGCTCGGAGGTTTTGCGGGCCTGCTCATCGGATCGGTCAGCCTCCATCTCGCCGCCGCCGCGTCGTGCCCCATCGCGGTCATCCGTGATGATCAGCCCGCCAACGGCGACGTCCTGGTGGCGGTCGACGGATCCCCCGAGAGCGACCGCGCCGTCATCGCGGCAGCATCGCTGGCGACCACCCTGCACGCCCAGCTGCGCATCCTGCACGTCAGGCCCTACAGCCGGCATGTCGCCGCCCGACTCGCCGACCTCGAAAGCGACCCCGTCATCCAGCAGGCCTTGAATCTCCTGCCGGGCGACACGGACCTGACCGTCATCGAGGATTCGTTCGCCGAACACTCGGTACCCGGCGTCATCGTCCACCACACGCGCGGGGCCATGATCGTGGTGCTCGGAGCGAAGGGCAACAACACTCTCGGCGCCCGCCTCGGATCCACGGTCCACGCCGTGCTGCACCACGCCCAAGGGAGCGTCCTCGTCGTCCGCTGAGCCACAACACCCCGAACCAGAATCTCAGCCTTCAAGAAGGGCACGCGCTGAACAGCGCATCACTGGCAGCGCTCACCCGTCATCAAATGGACGATGCCTGAACGGCGTCCAGCAGGCGCAGCTCTCACACCGTTTCCGGAGGGCACGGGAAGACTCTGCGGCAGACCACGCTCGGGTTCCGGACCGGCGGCCGTCGGAGCGGGCACGAGAATCCGGGAGAAGTGACCTCGTGCGTGTTGCAGGGACGTGTGGCACACACTCCCGGCACCATGCCTGAAACGGTTTGACCGGGGACGTGATCGTCGTTGCGGATGCGCCGTATGCGCCAGGAATCGTCGAGGAGTTCGTTGGTGTCCTTGATCGTCGCTATGCCCCGATAGCGCCGTCTCTTACGTGGTGTGGCACTTCTCATGCCTGCGAGCACTGGACGCCGTTGTCGGCCGGCAGCATGTCTATCGCCGGCGTGGATCTTCCACGTCGCACGCTCATGCTCCCTACGTCAGGTGGCGCTCCTGCACCCTTGACGTCCCAGCTGACACCTTTCGTCCCTTCAACGCCAGATTGGTGCTGACCTCGGGGAACGGCTCGGCACGACACTGACCAAGCCGTTCGCTTACTGGAACTGTCTTCATGGGCGAAGCCGTCGCCTCGCAGCCCGATGCCGTGCGTGGTGTCGTGCGTGGTGTCGCGCGTGTATCTGGGCGATGATCTCAATCGCTGCGGCGCCGACCATCGCGGTGGCCAGGCTCATCGTGAGCAGGGCGTGTGGGGGGCCATGACAGGTCGAGGAAGTCGCGGACGACGGGGACGATGAGTACGGCCGCGAGACCTGCACACATCGCTAGAACGACAGCGACTCGCTGGGCATTCAGGGGTCGCGACGTGACCACGAGGATCCATAGGCCCACCAGTGTGAGCACGATGACAGATGCGGTCCGAACGGCCTGGGGATCGAAGGCGCCGCTGACTGTGGCATAGATGTTCAGCGCGATGACAGTTGCTGCAACAGTCATGCCGGCAGGTATAGCGAAAGTCAGGGAACGTCGGAGGAAGCCGGGTGTGTAGCGGCGCGTATTGGGCATCAGGGCGAGGAAGAATGCGGGGATCCCGATGGTCAGGCCGTCGGTGACGGATAGTTGCCGAGGAAGGAACGGAAAGGCCCACAGGAGCGAACCGAAGACGACGGAGATGACGATGGCGTAGGTCGTCTTGGTCAGAAACAGCATGGAGACGCGTTCGATATTCGCGATGACCCGCCGGCCTTCTGCCACCACGCCCGGCAGACGTGCGAACTGGCCGTCAAGAAGTACGAGGCGGGATACGGCCTTCGTGGCGGCCGCCGCTGAACCCATGGCGATACCGATGTCCGCCTCCTTCAAGGCCAGGACGTCGTTCACCCCGTCCCCGGTCATCGCTACTGTATGGCCGCGGCTTTGCAGAGCGCGGATCATTTCCTTCTTCTGTGTCGGCGTAACCCGTCCGAAGACGGTGTGTTCCTCCATCACTTCGGCGAGTAGTTCCTGATCATCCGGAAGGCTACGGGCGTCGAAGCCCTTGTCGATATCCAGTCCGACGTCGCGCGCGACGGCGGCGACCGTGTGCGGATCGTCGCCTGAAATGATCCTTAGGCTCACGCCCTGCTCGAGAAAATAGGCGAGGGTTCGCCCCGCGTCCGATCGTGTTTTTTCCCGGAAGGTCAGGAGGACTACGGGCACTGGGGTTAGTGGTAGCTGAGCATCATGGGGGGGATCACTTCGTAGAGCGCCGGAGGCGTGAGCCAGGATGAGGGTCCGTGAACCCGTTGATGCCAGGGCTGCAGCCTTCTCCAGCGTTGAATTCGTCCGCGGCGTATCAGAGGTCAGGACCAGTTCCGGTGCACCGAGCACCCAGGTTTCCTCGCCGCCATGCTCGACGTCGAAGCTGACCGCACTCCATTTTCTTGCTGAGGAGAAGGCCACAGTCGAGATGGGGGAGAGGCTCTGGCCGGAAGCGTACTGTTCGCTCAGGCATCGTGCGGTCGCGTTGGCGTTAGGGTCGGCCCCGAACCAGCCCAGTGCTTGTTCCCACCCCCGTACATGGTCGGAGCTGACTTCGTGGACGGCCTCGAACACGATACGGCCCTCGGTAAGGGTGCCGGTCTTGTCGAGGCAGAGGACATCGACTCGCGCGAGGCCCTCGACGGAGGCAAGCTCCTGAATGAGGACCTTCTCCCGCGCCAGCCTCACTCCGCCGACGGCGAACGCGACGCTGGTCAGCAGCACCAAGCCCAGAGGGATCATCGCGACGATGCTGGCGACCGCTCCAATAGCCCCTGTTCGCCAGGCCCCTGTGGTGATCGCCTGTGACCAACCACCGTTGGCTTGCATCTGCCCATTGATGACCAGCAACATCACGGGCAGCAACATCCACGTGATCCACTGCAGAATCTTGTTGAGGCTGCTGCGGATCTCGGAATTGACGAGCGAGAAGCGTTTGGCTTCTGCTGTCAGGCGACTCAGGGACGCGTCATCGCCGACGCGAATGACACGTGCCCGTCCCTGCCCGGCGAGAACGCTGGAGCCTGACAGCGCCTCCGAACCGGGGGGCTTATCGACTGGATCCGATTCACCGGTGAGCAGTGACTCGTCCAGCTGTAAACCCTCACTGTCGAGCACAACAGCGTCAGCGCTGAGCTGATCACCGGCGCGAAGCACGAGAATGTCGTCCCGAACAATGGTCGCTCTGGCGATTTCATGCGCAAACCCGTCACGGAGCACGCGGGCGGTAGGACGATCAAGGACAGCAAGTCGATCCAACGACCTTTTAGCCTGGTACTCCTGCACCACCCCGATGACAGCGTTGCCGATAGCAGCGAAGCCGAACAGGGCGTCCTGCCACTGGCCGATCACCAACAGCAGAGCAAAACTGCCGGCAACGATCCCGTTGAAAACGGTCAGGACGTTGGCACGGAAAATCTGCCACAAGCTCCTGCTGGACTGGTCGGACACCTCATTGCCGAAGCCTGCGAGGAGCCTTTGTGCCGCCGCTTCCCCTGAGAGTCCTGCTCTGGCCGGTGCCTGTGCGTCGGGCCGGACCATTGTGTGTCCCATATCTATGCGACGGTCCCGCCCTGCAGCTCCATTCGGAAGCCACCCCTGTGCTGGATCGACGATGGCGGACCGCTGGCCACAGTGATGCGTTGATCGTCCCGGGCACCCGCTGCACGCCGAAGGACCAATCTGTTTCCGTTTCTCACCCTAGGACGCCGCTCACAGGTAGCGGCGCGCTATGGCGGGCTGCTGGGCACAGGTTTGGCAGCAACTTCAGGGCGGCCCCCGTGCAAGAGGCATCGGTTGCACGGGCTTGAAGACCAAGAATGATGAGCATGATCCCTTCGAGCTCACGCGCACGACGAAGAGGTCCACAGTCGATGGGGTGCATACCAGCTGAAGCCGCAAGCCGACCGACAGCTGCTTTCGCACCATCGGAGTCGCCGGCAATGAAAACATCCAGGGGGAGTCCACCGACCGTGCCGGCTTGCAACGCGGCGGCGGGAATGGTGTTGAACGCCTTCACGACAGGCGTCTGATCGCCTAGGAGCCCGGAGAGATGCTCGGCGGCTGAGTGACCCGGCGGGACCAGCATCCGGTCGAAACTGGCAGTATCCACGGGGTTGCTGACATCAACGACGATTTTCCCCCTCAGCTGGGGCCCGTACTTCAGGACGAACGGTTCGATGTCCGGGTAGGAGAGGGCCAGCATGATGATCGTGCCTTCGATCGGGCTGCCGTAGTGCGCGCCGCGGGCCTCTGTTCCCAGCACACTCACCAGTGCCTGCACCTTTTGATCGTCGCCCATGATTGTCACCTCGCAGCGGGCATGGAGCATCCTCACCGCTAATCCGTGAGCTATCGGCCCGGTTCCGATGATCGTGACGGAGTTCATCTGTGTTTGTCGTTCGAGAAGTCCGCCCGGCAGGGCGACCGCGATCCACTGGTGCAACATGAGCTCACCGTAGGAGGCAGGCAGTCCTGATTGGAGGTGTCTTAGGTCCTGACTTCGCATCTTTCACCGCGCCCGGCTCGCCAAGGCTTGCCCGAGTGCCTCTGACACCGCGCCCTGTCCGCCCTCGTACTGCCCGTGCTGATAGCTGGGTCCAACACTTCGGGACGTTGTGCCCTACCCGTATGGCGTGGGTGCCCGTTTGGATGGAAATTTGGATGGGAAGAGGACCTGAGGTGCGTGTCATCCGGGGATGGTGACCATCGTGGCTTTCCGATGAAAAGGACGCGCTTCATGACCAGCATCAGCACTTTGTGGGCAACACTCGATACCACGGTGCAGCGATGGCTGCTGCAGAACCCCGGCACGATGGTGCTGCCCCGGACGTACGTCAACCAAGTCGCAGCAGGTGCGGGGCAGGTTCTGCATCTGGACGAGCACGGTGAGTACTGGCTGTCCAAGGAGGACATGCTCTTTCTGAAAGCCGTGCGAAGCCAATCGCCGCACTCCACAAAGTCGCCGTCACCTCAGGTGCGCTCGCGTGCTGCCGCCCTTCGCTCCGATGAACCGGGACTGGATCCTCATAGAGAGGCCCTCGACCAGTGACCCTCACCCGACCCGCGCCGTCACCACTTCCTGACCGGGTACCAGCGCCCTCAGCCCGCCCCGTGGCAGGCAAGGTCAGGTCGCCGTTCGTCCGTGTCTCTTCGCAGAACCCTGTCAGCGTCACTGAGCCCTCGCCTGTTTTCGTCCGGACGAAAAAGCGCAGGTCAGCGCCCTGCCTTTCTACGCCAGCTCCTCCTGCGCAGATCCGGCCGGTACCGGGTCCTCCAGGGTAGCTGCAGGTTCAGCGACGTGGCCGGCTCGAAGGTGGTCACGGAGTTCCAGGATGATGGCCAGCTGCTGCTCGCTGAGTTGGATGAGGCGGTCGATTTCCTGCTTGGCTGCGGTGTCGGTTTGGAAGTCGTGCAGCGCCATAGCGGCGCTGATCCCATCCTGCCGTTTCGCTGCGATGAGGAGGATGGCCCCCTGCAGCCCGGCGAGCATCGACAGTCCGAGGTTGAGCAGGATGTAAGGGTAGGGGTCCCAGGCATCATTGGTGAGAATCATGGTGTTCATCAGCGCCCACACGAGCATCAGCGAGACCAGGACGGCGATGAACGCCCAACTTCCCATGCCATTGCGCAGCACGTCCGCGGCTCGCTGCCCGACGGTCAGGCCCTCGAAATGCACCGAGAGCCACGTCGGATGCTTCGGCACGAGATTCTGTGCGGGGGTTTTCGCGTTACGGATGGTTTTCACCTGCCGAAACGAGGTTGAAGGTGTAACTAACGGTTCCGCCCAGGATGGCGCCAGGCGTAGGGACCTGGCCTTTCAGGACGCGCGCCCCCGGTCGTGTATCACTCACGCGCCCTGTCGCGGCGTTGGGCTGCGCGCGTTTTGTGCTTGTGCGCTTTTTGCCTGTGGTCACGCTGTGGAGTGGTTGGACGGTACGCATCTGCTCAGGGTCATTCGCCCAGTACAAGTCGATCGCCCGACGCTGATCTGGCTCGCCCGTATCAGTGATCTGTCCACAGCCTTTTGTGGTGGTCAGCAGTGGCTGGGGTAGAGGATGTGGGACTGTTCGGGCCGATGCCGGGGGTGAAGGAGGCGGGCTAGTGTCACTCATCAGAGTCCGCGAACCGTGTCCGTCGGTAGGTCGCAATATGCAGGGCAATTTTTCGTTCCGTCTCCCGGCGACGCTCGCCTCGCCGTTCCAATGAAGACCTGACGCGGTTGCTTTCACCACGACCTTGACCGTCCTGGTCAGGGAACAAGTAGTGCGCAGGACGAGGAAAAGCGGGGCTCTTCACTTTCGGGAGCGGCAGTGATGCTGATCCCAGGAGGGAATCGATGGGACGGCGGGGATGTCTTGTGCTCACAGGTGATCCTTCCTTGGTGCTCCGTACCGCACAGCTCTGGCTCTGGCTCTGGCTCTGGCTCTGGCTCTTTTTGATGGTCCCTCTCGCGTCGGCGACCCGCTAGGGTCTTTGGCCACTACATGGGTGGTGGAGTACGCCACGACCGTCAGAGTGGGGAAAGGGTGCGTGTGGGTACCGTTCAGTGGCCGACCAGCCCTGTCGTGGGCGCTGGCGCACTATTGAATGAACATCATGAGAATCGTCAGCTCAAAACCTCGCTGTCACCGCGGTAGGTGCTGCAGCGCTTTAAGCCCTGTCAGTAGGTGACCTGGTCAGTCGCTCGGATCTCGCCGCTGTCCTGTATCTGGAGGCGCAGACCATGGGCAACGTTTTGACCAGACTTCATCTACAGCGGCTGATCACCAGGGATCGCAACACGATGGGTCGACGTTCGATGCGCACCGCTTCGTCGCACGGCGAGGACAGGCACCCGTGGGAAGTGTTGATGACGTGTCAGAGCCCTCCGCCGGTACGGCCCGGTTGTCTGAGCAGACGCGCTGGCGCCCTCTAGGTATCGTTTTCACTCGTTCCCGGGCCAACCCGGCCCTTGACCCCCGAACACACTGTGAAACCACTCTTCAGGGGCGCGGGGATACCGGCACTGGCTGTGGGTGGCCGCTACGGCCAGGTGAACGTTCCCGCGGGCAGTTCGTTTCAAGATGCCTCATCCTCCGCTCAGCGTGGTCGTGTCCGAGGATGTCGTCACCTTTGCGCTGCTTCCGTAGTGTGCTGAGCCTCTGCTTGAGGAAGCTCAGACTGAACATCGGTGATGTAGGACCAATGACCCTGTCTGCAGGCGGGCACAGCAACGAAGGTGGTTCTAGCCTCAGCCCTATGCCTTCGACCACTGGATGAAAACTTATGAGTGTTCTCAACACTGTTCGCGATCTCGCGGCGGAACCTGTTCTTGATGCGATCGAGTTGGAGCGCATTCATGCATGGTGGCGGGCAGCGAACTATCTCTCGGTCGGACAGATCTATCTAATGGATAACCCTCTGCTGCGCGAGCCGCTGCGCCCTGAACACATCAAGCCACGGCTCCTGGGCCACTGGGGGACGACGCCGGGCCTGAACTTCATCTACGCCCACCTCAATCGGGTCATCATGAAACGCGATCTGAACATGATGTACATCATGGGCCCGGGCCACGGTGGTCCAGGTCCGGTGGCAGCCGGCTGGCTTGAGGGCACCTACAGCGAAACGTACCCCGACATCACTCAGGACCACGACGGCATGAAGCGGCTTTTCCGCCAGTTCTCCTTTCCGGGCGGCATTCCCAGCCATGTTGCACCGCAGACCCCTGGCTCGATCCATGAAGGTGGAGAGCTTGGATATGCACTTTCGCACGCCTACGGTGCAGCGTTCGACAACCCGGACCTCGTCGTCGCCGCCATCATCGGAGACGGCGAGGCAGAGACCGGCCCGCTGGCTGCGAGTTGGCACTCCAATAAGTTTGTCGACCCCGCTCGGGACGGCACTGTACTGCCCATCCTGCACCTCAATGGATTCAAAATCGCCAACCCCACCGTCCTGGACCGGATCGACAGGGACGAACTCGACGCACTCCTGCGCGGATACGGACACACCCCCTATTACGTGGAAGGGTCCGATCCGGAGCAGATGCACCAAGACTTCGCCCGCGTCCTCGACGCCTGCCTCGATGCAATCCAGGACATTACCCGCCAGGCACGGGAGAACGGGGTGACGGAAAGGCCACGGTGGCCGATGATCGTCCTGCGATCCCCGAAGGGATGGACGGGTCCTGCTGAAGTCGACGGCCTGAAGGTCGAGGGCAGCTGGCGATCGCACCAGGTGCCTTTCACCCGTGCCCGCGAGAACGACGGTCATCGGGCTGTCCTTGAGCAGTGGACGCGCAGTTACCACCCGGAGGAACTTTTTGACGCGACCGGCGCTCCTGTCGACGCGATCCGCACTTTGCATCCGGTGGGGGAGAGGCGCATGAGCGCCAACCCCCACGCGAACGGGGGCGTCCTGCTTCGGGACCTGCAGCTGCCCGACTTCCACAACTACGCGGTACCCGTGGCCGCGCCGGGTACCGGCGCGGTCGAATCCACCAAGGTACTGGGCACGTTCCTGCGGGACGTGATGGCCTCCAACATGGACAGCTTCCGTGTTTTCTCCCCCGATGAGAACAACTCAAACCGTCTCGGCGCAATTCTGGAAGCAACCAACCGCACCTGGAACGCTCGAACCCTCGCCGAGGACGACCATCTTGCTCGCGACGGGCGTGTCATGGAGATCCTCTCCGAACACACCTGCCAGGGCTGGCTCGAAGGTTACCTGCTCTCCGGACGCCACGGACTGTTCTCCTGCTACGAAGCGTTCGCCCACCTCGTCGACTCGATGGTCAACCAGCACGCCAAATGGCTGACCACCACCAACACCATCCCCTGGCGGAAACCGGTCGCATCCCTGAACTACCTACTGACCTCCCACGTGTGGCGGCAGGACAACAACGGGCTCTCCCACCAGGACCCGGGATTCATTGATCA
This sequence comes from Arthrobacter agilis, assembly GCF_030816075.1. NCBI lineage: Bacteria > Bacillati > Actinomycetota > Actinomycetes > Micrococcales > Micrococcaceae > Arthrobacter > Arthrobacter agilis. The sequence continues at coordinate 1,697,309 of NZ_JAUSXO010000001.1, read as the reverse complement.
CGTCGTCAAAAAAGCCGACGTGACCCGCGTCTATCTTCCGGCGGATGCCAACACGCTGCTCTCCGTCACCGATCACTGTCTGCGCAGCCGCCAATACGTCAACGTCATCGTTGCCGGTAAGCAACCCGCACTGCAGTACCTGACCATGGAGCAGGCCGCCATTCACTGCACCAAGGGCATCAGCATCTGGGACTGGGCCAGTACCGACGTAGATGCTGAACCGGACATCGTCATGGCGTGCGCCGGGGACGTGCCCACCATGGAGACCCTCGCCGCCGTCGAAATCCTGCGAACGCGCTTCCCCGACCTGAAGATCCGGGTCATCAACGTCGTTGACCTAATGCGCCTCCAGGACCGGAGCCAGCACTCTCATGGTCTCTCTGGAGAGGACTTCGACGCCCTGTTCACCACGGATAAGCCGGTCATCTTCGCCTACCACGGGTACCCCTGGCTCATTCACCGCCTCACCTACCGACACACCAATCACGACAACTTCCACGTCCACGGGTACCGGGAGGAAGGAACCACCACCACACCGTTCGACATGTGCGTGCTCAACGGCATCGACCGATACACCCTCGCCATCAACGCCCTCGACCACATCCCACGCCTCGCCAACACCTCGGCACACGTACGGGAAGAGCTCCGAAACAAGCTCATCGAACACCACCAGTTCATCCGCGTCCATGGAGAAGACATGCCCGACATCATGAACTGGCAGTGGACAGCATCCCTTGGTGCGGAAGCCGTGAAGGGAAGCGGATGAGCAGCGCCCGGCGCTGCCGTCTAAATCAACTCCCGATACGTAGGAACGTCGTGGGCCAGAAGCCACCGTGTCCCTCATGAAGAGACTCGTCGGGCTGAAGACGATTCCGGCCTGTTGTGTGGGGCCGACACAACGACCGGCACTGACCCACTCAGCACGGATGCGTCGAGCGGCTGTCGTTCTCGACAGCAGCCGCACGACCCGACGCGGAAGGAACGTACATCACTCATGGCCGATCCAGTACAAACGTACGACGTCATCATTGCCGGGGGAGGCATTGCAGGGCGTAGCCTCGCCTACTTCCTCAGTCGGAAACCACAGCTGGCTGGAACCAGGATCCTCCTCATCGACGGTGCCCGGAACCAGTATGAACACCGTTCGCTGATCTACTGGCACGATGGAGATTTTCCTTTGCCTCTGGCACCCGCAGCCACATTCAAAAGCATCGCAGTCGACGCAGAACCTGCCCGACGGGTCCTGCCGCTCAAGCACCACAGCCTGTGCCTCACCTCGTCACGAACCGTCTTTCGGTGCCTCGATAAGGTCATCGACGCCAATAGCCACATCACGCGCCTTGACGCCAACATCTCACGTGTACGCAGTCACAAGGACTTTGTAGAAGTCACACTCAGCGATGGCCAGCCATTCCGAGCGCCCTACTGCTTCGACAGCACTTTCTACCCGCTCGGAGTCAAGGCACCATTGCTCATGTCGGGCGAAATCCGACGGATACGCACTCCCCAGCCATCGTTCGACCCGTCGGTGGCTACCTTCATCGATTTCCGGTCGGGCGAGAAAACTCCCGTGCACTTCCACTGCGTCCTGCCGATCTCGGCCAGGGAAGCCTTCGTAGAAGTAACCCGGATTCTGCCCAACGGGCATATAGATCCGGGATTCTCCTTCGAAGAGGCGACATCGGCCTACCTGGGCGAGGTGTGGGGCGTGACCGAGTTTTCCCTCTTGTCCCTCGAACGGGGTTTCATCCCCCTGGGAATCCACCCACCCGCCCCTCACCGTCGCCATATGTACATCGGAACCCCTTCCGGAGTCATCAAAGCCACGACGGGCTACGGTCTCACCCGCATTCTTCGCCAAACCGAATCCATCGCAGCCTCGCTTGCCTCCACCGGATCACCGGACGCTCCCCGGCCGTCCCGCCGTTTCCATTGGTACGACAAACCTGTCCTGAGAATGTGGAAGCACAGTCCCCAGGACGCAGTCTCCTTCATGAAAGCCGCGTTCGCGGCCGGTGACGCCGATCTCGTCCTCGATTTCCTGGACGAACAAACGACCCTTGAGCAAGAACGCGGCCTACTCGGCTCCATGCCGGTCACCTTGCTCCTCCACCCGCGGCTCTGGATCTGACCCAGCACGACTTCCTGGAGAAGCCAGCACCCCTCAAGCATTGAAAAGGCGGAAACGCAGAAGGGGCGTGGCTTGGGAATGCCCTGCCGACCCGGATGTGTCAATGACTATCGGTCCTTCAACCGATGTCGGTGGATCCAGGCAGGCGGTGGTCAGTCCTTGGTCAAACCGCCGACAAGGGGCTCGCGCCATCAGCGATCCCGCCAGGCGTCCGCGACCGATTGGGAGTGCCTCTTCCGCCCTACACAGTGCGACGGTTGTGAGCGGACATGCCGGGTGCGTCAGGCACTGCGGAACCTTCTCGCAGCAGCTTGCCCACCACTCGATGTGTTGATAGCGCCGGTTGATGGGTGTCTTTGCGGGGACTAGGCGCGCACCCTGGCACGCCTTGTCGGGTGTCTAGTGGCGTTACGGACCATCGATACGTTTGGAAGTAGCCAGGGAGAGAATGAGGTATCAAAGAGTCAGATCCTCGCCCCTGTAGGACTGTTCGCTTCGGCGCCGCCATTGTCCTTGCGGGGTGCTCAACGGGTTCGGGTCCGGACGACAGAACGCCCCCCGTGAGAGCAGCACCGCATCGTCCGCGCCAGCCACAACCACCGAGGCGAAGTCTCCCTCGGCATCCGACCCGGCAGGGGCGGCCGCTCCGGCCTTGAGCTCGCCTGATGCCACGCCGTCGGTGACCGCGCCCGGGCAGGCAGGAGGCGCCTCGTCGGGTCGGCCTCGGTCGGCGCCGGCTCAGCCAACGTGTCCTTGGTAGCGGGCGCCGAGCACAGCATCACCCGCTCGGACGAGCCTGCCACTGGCGAATGCACCAGCGGCGGAGACATCGACCTCGAGACCGACACCGTGGAACTGACAGTCACAGATGACTGCGCGGACATCGAGGTCGATGGAAACCGGAACACCGTAACTGGCGGCAGCACCCAGACGCTCGATGTCGAAGGCGACCGCAATACCGCCACCACAGGTTCGGTCCCGGAGGTGAGTGTCGACGGAGAGACAACAACACCATCGAGGTTGGTGAAGCAAGCGCTATCGACGTCGCAGGGGACGAGACCACGATCATCTACGAGAACGGCGACCCCGTCATTGAGACCGAAGGGAACAACTCGGTCTCCGCCGCCTGATGTACTGACCGTGGTCCCAGAACCTTCTCATGTCGTGCCGACGCAGGTCCGGCAAGGTCGCTCGTCAAAGACGGGTAATCCACTTCCAGATGCGCTGAAGTCCTGATCGGGTAAGTGGGTAGAGCACAAGAACAGCCCAGGCACCGAAGACAACTTTGTAAATGACGGCATCGTCGATGATGTCCTCGGAGGCATCATGGAAAGCCTGCCCCCTGGCCGACCTTGGGTGGCGTACCGGCTCTGATGCTGTCTTCAGACGGGCCATTGAATTCCCTACCTCAATCGAACCGGATACTCGAAGGGCCAGGGCCAGGTGTCCTTCAACCTGCACCAGATATTCGTGGATCACGCGGGATGCGGCTACTACCGGCGCGGTGGAAGGTGAGCAACGGAAGACATCATGCCTGCACTCCGGTGGGAGCTGCCGTCAGGGGCAGGGCTGCGTTCGGGGGCTCGCGCAGGTCCTCACGCTAGCGATTCCGCCGCTGGCGTGACTGTCGATGCGTCGTGGGAGAGTTGCAGCGCTCCGTGGGAGATCAGGACAGGGCATGCTGATCGTTCGGCGATAGCGGAGCTGACCGAACCGAGAAGGAGGCCAGCGAAACCGCCATGTCCACGCGAACCAACAACTACCAACGAAGCAGATTTGCTCTTCTCGATGAGTATCTCGGCCGGTGGCCCCTGCAGGACCAGCCGCTCGACTCTGCAGGGTGCCTCGTCGTGAAAAGCAATTGCCAGAGCCCGGTCGAGGACTTCTTCGGCCTGATCCTGGGGGTTCCACCCGGTGGGGGCGTACAGCCCGAAAGCGAGGGGGTAGTGCCAGGCTGCTACCGCATGAATCACATCCCCTGCTGCTGGGACGAACTGGGCAGCCAGCTGTAGTGCGGTGACTGATGAGAGTGACCCATCAACGCCGACGACGACCACACGTTCATGTGCTGCGGGAAAGTTCTTCATCATTGGTCCTTACCATCGCAGGAGAGTGCTCTTCCGATGGTCGCGGAGGCAAGTGCAACCAGACAGGGCCAAAAGGCCTTTCAGGCAGGTGGAATCGTCTCACTATGGGCGGGTTGATCATGCCGGCGCAGCGTCGAGCGGTGCGCGCCCGCAGGAGCTGCTGTCTTTTCCCTTTGCCGATCCGCACATCATCAAGGCAGTGGGGGGAGCACGGCCAGTCCCTCGTCCGCCAAGGGACACGGCCCGCTAGCCTCTGATCATGGATAGGACGTCAACGCGCGACCGCGACCTCCCCGGAGGGGAACGCATCCTGATCCTGTCCGCAGGGGTGGGCTCGGGGCATAACAGCGCCGCTGCCGCGGTGCAGCAGGCGTGCGCGGCGCGCCCCGAGGTCTCCGACGTGCAGGTGCTCGATGTACTGCAGGTAAGTAGCCTGCTGTACCGAACACTGCTCGGAAAGGGCTACTTCGTCCTGGTCAAGGGTTTGCCCTGGCTGGTCGAGTGGGGCTACGACACGAGCGACCCGCCGTTCCGGCGACGCGGCCCGATCGACCCATGGACACGGGCGAACGCTGTTCCCGTTATCGGTGCGATCAAGCGCTTCCGACCCACCGCGATCGTATGCACGCATTTCCTGCCAGCCCAGCTGGTGGCATCACTGCTGCTTCGCGGCGTCATCGACGCGAGGACCGCCGTCGTGACGACGGACTACGATTTCCAGGGCCTGTGGCTTCCGGGCGCGTTCCACGCCCTCTTCGTCGCCAGGGAGGAGGGGAGGGTAGAGCTCACAGCGCTCGGCCTCCCTGCCGATCGTGTCGCGGCCACGGGCATTCCCATTACCCACCAGCCCTGTATCGCGCCCGCACGCAGTGCCACCGAGCCCCCGATGCTGCTGATCTCGGCGGGCGCAACCGGCGGCGATGATGCGGTCTCGGTGGTGCGGCAGACGATGCACATGCGCTCATCGTTCACCGCCACGATCGTGTGCGGACACAACGACGCGCTGCGGCAGCACATCGAGCAGCTGGTGGCGCCCGCCGGCGACCGCTACCGCGTGCTCGGGTTCACGGCAGAGATGCCGCAGCTGCTGCACCGTGCCGACCTGTTCGTAGGCAAGCCGGGCGGGCTGTCGGCGTCGGAGTGCATGGCTGCAGGGCTGCCCATGGTCTTGGTGAACCCGATTCCAGGGCAGGAGATCCGAAACGGTGACTACCTGATGGAGCAGGGGGCGGCCGTCCGTTGCAACACCGCAGCGACGATCGGTTGGAAGATTGACGAGGTCCTGCGCGAGCCCGGCCGTCTTCAGCGAATGCGGGCGGCGGCGCAGAGAATTGGCCGCCCTGACGCTGCAGCGAACGTTCTCACCCGCCTGCTGGGCGGACCGGCACGTCCTCTCGTCGTGACCCGCGCAGCCCAAAGGACGATTTTCGCAGCGAGCGATCAGCGCGTCGTAGCGACGGATCTAACGGGGCCCTCCTCGCTGGTCCGTCTGGTCGACTCCGCTGCGGCTAGCACCATCGCATTGCTGCAAGTTAAGGAACTGAAGGATCTGCAGAAGCGGTACGCGACACCCAACGGGGATCTGGTGCTGCGACGGGGCCAAGCGTCCATCTCGCTCCGGTGGGAGCCGCGACGATTCCTCCGCGCCTTGCTGAGGCGCGACGACGCGCTGCCTGTGCGCATTGAAGGGCTTTCGGCGTCCCCTCACGACTTGTCCGAGTAACCGGCACGACACGCCCCGCTGCGTGCTCAGGCCGGCCAGCGGCCGGGGGCACCTTTCTCATTGACCGGTTCCTCGGTGCGTCGGAACCGCATTGCGTGCGTCCAGCTGACCGGGCTGTGCTGGTCGGCGAGTAGCGCCCAGTCGCCTGCGCGAGCGGACCAACGCCGTGTGATCGGATCGCGCTGAAGGGTGGGCCCCGCATCCAGTGCTACCCGCACGGTCGCCTCCGCGTCGGGCCCCAGTGTCACCTTCCGGAAGCCCAAGAGATGGGCCACCGGCCTGCGCAGGGACACGTCTGCGGCGTATACCTGGATGACAGTCGAGCCCTCCCTGTTGCCGGTGTTCGTTACGAGTACGTCCGCGGCGCCTCCTGCGTCATCAATGCTGTGGCCCAGAAGCCGGTGCTTGATCGTCGTGTAACCCAGGCCGAATCCGAACGGGAACGCGGGCGCCTGTCCCTCCCGGTCAAGGCGGCGCTGACCCCACATATCGTCGTAGATGACGGACTTCGCCGCACGATCAAACGGTGGCAGATGCGCGGCGTCCTTCGGCAGCACGAACGGCAGCCGTCCGCCGGGCTCCGCGCTGCCGGTCACCACGCTCGCGAGGGCACGGCCGCCCTCCATTCCGCTGTACCACGTCAAAAGGAGTGCCGGCACCCGGTCCCGCCACGCCTCCATGAGGATCGCGCTGCCGCCGATCAGCACGACGATGGTCCGAGGGTTCGCCGCGGCGACCGTATGGATAAGACGCACATCGGAGGGGCGCAGGTCGAGCGAGCTGCGGTCGCCGCCCCGGACGAAGCGCGACGCGACGTGCGCGAGACCGATCAGGGACTGACGGAGCGGGCCTGAGCCAAAGGCCCGGCCGAGCACGGCCCACGTCGACGCCGCCCGTGACGACGGATTCGCCCTCGTCGTGCTGGTCCAACCCGACGACGACGATCGCTATTTCGGCCGCGGCTGCCAGCGCAGCCGCGGCCCGCTCGTTCCGACCGGAGGTGGTCGTGATCCGTACCAGGGGAAGCGCCTCACGCAGCCCCTGCAGCGGCGACACCGTGGAGGGGGGCCGAACGCGTGAAGAGCCATGATCGCCGAGATTCGCCCGTGCCGCGAGACGTCCGATCACCGCGAGATGTCCGGTGGTAGGAGCCAGCGGCAACAGCGGCGCCCCACCGACGGTTTCATTCTTCAGCAGGACGATCGACTCCGCGGCAACCCGGTGGGCGAGTGCACGGTGCGCCGGGGAGGCGATGAGGTCAGGGGTGGGGCTCACAACGTCCCGGGTCGCGGCATGCAGCAGGCACGTGCGCAGGATGCGGCGCGCGGACCGCAGCACAGTCGCTTGGGTTAGCTCGCCACTGTGCAGCGCGGCCGGCAGATCGCGTGCACGCAGCAGTCGCAGCGGCATCTCCACATCCATCCCAGCTTCTAGGCTGGCAACCGCGTCGTGGATTCCGAACACCCAGTCGCTGGTCACGAACCCCGGAAAGCCCCATTCCTGTCGCAGCACATCAGTGAGCAAGGCGCGGTTGACGTCCATGTACTCGCCCCGCACCCGGTTGTAGGAACTCATCACAGAATCCGCGCCAGCTTTCACGACGGCTTTGAAGTGCGGCAAGTACACCTCGTGCAAGGCGTGGTCGTCGACCGACACATCCACCTCGAAGCGCTCGTTCTCCATCGAGTTGAGCGCGAAGTGCTTCACGCACGCCATGACGTGCACGCGGACGCCTCGGGTGAGGGCCGATGCCATCCGGCCCGTGAGTACCGGATCCTCCCCATAACACTCCTGCGCCCGGCCCCACGCGGGGTGGCGAAGCAGGTTCACGCACACGGAGGCGGAGTAGTTCGCTCCCCGCGCCCTCGTCTCCACACCGATCGCAAGCCCGACACGTTCCTCCAGCGACGGATCCCAGGTCGCGGCCCGCGCAACTGTCACCGGGAAGGCGGTAGACGCTCCGATCACCACGCCACGGCCACCGTCGCTGAACCGAATACCTGGAATGCCTAGCCGCGGGACCGCCCCCGCCACGAACGGCCGCCGCCCAAGCAGTATCGGGATGAAGGGGAGCAACAGCCGCGGAGAGTCACCGTCGAGCAGCCCAAGAATCTCCCCTTCCGTCATCCGGGCGATCAGTTGCTCCGCGGCGTCATCAGCACCGAGCTCGCCCGCGCGGACCGCGCGCACCACCTCGCCGTACACGCCGCCCGTAACCCGCGTGTCCGGCAACGCCAAGTTTCTCGCTCGCGCTACCCAACGCCCCGCGGCCCTCGTCATGCCCACATTCTGCACCCCGTGCATACCTAGCTGCGGAAGAGCGGCACTATCCCCTCAGACCTGAACGATTATTACATCTCTCCGAGTAGTTCCCAGGCCGGTAATCAGCGATCATCCGCCCGATGGCGCTATCGGGACGCACCCCACACGACGAGGTCCGGATCAGGGAACGATGACGGCTCGTCCCCGCAAAGTGCCGTCGTGGAGCCTGCGATACGCCTCGGGACCCTGCTCGAGGGAGAAGCGTTCGACATCGACGGTGATCCGGCCCGACCGGGCAAGTTCGATGACTTCTATCAGTTCCGACCGGGAGCCCCAGTAAGGTGCTCGAGCGGAAGATTCCCATGGGGTTGAAAAAAAGCCGACAGCGACAGTTCCTGGACCGACGCCAACGATCACGACATCACCACCGACCGCGATGGTCCGCGATCCGAGTTCGGTGGTGGGAGCAATGCCGACGAAATCGAAGACGGCATCGGCTCCCCGGCCGCCGGTCAGTGTCCGAATCTGTTCCGCTGCGTCCGGACCGGATGGGACAGTGTGGTGGGCACCGACGTCTCGGGCGTGGGCAAGTTTGTCTGCCGCCGCGTCAACAGCGATGACAGTGCAGGAAGTGATGGCCCGCAGGATTTGTACGGCAACATGCCCGAGGCCGCCGACACCGATTACTACTGCGGTTGAACCGGGAACAAGTTTCGGCAGTGATTTCTTGATGGCGTGATAGGGCGTCAAGCCGGCGTCTGTCAGGGGTACGCTCACGACCGGGTCGAGATCTTCAAGCGGCACCAGGTGCCGGGCATCATCGACGAGCAGATACTCGGCCATGGCACCGGGCGCACCCAGACCGGGCGGTTTGATGCCTCGTGCTGCCGCGTTCTCGCAGTAGTTCTCCTCACCTTTCGAGCACGGGTAGCAACGACCGCAACCCCACGGGCCGTAGACGAGGACCGCGTCTCCAATGTCGAGACCGGTAACGCCTGCACCGAGCGCTTCAACAGTGCCAGCCCCCTCATGACCGAGAGTCAACGGTAGGCCGTACACGTACTGATCCTCAGGCAAACCCATGATAAAAGAGTCCGAGTGGCAGACCCCAGCGGCTGTTACGCGCAGCAATACCTCGCCTGGCCCCGGGGAAGGCATGGGTATGTCAACGAGCTCGGGGGCGGACCCGATAGTTCGGTATTGCAGGGCTTTCATGTGGATCCTTCGATTGTTGGGGAGGGGCAGAAAACGGGCGGGCATCGCGGCGAGAAGACGGCGGTACCCAGCAGCCTGTGAGCATGAGGCTTGGTGCGTCGCTCATGGACGGCGCTCCGGTCCTTCTTGCTGGACCATAAGCTCCCGCGCAGGCTCTCGGAGGCATGCGCACTGCAGGCAGATGACCACGCGCTGAACCCGGTTGGTGCAGTAATGGCAGAAAACGTATCGGTTCGACTTCGTGATCGCGCACCGGTCGCGGTCTATCTGTGAGAGCAAGCAACGGAGCAACAAAAGCCGATGACTGCAAAGCTACTTGTCCGACCGGATTCGATCACGAACTTCCGGACCAAAACCTTCACTCTCGTCGACTACGTTGGACGCAGGTGTGGCCGCACCGCTAATGGTCATCGGGCGAGCCCAGGAAGCGCTATCTTGCGTCGCTGCAGCGGCCGACCGTGTGCGCAGTATGCAAGAAGAATCAGTTCCTGTTCGATCGACCCGAGCGACTCAACCCGGAATGAACCCAACACCACCGCGTCGGTGACGTAGCCTCAATCGAAGGGGGATTGGTTGAGTCTCTAGTAGGACTCGACGTACAGGCGGTTCTCGACATCCGTTACGTTCGGCGAGGACCACGCCGCACGACCGGCCTGCTGCTTCTCGCTCCAGGAATGAACCTCTCCGCTGAGAGTCACTCTCGTGCCAATGACACGGACTTTGACGTTGTCTGCATCGACCTGTGTATTCCGGACAAGTGCGTCCCGGATTCGGTTTTCGGTGTCGTCTTTCGAGGACCGGTCGGAAAGGGAGATGTGGTTGTCGATCATGTGAACCCCTTGTAGATGAAGTACCGCCCATTCGGCGGCACGGCGGCGGACGTACCAAATAGCCTCACCCGTCAAACTGAGCTCGTGCACTCCGGGAATTACCTACGTTCAACCTGTCCTGCAAACTCAGTTCCGCGGTCGCCACGAACCTGCTCTGTTGTGAGCGTGCGGAGATCCTTCGGTCGATGCGCGAAAAAGTGCGGCTTGAAACCACTCTCGCAACTTAGGTCGACTGCTGACAGTGCCGAAGGTCCTGAAGTGGGCATCGCTGAACTTGCCCTGCTCATCTAAGGACGGGAACAAGTTTCTCCGAGGTGAGGGTGATTGCCGCGGTGGCGCTACCGGTTCTGCAAAGCTCAACGTCGACAGCCTGCTCCCAATTGCCCTCAGTGTTGGGCCAGCACGAAACACCAGTCACCCCTGAGGAACGATGCTTCCAATCTGGCGGAACAGCTCTACCATGGGCGCGAAACAATGATCGGGAAGCATCATTGCCTATGCTTGAAGAACGCATTTCCCGCATACAACAAAACCGCCGATAGCCCATGTTTTGTTAGGTCAAAGTCGGGCAGAGCACCCCCCAGAGGTGCCGGAAATAGAGGCGTAGGCGGGTAGGGGTGAGGACCAAGTTGGCTATGACGCCCAAAGGCCGAGACGTTGGCACAACGTGGGGTAGCCCCGCGGCCGGAATGTGGAAGGGTGATTCGGCGTTGTCGCACAGTGAGGCTCGATGATGCGCCGACACATCGGATCAAGCACAGGAGTACTCCATGCCTCTCAGCCCTGCCCTGACGACCCTTCGCACCGCCGAGACCAGCGTCCCCCTCATCAGTGAACTGGCCAGGCGCTGGAGTCCGCGGTCCTTCGATGCCGAAGCGGTGATCTCGGATGCCCAGCTCGACGCATTGCTCGAGGCAGCACGCTGGGCGCCGTCGGCGAGCAACAACCAGCCCCGCCGGTTCATCGTCGCCCGCCGGGGAACCCACACGTTCGACACGATCGTCTCGGCCCTCGTGGGCTTCAACGCAGCCTGGGCCCAGACGGCTTCGGCCTTGATCGTGGGGATCGCCGAGACCTCCAGCGTCGAGGGGGACGTACGGCCCTACGCGGAGTACGACCTCGGACAGGCCGTGGCCCACCTCAGCGTTCAGGCGGAAGCCGAGAACCTCTCGACCCACCAGATGGCGGGCGTCGAGTGGGAGAAGATCATCGCGGCATTCGACCTCCCGGAGAACATGAAGCCCATGACCATCACGGCAGTGGGCACGGTCGCCGAGGCGGACAGGCTCCCCGAAGCGCTCGCGGAGAGGGAGACCGCCCCCCGCACGCGCCTTCCGCTGGACGAACTGGTGCTGCTCCGCAGCTAGTCGCCGCACTACCGCCGGGACTCCCATGCGCGACGGCTGGCACCCGCCGCGCAGGGCAGTTCCCTGTGGTGTGCTGCAGGGTCGCCGGGCGGCCTCTGCTGCTTGGGCAGGAGGCGTGTTGTCAGAGGCGGTCGGAGATCGTGTCCATCGTCCGCTGCGGTGCCTCGAGATGCATATCGTGATGCACGCCTGCGACACGGCGAATCTCCCATCCGAGTGCCTCCAGCTCGATTGCAAGGCTTTGCGGCAGCACTGCTGCAGAGTCGTCCGACAGGACAATGGTCGACGGTACTGCTGGCGGCCCCGCGGCAACAGGGTGAAACGCGACGTCACGGAAAACGCCGATTGCCATACGGGCATCGAATGCGGCTTGCGCGCCAGCCAGCGAAGCACGGATCTCGGGGGTGTAGCCGGCTCTTGTCTTCGCCCCCCCCGCCGCGCCTGCAGCGCACCCACCACGCCGAGGGAGAGCGGGGGAATCATCCAGAAGAGTCGGCCGGGCAGACCGGACGTCGGCAAGGCCATCTGGAAGCCCGGGCGTCCCTCGGCGGTGAGGGTGGTGACGAGATCCGCGACGGATTCCAGCGACGACAGGTCCAAGGACCGGGTGCTGACCCTGGCGCCGTCGACGGCCGCGCGGATACGCTGCGCTGCCGCTTCGCCCTTAACCTGGTTGCGGACGGGCATGATGACCTCCGCGCCGGCTCCGGCCAGTCGTGTCGCAATGACCGTGCCGATGCCGTCGCTCGCTCCGGTGACGACGGCGAGGGTCCCGGTCAGGTCGAGGACGGGGTCGTAGGTGCGCGCCATGAGGAATTCCTTCGGTCGAGGATCAGGGGTGCCGGAATCGGCGCCTTCATTCATGGTTCATCGGTTGCTGTGTCGTAGCTAGGACCTGTCGATCCACGGCTCGGCGGACAGCGGCTGAGGGGTGGCGCCGGCTAGGAGGTGAGGGTCCGTGCCGATGACCGTCAGCAGCTGCAGTTTCTCGTGGCTGTCACTGCCGGGCACGGCCGTGTAGACGAGGAGGCGGTGCGACTGGTCCGGATCGAGCAGGGTCTGGCAGTTCAGATCGAGGCGGCCGACTGTCGGGTGGAGGAAGCGTTTGACCTCGGGCGGCTGCACGCCCACTTCCTGGGTGTCCCAGACGCTGCGGAAGTCCGCGTTGTCCTGGAGGAGCGCGGCGAGGTCGGCGGCCCGCGAGCCTGGCCCGCGGAGGGCGACAAGCTGACGGAGCCCCGAGGCGTAGACGCGGGACAGCCGCTCGCGTTCCTCGAGCGGGTAGGCCTCCCTCGCCGTGGGGTCGGTGAACCACCGCTATCCGATACTCCGCCCCGGACCCGTGCGCTGCGAGGCGTCACCGAAGAGGGCCAGACCGAGCGGTGTCTGCCGGAGGGTGTCCCCGACCTCGGTGATGATCTCTGCGGGAGTGTCCGTGAGCCGGTTGAGGATCCGTAGCAGTCCCGGGCTCACGAACTCACTGTCGGTGCCGCGCAGAGGCGGGGTATGCCCTGCGAGGCGGAAAAGATGATCCCGCTCGCCCAGGGTCAGGTGAAGCCCCTGGGCGATGGAGGCGATCATCTGGCCGGAGGGGTGGGGGCCGGTGCCACGTTCGAGGCGGGCGTAGTAGTCGCTCGACATGTGGCACAGCCCGGCCACTTCCTCCCTTCGAAGTCCGCTGGTCCGCCGCCGCTGACCCCGCATCAGCCCGACGTCCTCTGGCTGGAGCGATTCACGGCGATGACGCAGAAACGAACCCAGTCCCGCACGATCGATCATGCTGTGCCTCCTTCAGAAGTGGACCCTCTGTCTATCGTGTTCACCCTCAGGTATCCACGGCTCGTCAGACCACCCCTGTGCGACGGTGGTGCCACGCCCTACCCGTGCGGCGTGCAGCCACCCCACGCCGTGCGGGACGGCGCGGGCAGGCACCAGGAAGGCCCCGGACCGGCGGGTCGGGGCCTTCGTGCTCCTCGAACGGCTGCAGGCTCAGGCCTGGTGGAAGGTCTTCCCGAGGACGCGCTCGGACGACCCCACGCGGTCGAGGTACGGGGTGATGCCGCCGAGGTGCATCGGCCAGCCCGCGCCCATGATCATGCACAGGTCGATGTCCTCGGGTGCGGCGACGACGCCCTCGTCGAGCATGCGCCCGATCTCGTCCGCCAGCGCGTCCTGGGTCCGGCGCAGGACCTCCCCGGCGGTCGACGGTGCGCTCCCGCGCTCCATGAGGTCCAGCGTCGTGGGAGGGACGGTCTCGGTGCCGTCCTCCTGCTTCTCCCAGAGACCCTTCACGCCGGCGTCGATCAGCTTCTGCTGGTTCGCGGAGACGTGGAACCGGTCGCCGAACGCGGCGTGCAACGACTCCTGCACGTGCTGGCCGACGGGCAGGCCCACCAGGGCGAGCAGCCTGAACGGCGTCATGGGCAGGCCCATGGGCCGCAGCGCATTGTCGGCGGTCGCGGCGTCGGTGCCCTCGTCGAACACGGCCGTGATCTCGCCGAACATGCGGCCGAGGATGCGGTTCACCACGAAGGCGGGGGCGTCCTGGACGAGGACGGCGTTCTTCTTCAGGCCCTTCGCGAGGACGAAGGCCGTGGCGAGCACGGTGTCGTCCGTCTTGGGGGCGCGCACCACCTCGAGCAGGGGCATGGCGGCCACGGGGTTGAAGAAGTGGAAGCCGACCACGCGTTCGGGGTGCACCAGGTCCGCGGCCATCTCTGCCACGGACAGTGACGACGTGTTGGTCGCGAGGATGCACTCGGGCGAGACCACGGCCTCCACCTCGGCGAACACCTGCTTCTTGACCGACAGTTCCTCGAACACGGCCTCGATCACGAAGTCCGCGTCGGCGAACACGTCCTTCGAGACCGAGCCGGTGACGAGGGCCCTGGTCCGGTTCGCCGCGTCCTGCGACAGGCGCTTCCTGCCGAGCATCTTGTCGATCTCGGCATGGACGTAGGCGACGCCCTTGTCCACACGGGCCTGGTCGATGTCCGTCATGACCACGGGTACCTTGAGCTGCCGGGCGAACAGGAGGGCGAGCTGGCTCGCCATGAGACCTGCGCCGACGACGCCGACCTTGGAGACCGGGCGGGCCAGCTTCCGGTCGGGTGCTCCCGCAGGGCGTTTGCCGCGCTTCTGCACGAGATCGAGGAAGGCGTAGACCGTGGCGTGGAACTCGGATGTCTGCATGAGTTCGGCGAGGGCCGTGCACTCGGCAGCCGCCGATTCCTTCTGCGAGGAGGTCCGGCCGGCGTCGAGCAGGGCGAGGACCCGCATGGGCGCCGGCGCCGCATTGCTGGTCTTCGCCTCGACGAACGCCCGGCCGGCGGCGACCGCGCCGATCCAGGCGTCGTCGTCGTAGCGTGCGAGTTCGGCCCGACGCTGCGCGACGGCGTCCGCCTCGCCACCGGTGAGGACGCGGGCGGCCCAGAGGAGGGACTGCTCGATGAAGTCCGCCGGCTCGAAGAGGGCGTCGGCGATGCCGAGGCCGTGGGCGGCCCTGCCGTCCAGGCTCCGATTGTTGCTGAGGGGGTTCTCGATCATCACCTTGACGGCGTTCGCGGGGCCGATCAGACGCGGCAGGCGGTACACGCCGCCCCAGCCCGGGACGAGGCCGATGAAGGCCTCGGGCAGGCCGATCCCGTTGGCACCCGAGGACACCGTGCGGTAGTTCGCTGCGAGGGCGATCTCAAGGCCGCCGCCGAGAGCGACACCGTTGATGAAGGCGAAGCTCGGCACCCCGAGATCGGCGAGGAGGTCGTACGCCTCGTGGCCGAGCTCCGCCATGAGGCGGCCGAGGTGCTCGGACCGCACGCTCTTGACGGTGCTGAGGTCAGCGCCCGCCACGAGGAAGTAGGGCTTGCCGGTCACGGCGACGGCGGAGATCTCGCCGCGCGCGGCACGCTCCTTGAGCCCCTCGAGGGTGCGGCCGAACTCGATGAGCGTGTTGGGCCCGAGCGTGGTCGGCTTCGCGTGGTCGAGGTCGTTGTCGAGCGTGATGAGCGCGAGGACGCCCGCGCCCCCGGGGAGCGTGATGTCCTGGACGTAGGAATGGGTGACGATCTCGGTGGGAACCAGTGCGGCCAGTTCGTCGTAGCGGTCGAAGCTCATGCTGCATCCTGTCCGTAGTGCTCGTGGTGGGGGTTCTCCCAGATGACGGTGGCGCCCATGCCGAGGCCGATGCACATGGTGGTCATGCCGTAGCGCACGGCCGGGTCCTCCTCGAACTGGCGGGCCAGCTGGTTCATGAGGCGCACGCCCGAGGAGGCCAGGGGGTGCCCGACGGCGATGGCTCCGCCGTAGCGGTTGACCCGCGGGTCGTCGTCGTCGATGCCGAAGTGGTCCAGGAAGCTCAGCACCTGGACGGCGAAGGCCTCGTTGATCTCGAAGAGCCCGATGTCGCCGATGTCCAGGCCGGCCTGGCGGAGGGCCTTCTCGGTGGCGGGGACCGGGCCGATGCCCATGACCTCGGGTTCCACGCCGGCGAAGGCGTAGGCGACGAGGCGCATGCGGACGGGGAGGCCCAGTTCGGCGGCGGCGTCGGCGGACGCGAGCAGGGCGGCCGTCGCGCCGTCATTCAGCCCCGCGGCGTTACCGGCGGTGACGCGCCCGTGGGCGCGGAAGGGCGTGCGCAGCGTCGCGAGGTCCTCGACGGTGGTGCCCGGGCGCGGCGGCTCGTCCACGGTGTTGAGCGTCCAGCCGGAACCGGCCTTCCGGCCCGCGACCGGCACGAGATCGGGCTGGATCCGGCCCGTCTCGTAGGCGGCCGCGAGCTTCTGCTGGCTGCGGACCGCGTACGCGTCCGTGCGGTCCTTCGTGATGTCCGGGAAGCGGTCGTGCAGGTTCTCGGCGGTGTTGCCCATGTTCAGGGCGGCGGGGTCCACGATCCGCTCGGACTGGAAGCGCGGATTGGGATCGGCGTCGGCGCCCATGGGGTGGTTGCCCATGTGCTCCACGCCGCCGGCGATGACGACGTCGTAGGCCCCGAAGGCGATGCCCGACGCCGTGGTGGTCACGGCGGTCATCGCGCCGGCGCACATGCGGTCGATCGCGAAGCCGGGGACGGTGCGGGGGAGTCCTGCGAGGAGGGCGGCGGTGCGGCCGATGGTCAGGCCCTGGTCGCCGGTCTGGGTCGTGGCGGCGATCGCGACGTCGTCCACCCGCTCGGGCGGCAGCGACGGGTTCCGGCGCAGGAGGTCGCGGATGCACTTCACCACGAGGTCGTCGGCGCGCATGCCCGCGTAGATGCCCTTGTCACCGGCCCTGCCGAAGGGGGTCCGTACTCCATCGACGAAAACGACGTCGCGGACGGCACGCGATGCCCGCGCTGTCCTGGCTGCGGACGTGGTCCCGGTTTCTAGGCTCACCTGTTGCTCCTCTTCGAGATGTTGATCCGCGACTATGTTACTGGCCAGTAACATAGCGTGCAAGCGGCTCGCCGGGCGCGTGGGGCGTCAGGCGTCGGAGGGCTCCGGGCCGGGCCGATGACCCTTGGCGGGCAGCGGGTCCGGGTCGAGGAACGCCACGGTGATGATCGCTGCCACCTGCTCGATCTGCCAGCGGCGTGCGCCCAGCTCGGCGAGGGCCGCCGCGACCGATTCGAGGGAGATCTCGGCCGGGGGCCGCCACGCGATGCGCCGCAGGTAGTCCGGCGTGAGCAGGTTCTCGACGGGCATGCCGAGCTTCTCGGCGTGGGCCGCGACGCGCGGTCGCGCGGTCTGCAGGCGGGCCGCCGCCTCGGGATCCTTCTCGGCCCAGACCCGCGGGGGCGGCGGGGCGTTCGTGGAGATGTGCAGGGGCGGGAGGTCCGTCAGCTTCCGGGCGTCGCTGATGCACTTCAGCCAGCGCGGTGCCTCCTTCTGGGCCGCCCGGCCGTGGAAGCCCTTCGTGGCCAGCAGCTGCGGGACGGTGGCGGGCATCGCCTTCGCCGCGGCCACGATCGCCGAATCCGGGATGAGCCGCCCGGGCGCCACGTCGCGGCGCTGCGCGAGGTCCTCGCGTTCGAGCCACATCTGGCGGACGGCGGCGAGCTGCCGCCGGTCCCGCAGCTGGTGCAGCCCGGACGTGCGGCGCCACGGATCGACGCGCGGCTCCGCGGGCGGTGTGTTGCGGATGTGCTCGAACTCCTCCTCGGCGATCGCCAGCTTCCCGTCCTGCTGCAGCAGATTGGCCAGCTTGTCCCGGAGCTCCGGCAGGACCTCGACGTCGAGTGCCGCGTAGCGGAGCCAGGGCTCGGGCAGCGGCCGCTTCGACCAGTCCGCGGCGGAGTGCTCCTTCGCGAGGCTGAACCCGAGCTGCGACTCGATGACGGCGGCGAGGCCCACGCGGGGGAGGCCGGCGAGGCGCGCGGCGAGCTCCGTGTCGAAGAGCCTGTCGGGCCACATGCCGAGGTCGGAGAGGCAGGGCAGGTCCTGGCTCGCGGCGTGCAGGATCCACTCGACGCCGTCGAGGGCGTCGTCGATGATCCGGAGGTCGTCGAAGGGCTCGGGGTCGATCAGCCACGTGCCGGCGCCCTCACGCCGGATCTGCACGAGGAAGGCGCGCTGGCCGTACCGGAACCCGGAGGCCCGCTCGGCGTCGACGGCCGCCGGACCGGTCCCGGCGGCGAGGGCGGCCGCGGCGCGCTCGAGGCCGGCCTGGGTGTCGATGACGAGGGGCACGCCGTCGCGGGGTTCGGTCAGGAGGGGGAGGTCCTGGGGCCCGGATTCGACGGCGGGAGGGGGCGCATCGGTGCTGTCCGTCTGTTCGGACGTATGGGAAGTCATGGTGATTTCAGTCTATCCCCGCGGACGTCCGCGGCCGGAAGCGGAGGGCGCCCCGGGCTGCGGCGGGCAGGTGTCCGCCTGCGGGACGCCGGGTGGTCAGGATCTGCGGTGGGGCAGGTGGGCGACGCCCGCGGGCAGGGGCGGCAGGCCGGCGAAGGTGCACACCATGTCGGACCAGGCCTCGAGGTGCCGGCGCACGTCCTGCGTCTCGGGCGTCCAGGACGCCCGGAGTTCGATGTCGATGGTGTCGGGGCGGTCCTCGAGGGTCCCGTAGCTCTCGGAGAGGATCCGGGTGGCGGTGCCACCGGTGCTGTGATGCCGCGCGCCGCGCGTCTCGAGGGCTTCCACGAGCCAGGTCCAGGCGACCGACCCGAGGAGCGCGTCGTTGCCCATGTCGGCTTCGAGCTGCGCGCGGATGTAGGTGACGATGCGGAAGCGGCCGTTCCAGACCTCGGAGCCCTCGGGATCGTAGAGGAGGATGAAGCGGCCCGTGGCGAGTTCCTCGGGGTCGGACGGTGCGAGGAGGCCGCGTGCGGGTCCGTGGAGCGGCAGCGGCGACGCCTCGAAGACCTCCGCGCCGAGCGCCACGGCGAAGGGGGCGAGCCGCGAGGGCGCCGGGATCTCCTCCAGCCGGATCTCGCTGCGACGGGCCGCCTTCCGGAGCCCGGCCAGGGCATCGAGGAATTCGGCAGGAAGCTGCGATACGCCACCGGTAGCACTCACCCCCGCAGATTATGCCCTGCGGGGGTGGGTTCTGCGGCGGCGCGCCGGTCGGCGGACGACGGCGCGCCGGGGAACGGATCCGTTCGGGTCCTCAGGCGGACGCCTCCCGGCGGATCGCCTCGATGAACGCGTCGACGTCCTCCTCCGTGGTGTCGAACGAGCACATCCACCGGACCTCCCCGGTGGCCTGGTCCCAGTCGTAGAAGCGGAAGCTCTCGCGGACGCGGTCCGCGGCTCCCGGGGGGAGGATGGCGAAGACGGCGTTGGCGGTGGTCTCCTGCGTGAGCGTCACGCCCGGGATGCCGCGGACACCCTCGGTGAGGCGGGCGGCCATGGCGTTGGCGTGCGACGCCGAGTGCAGCCAGAGGTCACCCTCGAGCAGGGCGACGAGCTGTGCGGAGACGAAGCGCATCTTCGACGCGAGCTGCATGTTGAGCTTCCGCAGGTAGTCCAGCCCCGTGGACGCCTCCTGGTTCAGCACGACGACGCACTCGCCGAACATGAGGCCGTTCTTGGTGCCGCCGAAGGAGAGGATGTCCACCCCGGCGTCGCGCGTGAAGGCGCGCAGTGGCTGGCCCAGTGCGGCGGCGGCGTTCGCGAGGCGCGCGCCGTCCATGTGGACCCGCATACCCCGTGCGTGGCAGTGGTCGGCGATCGCCTTGATCTCGGCCACGGAGTAGAGCGTGCCGAGCTCCGTGGTCTGGGTGATCGAGACCGCGAGGGGCTGCGCGCGGTGCTGGTCGCCCCAGCCCCAGGCCTCCCGGTCGATGAGCTCGGGGGTCAGCTTGCCGTCCGGGGTGGGGACGGAGAGCAGCTTGATGCCGCCCACGCGCTCGGGGGCCGCGTTCTCGTCCACGTTGATGTGCGCGGTCTGCGGGCAGATCACGGCACCCCAGCGCGGCAGGATGGACTGCAGCGAGAGCACGTTGGCTCCCGTGCCGTTGAACACAGGGTAGATGGAGATGCCCTCGCCGAAGTGGTGCTCCATGACCTCCTGCAGCCTGGCGGTGTACCGGTCCTCGCCGTAGGCCACCTGGTGCCCCTCGTTGGCGGCCGCCAGGGCCGCGAGGACCTCGGGGTGCACCCCCGAGTAGTTGTCGGACGCGAAGCTGCGCGAGGTCCGGTCGTGCAGGGGCGCAGGCGCTGCGGGAGCGATGGCTGGAGTCATGGTGTCGGTCACGGTCCTATTATCCCCGAGCCGCGGCTAGCGCCGCACCGCGTCGATGCGGGCGCCGTTGACCTCGCCGGCCGGTGCGCCGGGCAGCGACGCGAGGATCCGGGCGAGGTCGTCGACGTGGGTGAAGCCCGGGAACGTGCGTTCCGGGTGCTGCTGCAGCATCGAGTCGTCCACCAGCGCCTTGACGACGACGGCGGTCGCGGCCGCTCCGGTGCCGTCCTTCGCGAAGCCCTGCGCCACGGCCTGGAGCCAGGCGTCGACGGACGCCTTCACCGCGGCGTAGGAGGCGTTCGCCGCCGTGGGCGCGGCGACCGCCGTCGCGGTCACGGCGGCCAGGCGGCCCGCACCTCCGGCCAGCTGCTCGTAGAACGCCCGGCTGGTGTTGAACAGGGTGACGAAGACGGACCGGTGGAGGAACTCGTAGTCCGCCGTGGACTGCGTCGTGATACCCCGGCCACCCCGCCAGCCACCCACGAGGTGGAACAGGGCGTCGGCGCCCCCGTGGTCGGTGCGGACACGCTCGGCGAGGAGGCCCACCGCGGCCCCGTCCGTGAGGTCGCACGCCTGCCGGTCGACGCCGTCGAGTCCGGCGAACGCCGCCTCGAGGCGCGTCGCGTCGGACCCCACGGCCACGACCGTCAGGCCGTCCGCCAGCAGGCGCCGGGTGAGGGCGAGACCGGACGCGCTCGTGGCGCCCGCCACGACGGCCGTCCGGCCGCCGGAGGCACCGCTCACGCCGTGTGCGCGGTGATGCCCGCGGTCGACTCGATGACGGGCTTCATCTTGCGCTCCAGCGCCTCGAAGAACATCGAGAGGGGGAACTCGTCGTCGAGCACGGCGTCCGTGAGGGCGCGCGGCGGGCCCATGAGCTCGAGGGCGTCGGGGCCCTTGGCCCACACGGAGGCCGGGTGCGGGGTGACGGTGGCGGAGACGAGCTCGTAGGCCGCGAGCCAGTGCGCGATCTTCGGCCGGTCGATCGACCGCCAGTACAGCTGCTCGATCTGCTCGCCGAGGGCGACGACGACGTCGGCGACCTCGTCCCAGTCGATCGTCAGCTTGGTGTCGGTCCAGTGCAGCACCCGGTGCTGGTGCATCCACGCGAAGAGCAGCTGGCCGCCCAGGCCGTCGTAGTTGCGCACGCGGCTGCCCGTGATGCTGAAGCGGAAGATGCGGTCGAAGATGACGGCGTACTGCACGAGCCGCGCGTGCCGGCGTGCCTCGGGGGACGCGTCGTCGTCCTGTGCGATCCGCACGGACTCGCGGAAGGCCGTCAGGTCGCAGCGCAGCTCCTCGAGCGAGTACAGGAAGAACGGCATGCGCTGCTTGATCATGAACGGGTCGAAGGGCAGGTCGCCGCGCATGTGGGTGCGGTCGTGGATGAGGTCCCACATCACGAACGTCTCCTCGGTGAGCTGCTGGTCGTCGAGGAGCTCCAGGGCGTCCTCGGGCAGGTCGAGACGCGTGATTTCCGCTGCGGCGCGGACCACCCGGCGGAAGCGGGCGGCCTCGCGGTCCGCGAAGATGGCGCCCCAGGTGAAGGTCGGGGTGGAACTGACGGCGACCGTCTCGGGGAACAGCACGGCGGAGTTGGTGTTGTACCCGTCCGTGAAGTCGAGGAAGCGGATGGGCACGAAGAGCGCATTGGAGTACTCGCCGGCCTCGAGCTCGCCGATGAACTCCGGCCAGAGGACCTCGATGAGCACGGCCTCCACGAGGCGGCTGGTGCTGCCGTTCTGCGTGTACATCGGGAAGACCACGAGGTGCTGGAGGCCGTCGACCCGGTCCAGCTGGGGCTGCAGTGCGAGCAGCGGCTCGAGGAAGTCGGGCACGGCGAACCCTGCGGAGCGCCAGGCCTCGAAGGCCGTGACGGTGCGGCTCAGGTAGTCGGCGTCGTGCGGGAACAGGGGAGCGAGCTCCCGGACGGCGGACGTGATGGCGTCCGTGCAGGCCGCCGCCTCGGCGTGGTGCTCCGGGTCGGGGACGGAGCCGTCCTTGACCTGCAGGAGGCGCAACCGGTGCGCCGCGTCCTTGAGGGCGTGCCACGCGGGGTGTTCCTGCGGCCTGTTGTCTACGGGGGCGAGCGGAGTGACGGTCATGGCTCCTGCTTTCGTCGGTGGGATGCATCGCTGGTCGTTGCCGTGAGAGTAGCAACATGAACAGGGATACTTACACTTTTGGAAGACTTACAAAAGCAGAACTTATGCTCGCCGGGAGGACCCGACGCCGGAGGATCAGCGCGGCTTCACAGCAGGGGCACGCGAAAGGCCGGCCCGAAGACCGGCCTTCCGGGAGCGCGGTGCGCGTCGGCACCCGTCCCGTTACTCGGCGGGCACCAGCGTCATGGAGATGGAGTTGATGCAGAAGCGCTGGTCGGTGGGCGTGTCGAAGCCCTCGCCCTTGAAGAGGTGGCCGAGGTGCGAGTCGCAGCGTGCACAGCGCACCTCGATGCGTTCCATGCCGAGCGAGCGATCGTGCAGGTAGCGGACCTTGTCCTCGGCCAGCGGCGCCCAGAAGGAGGGCCACCCGCAGTGGGAGTCGAACTTCTCGTTGCTCGTGAAGAGCTCCGCCCCGCACGCACGGCACGCGTACGTGCCCGCGGTCTTCGCGTCGTAGTACTCCCCGGTGTAGGGGCGCTCCGTGCCGGCCTTGCGCAGCACCTGGAACTCCTGCGGGGTCAGTTCCTGCCGCCACTCGTCGTCGGACTTCTGGATAGCGGGCCGGTACGCATCATGTTCGGTAGTCATAGTGCGTGCAACGCCTAGGAGTCACCAATAAATCCCGAGCCCGAGTACAGGTGCAGCACGGCGATCCCGAGCTTGTCCTGCGCCCGATTGGCCCAGTCCCGGTGCAGGGTGTCCGCCACGGCATGGGGGCGCGTGATGACCACGGCCTGCGCGGCCCCGGTGTCCGCGGCCTCCTGCACGAGCGCGTCCACCGGGTTCCCCGTCGTGGTCCGGCCGCGCGCGGCGTACCCCTCGTCCATGAGGAGCCGCAGCGATACCTCGAGGGCGGTGCGCGCCGCAGCCTCGTCGTGGTGCCGGTCGTCCGAGGAGAAGGACCGGAAGGCCTCACCCACCTCGAACAGGCTCAGGTGCCGGAAGAACTCGCCGAGCACGGACTCGTCGCGGTCCTCGGGGATCAGGACGACCACGTCCGCCGGCTCCTCTCCCTGCAGGGACCGGAGATTGGCGAGATCGGGCTGGGTCAGGGCTTCCTCGGTCAGCACGAGGATCGTTTCGGTCATGGCGCCACTGTACTGCGGGACCTCGGCAGCGGATCCCGGCCGCGGGAGGGTGTGGCGAATCGGCGATGCTTGGCGGGGCGGGGTGCAAGCAGGGTAGAAATGGAGGCATGGCAACTGGAAGGTCGACGCCCGCGGTGCAGCGGGTCCCTGCGCCCTGGCTCAAGTGGACGGCGCTCGGCGTGGGGGCGGGAGCGGCCCTGGCCTCCTCGGCGGCCGGAGTGGTCTCCGGACTCGCGGTGTACTTCGCGCGGCAGATCGTGACGCCGCCGCGCGGGCGCGAGGAGAACCTGGACATCCTCGCCGTCGTGGGACCCCCCGGGAACCAGACCGTGATCCTCCCGGCGAACGAGGACACGACCGTCGAGGGCACCTACAGCCTCCACTTCGACCGCGGCGAGGGGCACGCCCGCATCGGCGCCATCCGCTCCTACGTGCCCCGCGAGGGCACGGTCGAGCGGGACGTCGAGAAGGTCTACACGGGCGACCTCGGGTCCGCGACCCGCGGCTGGTGGGGCGGTGCCACCTACCCGTCGCCGTCGGGCCTGGGCTTCGCCGACGAGGAGGTCCTCATCCCGGTCGAGGGCGGTTCCGCTCCGGCCTGGCTGGTCCGGGCGGAGGCGCCGGCCCGGACGTGGGCCATCATGGTGCACGGCCGCGGTGCGTCCCGCAACGAGGCGATGCGCGCCCTCCCGCCGGCACGCCGGCTCGGCATGACGAGCCTGGTGCTGTCCTACCGGAACGACGGCGAGGCCCCCTCGGCGCCGGACGGCCGGTACGGCCTCGGGATGACCGAGTGGCACGACGTCGATGCGGCGATCGACTACGCGGTGGCGCACGGCGCCCGCGACGTCGTCCTGTTCGGGTGGTCCATGGGCGGGGCCATCGCCCTGCGGACGGCGGACCTCTCGCGGCATCGGAGCCGCATCACCGCGCTCGTGCTCGACGGCCCCGTCATCAACTGGATCGAGGTGCTCGCGCACCATGCCGAGCTGAACCGCATCCCGGCCCGCGTGGGCCTCCTGGGCCAGTACCTCCTCGCGAGCCAGCGTGCCCGGCGGATCACCGGACTCGCCGCGCCGCTCGACCTCAAGAGCATGGACTGGATCGCCCGCGCCGAGCAGCTGACCCTGCCGACGCTCGTGCTGCACAGCGAGGACGACGAGTTCGTGCCCATCGGCCCCTCGGCCGAGCTGGCCGCCAGGAACCCGGCCTTCGTGACGCTGGAGCGGTTCCACCACGCCCGCCACACGAAGGAGTGGAACGTCGACCCGCAGCGGTGGGAGTCCGTCGTCGAGCGCTGGCTCGACGGCCTCCTGTTCGGGCGTACGCTCCCGGGCGGGAAGGCGCCCGACGCCGGGAGGCCCGACGCTACTGCGCTTCCCTGATCTTCCGCTTGATCCGTCCCAGCATGGCCGCCATGCCGCGCATGCGCAGGGGGGTGATGGCGCGGGTGAGGCCCAGACGGTCCGGCACGTCGTCCGGCACCGCGAGGACCTCCGCGGCAGGGAGCCCGTCGAGGCCCTCCAGCAGCACGCCCGCGAACCCGCGGGTCGTCGGCGCCTCGGGCGGCGCCGAGAAGAAGAGGTGCACCGGCCGTTCGGGCTCCGCGCCGATCTCCATCGTCAGGAACAGCGGGCTCTGGCACTCGACGACCTGCTCGAGCAGCTCGGGGTGCTGCCCGTAGCGCTCGGGAAGGGCCGGCAGCTCGCGGGAGAAGTCGAGGAGGAGCTGCAGCCGGTCCGGCTCGGTGAGGTCCTGGAAGTCGTCGATGATCTCCGCGAGCTTCGCGGGGATGGCCTCGGTGGTCATCGTCCGGCCTGCGCTGCCGACACTGCCTGCGCGGGTGCTTCGCCGGGCTCGCTGCCGCGGACGATCGGGACACGCACCGCGTTGCCCCATTCCGTCCACGAGCCGTCGTAGTTCCGTACCTTCTCGAAGCCGAGCAGGTGGGTGAGGACGAACCAGGTGTGGCTGGACCGCTCACCGATCCGGCAGTAGGCGACGACGTCGTCGCCGTCCTGCAGGCCCGCTTCGTCCCGGTAGATGGCGTCGAGCTCGGCGCGCGTGCGGAACGTCCCGTCCTCGGCCGCGGCGCGCGCCCAGGGGACCGAGCGGGCCGTGGGGATGTGCCCGCCGCGGAGGGCCCCCTCCTCCGGGTAGGCGGGCATGGTGGTGCGGGCACCCGTGTACTCGTCGCCGGACCGGACGTCGATCAGCGGGTTGCCCAGGTGCGCCAGGACGTCGGCGAGGTAGGCCCGGACGGGGGCGTCGTCGCGCTCGACGACGGGGTACTCCGAGGCCACGATCCCGGGCCGGTCCGTGGTCATGTCCCGGCCCTCCGCGACCCACTTGTCGCGTCCGCCGTCGAGCAGGCGGACGTCCTCGTGTCCGAACAGGGTGAAGACCCAGAGCGCGTAGGCGGCCCACCAGTTGCTCTTGTCGCCGTAGATCACGACTGTCGAGTCGCGGGCGATGCCCTTGGCGGCCATGAGGCGGGCGAAGCCCTCGCCGTCGATGTAGTCGCGGGTCACCTCGTCGTTCAGCTCCGTGTGCCAGTCGATCTTCACGGCGCCGGGCACGTGGCCGGTCTCGTACAGCAGGACGTCCTCGTCGGACTCGACGACCACGAGGCCCGCGGATCCGAGGTTCTCGGCCAGCCAGCCGGTGGAGACGAGCCGTTCGGGGTGGGCGTACTCGGCGAACTTGTCCTGTGGATCTGCAGTCAGGGTCATGGGGGCCTCTCGCATGGCTTGGGGGCACGCGCGGCGTGCGGTCCGGTGTCTTTCCACCTAGCCTAACCACGCGGCACGCCGATTGCTTCCGGTGCTCCGGGGTGCTCCGGCGCACACCGGAGTGCCCCGCGGCGCTCGCCGGTGCAGCTGCGGGCCGGGCGGGACCCCGGGCCGCAGCCCGGGTCAAGACCCCCACCGCCCCGGACGGGCGCGCGGGCGCGCAGGGGCCGTTGCCGTAGTCTTGCGTAGCGGAACGGCCGCGTGCAGAGCCGTTCCCGACGACCTCGCCGGACAAGAGAAAGCGGTCCAGATCCGTGCCAGCCATCGAACACCTGACAGAGCGTTCCCCGAAGGTCTCCGTCGATGAGTTGCTGGACGGCTTCTACCCGTCGCCCCGCTTCGGCGAGGTATCCTTCGACACCTACCGCCCCGATCCGCAGCAGCCCTCCCAGGCGGCGGCCGTCACCAAGCTCCGCGACTTCGCCGGAGCGGTCAACGAGCCCGAGCCGTCGGGCCTGCGTAGGCTGTTCGGCGGGAAGAAGCCGGCCACGCGGGCCGGCATCTACCTCGACGGCGGGTTCGGCGTCGGCAAGACCCACCTCCTCGCCTCCCTGTGGCATGCGTCCTCGGGCCGGAAGGCGTTCGGCACGTTCGTCGAGTACACGAACCTCGTCGGCGCCCTGAGCTTCCGCAAGACCGTCGATGCCCTCAGCGGCTACAGCCTCGTCTGCATCGACGAGTTCGAGCTCGACGACCCGGGCGACACCGTCCTGATGTCCCGCCTCATGCGGGAACTCGCCGACGCGGGCGTGAAGCTCGCGGCCACGTCCAACACGCTCCCGGGCTCCCTCGGGGACGGGCGGTTCGCGGCGGAGGACTTCCAGCGGGAGATCCAGGTCCTCGCGGACCAGTTCGAGGTCGCGCGGATCGACGGCGAGGACTACCGCCACCGCGGCCTGCCGCACGCACCGGAGGCGATCGACGACGCCGCCCTGCGGGACCGGATCGCCGCCTACTCGGCGGGAGTCCTGGCGGAGGACGACTTCCCCGAGCTCATCCGGCACCTGGCCGACGTGCACCCGAGCCGCTACCGGCAGCTGCTCGACGGCGTCGACGCAGTGGCCTGGCACAACGTGCAGACCATCACGGAGCAGGCCGTGGCACTGCGGTTCGTGGTCCTGGCCGACCGCCTCTACGACAGGGACGTGCCGATCATGGCGAGCGGCACCACCTTCGACAAGCTCTTCACGGAGGAGATGATGGGCGGCGGGTACATGAAGAAGTACTACCGGGCGGTGTCCCGCCTGACGGCGCTCGCGCGGCAGGGGAGCGACGTCGCGAGCTAGCCCCGCCGCTCGGAGCGGATCGCGGCCGGGTGGGGGGTCGGCCGGAAAAGCAGGAAGCGCCGGTGCCGCCTCTCGGCGGGACCGGCGCTCCTTATTGCCAGGCTGGGATCACACGGCCGGCGGAGGGGTAGGGCCGACGTCGCCCTTGCCGTCCTTCTTGTCGATCTGATCGACCATCTCGGAAGCCTTCGTCTGCACTCCGTCGATGTGGTGCGAGTACTTGCCATGGGTCTTGCCGTCGACGAAATCGCCGGCCTTCCCGATGCCGTTCTTCACCTTGTCGGAATTATCGCCAATGAGTTCGGTCGCCTTACCCGCGAGGGTGCCGGCCTTGCCCTTGAGCCCGTCCAATAAACCCACGGACACCTCCTTTCGGTCGTGGAAACGCAGGACCGTTTCCGCTCCGACCATCATAGGCGAGGATCATGGGCATGTCCTGGGAGGCCTCGGCCACCGTCCGCCGCCCGGGCACACAAAAAGACCGACCCACACCGGGGTCGGTCTGCGAGCGGACGACGGGATTCGAACCCGCGACATCCACCTTGGCAAGGTGGTGCTCTAGCCAGCTGAGCTACGTCCGCAAAAAAGCGCCCCCGAGGGGGCGCCCTGGTGGGCGATACTGGGATCGAACCAGTGACCTCTTCCGTGTCAGGGAAGCGCGCTACCGCTGCGCCAATCGCCCATTTTCATGGTGCTCGTACCGTAACGAGGTGGGGACGGGATTCGAACCCGCGTATACGGCTTTGCAGGCCGCTGCCTCGCCTCTCGGCCACCCCACCGTGACCGGAGGAGCTCCGGTCACCGGACTGATCCGGCCATACAGTGACTTGCGAGCGGACGACGGGATTCGAACCCGCGACATCCACCTTGGCAAGGTGGTGCTCTAGCCAGCTGAGCTACGTCCGCAGAAGGAGAACAGAGCCGAGAACCCCGCTCCATGACGAGCATTTCGCGGTGTTTCTTCGTTTTCCAACGAGAAAAAACTCTATAGGACGTTTGAAGGTTCGTCCAATCGGCGGGTCGCGACGTCGGCCGGGGTGCGTGCCGGAGCCGCCCGTGGATCGCCGGTTCGCAGGCATCGGGCTGTCAGAGGCACCTGAGAGACTGGAGCCATGACCGCCCCGCTCCTCGCCCACGCGACACCCCACGGCAGGATGTACGCCCGCTCCACCTCCGAGCAGCCGTCCGTCCCGTCGATCACCACCGTGATCTCGCAGCTGCCCACCTCGCTCGGCGGCTGGTTCGGCCACATGGCGGCCAGCGCGCTCTCGCGGGACCCGCGGCTGCCCGGAGCGCTCGGCAACCCGTCGGAGCTGCGGTCCGCGGTCCGCGAGGCGGCCTCCGCGGCCGAACGCTACCGGGACGACGCAGCCCTCCGCGGCACGCGCGTGCACCACTACTGCGAACAGGTCGCGCTGCGCGCACTCGGGCGCCCCGAGGAGCTCGATGCCGCCCGCCTCGCCCTCGAGGAGAACGGCGAGGCCGGCTTCGCCCAGCGGTTCGACGAGTGGTGGAGCCTCTACGACGTACGTCCGGTGGAGCCCGAGCTGACCGTCTGGAACACCGAGCTCGGCTACGCAGGGACCCTCGACCTCGTCGCCACGATCGGCGGGCGCACCTGCCTCATCGACTACAAGACCAAGAACACCGACCGCGACGGTTTCGTGAAGGCCCTCGACGACAAGGTGGTCATGCAGCTCGTCGCGGGCATGAAGGCGGAGGAATGCCTCGTGGACCCCGAGAAGGGCGAATGGCGTGCCTGGCCCCACGGCGACCAGCCGCTGCTGCTCGGCGTCGCCGTCGGGCAGACCGAGGTGCGCGCCATGCGGGCCAACCCGGAGGTGCTGAGGACGCACTGGCTCCG
The DNA here is from genome assembly GCF_030816075.1 of Arthrobacter agilis. NCBI lineage: Bacteria > Bacillati > Actinomycetota > Actinomycetes > Micrococcales > Micrococcaceae > Arthrobacter > Arthrobacter agilis. The sequence goes on along the minus strand of NZ_JAUSXO010000001.1, from coordinate 1,667,841 downwards.
CTTCTGCGCCCTGCGGCGCGCCTGGGAGGCGGGGCTGCACGCCGAGGAGGCCGGCCGGGCGCTGCTGCCCATCGGTCCGCCGCCCACCGCGGCCGTGCCGGCCGGGTCCGCCCTCCCGGCCTGACCCGCGGAATCCCGGCTAGCCGGAATCCTGGCGCGCGGAACCCCGGCACGCGGTACCCGCCACCCGGCGACGGCCGGGGAGCATCCCCGGCACCACACCCCGGGCCTTCCGCGGTGCCCTGTTCCACGCCGCGGCACTAGGATTGACGGGAACCTCGCGGACACACCCTGGCCGCGGGCAGCCCACCCTCCCGTCCTGCGCGCTCCCGCGCAGACCGGAACCGAAGCGAGGAACCGAGCACCGATGGCCGTCCTGAGTATCCGCATGATCGGCGATCCGATCCTCCGTACACCGGCCGCCGAGGTGACCGACTTCGGACCGGAGCTCGCCCGGCTGGTCGAGGACATGACCGAGACCATGATCGACGTGCAGGGCGCGGGGCTCGCCGCACCCCAGGTGGGGATCGGGCTGCAGGTCTTCACCTATCGCGTGGACGGGGTGCAGGGCCACGTGGTGAACCCGGTGCTCGAGACCGACGGCGCGTCGCAGGGCGAGTCCGACGTCGAGGGGTGCCTGTCCGTGCCCGGGCTCGGCAGCTATGTCGACCGGACCGAGTGGGCGCGCGTCACCGGCAAGGACATCTCCGGGCAGGACGTCGTGGTCGAGGGGACGGGCATGCTCGCCCGCGCCCTGCAGCACGAGACCGACCACCTGCGCGGCACCCTGTACATCGACCGGCTCCAGGGCGAGGACCGCAGGAGCGCCCTCCGCGCCATCCGGAGCGCGGACTACAACCGCGTCACCTCCCGGACCGCGGCCGAGCGGTCCCGCACCCTCGGATCGAGCTTCACCCCGGGAGCCGGCGGCACCGGGACGTTCGGCCGGGCCACCCGATGAGGATCCTGTTCGCGGGGACGCCCGAGGTCGCCGTCCCGTCGCTCCGGGCGCTCGTGGAGGCCGGCTTCGACGTCGCCTCCGTCCTCACCCGCGTCGACGCGCCGGTGGGACGCCGGAAGGTGCTGACGCCGAGCCCGGTCGCTGCCGCCGCCGACGAGCTGGGGCTGCCGGTCCTCAAGGCCAACCGCTTCACGCCGGAGCTGATCGGCCACCTCGGCACGCTCGGGCTGGAAGCGGCGGCCATCGTGGCCTACGGCGGCATCGTCCCGCCGGCCGGGCTGTCCGTCCCCGCGCACGGCTGGATCAACCTGCACTTCTCCGTGCTGCCGGCCTGGCGGGGCGCAGCCCCCGTGCAGCACGCCGTGCTCGCCGGGGACGACGTGACCGGCGCGACGACGTTCCTGCTCGAGGAGGGCCTCGACACCGGCCCCGTCTTCGGGGTCATGACCGAGACCCTCGAGCCCGCTGCAACGAGCGGGGAGGTCCTCGGGCGCCTCGCGCACAGCGGTGCCGTCCTCCTCGTGCAGACCCTCTCCGGCATCCAGGCCGGCCGCCTCACGGCGGCACCGCAGGCCGGGGAACCGAGCTTCGCCCCCAAGCTCACCATCGACGACGCGCGGGTCGACTGGTCCCGGCCCGCCGTCGCCGTCCGCCGTCGCGTCAACGCCGTCACCCCGGAACCCGGGGCGTGGACCACCCTCGACGGACACCGCGTGAAGCTCGGACCGGTCACCCCCGTCCCTGAGGCGGCCGGCGACGGGGCCGACGGAGGACCGGCGCGGGCGCGGCTCGCGCCCGGCGCACTGCAGGTGGCCGGGCGGCAGGTGCTCGTCGGCACGGGCACGGATGCCGTGGCCCTCGGCGAGCTACAGCCCGCCGGTAAGAAGATGATGAACGCCCTGGACTGGGCACGAGGCGCGGCGGCGCGCGGGGAGCTGGTGTTCGAGTGAGTACGGACCGCGGATCGAACAGCGGAGCGAACAGGGGATCCGGCAGTGGATCGGGCAGTGGATCGGGCAGGGGATCCGGCGGCAGCGGGGGACAGGGCTCGCCGCGCGGGTCCGGCAGGAGCAGCGGACGCGGACAGGGCGGCGACCGCCGGCGCAACGAGCAGGGGCGCGAGCGCAACCGCGGCGGTGAGCGCCAGTACTCCCAGGCCGCGCCGTCCCAGCGGACGCGCCGCGCGGACCCGGCCCGCCTCGTGGCCTTCGAGGTCCTGCGCGCCGTTGCCGCCGAGGACGCCTACGCCAACCTGGTCCTCCCGGCCTCCATCCGCAAGCACCGGCTGGACCGGCGCGACGCGGGCTTCGCCACCGAGCTGACCTACGGGGCCCTGCGCGGTCAGGGGACCTACGACGCCGTCCTCGCCCGCTGCGTGGACCGGCCCCTCGACCAGCTGGATCCCGCGGTGCTTGATGCCCTCCGCCTCGGGGTCCACCAGCTCCTCGCGATGCGCGTGCCCGCCCACGCGGCGCTCGACCAGACCGTCGGGCTCGTGCGCGCCGTGATCGGCGCGGGCCCGTCGTCGCTCGTGAACGCCGTGCTCCGCAAGGTCACGGCCCACGACCTCGACGGCTGGATCGCGGAACTGGTGGCCGGGCTGACGGACGCGACCGCCATCGCGGCCCTGACCCACAGCCACCCCGAGTGGATCGTGCGTGCCATGCGCCAGGCGCTCGTCGCCCACGGCCGCGACGCCGCCGAGATCGACGCACTGCTCGCCGCGGACAACGCCGCGCCCGTGGTGCACCTCGTGGCCCTGCCCGGGCTCGCCTCCCTCGACGACGCCCTCGCGGAAGGGGCCGAGCCGGGCCTCCTCGCGCCCGACTCCGCCTACTACTCCGGCGGCGACGTCAGCCGCCTGCCCGGCGTCTCGACCGGCACCATCCGCGTGCAGGACTCGGGATCCCAGCTCGTGGCCCGGGCGCTCGCCGCCGTCCCGCTCGACGACCGCCGGGCGGGTGGCGCCGAACAGTGGCTCGACCTGTGCGCCGGCCCGGGCGGCAAGACGGCGCTGCTCGCGGCGCTCGGCCAGGACACCGGCGTGCACCTGACCGCCAACGAGCCGGTACCGCACCGTGCCCAGCTGGTCCGGCAGGCGCTGCGGCCCCTGCCGGAGGAGTCCTGGACGGTGCGGGTCGGGGACGGTCGCGACCTCGGGCGGGAGCAGCCCGGGCACTACGACCGCGTGCTCGTCGACGCGCCGTGCACGGGGCTCGGTGCGCTGCGGCGCCGGCCCGAGTCCCGGTGGCGCCGCAAGCCGGCCGACCTCGTCTCCCTCGCCCCCCTCCAGCGGGAACTCCTGGCCTCGGCCCTCGACGCCGTCGCCCCGGGCGGGGTCGTCGCGTACGTCACCTGTTCGCCGCACCACGCCGAGACCGACGCCGTCGTCGACGACTGCCTGCGCAAGCGCACCGGCTTCGAGCGGCTCGACGCCGGCGCGGCGCTCGACGCCGTGAGCATCGGGGGAGCCCTGGACGCCGGGCACGGGGCCGGCGCGCAGCTCTGGCCGCACGTGCACGGCACGGACGCGATGTACCTCGCCCTCATCCGCAGGACCCCGGAAGGATGACGGCGCGCGCGTGCGTGCGCCCGGTGTGGACCCGCACACCCCTGGATCCGCAACGAAAGGAACAGCCGTGACCCACCTCCGCATCAACCCGAGCATCCTCTCCGCGGACTTCGTCAACCTCGAGGCGGAGCTGCAGCGCATCGGGTCCGCCGACGCGGTGCACGTGGACGTGATGGACAACCACTTCGTGCCGAACCTGACGCTCGGCCTCCCCGTGGTCCGGCGCATCCGGGAGGTCAGCCCGCTGCCGCTCGACGTGCACCTCATGATCGAGGACGCGGACCGCTGGGCGCCGCAGTACGCCGAGGCGGGGGCGGCGTCCGTCACCTTCCACGCGGAAGCGGCCACCGCCCCGGTGAAGCTGGCCCGGGAACTGCGGGACGCGGGAGCGAAAGCCGGCATGGCACTCCGCCCGGCCACGCCGGTGGAGCCCTACCTCGATCTCCTCGGCGAGCTGGACATGCTGCTCGTGATGACCGTGGAACCGGGCTTCGGCGGGCAGTCGTTCCTGGACCTCACCCTGCCGAAGATCCGCCGGGCGGCGAAGGCCATCCGCGGCGCGGACCTGCCGCTGGTCATCCAGGTCGACGGCGGGATCACGGAGGACACCATCCTCCGTGCCGCCGAGGCGGGCGCGACGGTCTTCGTGGCCGGTTCCTCCGTCTACGGGGCGGACGACGCCGCCGCCGCCATCTCCGCCCTGCGCACGGCAGCGTCCCGGAAGCACTGAGCACGCCCCGACCGGGCGGCCGGCCGCGCTAGGGAACGGCGGGCGGGTCGGTCACGGCGATCCGGACGGACAGCGCCGATGCGGCGGCCTCCTTGAGGACGGCGAACCGCGGATCCGGCACCGTGAGGAAGGGGACCTGCGGCAGCCCCGCCACGGCCGCGAGGACCGGTTCGCCGAGCGCTGCGGCCGCGAGGGTCCTGTCACCGCCGAGCTGCAGGCAGGACGGCGGGTGCTCGGCGAAGATCGCCGCGGCCCGCGCCGCGGTCTCCTCCACCAGCGCGTCGGCCTGGTTGGCGCGTCGCCGGGCGAAGCGTTGCTGCGACCAGCCGCCGGCCGCGGTGCGGCCCTGCACATACCGGGTGCCCGTCTTGGAGGACAGGACGACCCCCTCACGGGCAGCGCCCACCGAGTACCCGCCCCGCCGCAGGAGCAGCAGCCCCACCGTGGCGGTGGCGTCGATCCCCGACAGGAGGGCGGCGACGTGGTCGCCGCGCTCCGCCGGTCCGGACGCCGGCCCGGCCGGGCCGGCCGGAGGGAGGGCCGGGGGGAGTGGTGGGGTCAGGACGGCGCGGCAGCCGTTCGCGGCGGTGACCTCCAGGGACCCGTCCGGCCGCTCGGCGGGCTGCACGGTAAAGGTGCCGTTGCGCTGCCCGAACCGGGTGAGCCAGCCGTCGAGGCGCCGGGCCTCGACGAGCACGGACCTGGTCGGCGACACGGTGCTCCTTCAGGGGTGCGGGTGCTGCGGCGGTGGGTGCGGCGACGGGCCGCCGGCGCCTGCTGCGTCAGTGGCCCACAGTAACGTTGACACCGTGAATGATCTATTCAGCGCGGCGGCCGACGACGACGAGCAGGACGACGCGCCCGCTGCCGGCAGCCGCGCAGCGGGCATCGGCAGGCCGCGCAGCCCCCTGGCCGTGCGCATGCGGCCGCGCTCCCTGGACGAGGTGGTCGGCCAGCAGCACCTGCTGGGCCGGGGGTCGCCCCTGCGGACCCTCGCCGGCGAGCACGACCCCGGAGCGCACGCCGCGCCGTCATCCGTGATCCTCTGGGGCCCGCCGGGCACCGGCAAGACGACCCTCGCCCACGTGATCGCGCGCGGCCAGGGGCGGAAGTTCGTCGAACTGTCCGCCATCACCGCGGGCGTCAAGGACGTGCGGCGCGTCATGGACGAAGCCCTGACCTCGCGCGACCTGTACCGGCAGACCACGGTGCTGTTCCTGGACGAGATCCACCGCTTCAACAAGGCCCAGCAGGACGCCCTGCTGCCCGGCGTGGAGAACGGATGGGTCGTGCTGATCGCCGCCACCACGGAGAACCCGTCGTTCTCCGTGGTCTCGCCGCTGCTGTCGCGCTCGCTGCTGCAGACCCTCAGGCCGCTCGACGAAGCGGATATCCGGGGCCTCCTCGAGCGGGCCGTCGGCGACGAGCGGGGCCTCGCCGGCACCGTCCAGCTGTCCCCGGACGCGCTCGAGCATCTCGTGCGGCTCGCCGCAGGGGATGCCCGGCGCGGCCTGACCGCGCTGGAGGCCGCCGCCGGCGTCGCACGGTCCGAGCAGGACACGCACGACGCGCAGGACGCGTACGGGACGGGTCCGGGCGCAGGCAGCGCCGGTACCGACGGCGAGGATGACGGCGAGGACGACGACGAGGACGAGGGCAGCCGGCAGGCGCTGCCGGTGCTGGTCACCCTCGCCCACGCGGAGAAGGCCGTGGACGTCGCGGCGCTGCGCTACGACCGCGCCGGGGACCAGCACTACGACGTCGCGAGCGCGTTCATCAAGTCGCTCCGCGGGTCGGACGTCGACGCGGCCCTGCACTACGTCGCCCGGATGCTCGAGGCCGGTGAGGACCCGCGGTTCATCGCGCGGCGGCTCATGATCTCCGCCTCGGAGGACGTCGGCATGGCCGACCCGACGGCCCTGCAGACCGCCGTCGCCGCCGCCCAGGCGGTCCAGCTCGTGGGCATGCCCGAGGCGCGCATCATCCTCGCCGAGGCCGTGGTGCACATCGCCACCGCGCCGAAGTCCAATGCCGCGTACAACGGCATCAACGCGGCCATCGCGGACGTGCGGGCAGGGCGCGGCCAGGGCATCCCCGCCCACCTGCGGGACGCCCACTACCCCGGCGCATCGCAGCTCGGACACGGGAAGGGCTACGTGTACTCGCACGACGAGCCCCACGGCATCGCCCTGCAGCAGTATGCACCCGACGACCTCGTGGGGCGGGACTACTACGTGCCGTCGGACCGGGGCACGGAACGGGACATCTCCGCGCGCCTGTCCCGGCTGCGCCGCATCATCCGCGGGAAGTAGCCGGGCCCCACGCGCCCGGCCGTGCAGGACGCCGCGTCCCGGCGGCATCCGCCCGGCCTCCCGCTCCGGCGCGGGGCGACGAGGGGTGCCGATTCGGCCGGCCGGCCCGTGCACTGCTAATATTGGTCGCTGACTGGCAAGTCGCCGTGTACCAGCCATCCTCCCGTGTCCTGCAGCAGGTCTCCTGCTGCGCCGCTCGGGCTGACGGCCAGGGTCGCGGCGGACTGTAGTACCGGGAAGCGGCCAATCCCGGCTCTCCGCAAGAGGAGGCCAGCGACACCAGAAGTGCGGACGCCCCCGTGGCGCAGGTCCGTTCCTTCGCCGCAAAAACATCGAAAGGTAGACGTGGCTAACAACACACGTGCCCGCCGGAAGGTCCGCATCTCGCGTGCCCTCGGCATCGCCCTCACCCCGAAGGCCGAGAAGTACCTCGAGCGTCGGCCGTACGCGCCGGGCCAGCACGGCCGCGCGCGTCGCAAGCAGGACAGCGACTACGCCGTACGTCTGCGCGAGAAGCAGCGTCTGCGCGCCCAGTACGGTATCCGCGAAGCACAGATGACCCGTGTCTTCGAGGAAGCCCGCCGCACCGCAGGTCTGACCGGTGAGAACCTGATCGAACTGCTCGAGATGCGTCTCGACGCCCTCGTGCTGCGTGCAGGCTTCGCCCGCACCATCGCCCAGGCCCGCCAGCTCGTCGTCCACCGCCACATCATGGTCGACGGCGCCCGCGTGGACCGCCCGTCGTTCCGCGTGGCCGAAGGCCAGCTCATCCACGTCCACAGCCGCAGCGAGACCATGGTCCCGCTGCAGGTTGCTGCCGCTGGTGCGCACCGCGACGTCCTTCCCGCCGTTCCCGGCTACCTGGACGTGCAGCTCGACAAGCTCCAGGCGCGCCTCGTGCGTCGCCCGAAGCGCTCCGAGGTCCCCGTGACCTGCGAAGAGCAGCTCGTCGTCGAGTACTACGCACGCTAGTCGCCCCGCCCGTCCGGAGCGATCCGCCGGGAGAGCAGCACGAAGAGCCCGTGGCACCCGCCACGGGCTCTTCGTTCTGTAAGGTACTAGGAGCAAGATTCCGATGCCCGCCCTTCGAAGGCGGCCCCTGCGTAAAGGAGACCGCCCATGTCAGGTGGAGATATTGCCGGCCTGATAGCTGCTGGCGTGTTCGCCGTCCTGGTCCTGCTGCTGGCCGTGCCCATCTGGAAGCTCGGTCGCGTGTTCGACGAGCTGCGCAAGGCCATCCGCACCGTCACCGACGAGACCACCCCGCTGATCGGGGAGGTCACGAGCACCGTGAGCACCACGCACCAGCAGCTGAAGGCGGTCGACGGCATAACCTCGAACGTGTCGGACGCCTCGGCCAACATCTCCGCCCTGTCGTCGCTGGTCGCCGCGACGATCGGCGCACCGCTCATCAAGGTGTCCGCGTTCTCGTACGGCGTTCGCACGGCCCTCGCCGGCCGTACGTCCCCCGCACGCCGCCGCCGCAGCCGCTAGCCCCCAACGAACCGGAGAGAACGATGATCAGAAGAGTGTTCTGGCTTGCCGCCGGCGTCACGATCGGCGTCGTCGCCGTCCGCAAGGTGTCCCAGGCGAAGTCCACCCTCGGCCCCGAGGGCCTGAACCGCGCGGTCGGCCAGATCAGCGACAGCATCGCCGATTTCGCCGACGCCCTCCGGTCCGCCATGAGCGAGCGTGAGAACGACCTCCGCGCGGCGCTCGGCGTCGAAGCCCCCGCGGCCCCCGCCACACCGGACGCCCCCGGCGACGCCGCTCCCGCGTCCCGCCGCTCCCTCCGCTAGGTACGGCACGGGCCTGCTCCCGCAGTGCCTCCCGGTGCCTCCCGGACCCTTCCGGCGCCGGAAGGCACCGAGCCGTCCCCTGCCACGGGCGACGCCGCCCCGAGCCCGCCGGCCCCACGCCGCATCGCGACCCGCCCCCTCACCGAAGGATTGACCCATGAAGTCCCACGAGATCGCCAGCCGCTGGCTGAGCTACTTCGAGAAGAACGGGCACACGGTCGTGCCCTCGGCGTCGCTGATCTCCTCCGACCCGTCGCTGCTGTTCACCGTCGCCGGGATGGTGCCGTTCATCCCGTACCTGACCGCGCGCGAGGTCGCCCCCTACGCCCGGGCCACGAGCGTCCAGAAGTGCATCCGCACCGGTGACATCGAGGAGGTCGGCAAGACCGCCCGCCACGGGACGTTCTTCCAGATGTGCGGCAACTTCTCGTTCGGGGACTACTTCAAGGCCGAGGCCATCCGCCTGGCATGGACCCTGCTCACCAGCGACGTGTCCGAGGGCGGCTTCGGCCTGCCGGCGGAGCGGCTCTGGATCACCGTCTACCACGAGGACGAGGAAGCGCTGGAGATCTGGCGCGACAGCATCGGCGTGCCCGCCGAGCGCATCCAGAAGATGGGCAAGAAGGACAACTACTGGTCCACGGGCCAGCCCGGCCCTGCCGGCCCCTGCTCCGAGATCTTCTACGACCGCGGCCCCGCCTACGGCGTCGACGGCGGCCCGGAGGCGGACGACACCCGCTACGTGGAGATCTGGAACCTCGTCTTCATGCAGTACCAGCGCGGCGAAGGCACCGGCAAGGACGACTTCCAGATCCTCGGGGAACTGCCCAAGAAGAACATCGACACGGGCCTCGGGCTCGAGCGCCTCGCGATGATCCTCCAGGGCGTCGAGAACATGTACGAGACGGACCAGGTCCGCCCCGTGCTCGACCGGGCCGCAGCGCTCAGCGGGAAGACCTACACGAGCGCCGAGTCGCCCGAGGACCCGCACCACACGGACGACGTCCGGATGCGCGTGGTCGCCGACCACATCCGCTCCTCCCTGATGCTCATCGCCGACGGCGTGACGCCCTCGAACGAGGGCCGCGGCTACGTGCTGCGCCGCCTCATCCGCCGGGCCGTCCGTGCGATGCGCCTGCTCGGCGTGGAGAAGGCCTGCCTGCCGGAGCTCCTGCCGGCGTCGCGCGATGCCATGAAGGGTGTCTACCCGGAGGTCGAGAAGGACTTCGAACGGATCAGCCGCATCGCCTACGCCGAGGAGAAGGCGTTCCTGCGCACCATCGCCTCGGGCACCGCACGGCTCGAGGAAGCGGTCCGCGAGTCGCTGGCCGAGGAGCGCCCGCTGTCCGGGCAGGACGCCTTCACCCTGCACGACACCTACGGCTTCCCGATCGACCTGACCCTCGAGATGGCGGAGGAGGCGGGCTTGGCGGTCGACGCGGAGGGCTTCCGGTCCCTCATGCTCGAACAGCGCCAGCGTGCCCAGGCGGACGCCCGGGGCAAGAAGGCCGGCCACGCCGATCTCTCGGTCTTCACCGAGCTCCTCGGCCGCGGACAGACCGTGTTCACCGGCTACGACGAGCTCACCTCCGAGGCGACCATCATCGGCGTGCTGACGAAGGGCCAGTCGATCCCCAGCGCCCTCCAGGGCGACGAGATCGAGATCGTGCTCGACCAGACCCCGTTCTACGCGGAGGCGGGCGGCCAGGCGGCCGACGTCGGGCTCATCACGGGCGACGGCTTCGTGATCGAGGTCCTCGACGTGCAGCGGCCGATCAAGGGGCTCAGCGTCCACCGGGCCGTCGTCCGTGAGGGCGAGGTGGCACAGGGTGCCCGGGTGATCGCCGCCGTCGACCGCCAGCGCCGGCACGCGGGGGAGCAGGCCCACTCCGGCACGCACATCGTCCACGCCGCCCTCCACGAGATCCTCGGCCCGGAGGCCCTCCAGCGCGGGTCCTTCAACAAGGCCGGGTACCTGCGCTTCGACTTCTCCTGGGGCGAAGGCATCAGCGCCGCCGCACGGTCGGAGATCGAGGAGGTCTCCAACATCGCGATCCGCAACAACTACGAGGTCGAGACGAAGATCATGTCCCTCGCCGACGCGAAGGCGCTCGGGGCGACCGCCCTCTTCGGCGAGGCGTACGGCGACACCGTCCGCGTGGTCGAGATGAACGCCGAGTTCTCGCGGGAACTCTGCGGCGGCACGCACGTGGCATCGACGTCGCTCATCGGAAGCCTCACGCTGCTGGGCGAGCAGTCCGTCGGGTCGGGCAACCGGCGCGTGGAGGCCCTCGTGGGCCTGGACGCCTTCCGTCACCTGGCCGCCGAGCGGGCACTCGTCTCGGAGCTCTCCGACATGCTGAAGGTGCCGTCCGCGCAGCTCCCCGAGCGGCTCTCGGCGACCCTGGCCAGGCTCAAGACCGCCGAGCGGGAGCTCGAGAAGCTCCGCAAGGAACAGCTCGCCGCCGCCGCCGGTTCGCTGGTCGACACCGCTGTGGACGTCGACGGCGTGCGCCTCATCGCGCACGACGCCGGCGAGGTGAGCGGCGCGGACGACCTGCGGACGCTCGTGCTCGATCTGCGCGGCCGGCTCGGCTCGGATGCTGCAGTCGTCGCCGCGACGGCCGTCTCCCAGGACCGCCCGCTCGTGCTCGTCGCGACCAACGAGGCCGCCCGCGGCGCCGGCGTGAAGGCCGGCGCGCTGGTGCGCACCGCCGCGAAGATCCTCGGTGGCGGCGGCGGTGGCAAGGACGACGTCGCGCAGGGCGGCGGGTCGGACGCTTCACGGATCCCCGAGGCGCTGTCCGCCATCCGCACCGCCGTGGCGGAACGCTGACGGCCCCGGTGGCGGGCGACGGCGGGGGAGCGGGGACCGGCATGGACGCCCCCGCCCCCTACCCGCGGGGGCCGAAGCTCGGCGTCGACGTCGGGCAGGTCCGCGTGGGACTGGCCGGCTGCGACCGGGACGGGCTCCTCGCCACGCCCATCCGCACGCTCAAGCGCGATGCGCGCAAGAACAGCGACGTACGGATCCTGGTGCGCGAGGCCGTCGAACGCGGCGCTGTGCAGATCGTCGTCGGGCTCCCCCGGAACCTCAGCGGCAGGGAGGGCGCGTCGGCGGAGATGGCGCGGACCTATGCCGCGCTGGTCGTCGGGGAACTCCAGCGACAGGCCCTGCCGGTACCGGTACGCTTGGTGGACGAGCGGCTGAGCACCGTCTCGGCCCACCGCTCGCTGCACGCGGCTGGTCTGAGCAGCCGCGAGCATCGTAAGGTTGTTGACCAGGTGGCAGCTGTCGAAATTCTCCAGCATGCCATCGACACGCAACGTTCACTCGGACGGGACGTGGGGGATCCGGTTCCTGTGCGTGACGCAGAGGGCGCCCAGGGCCCATTGCTGACCCCTACAGAGGAGCCGGTTATCAAGGACAGTTCACCCAGCAGGAGGAATCCGGAGTCGTGAATAACCGTACCCGCCATTCCCCTTCGTCCCATGAATCCGACGAGCAGCGCGCCGCCTACGACGACGGCTACGCCCACCCCGCACCCGTCGAGCAGTTCTTCGCGGACCAGGAGGCACCCCGCCGCGGCCGCCGGCCCCAGTCGGCGAAGGCCAAGAAGCGCAGGCGCCTGAGGCGCACCGTCGTCATGCTCGTGGTCCTCCTGCTCTTCGCGGGCACCGTCTACGGCGTGGCACTCATGCTGCGGGACATGCTCGGCCTGAACGACGTCACCGACTACGCCGGCCCGGGCGGCGAGGAGACCGTCTTCTCCGTCACCGAGGGCGCCGGAGCACTCGCCATCGGCACCGGGCTCGAGAGCGCGGACATCGTCGCCGATTCCGAGACCTTCGTCGAGGCCCTCGCGGCCATCGCGGACGGCCGCGAGGTCCAGCCGGGCGAGTACGAGATGCGCCTGCAGATGCCCGCCGCCGACGCCGCGGAAGCGCTCCTCGGCGACGACCCCTCGCTCGTCTCCTACGCGGCCGTGGCCCGCGACCTCCGCCAGGGCGAGGTCTTCGACATCCTCAGCACCTCCACCGGCATCCCGCGGGCCGAGTTCGACGCCCTCGCCGCCGCACCCACCCAGTTCGGCCTCCCGCCGCAGGCCCTCTCGCTCGAGGGCTACCTGCACCCGGGGGAGTACCGCTTCGACGTCGACGCGAGCGCCACCGACATCATCACGGAGATGGTCAAGGCCACCACGGACCGCCTCGCGGACGACGGCGTGACCGACCCGGCCGAGCAGTACCGGATCCTGACCATCGCGAGCATCGTGCAGGCCGAGGCCCAGCAGGGCGACTACGCCACGGTGGCAGGCGCCATCAACAACCGGCTCACGCCGGGCAACACCGAGACCAGCGGCTTCATCCAGTCCGACGCGACCGTCACCTACGGTCTCGGCAAGCGCAGCTACCAGATCACGGACGAGGAGAAGCAGGACACCTCCAACCCGTACAACACCTACGCGAACCCGGGACTGCCGAAGGGCCCCATCGGGTCTCCCGGCGACGACGCCATCGACGCGACGGTCAATCCCGCGGACGTGCCGTTCTACTTCTGGGTGACGGTGGACCTCGACACCGGCGAGACCAAGTTCTCCGAGACGTACGCGGAGCACCTGCGCTACGTGGACGAGTACCTGGCGTGGTGCACGGACCATCCCGGTCGGTGCGACTAGGTGGGCCGGTAGGTGGTCGCCCCCGCGGCGCCCGCCCGGGCCGCCGTGATCGGGTCGCCGATCGGGCACTCGAAGTCGCCCCAGCTGCATGCGGCCGCCTACCGGGCGCTCGGCATCGAGTGCCCGTACACGGCGATCGACGTCGCTGAGGCGGGCCTCGACGCCTTCGTCGCCGGCGTGCGCTCCACGACCGGCTGGCGCGGCCTGTCCGTCACCATGCCCCTCAAGGCCGCCATGGCGCGGCTCGTCGACGCCACGACGGAGCCGGCCGCTGTCCTCGGGGTCGTCAACACGGTCGTCGTCGACCACGCGGGCGGACCCGCCCGGCTGACCGGGCACAACACCGACGTCGCCGGGGTGGCCAACGCCCTGGCCGCCGCCGGCGTGCGGCGACCCCGGGGGCCGGTCGTCCTCGGGGGCGGGGGCACCGCCGCGGCGGCCGTCGCCGGCCTCGCCCGGCTCGGAGCACCCGCGGTCCGCGTGGCGGTCCGGCGGCCCGACGCGGCGGCCGACCTCCTGCGCATCGGCACAGCCCTCGGCATCGACGTCGTCCTCCTGCCCTGGCCGGACGCCGCGGAGGCCGTGCGCGCGGCCGACGTCGTCATCTCCACGCTGCCGCCCCGCGCGGCCGACCCCCTGGCCGTGGACCTCGCGGCCGACGCCTGTTTCCGGACGCAGGGGACGCTGCTCGACGTGGCCTACGACCCCTGGCCCAGCACCCTCGCCGATGCCTGGCAGCACGCCGGCGGGACGATCGTCCCGGGCCTGGACATGCTGCTCCACCAGGCCGTGGAGCAGGTGCGCCTGTTCTTCCCCGACGTGCCACAGGACCGGGGCGCCGTCCTCGAGGTGATGTGTGACGCAGTGGGGGCCGTGCGGCGCTGATCCACGCGCCACCGCATGGCAGTATGGAAACCATGTTGCGTTGGTTGACGGCAGGAGAATCACACGGCCCCGCCGTGGTCGGGATCATCGAGGGGATGCCCGCGGGGGTGGCCGTCACGAGCGCCGACGTGCAGGAGGCCCTCGCCCGTCGCCGCCTCGGCTACGGGCGCGGCGCCCGGATGAAGTTCGAACAGGACGAGGTCCGCATCCTCGGCGGCGTCCGCCACGGGATCACGCAGGGCGGGCCCGTGGCCATCGAGGTCTCGAACACCGAATGGCCCAAGTGGGAGAAGATCATGTCGGCCGACCCCGTCGAGGGCGACGACGCGGCCGAACTCGCCACCTCCGCCCGCAATGCGCCCCTCACCCGGCCCCGCCCCGGGCACGCCGACTTCACCGGCATGCAGAAGTACGGCTTCGACGAGGCCCGTCCCGTCCTCGAGCGGGCCAGCGCCCGGGAGACCGCCACCCGGGTGGCGCTCGGCACCGTCGCCGCGCAGTTCCTCGCGGGCCTCGGCATCCGCCTCGTCAGCCACACCGTGTCCATCGGCTCCGTCTCGGTCCCCGAGGACGCACCCCTGCCCGTGCCGAGCGATGTGATCGCCCTCGACACGGACCCGCTGCGCTGCTTCCACCGGGACACGTCCGACGCCATGGTGGCCGAGGTCGACGCCGCCCACAAGGAGGGCGAGACGCTCGGCGGCGTGGTCGAGGTGGTCGCGTACGGGCTCCCGCCGGGACTCGGCAGTTACGTCCACTGGGACCGGAGGCTCGATTCCCGCCTGGCCGCCGCCCTGATGGGCATCCAGGCCATCAAGGGGGTGGAGGTCGGCGACGGTTTCCAGACGGCGGCCCGCCGCGGCACCGCGGCGCACGACGAGATCATCCGGAACGACGACGGCAAGATCGTGCGCCTGTCCAACCGCGCCGGAGGCATCGAGGGCGGCATGAGCATCGGTGACGCGCTGCGCGTGCGCGCCGCGATGAAGCCCATCGCGACCGTGCCCCGCGCGCTGCGCACCGTCGACGTCAGCACCGGAGCGGCAGCGCGCGCCCACCACCAGCGCTCGGACGTGTGCGCGGTGCCCGCCGCCGGCGTCGTCGCCGAGGCCATGACGGCACTCGTCCTGGCCGAGGCCGTCACCGAGAAGTTCGGCGGCGACTCCCTGGCCGAGACGGCCCGCAACCTGCGCAGCTACCTCGAGAACATCCCGGAGTTCCTGGACTCCGCCGGAGTCTGATGCGGGGGAACCGCCCGGTGGTCCTCGTGGGGCCCATGGCCGTGGGCAAGTCCGCCGTCGGCCGGATGCTCGCACGGCGGACGGACGCGCGCTTCGTCGACACGGACCGGGTGATCGTCGAGCGGCACGGCAGCATCCCCGGCATCTTCGCCCGCGGCGGAGAACAGGCGTTCCGCCGGCTCGAGGCGGAGGTCGTGGGCGAGGCGCTGACGGGCGACGGCGTCGTGGTCTCCCTCGGCGGCGGGGCCGTGCTCAACCCCGGGACACGGGAACTCCTCGCCGACGCGGTCGTCGTGTTCCTCGACACGGACCTGGCGACCGTCCTCCCGCGCATCAGCGGGGACGTCGGGCGCCCCCTCCTCGCCGGCCGGCCCGCCGAACGGTGGCAGGAACTGTACGACGCGCGGCGGCCCGTGTACGCGGCGGTGGCGACCGCCGTCGTCGACACCCGCGGCCTGAGCGTCGGCGCCGCCACCGATGCCGTGCTCCGCGCCCTGGCGGACCACGACACCCCCAGCGACACCCCCAGCGACACCCCCAGCGACACCCCCAACGACACCCTGGACGACGAGAGCGGGACGACCCCTAATGGCCACTGACGAACCAACCATCATCCCGGTGACCGGCAGTGCCGGCGAGGGCGGCTACGACGTCGTCGTGGGCCGCGGACTGCTCGGCCGGCTCCCCGGCATCCTCGGCGAACGGGTGCGCCGCGTACTCGTCATCCATCCGCGGGCCCTCCGCACCACCGGTGACACGGTGCGCGCCGAACTCGCCGACGCGGGCTTCACGGCCGTGACGGCGGAGATCCCCGACGCCGAGGAGGGCAAGCACATCCAGGTGGCGGCCTTCTGCTGGCAGGTGCTCGGCCAGAACGACTTCACCCGCTCCGACGCCGTCGTGACCGTCGGCGGCGGCGCCGTGACGGACCTCGGTGGCTTCGTCGCAGCGACGTGGCTCCGCGGCGTGCGTGTGGTCCACCTGCCCACGAGCCTCCTGGCCATGGTCGACGCAGCGGTGGGCGGCAAGACGGGCATCAACACGGCCGAGGGCAAGAACCTCGTGGGGTCCTTCCACCCGCCCGCAGCCGTCCTCGCGGATCTCGACGCGCTGGCGACGCTCCCGGCGAACGAGCTCGTCACGGGGCTCGCCGAGGTGGTGAAGTGCGGCTTCATCGCGGACCCGGCCATCCTCGACATCATCGAGCAGGACACGACGGCGGCCACGGATGCCACCTCGCCCGTGCTGCGGGACCTCGTGGAGCGCGCCATCCGGGTGAAGGCCGGGATCGTCTCGGAGGACCTGCGCGAGGCGGGCCGCCGTGAGTACCTCAACTACGGCCACACGCTCGGGCACGCGATCGAGCTCGCCGAGCGCTACTCCTGGCGGCACGGCGCGGCCGTGTCGGTGGGTCTCGTGTTCGCCGCCGAGCTCTCCCGGATGGTCGGGCGCCTGAGCGACGCGGACGCCGACCGCCACCGGACCATCCTGGCGTCGCTCGGCCTGCCCGTCACCTACCGGCGCGACCGGTGGGCCGCGCTCCTCGACGGCATGCGCCGCGACAAGAAGTCCCGGGGCGATCTGCTGCGCTTCGTCGTCCTCGACGGCATCGGCCGCCCCGGCATGCTCGAGGTCCCGGACACCTCGCTCCTGTTCGCCGCCTACCAGGAGATCGCCTCCTGACCCGTCGACAGGGTGGGCGGGCGGGGCCCAGCCGGTCGCCGCGACGCACAGGGTAGACTGGTCTCTGGACTTTTGGCGCGCCTCCGCGCGCCCGCCGAGCCCCGGCCGGCCCATCCATCAGCGACATCGACGAAAGTGAATCTGTGGCGACCACGAACGACATCAAGAACGGCACTGTGCTGAAGCTCGAGGGCAACCTCTGGAACGTCCTCGAGTTCCAGCACGTCAAGCCCGGCAAGGGTGGAGCCTTCGTCCGCACCAAGCTTCGCAACATCCTCTCCGGCAAGGTGGTCGACAAGACCTTCAACGCGGGTCTGAAGATCGAGACGGCCACGGTGGACCGTCGCGACTACCAGTACCTGTACAAGGACGGCGAGGACTTCGTCTTCATGGACACCACGGACTACGACCAGATCACGGTGCCCGGCAAGACCGTCGGCAATGCGGCGAACTTCATGCTCGAGAGCCAGATGGCCACCATCGCGATGCACGAGGGCTCCCCCCTCTACGTCGAGCTGCCCGCCTCCGTGACGCTCGAGATCACCTACACCGAGCCCGGTCTCCAGGGCGATCGTTCGACCGGCGGCACGAAGCCCGCCACGGTCGAGACCGGCCACGAGATCCAGGTCCCGCTGTTCCTCGGCACCGGCACCAAGGTCAAGGTCGACACCCGGACGGGCGAGTACCTGGGACGCGTCAACGAGTGAGTGCACGCAGCAAGGCCCGACGCCGGGCCCTCGACATCCTCTTCGAATCCGCGCAGCGGGACATGGCGGCCCTCGAGGTCATCCGGGCACGCCGCGAGAAGACCGACATGGTCATCGCGGACTACACGGTGGACATCGTGGAAGGCGTCCTGGAGCACCAGGAACAGATCGACGAATACCTGAGCACCTACTCGCAGGGCTGGACCCTGGACCGCATGCCCGTGGTCGACCTGATGCTCCTGCGCATCGGCTCCTGGGAGCTGCTCTACAACGACGACGTCCCGGACGGGGTCGCCGTCAGCGAGGCCGTCGAGCTCGCGAAGATGCTCTCCACCGACGAGTCGCCGAAGTTCGTCAACGGACTCCTCGGGCGCCTGCAGCAGCTCAAGCCGACCCTGCTCGCCTGACCTGACCCCGGAAGCTCCCGTGGACCGCCGCCGGCGGACCGCGGGAGCTTCTCGCGTTCCCGGACGGCCTCGCACCCGCCCGCTGCGCACCCGGCACGGGTGCGGACGCCTGACGACCGCTGCGACCGCTGCGCGCGACGGGCGGTCAGCGGGCCGCGGAGGCCACCTGGAAGATCCGCGCGCGGCGCTGCGTCGCCTCCTCCAGCAGGGCGCGCTCCTGCGCCGCGTAATCGGCGTCGTGCCGTCCGCCCAGCAGTCGCTGCCGGGTGAACGCGATGCGCGCGCCCGTGCGGATGAACTCGCGCATGTCGGGCTTGGCGCCCACCGACGCCGCCCAGGCCAGGGCCTGTGACCGGCCCGGACGCGTGGCGAGCATGTGCACCTCCTCAGGCGTGAACCAGCCCGCGCGGGCGTAGTCGCCGAGCCGTGCCTCCGTCAGGCGTCGCTCCGAGCGGCGGAGGAGGACGACGGACACCACGGCGGCGATGAACAGCGGCACCTGCACCACCAGGTAGAAGAGCAGGAAGTCGTTGAACAGGACGAGGGTGCCGCCGTTCCACAGCATGTGGCCGGCCATCGCGGGGATGAGTCCGAGGACGAACGCGCCGAGGATCCGGGCGTTCCCGCCGCCGCGGCTCAGCGCGTAGCCGAGGACGAAACCGAGGAGCGAGGTGAACATGACGTGCGCGAAGGGGGAGAACAGGCCCCGGAGGATGAAGACCCCCACGAGGGCGCCGGCGGTGCTCGACTCCATCACGGCCGAGCCGAAGTACAGGATGTTCTCCGTGAAGGCGAACCCTGCGGCGACAGTGCCGGCGTAGACGATGCCGTCCACGGGACCGTCGAAGTGGCTCCGGCGGGTGTAGACGAGGACCAGCACTCCCAGGCCCTTGGCGAACTCCTCGACCAGCGGTGCCTGCAGGACGGGCCCGATCACCTCCGGGGAGGTGGTGGTGAGGGCGTTGCCCAGCAGGTCCACCACGTAGGTGCCGAGCAGCAGCGTGACGACCACGGAGGTCCCAGCGCCCCAGAGGAACGCGAAGAGCAGGGCGCCCCGCGGTTCGGGGTCCCACCGGTCGATCCAGTGGAGGCCGAGCAGGCAGATACCGAGGGGGACGAGGGCGAGGATCCCGCACAGCAGGAACGCCGACGGGCCGAGCGACAGGGAGAGCAGGAGCAGTACGCCCGCCACCACGAGGGCCGCGACGATCACGAGGACGACGTTGAGCGCACCCCGCCGTCGCGGCGGCGGCTGGTTCCAGACGGGGAGCAACGGCCCGGCCGTCCGGGTGGGTGCGGGGTGGTGGTGGCGCAGCGTCGTCGTACCCCACCAGCCTTGGTGCTGGTGGGGCTGGGAGCGGTCCTCGAGTCGCTGTCCGTAGCCCTGTGAGCTGTTCCACTGCGGGCCGCCTGGACCCGCGCCGGGGTTGTTCATAGCCATGAGGCAACCCTAGGGGCAAGCGGCGCTGTGGTAGTTTTGACACCGCAACCAACCTTTAAATGCCGTCCGGTGAGGCGGGGAAGGAGGAAGCGTGTTATGACCGTGCCAGCTCCGGAATCCGGCCTGCACAAGCGCGTTGTTCTCGCAGAAGCAGATATAGACCGCGCTCTCACGCGCATCGCCCACGAGATCCTCGAGGCGAACAAGGGGTCCCGCGACCTCGTCCTCCTCGGCATCCCCCGCAGGGGCTTCCCCCTGGCCCAGCGCCTCGCCCAGAAGATCGCGGCCGTCGACACCACCGTCGACCCGGACCTCATCACCGGGCAGCTCGACGTGACCATGTACCGCGACGACCTCCGGCGCAACCCCACCCGCTCGCCCCTCGCGACCCAGTTGCCGCCGTCGGGCATCGACGACAAGGTGGTGGTGCTCGTGGACGACGTGCTCTACTCCGGCCGCACGGTCCGCGCCGCCCTCGACGCCTTGGCCGACCTCGGGCGTCCCCGCGCCGTCCGCCTCGCGGTCCTCGTGGACCGCGGACACCGGGAGCTGCCGATCCGGGCCGACCACGTGGGCAAGAACCTCCCCACGTCGTCCCGCGAGCGCGTGCGCGTCCACCTCGCGGAGATCGACCTGATCGGCGGCTCGGCCGTCAACGAGGTCGTCATCGAGGACCGCGCGTGAAGCACCTGCTCAGCACGCAGGATCTCTCCGCCCGGAATGCGCTCCGCCTCCTCGACGTCGCCGAGGAGATGGCCGCGGTGGGGGAGCGCGAGATCAAGAAGCTCCCGGCACTGCGTGGACGCACCGTCGTGAACCTGTTCTTCGAGGACTCCACCCGCACCCGCATCTCCTTCGAGGCGGCAGCGAAGCGGCTCTCCGCGGACGTCATCAACTTCGCGGCGAAGGGCTCCTCGGTGTCCAAGGGCGAGTCCCTGAAGGACACCGCGCAGACCCTGGAGGCCATGAGTGCGGACGCCGTCGTCATCCGGCACTCCGCCTCCGGCGCCCCCGCCCGCCTCGCAGCCTCGGGCTGGATCGACGCCGCCGTCGTCAATGCAGGCGACGGCACCCATGAACACCCCACCCAGGCGCTGCTCGACGCGTTCACGCTGCGCCGGCACTGGGCGAAGGTAGGCGGCGGGCCGTCGGCCGGCACCACGCTCGCCGGGATGAAGGTGCTGATCGTCGGTGACGTGCTCCACTCGCGGGTGGCCCGCTCCAACGTGTGGCTCCTGACGACCCTGGGTGCGGAGGTCCTGCTCGCGGGCCCGCCCACGCTGCTGCCCGTCGGGATCGGTTCCTGGCCCTGCACGGTGTACTACAACCTCGACGACGCCCTCGCCCAGCGGCCCGACGCCGTGATGATGCTCCGCCTGCAGGCCGAGCGCATGAATGCCGCGTTCTTCCCTTCCACGCGGGAGTACTCGCGGCGCTGGGGCTTCGACGACGGACGCCTCGCACTGCTGGACACGATGGGCCTGCACGACACCGTCATCATGCATCCCGGGCCGATGAACCGGGGCCTGGAGATCTCCTCGGCCGCGGCCGACTCCCCGCGCTCCACCGTCCTCGCGCAGGTCCGCAACGGCGTGTCCGTGCGCATGGCCGCGCTCTACCTGCTGCTCTCGGGCGACCACCACGACGAGCAGGACCAGCAGCAGGAGCAGCAGCAGGACCAGCACGACGACCCGACCGCCCTGATCCCGGAAGGCCGCACCTCGTGACGACCCCCAGCAGCACCCCCAGCAACACCCCCGGCACGCCCGCCCAGTACCTCGTCCGCGGCGCCTCCCTCCTCGGTCGCGGAGCCGAGGACCTCCTCGTGCGCGACGGCGTCATCGCGGCCGTGGGCGGCGCGGCAGCGGAGGCGGCATCCCCGGACGCGGTGATCATCGAGGCAGCGGGGCTCGTCGCCCTGCCCGGCATGGTGGACCTCCACACCCACCTCCGGGAGCCCGGACGGGAGGACGCCGAGACGGTCGAGACCGGCTCCCGCGCCGCCGCCCTCGGCGGTTTCACCGCCGTGCACGCCATGGCCAACAGCTCCCCGGTGGCCGACACCGCGGGCGTGGTGGAGCAGGTCTACCGCCTGGGCCTGGCCTCCGGCTGGGTCGAGGTGCGTCCCGTCGGAGCCGTCACCGTCGGCCTCGGCGGCGAACGCCTCGCGGAACTCGGTGCCATGGCCGAGTCGCCGGCGTCGGTGCGCGTGTTCTCCGACGACGGCGTCTGCGTCTCCGACCCGGTCCTCATGCGCCGCGCCCTCGAGTACGTGAAGGCGTTCGACGGCGTGATCGCTCAGCACGCGCAGGAACCGCGCCTCACCGAGGGCGCCCAGATGAACGAGGGCGACGTCTCGGCGGTCCTCGGCCTCACCGGCTGGCCTGCCGTCGCGGAGGAGAGCATCATCGCCCGCGACGTCCTCCTCGCCCAGCACGTCGGGTCGCGGCTGCACGTCTGCCATGTCTCCACGGCCGGATCGGTCGAGATCATCCGGTGGGCCAAGGCCCGCGGGATCGACGTCACCGCCGAGGTCACCCCGCACCACCTCCTGCTCACCGACGAGCTGGTCCGCAGCTACGACCCCGTCTACAAGGTCAACCCGCCGCTGCGCACCGCCGACGACGTCACCGCCCTCCGCGCGGCCCTCGCCGACGGGACGATCGACGTCGTGGGGACCGACCACGCGCCGCACCCGAGCGAGCACAAGGAGTGCGAGTGGGCGCAGGCCGCGATGGGCATGACGGGCCTCGAGACCGCGCTGTCCGTGGTACAGCACACCATGGTGGAGACGGGGCTGCTCGACTGGGAGGGCTTCGCCCGCGTCACCTCCGTGGCGCCGGCGCGCATCGGCCGCCTCGCCCACCAGGGCAGGCCGCTCGCCGTGGGTGAACCCGCGAACCTGATCCTCGTCGACCCCGCCGCCCGGTGGACGGTGGACCCCTCGACCATGGCCACGAAGGGACGCAACAACCCGTTCCGCGGCCTCGAACTGCCCGGCAGCGTGCGCGCGACCTTCCTCGCCGGCCACGCCACGGTGCTCGAGGGCCGCCTGGCCACACCGCGCCCGGCAGCCCCGGCGGCGGGCGGGGAGGCGCCGGCATGGAGTCTCTAGGCTGGGTCGCCCTGACCCTGGGCATCATCGCCGTCCTCGTCGCGCTCATGGCGCTCGGGTGGCGCAACAGGCTCCGCCGGCAGTCCGACGTCCCCGCGCCGCCCGAGCCGCCCGCCGACCCCGGGCCCGTCCTCTACGAGGCCGCGGGCCAGTACGTCGCCACGACGACGGCGGGGGACTGGCTGGACCGCATCGCGGTCCACGGGCTGGGGCTCCGCGGCAACGCCGTCGCCGCCGTCCACCCCGACGGCCTCGTGTTCGCCCGCACCGGCGCGCGCACGGTCTTCATCCCCCGCACCGACCTCACCGCCGTGCAGCTCGCGAGCGGCATGACGGGGAAGTTCGTCGAGAAGGAGGGCCTGGTCGTCGTGACCTGGCGCCTCGGCGCGCTGCGCGTGGACACGGGCTTCCGCACCCGCCACCCGGCGCACAAGGCCCAGCTCGTCGCAGCGGTCGCTGCGCTCATCCCCTCCGATCCACCAGACCACCGAACTCCACCGACCCCCGAAGGCAGGGAACAGCTGTGAGCCACGCTCCATCGAAGGCACCGGTCCGAACGAACGCACCCGCGGTGCTCGTCCTGGAGGACGGACGGACCTTCCGCGGCCGCGCCTACGGCGCCGAAGGCACCGCCCTGGGAGAGGCCGTCTTCGCCACCGGCATGACCGGCTACCAGGAGACCATCACCGATCCGTCCTACGCCCGCCAGCTCGTGGTGCAGACCGCCCCGCACATCGGCAACACGGGCGTGAACGCCGACGACGCCGAGTCGCGCCGCATCTGGGTGGCCGGCTACATCATCCGCGACGCCGCCCGCCGCCCGTCCAACTGGCGCTCCGAGCAGAGCCTGGACGAGCAGCTGCGCGAGCAGGGCATCGTGGGCATCGAGGGCGTCGACACACGCGCCATCACCCGCCACCTCCGGGAGCGCGGCGCCATGAGGGCCGGGATCTTCTCCGGCGCGGACGCCGCAGCCGGCGAGGAGCGGCTCGTCGAGCAGGTCCTCGCCCAGCCGTCCATGGCCGGAGCACGGCTCGCCGAGGAGGTCAGCATCGACGAGGCCTACGTCGTCGAACCCGCGGACCACGGCTGGACCGGCGAGACGCAGGCGACCATCGCGGCGCTGGACCTCGGCATCAAGGCCATGACACCCAAGCACTTCGCCGAGCGCGGCGTGCGCACGGTCGTCCTGCCCGCCGGCGCCACCTTCGAGGACATCACCGCCGCCGGGCCGGACGGCGTGTTCATGTCCAACGGGCCGGGCGATCCCGCCACCGCCGACGCGCAGGTGGAACTCCTGCGCCGGGTCCTCGACGCCCGCCTGCCGTTCTTCGGGATCTGTTTCGGCAACCAGATCCTCGGACGCGCCCTCGGCTTCGGCACCTACAAGCTCCGCTACGGGCACCGCGGCATCAACCAGCCGGTCCTCGACCGGCGGACCGGCAAGGTGGAGATCACCTCGCACAACCACGGGTTCGCCGTCGACGCGCCTCTCGACGGTCCGGTGGACGCGCCCGCCGGCGCGTACGGCCGCGTCGAGGTCAGCCACGTGAACCTCAACGACGACGTCGTCGAGGGCCTCGCGTGCCTTGACCTCCCGGCCTTCTCCGTCCAGTACCACCCCGAGGCGGCCGCCGGCCCCCACGACTCCGCCTACCTCTTCGACCGCTTCCTCGACCTCATGCGGGCCGAGAAGGAGAGCCCCGGCTCCGGCAACGCCGTCCTGGCCTCGGCCCTCGACGCCCCGTCGGAAGCGGCGGCACTCGCCACGGCGGCCGCCGCGGAACTCGGCACGCACGGTTCCAAGGTGACGGGCACGCAGCCCCGGCACAGCACGACATCGAGCAGCACAACGCAGGAAGAGAACTGATGCCCCGCAGAACCGACCTCACGAGCGTCCTGGTCATCGGCTCCGGGCCGATCGTCATCGGCCAGGCGGCCGAATTCGACTACTCGGGCACCCAGGCGCTGCGCGTCCTGCGCGAGGAGGGCCTGCGGGTCATCCTCGTGAACTCGAACCCCGCCACCATCATGACGGACCCCGAGTTCGCGGACGCCACGTACGTGGAACCGATCACGCCCGACGTCGTCGCGAAGATCATCGAGAAGGAACGCCCGGACGCCTTGCTGCCGACCCTCGGCGGCCAGACGGCGCTGAACACGGCCATCGCACTGGACAAGAACGGCGTGCTGGAGAAGTTCGGTGTCGAGCTCATCGGCGCGAACATCGCCGCCATCGAGCTCGGCGAGGACCGCGAGAAGTTCAAGGGCGTCGTCGAGCGCTGCGGCGCCGAGTCCGCCCGGTCCGCCATCATCCACTCGATCGACGAGGCCCTCGCAGCGGCCGACGACCTCGGGTACCCCATGGTGGTCCGGCCGTCCTTCACGATGGGCGGCCTCGGCTCCGGCCTCGCGTACACGGAGCAGGACCTGCGCCGGATCGTCGGCCAGGGCCTGCAGTACAGCCCCACGAGCGAGGTCCTCCTCGAGGAGAGCATCCTCGGGTGGAAGGAGTACGAGCTCGAGATGATGCGCGACAAGAACGACAACGTCGTGGTCGTCTGCTCCATCGAGAACTTCGACCCGGTGGGCGTGCACACGGGCGACTCCATCACGGTGGCGCCCGCCCTGACCCTCACCGACCGCGAGTACCAGCGCCTGCGGGACATCTCGATCGCCGTGATCCGCGAGGTCGGTGTCGACACCGGCGGCTGCAACATCCAGTTCGCCGTCGAGCCGGACACCGGCCGCGTCGTCGTCATCGAGATGAACCCCCGGGTGTCCCGTTCGTCCGCCCTGGCGTCGAAGGCCACGGGCTTCGCGATCGCGAAGATCGCCACGAAGCTCTCCCTCGGCTACACGCTGGACGAGATCCCGAACGACATCACCCTGAAGACCCCGGCGTCGTTCGAGCCGACCCTCGACTACGTGGTGGTGAAGGTGCCCCGCTTCGCGTTCGAGAAGTTCCCCGCGGCGGACCCCACGCTCACCACCACCATGAAATCGGTCGGCGAGGCCATGGCGATGGGCCGCAACTTCACCGAGGCGCTGCAGAAGGCCCTCCGCTCGCTCGAGCAGAAGGGCTCCCAGCTCTCCTTTGCGCCCGTCGGCGCGGACGAGGTCGACGCCCTCGTGGAGGCCGCGAAGCGCCCCACCACCGAGCGTCTCTCCCAGGTGCAGCGAGCCCTGCTGGGCGGCGCGAGCGTGGAGCGGCTGTACGAGGCGACGGGGATCGACCCCTGGTTCCTCGACCAGCTCGTCCTGCTCAACGAGATCGCCGAGGAGGTGCGCACGGCGCCGAACCTCACCGAGGAGGTGCTGCGGCTCGCCAAGCGCCACGGCTTCTCCGACGAGCAGATCGGCGCGCTCACGCACACCCCCGACGCCGTGGTCCGCGGCGTGCGGCACGCCCTCGGCATCCGGCCCGTGTTCAAGACCGTGGACACGTGCGCCGCCGAATTCGCCGCCTACACGCCGTACCACTACTCGTCCTACGACGAGGAGGACGAGGTGGAGGCGCACGAGAAGCCCTCGGTGGTCATCCTGGGCTCCGGGCCCAACCGGATCGGGCAGGGCATCGAGTTCGACTACTCGTGCGTCCACGCCACCATGGCGCTGCGCCAGGCCGGCTACGAGACCGTCATGATCAACTGCAACCCCGAGACGGTGTCCACCGACTACGACATCTCCACGCGCCTGTACTTCGAGCCCCTGACCCTCGAGGACGTCCTCGAGGTCATCGCGGCCGAGCAGCGCACCGGCGGCGTGCTCGGCGTCTTCGTGCAGCTCGGCGGCCAGACACCGCTGAAGCTCGCCCAGGAGCTCGCCGACGCCGGCATCCCCATCCTTGGCACCTCCCCGGAGGCCATCGACCTCGCCGAGCACCGCGGGGCCTTCAGCCGCGTGCTCGACGCCGGCGGCCTCATCGCGCCGAAGAACGGCACGGCCGTGTCCTTCGAGGACGCCAAGAGCATCGCCGACGCCATCGGCTACCCCGTGCTCGTCCGGCCCTCCTACGTCCTCGGCGGCCGCGGCATGGAGATCGTCTACGACGAGGCCAACCTCTCGCGCTACATCGCCAACGCCACGGAGATCACCGAGGCCCACCCCGTGCTGATCGACCGCTTCCTCGAGGACGCCATCGAGATCGACGTCGACGCCCTCTTCGACGGCACCGAGATGTACCTCGGCGGCATCATGGAGCACATCGAGGAGGCCGGCATCCACTCCGGCGACTCCGCGTGCGTGCTGCCGCCCATCACGCTCGGCGCCGACGTGCTGCAGCGCGTCCGCGAGGCGACACTCGCCATCGCCCAGGGGGTCGGCGTGCGCGGACTCATCAACATCCAGTTCGCCCTGGCCTCAGACGTGCTCTACGTCCTCGAAGCGAACCCGCGGGCCTCGCGGACCGTGCCCTTCGTCTCCAAGGCCACGGGCGTGCAGCTCGCGAAGGGCGCGGCGCTCATCGGCACGGGCGTGACGGTGGCCGAACTGCGGGAGCGCGGGCTGCTGCCGGCACAGGGCGACGGCGGGTCGCTCCCGCTCGACGCGCCCGTCTCCGTCAAGGAGGCCGTGCTGCCCTTCAGCCGCTTCCGCACACCGGAGGGCACCGTCGTGGACTCGCTGCTCGGCCCCGAGATGCGTTCCACCGGCGAGGTCATGGGCATCGACAAGTACTTCGACACGGCCTTCGCGAAGAGCCAGGCGGCCGCGAACGCGGCCCTGCCCGTCGAGGGCAAGGTCTTCGTCTCCGTCGCCAACCGGGACAAGCGCGCCATCGTCATGCCGGTGAAGCGCCTCGTGGACCTCGGCTTCGAGATCGTCTCGACGGGCGGCACCGCCGACGTGCTGCGCCGCAACGGCATCCAGGCGACGACGGTGCGCAAGGTCGCCGAGGGCGCAGGGGCCGCGGGGGAGGGCACCGTCGTCGACCTCATCACCGAGGGCGGGATCGACATGATCATCAACACGCCCTCCGGGGGCCAGGCCCGCGGGGACGGGTACGAGATCCGGGCCGCCGCGACGTCCTACGGGCTGCCGGTCATCACGACGATCCCCGAGGTCGGGGCGGCCGTCCAGGCGATCGAGGCCATGCGCTCCTACGAGTGGTCCGTGACGAGCCTGCAGGAGCACGCCGCGAACCTGCGGGCAGCGTCCGAGGCCCGCAATGCGTCCTGAGGCCGGTGCCGTCCCGGTCCGCGCCCCGTTCGGGGAGCGGCTCGCGGCGGTTCGGGCGGCCCGCGGCAGCCTGTGCGTGGGCATCGACCCCCACCCCGGGCTGCTCGCGGACTGGGGGCTCGAGGACTCGCCGGCGGGGCTGGAACGGTTCTCGCTGACGGTGCTCGACGCCGTCGGGCCCGTGGCCGCGGCCCTCAAGCCGCAGGTCGCGCTGTACGAGCGGCACGGCGGGCGGGGGCTCGCGGTCCTCGAGACCCTGCTGGCCCGCGCTGCCGACGCCGGCGTCCTGACCATCGCCGACGCGAAGCGCGGGGACATCGGGTCCACGATGCAGGCGTACGCCGACGCCTGGCTGGGGGAGGGGCGGCCCCTCGCCGCCGACGCCGTCACCCTGAACCCGTATCTCGGGTTCGAGTCCCTCCGGCCGGCCCTCGACCTCGCCGCCGCCACCGGGCGGGGCGTGTTCGTCCTCGCGCTGACCTCGAACCCGGAGGGCCGTTCCGTCCAGCACGTGGGGGGAGCGGCGTCCGTGGCCCGCTCGATCGCCCTGGCGGCCGCCGCCGAGAACGCCGGACGCGGGCGGGGGCACGTGGGCCTGGTGGTAGGCGCCACCGTCGGCGATGCCGCGCAGGGGCTCGGCCTCGACCTGGCCGGCCTCAACGGCCCCATCCTCGCTCCCGGCGTCGGCGCCCAGGGGGCGGGGCCGCGCGAGCTGCGGGCCGCCTTCGGCGACGCCCTCCCGTCCGTCCTCCCCACGTCGAGCCGTGCCGTCCTCGCTGCAGGGCCCGACGCCGCCGCGCTGCGGACCGCCGCGGAGCGGACGCGCGACGAGCTCGCCTGAGAGCCCCGGGCGGCAGCCCGTGCATTGATTTAGGGGCCCCGCGCCCGGTAGGTTCGGTTCCAGCCCCACCCCGTCCCGGGGAGACCCTTGACCGATCCAGACGACGAGCGGTCGCCGCCATCCGTGGTGCCGTCCAGTGCAGGGAGCACCCGTGAGCCTGAAGCCTTTGACGGATGACGAGCGAACCGTGGCGCGCGGGAAGGCGACGGCGGCTCGCGCCGTGCGGGCGGACATCAAGGCGCGGCTGAAGACCGGTAAGCTTTCGGTGGCGGAAGTCATCGACAACCCGGACGGCGACGACGCCGTGGGCCGCCTCAAGGTCCTGGATCTCCTCAAAGCCCTGCCCGGCGTCGGCGACGTGCGGGCGGCGGGCATCATGGCGGAGGTCGGCATCGCCGCCACACGCCGTGTGCGCGGCCTGGGCGTCCATCAGCGCAAGGCTTTGGTCCTGTACCTCGAACAACATCACGCCGGCCCGGCCGGCAAGTAAGGAAGCAGTAGTGTCACAGCCCCGGCTGACAGTCCTCGCCGGCCCCACCGCGGTCGGCAAGGGAACCGTCTCGACCTACATCCGGGACAACTACCCCGAGGTATGGCTCTCCGTCTCGGCGACCACCCGCCCTCCCCGCCCCGGTGAGGTGGACGGCGTGCACTACTTCTTCGTCTCGTCCGACGAGTTCGACCAGCTCGTCGCCGACGGGCAGCTGCTGGAGTGGGCGGTGGTCCACGGACGCAACCGGTACGGCACGCTCCGGCGCACCGTGCAGGCGGCGATGGACGAGGGCCGGTCCGTGCTGCTCGAGATCGACCTGCAGGGTGCGCGCCAGGTCAGGGAGAGCATGCCGGAGGCGAATTTCGTCTTCCTCGCGCCCCCCACCTGGGAGGAGATGGTGCGTCGCCTCGTGGGGCGCGGCACCGAAACACCGGAGGAACAGCAGCAGCGGCTGGAAACCGCTAAACTGGAACTTGCCGCCGAGCCGGAATTCAACCACACCGTCGTCAACGACAGCGTGGAGCATGCGGCAGACGAGCTCGTATCACTGATGGGACTGCGTCCGCTGCAGCGCTGAGAGGCCCCGCACCAGCCGTTCCGCCTTATTTTTGGAGAATTTGTGTCAACTCAGCCCGAAGGCATCATCAACCCGCCGATCGACTCCCTCCTGGAGGTCTCGGACTCGAAGTACGCCCTCGTGATCTACGGCGCCAAGCGTGCCCGCCAGATCAACGCGTACTACTCGCAGCTCCACGAAGGCCTCTTCGAGTACGTCGGCCCCCTCGTCGACACGAAGCTGAACGAGAAGCCCCTCTCCATCGCGCTGCGCGAGATCAACGAGGGCATGCTCGTCTCCTCGCCCATGGAACAGTCCGAGTAACGCGACCGATCCAGCAGGCGGCAGACAACCGGTGCGCGTAGTACTTGGTGTCGGAGGAGGGATAGCAGCCTACAAGGCAGCGTCCCTCCTCCGTCTTTTCACGGAGTCCGGCCATGACGTGACAGTCATCCCCACCGAGGCCGCCACGCGCTTCGTCGGCACGGCGACCTGGGAGGCGCTCTCCGGCCATCCCGTCAGCAACAGCGTGTGGGACGACGTCGACAAGGTGAACCACGTGCGCCTCGGCCACGAGGCGGACCTCATCGTGATCGCCCCCGCGACCGCTGACGTCCTCGCCCGCGCCGCCGCCGGCCTCGCCGACGACCTCCTCACCGGCACCCTGCTCATGGCGCGCGGCCCCGTCGTCATGGCGCCCGCCATGCACACCGAGATGTGGCAGCACGCCGCCACCCGCGCGAACGTCGAGGTCCTCCGCTCACGCGGCATCACGGTGATCGAGCCGGCTTCCGGGCGTCTCACCGGGGCGGACTCCGGCCCGGGCAGGCTCCCGGAGCCCGCCGACATCTACACCGCTGCCATCGAGGCCGCCCGCCCTCCCGGCGGCGCCCTGCAGGGGAAGCGCGTCACCATCTCCGTGGGCGGCACCCGTGAGGCCCTCGACCCCGTGCGCTTCCTCGGTAACCGGTCCTCCGGCAAGCAGGGCATGGCGCTGGCCGAGGCCGCCCTCGCCCAGGGGGCCCGCGTGACCCTCGTCCTCGCCCACGCGGAGGTCGCCCCGCCCCGCGGGTGCGAGGTGGTCCGGGTCGAATCCGCGCTCCAGCTGCGCGACGCCGTGCTCGCGGCGCTGCCCGCCACGGACGTCCTCGTGATGGCCGCCGCCGTGGCGGACTTCCGCCCCGCGGAGACGGTCACCACCAAGATCAAGAAGAACGACGACGGGACCGACCCCGTCCTCACGCTCGTCCGCAACCCCGACGTCCTCCGGGAGGCCGTGCTCGCCCGCGACGAGGTGCTCGCCCGCGACGGCCGCGACGGGCCGCTGGTCATCGCCGGGTTCGCCGCCGAGACGGGCGACGCGACGGCCGATCCCCTCACCCACGCCCGTGCGAAACTCGCGCGGAAGGGGTGCGACTTCCTCGTGCTCAACGTCGTCGGTTCGGATCTGGTGTTCGGCGAGGACTCCAACGAGGTCACCCTCCTCGGCGCCGACGGCAGCGAATCGGCCCCGCTGCACGGATCCAAGCGCGCCGTCGCCGACGCCGTCATCACCCGTGCGGCGGACCTGCTGTCGCGCTGAGCCGCGCAGTGCGGTCCGACGGCCGGTCCGGCGTCCGCCGCAGCACGCAGCACCGGGCAGCACTGTCCCTCCGACCCAGTAGAGTGGGCACGTGAATTCTCCCAGCCCTGAGTCCTCCTTGCGCCTGTTCACCTCGGAGTCGGTCACCGAGGGGCATCCGGACAAGATCTGCGACCAGATCAGCGACGCCATCCTCGACGGCCTGCTCGCCCAGGACCCCGATTCCCGCGTCGCCGTCGAGACCCTGGTCACCACCGGCCTCGTGCACGTGGCGGGGGAAGTCACCACCGAGGCCTACGTCGAGATCCCCGACATCGTCCGCAAGACCATCCTCGGCATCGGCTACGACTCCTCGGCGAACGGCTTCGACGGCGCCCGCTGCGGCGTGTCCGTGTCCATCGGCCAGCAGAGCGCCGAGATCGCGTCCGGCGTCTTCACCTCCCTCGAGACCCGCGAGGGCACGGGCCTGGATCCGTACGACGCCCAGGGCGCGGGGGACCAGGGCATCATGTTCGGCTACGCGAGCGACGAGACGTCCGTGCTCATGCCCACGCCCATCTGGCTCTCGCACCGCCTCTCGGAGCGGCTCACCAGCGTCCGGAAGGACGGCACCCTCCCGTACCTGCGCCCGGACGGCAAGACCCAGGTCACCATCGGGTACGACGGCGACCGGCCCGTGTCCATCGACTCCGTGGTCATCTCGTCGCAGCACGCGGCCGAGGTCTCCCTCGATCAGCTGCGCGCCGACCTCGTGGAGCACGTGATCACCCCGGTGCTCGCGGACTCCGAACTCGACGCCTCCGACGTGCGGCACATCCTCAACCCGGGGGGCGCCTTCATCATCGGGGGCCCCGTGGGCGACGCCGGCCTGACCGGGCGCAAGATCATCGTCGACACCTACGGCGGCATGGCCCGCCACGGCGGCGGAGCCTTCAGCGGCAAGGACCCCTCGAAGGTGGACCGCTCGGCGGCCTACGCCATGCGCTGGGTCGCGAAGAACGTCGTCGCCGCCGGCCTCGCCCGCCGCGCGGAGATCCAGATCGCCTATGCCATCGGCATGGCGCAGCCCGTCGGCATCTACGTCGAGACCTTCGGCACGGAGACGGTGGACCCGCAGGCCATCGGCGCCGCGATCCGCGAGATCTTCGACCTGCGGCCCCTCGGCATCATCAACGCACTCGACCTCAAGCGCCCGGTCTACCAGCGGACCGCCGCGCACGGCCACTTCGGCCGCGAGGAGGACGGCTTCACCTGGGAGCGCACGGACCGTGTGGACAAGCTGCGGAGCTACTTCAACGCCTGAGGCGGGAGGGGACGGCGGGCGGCACGGGCTGCCCGCCGCAGCATCATGACGGAGACCAAGCGCCCCGCCGTTCGGCCGGCCCCGGGCATGGACGGCCAGCTGTCGCTCCTGCACGGATTCGGTCCGGCCAGGCTCCCGCAGGCGGACCCCGAGCGGGCGTCCTCCCTGCCGGTGGCACGGGTCATCCTCGACGCCCAGCTGCCGCACCTCGACCGGTTCTTCGACTATGCGGTGCCGGCCGCGATGGACGCCGAGGCACAGCCCGGCGTGCGGGTGAAGGTGCGGTTCGCCGGGCGCGAGCAGTCCGCGTTCCTGGCGGAGCGGGTCGACGAGGCGAGCACCACGGCCACGCTCCTGCCCCTCGGCAAGGTCGTGTCGCCGCAACAGGTCCTCACACCGGAGATCCTCGCCCTGGCGACCGCCGTCTCCGCGCGGTCCGTCGGCACCGTGAGCGACGTCCTGCGCTCCGCCGTCCCGCCGCGGATGGCCCGCGTCGAAGCGGAGTTCCCCGGCAGCATGGGGACGGTGGACCCGGCGGCGGACGACGCCCAGGAACCGGTGCTCCCCGTGGTCGTGGAACCGCGCTCCTCCGGCAGCTTCGGCCGGTACGTGAACGGGCGCGCCTACCTCGAGCACCTCCGGGCGGGTGAGTCGCCGCGTGCCGTCCTCACCAGCCTCGGCGGGTACGGTGCCACCGCATGGCCGGAGGAGATCGCCGACGCCGTGGCGGCCACCGCCACGTCCGGGCGGGGCTCGGTCGTCGTGGTCCCGGACCAGCGCGACCTCGCGCGGGTGGAAGGTGCACTCGTCGCCCGGCTCGGGGCGGATGCCGTCGCCCGCCTCACCGGGGAGGACGGCGCGACGCCGAGATACCGGAACTTCCTGCGCGTCCTGCACGGCACCGCGACCGTCGCCGTCGGCACCCGGTCGGC
Organism: Arthrobacter agilis; assembly: GCF_030816075.1. Taxonomy (NCBI): domain Bacteria; kingdom Bacillati; phylum Actinomycetota; class Actinomycetes; order Micrococcales; family Micrococcaceae; genus Arthrobacter; species Arthrobacter agilis. The sequence continues at coordinate 1,634,424 of NZ_JAUSXO010000001.1, read as the reverse complement.
CGCCTACGCACCCGTACGGAACCTCGGCCTGGTCTGCCTGTGGGACGACGGCGACGACCAGCACATCGAACAGCGCGCCCCCTACCAGCACATCCGGGACGTCCTGCTGCTGCGGGCCGAGCACGAGGGCACCGCGATGCTGTTCTCGTCTGTCGGCCGCACCACGGAGGCCCAGCGCCTCGTGGACACCGGCTGGGCCCACGCCATCCAGGCCGACCGCACGGAGGTACGCCGGGCCACCCCGCGCGTCGTCCATGCCGCGGACGCGTTCCAGATGGAGCGCGACCCCCTGGCCGCGCAGGCCCGGATCCCGCACGCCGCCTGGGCTGCGGCGCAGGCGGGCCTGAAGCACGGTCCCGTGCTGCTGCAGGTCGCACGCACCGGGTTCTCCCCGGCGCTGGCCTGCGACAGGTGCCGCCACCCCGCGCGCTGCTCGGCCTGCGCCGGGCCGCTGGCGCAGGCCGGCCGGTCCGCCCCGCTCGCCTGCCGGTGGTGCGGGCGCCCCGAGACGGCGTGGTCCTGCGCCGAATGCGGCGGAACCCGGATCCGCGCCACGGTAGCGGGAGCCACCCGCACCGCCGAGGAACTGGGACGGGCGTTCCCCGGCGTGCCCGTGATCTCCTCGGCGGGTGAGCACATCGTCGACGCGGTGCGGGACGCACCCGCGGTCGTCGTCGCCACGCCGGGCGCCGAACCGGTGGCGCCGGCAGGGTACGCCGCGGTGATCCTGCTCGACGGCAACGCCCTGCTCAGCAGGGAGTCGCTGCGGGCCGGCGAGGACGCCCTCCGCCGCTGGTTCTCGGCCGCGATCCTCGCGCGCCCCTCGACGGCGGGCGGCACCGTGGTGATCACGGGTGACGACGACGTCGCGGTGGGACACCTCGTGCGGTGGGACCCGGCAGGCGCCGCCTCGCGGGAACTCGGCGAGCGCCAGGAGCTGGGACTGCCTCCCGCAGTCCGGTACGCGGTGCTCACGGGAACCCGCGAAGCCCTCACCCACTTCCTCGAGGGTGTCCGGACGGAAGGCGTCGCGCGCGTCGTCGGCCCGGCGCCCGTCCCGCCGGACATCCGGCGGGAGGCGATGCTCGCCGCGCGTGCCGCAGCCGGCGCGTCGAAGGGCGGCGCGCCGACAGTGCCGGCCGACGCACTGGCAGGGCAGGGCAGCCACCGCGTCCTGCTGTTCTTCCCCTACCGGGCGGCCGCCGGCATCACCGCGCAGCTGCGGGCACGCCGCGCCGCCCTGTCCGCTCGGCGGACAGGCGAACCGGTGCACATCCGGCTCGACGCGCTGGACGTGCTCTGACCCACCAGGAACGCCGCGCCGGGAGGGCCTGCGTTCCCGAGGGGCGCACAGGCTGTACCGTGTAGCTGCCCCGAAGTAGGGATCCGCTGACAAGTGAAGAGGTTCGTCGTGCCCTATCGGAGCAAAAGCCTTCTGGAGCAATGGGTGTGGGAATTCGCCGCCGATGCCGAGGAGACCCCGGGCGTGATCGAGGTCCTGCAGCACGACGGCGGTGCCGGGGCCGACACGGGACTGGTCGTCATGCGCTTGAACGATCTGCCCTCGGACATCTTCCTTCATCCGGTAGGACCCGGTGACCCGAGGTGGGAAGTGAACTTCGGTCCACGGGAGCGGGACCTCGCGATGAGCGCCGGCAGGCTGCGTGGTCTTGCGAAGGAACTGGACCGTGCGGCGGCGCTGTGTGAGTTCTTCGAAAGCAAGTCGGAGGAGCATGCCTCAGGCGCCAGCCCGGCCCCTGCGGCCTGAGGCCGGCTCGAGGATCGATCGAGCCGGCGGGGACGGGGAGCGCGGACCTAGGCGACGACGCCGATGGCGGGAACCGACCCGAGACGTACCGGAGGAAGATCCTCGAATGCCGGCGTCGCGAACCAGTAGCCCTGGAACAGGCGGATACCGGCCGCCTTCAGGAACAGGTACTCCGCCTCCGTCTCGACACCTTCTGCGAGCACCGTGATGCCGAGCTCCCCGGCGATGCCGAGGACACCGGACACGACGGCCTGGCGAGCGGGGCTGCCGTCGATGCCGCGCACGAGCTTCATGTCGAGCTTCATCAGGTCCGGCTGGAAGTCCACCAGGAGGCCCAGCCCCGCATGACCGGCACCGAAGTCGTCGATGGCGGTGGTGAAACCGTGCTTGCGGTATTCGGTGATGATGTTCGTGAGGTGGGCGGTGTCCTCGACCTCCTCGTTCTCGGTGAACTCGAACATGATGGCCGACGTCGGGAAGCTGCACCGCGCGGCTGCGCGCAGCGTCGCTCGGAGGCACGCGGCCGGTTCGTAGACTGCGTTCGGCATGAAATTGATGGACAGCTTCAAATCCTCGCCGGCAGGGAACAGGCGCGATGCCAGCTCGATCGCCTTCACGCGGCAGTCCTGGTCGAAGCGGTACCGCTGGTCCGGCAGGATGCGCGAGAGGACCTCGGGGGCGCCCTCGCCCGACAGGCCCCTGACCAGCGCCTCATAGCCCCACACGCGCTCGTCGACCGCGTCGTAGATCGGCTGGAAAGCCATGCTGAACTCGAAGCCGAGTCGTGAGGATACGGCGCAGCCGTTGCATGCCATGCAGATTGCTCCCTTACTGATTCCGTCCACCATAGAACACGCCGAGCGTCCTCGCCGTCCAGCCGGGCAGGACCAACCGGCGGTCCGACAGGCACGGCCGGGCTGTGCTCCTGCTGCTCCTGCGTCGTCGCCGCCCTGCGCTGCCGTCGACGTCCTGCTGCTGCCGTAGGAGCGCTAGTCGCCGTCGCCCGCTGCGTCACCCGGATCGAAGAACCCGAGGGGATCAATATCAGGGGAGGGTGCTGCTGTGCTGGTCGAGGTCTGGCCCGAGTCGCCGGCACGCAGGACGGCCGGGTCGTCGTACACGGACCGTTCGCCGTCATCGGCTGCGAAGAAGGCAGCCACCGCACCCGGCACCAGTGCTGCGGCTGCGATCGCACGGGGGATCCTCGAGTCTGCGGCCTCACCGGAGGTGCCGGCCACGAGCTCGACCCGAATCGGTGTGTGGGTGCCATCCGTGAGCGCCATGGTGTCCTCCGACGTCCGGCCCGAAGTCCTGTCCCTCGAATGATCCTCCGCGGCGTCCGGCTGTCAAGGGACGACGACGGGGACGGCGTCAACCGGGAGCCGCCTGTGGTGCCGCACGGTTCAGGCCTCCGGTGTCGGACGCACCGGTGCGGCCGCCCCGGACAAACGCTCCTCGCCGCCTCCGCCCGGGTTCGGCATCACAGGCCTTCGACGTCTCGGGGCGTCAGAGGAGTTGCAGCCCGTACGGCGGAGACGACGTCGAGGATCCCCCGGGCAGCCGCGGACGCATCCTCCTGGTCGGTGATGAACGACGCGTGGGTGGCGCCGTCGACCACGCGGTGCAGGCTGTCGGACGACAGGGAGGCCAGGACGTCCTGCGATACGTCCCAGCCGGGCGCGCTCCCACGGCCCGCGGTCAGGACGACCAGCGGCTTGCCGCCAAGATCCTTCAGGGCGGCAGCCTGCTGCACGGAGGAGCCGCCGTGGCCGTACTCGTGGAGCGTGCTCTGCGCATGGGCGGGCGTCACACCGAGCAACTGTCCGACACCGAGGCGCGTGGCGCTCGCGGCGAGCGCCGAGATCCGGTCCACCATGTCGGAGTCGGAGTCGTCGGGATGCGCCGACCGGACGGGGCCGGATGCCGGCGCGGTCGAGTCCACCAGGACGAGTCCGGCCACGTCCTCGGGGTAGTGGGCGGCGAACGTGAGGACGTAGAGTCCACCGAACGAGTGTCCCGCCAGGACGTACGGTCCGGGGACGTCCCCGCGCTGCAGCAGCGTATGGAGGTCCGTCGCGATCCGGGCGGCATCCTGTGGGGTGGTCGCCGGATCGCTCCAGCCCCGGCCCGCCCGATCGTAGATACACACCCGGGTGTCACGGGCGACGGCCGGGGTTATCCGCCCGAGATCCGACGACATCCCGCCCGCACCGGGTTCGAGTACGACGGTCGGGCTGCCTGAGCCGGTGCAGTCCAGGTGCAGGCGGTGTCCGCCGACGTCGATCAATCGGCCCGGCATGGCATGGGCCCTCGCGTCCGCCGCTTCGCCTGCGGCTTCGTAGCCTCCACCCAGCGACGCCAGGACCAGCACGGCGATCACCGGGTAGAGCAGGACGCGCCCGCTGCGGCCGCGCAGCCGGCGTCGGGCGTGGGGGATCATCCAGAGGGCCACGACCAGCAGGGCGGGCGGCCATACCCAGGTGAGCGCGGCGCGCAGCGGGGCACCGAACACCACCAGGAGGACACCGGTCAGTCCCAGGAGGAGTGCCGGAGCCGCGGCCCATCGCTGCGGTTGATCGGTGAGCCGTCCCGAGAGACCAGCCAGCATCGCCCAGCCCAGGGCGAGCCCCACCAGGACGGCGCCGCTCACGCCGCTCTCGGTGGGCGGGATGAACGGTGCAGCGGCCAGCAGGAGTGCGGCGAGCGCCCCGGTCACCAGGGAACCGGCGGCGATCCAGCCGGTGCGATCCTTGCGCGACGGATGAGGGCGGAGACGCTTCCGAGCCGCGGTGTGGGGGCTCGTGGAAGTGCGGGACGTTCTGTTCGTGCTCGCCGGGGGAAGGGTCATGCGCTCATGCTGCCACCCGGTGGCAGCGGATCTGCGGGGCGAAAATGCCCTTCATGGAAAGGATTCCGCTCAGGCGATGCCCTGCTCGGTACAGTGGCCCTATGCACCGGGTCGTCGCTTTGGCACTGCAGGATGTGGTCGCTTTCGACCTGGCCATCCCTGCGCAGGTCTTCGGCCATGCGGATGAACGGGCGCGGTACTCCTTCCGTGTCTGCGCGGCCCAGCCCGGTCTGGTCCCGACGACGTCCGGCTACTCCATCCAGGCCACCGACGGTCTGGATGCCCTCCTGTCCGCGGACACGGTCGTGGTGCCCGGCTACGAACCGCTGGACGACCCTTCCGCCGAGGTCTGCGAGGCGTTACGTCAGGCGGCCGCCAACGGGGCACGGGTGGTGTCGGTGTGCACGGGCGCCTTCGCGCTCGCCGCCGCAGGCCTTCTGGACGGCAAGCGGGCCACCACGCACTGGAGGAGCGCGCAGCGTCTCCAGACCCTGTACCCCGGTGTCTCCGTCGACGCCGACGTCCTCTACATCGACCAGGGAGCCGTCAGCACCAGCGCCGGGGTCGCGGCCGGCATCGACCTGTGCCTGCACCTGGTCCGCAAGGACTTCGGCACCGAGGCGGCCAACAGCATCGCCCGACGGATGGTGGTGGCCCCGCACCGCGAAGGCGGCCAGGTCCAGTTCATGGAACGTGCGGTCGCCGCACCCCTGGCCCTCTTCGCCGATACCTGCGCGTGGGCGAGGCAGCACCTGGCCGAACCGCTCACGGTGGACGACATGGCCTCCCATGCCGGCTGGGCGCCCAGGAGTTTCACACCCGGAAATTCACGGCCGAAGCAGGAATGACGCCCCTGAGGTGGCTGAACGACCAACGCATCGCCGAAGCATGCCACCTTCTGGAGACCACCGGCCTGACGGTGCACGCGATCGCCTCCCGGACCGGCCTGGGGACAACAGCCAATTTCCGTCTCCACTTCACCCGGAAACTCAACACCACGCCCTCGAGCTACCGGCGTCTCTATCAGGGCCGGAACCGGCGTGCTGCCCCCGCGTGACACTTCCGGCGTGATCGACCATCACGCGGAGTGCATGCGGACGCTGTGCCCAGCCGGTCGGCGTCGCTGCCGGACTCGCACCAGGAGGGGAGTGAGGCCGGCAGTGAGAGCGAGGGCGCAGGCGACGACGAGGAGGGCCCCGGGTCGGGGTGGCACCCACAGCTGTGCCTGCTCGGCGCTGCGGGCGGGGTAGTCGAGCATCTTGGCGGTCGAGTCCGCGAGGCCCGGCCCGCCGTGTGCTGCCAGGTCCGCCAGCGCGGCGTCGAACCCCCCGTGCCCGGACGACGTGCGCAGCGTCGAGGAGGGGATCCCCTGGCCCCGCGCCCAGCGGTCCAGTGAAGCGCGTTCTTCCGGGTCTCCGCTGGACGCCACCAGCACGCGATCCAGGCTGCTCGGAGCGGCCGAGGTCGGTGCGGTGAGGAGAACCAGCCCGTGAGCGGTGGTGATGCTGGATCCAGCGCCGACGGGAAGGGCCGTCGTGGCTGACGAGTACCCTGCAACCTCGAACGGGGCCGAGGCATCCACTTCGCCGACCCCCTCAGCGAGGGCGACCCCGACCGTCGGACGGAACCAGGGCAGGACGGCGTTGAGACCGACGCCGAGATCGGTCGGTGCGAACCGCTGGACCGGGATGGCGGTGGAGGCGTCCAGCGACCACGACGGGTAGGCCATGTCTGCACCGACACGCTCGGCTTCCGTATCGCCGGCAAGCTGCTGCATGAGGCGCAGTGCAGCGGGGATGCCGGAGGTCACTCCCGCAGAGGTGGTGATACCCCGGTCCTGGACGTACCGCTGACCGGTCACCCACGTGACGTCGGGATTCGATTCCTCGAGCTCGATGATTCGGGACCAGTGCGACGTGGCGCGGTGGCCGTCCAGCAGCCCCGTTGCGGCCAGGACCCTCGAACCCGCGCAGACACCGAGGATCTGGGCGCCCGACCGGGCCCCGTCCACCACGTAGTCGCGCAACTCCGTTTCGTCGTCGCCCGCTGGGTCGTTGACCGCGGGAACGACGACGACGTCCGGCGCCGGCGCGGCCCCTATGGCCGCGTCCTCGAAGGTGTACGTCGGCAGCACACTCAGTCCGCCGTTGAGCGGGACAGGATCCGAGGTCGCGGCGACGGTGTAGACCGAGAAGTGCGTCGAGCGGGCGAAGACCTCGTAGGGGGCCAGGGCGTCGGCCGCGTCGGTGCCGGACCGGCCGAGGGCCACGGCGACCACGATCGGGCCGTCCGAAGAGGGCACGCTTGCCGCGCTCCCGCCGTCCTGGACCATCAGCGCCTCGGTGGGGGCGGCGGCAGCACCGGCCCAGAGCAGGGCGATGAGGGTGATCAGCGTGATCCCGGTGCCGAGGATGGCAGCCCCGATGCGGCGAAGAACGAGTCTGCGGGCGGAGGAAGGGTGGGACGTGCCGATCCTGGTGGCGCTCATCGGGTTGCCTCAGCACTGTGGTGGAGCCGCGTGACCGCTGGGGTCGTGGGTTCACTGCCGCGAGGGTGTGCGGCGGTCCCGGATTCGATGGGGTGCATGGTGTTCTTCGTGGCCTTCCTGACTGTGCTTCGCAGCGGAGCAGGACGTCGTCCTGGACCCTGGGTCGGGGGTACCTGGGTACGGCAGCCGTGCGTGGTCCTGCGCGCTGGAGCGGGTGGTGCGCTCATGCTGTCACTCAGCGGTCGCGGAACTGCAGGGTGAAAATGCCCTGTAGGACAAGGATTCTGCGCGTGGGTGCTCTCGAGTTCCGCCGGCGCCGGCCGGCATCGTCCAACGCCGGAAGACCACGGTTACCAGATCACGTTCCGGAAACGCATCTGATCCCACGCCGTGCACGATGCGCCGGCTGGTGGGCTTGTCCGAGTAGTCTTCGCATCAGGTAGGGCAAGGGCGGAGACTTCAATGCGTAGACGAGCGGCCCATGGCAAGGCGTGGCTCAGCCGGCGCCCGGATGGGATCCAGCGCCTGGAGTGGGTGGAAGGATCCACGATCTCCGGCAAGGACGCCGCCGATGTTCTCGAGGCGAGCTTCTGTCTGGCCGGTCACAAGCCGTACGCGATCCTGGTGGAGATGACCGCGATCGTGCATCAGACGCAGGAAGCGCGCGAGACATTCAATGCGGACTCCCGAGTCATCGCGGCGGCGCTCCTCGGCGTCGGACCGATGGACGAGATCCTCGCAGGAGGCGCGCACACGGCGGTGCACCCCACGAGCTACTTCACCTCCGAGGACGACGCCATCACCTGGATCGAACTGCATCTGGAGGCGCTCACGACATCGCCACACGCCGGGTAGGTCGATAGCCCCCGGGCCATGACCTGGAGTCCGGGGCCCGTCGGGCCGAACCGGAGTGTTCTCGGTGTAGGCGCTAGGCGTTTCCCGGGAGTGCGGTTGCAGTCGTGCATCGACGGTGTCGTCGCGCCGGGGGATCTGCCTACGGTGGCATCAGACAGAAAATCTACTGAGGAGTCCTCATGGTCCTGTTCTCATCTCCGCCCCCGCATGTCCACTCCGACGCCTCCTCGGCTCGCCGGGTGGGTGCTGCCCTGGTTGGAACGGCACTTCTTCTCACCGGATGCGCGTCTGGGGGAGAAGATCATTGGAACTCCACGGCGGTCGGGGACGACAAGAGCATCGGTGCTGTGGAACTGCGGAGCGTCCTGCTCGTGACCGACGCCGAGGGAGAACCGGCAAGGCTCCTCGGCACGATCGAGAACACGGGAGGGCAGCCGGTCGATGTGACGATCAGCGACGCCGATGAGGAGACGGTGCTGACTGTCGAGGCTGAGGGCAGCGTGCCCCTGGATACGGTCGAGACGCTCCTGAGGACGGCAGGCGATGCACCAGGTGCTCGAACGACGCTGACGGCCGAAACCACCGAAGGCGACGTCGACCTTCTCGTCCCCGTCGTCGACGGAACCCTCGACCCGTACCGGCCATACCTTCCCACCTGAGGCACGACGACGCTGGACGATGGACCAGTTGGATGCGCGCGGGCCGCACTCCGAGGATGCGTGGTTCGCGCTCCGCAGTCCGACCACTCAGGATGCTTCTCCGTCCCCGTTCAGCCACTTCGCTCTTACCTGCACGTCCGAGAGCTCGTATCCCAGCCCGTCGTAGAAGCCGATGACCGCTTCGTTGGTCGTGCGGATCATGAGGTGCACTTTCACGGCGCCACGTTCGATCAGCCACTGCTCACACGCCTCCATCATCAGGCGGCCGAGGCCGTGTCCCTGCTTCTGCGGGGCGACCGCCAAGTAGTAGACCCACCCGCGGTGACCGTCGTGTCCCACCATCGCGGTAGCCACCAGATCGCCGTGCATGGTGCAGCCGAGAACAGTGGACGACTCGCCATTGATCGCGCGGAGCAAGTCCGCCGTCGGGTCATTCCAAGGAAGCGTGAGGCCCGTGGCCTCCCACAGCGAGATGGCATCCCGATACTGATCTTCCGTCAGGGTCAGAGCTTCCATTCCGCCGAGTGTATGCGGCCATGCCCCGCCGGCGAAGCGGCCGCCACCCGGTCCTCAGGCGTGCTCGTGCTGGTCGGGGAACCAGGAATCAGTGGGTGGTGAACGCCGAGTCCTCCGAAGCCATCCCTTGGTCGTTTGCTTCCGCGTGACGGATCACCAGGGAGGTCGTGATGAGTGCGGCGGCGAGCACCATGCACGGCACCAGCACGATCAGGTACGTCAGCGACACCAGCACGGCTGCGGGCGCTGATTCCCAGACCTCGGGAAGCGGCATGAGGCTCAGGCTGTCCCCGACTCCGAAGTTCCTGTTGATGAACGGGCCGAGAACCAGCAGGGCGATGGCAATGATGCCGAGCCTTGTCCCGAACTTCATGGCTGACTTCGCCAGGGCTGCACCGGACATCTTGCTCCTGAGGGTCGATCGGTGGGAATCTGCTCGATGGATCGCATCTTGCTGTGGTCTGAGTATGAGCGCAGTCTGCAGCGGCATCAATGCCGGGCCCGGATCGGCCCCCATCAGGACGCATCCCGGAAGCGGAACCGGGCGCATCGGTCGGGCAGACGGTGACACGTCGATGGTCGCGAAGAGGCAGCTCCGAACCATGGCGATTCTTCACCGGGGAAGAGGTGCTGGATGTTGTGCCTGCCGGGTCTTCAGCAAGGCGATGAAGCCCGTCAGGAGGAAAGCCGGTATGCCGACAAGGCTGAGCAGGATCAGGGAGTCGACCATCCAGGAGGACCGACCTGCGTCGGCGAGGGCTATTCCTCGACCGAAGGCCCCCATCGACACTCCACCGAGGAGGACCACCAGACCGAAGGACACTGATGATGCCCGGCGTCGGTCCGTTCCGGCGCTGCGGGCGGAAGAACTGGGCGGACCTCTTGGTGGAGCGATCGTCAGCGTCGAGCCATGGCCTTCTGCGAAGTAGCGAACAGCCCGAGACTGTAGGCGAGGAGGATGACGGACATGACCAGCCCCGACCCGACGGCCGCTCCGAGAGCACTGGTCCGCGTGCCGATGAGCAGGCCCAGGCCACCCAGGCCGGCAAGAATTCCTCCGAGCGTGTAGAACATGCGTTCCTTGAATGCCCAGGCGAAGGGTATGAAGTGGAGACCGACGACCAGGGCGATCAGCGCTGGTTGAAGCTCCAACGTGCCCCTCGAGGTGAGCCATCCGGTGCCGAAAGCGATCAGCGCGAACTCCATGATCACGCACAGGAGATACATTCCGATCTGCTGTCCACGAGGAGCAGTGAACGGGCCGAGGTAGCGCGGCGAGGCGAAAAGGAACCAGACGGTGAGGGTGACGGCACCGATGACCAGGGTGCGCGCGACGGCAGGTAGGAGGTCTGCGAAACCCGGCGTGTAGGAGAACACGAAGACATACGCGCCGAACAACCCGACAAGAGTTCCGATTCGACGCGGATCCGCGAGACGCGGTGGCGCACCGGCTGAATTCCACGCAGTGTCGCTGTGACCTGTCACTGAAAGTCCCCCTGAAGTGATGTAGTCATCGCCAGCCGCCAACGGCGACCCGTCGATGAAGTGCTCGCAACAGTACCTCGCACGCGCGATCGACGGGTGGAGGGGTCGGTGCGCGGAATCGCGGATTCTCACGATCCACCCGACACGATGCCCGTCATGACTGCGGAAGTCCTGCACGCTGGCCACGGTGTGTTGCATTGCGCTCCCCACGTCCGCCAACCCGGTCCCACGGTCGGCCGGGTACCGCGCCGATACCTGATCGATTCGCGTCACACGTCCCGAAAGGTGGGTCCACTCCGACGATCCGTACCTTTCTCCTACTGCGCCGGCGTAAGTATCGCGTTGGAGGGGCACCGATCGCCGGCCCGCGAACAAACGAGCGAGCCACTCCTGGTCCATGGGTACCAACGCCCAGTCGACTTCTTCATCGAGGACGACGTCGAAACCGTCCTCCGCCACCTGCCACTCGGTCAACCACACATCGATCTCCTGCGGAGCCTTCGAAGGGACGACGTCCTCCACATCCGCTGCATCGCGTCGTGACGCCGTGAGCGGCTCGTAGGAGCCGAGGAAGTGGGAGTGCTCACCGGACGGACACCACTCATCGCACCGTTGCCTTGCACTGATCGATGACACTTGCGGTGCGTTGCGATCGTCCATCCGACGAGCCTAGAGCAGCTCCGGTGGCGGTTCGCTGCCTGGGTCGAATCAAGAGGTCCCTACAAGGTAGCGGCGAGGTCCAGACCCCGATTCGCCGCCAGTCCTGGGACGGAGGTCGACTCCACATAGTCGACGGCGTCGATGGGTAACGCGGACAGCGCGTCAGCCGTAGTCGGCTGTGACTGTTCCGGTACTTCCGTCCAGGCGGATGAGCCCACCGTGAGGGAGGACCCACTGAGGTCGGGTGTGGCCGAACGGAACACCGACGCAGACGACCGCGTCCGGGTTGTACGCGTTGATCTGTCCAGTCATCGCATCGCTCTGCTCTGCCCGCAGTCGCGCGCGGTCATCGGCTGAAGGGACTGGTTCGCCCAAGCGGCTGACCGGTGGGCGAGCTACCAACACGCCGGCAACAGCTTCGAGGATCCCTCTTTCACCCAGGGCTCGCACCCAACCCACCACGTCGTCCGCCGGGGGTAGCTCCTCGCTGGTCTCGAACAACAGGATCGCTCCGGCCAGATCCGCAACGGATGGCATCCGGTCGGCCAGCGCGATCTGGTCGATGACTTCGAGGCACCCTCCCCAGGAGGGGCCTTCGACGACCTTTCGCGGGCCCGACCACATCCACGGTGCTGTCGCCTCACGACTGCCGAACTCGGTCAGGGCGCGAGCATCCGTCCAAGGCACTCCGTAGTCCTCCGACTCGCCCGGATCGGTCAGTTCGATACTGCCGCCGTCGAGGAGCGCGGCGCGGAGAGAAAGGAGGTGCAGGTCATCGATGTGTGGTCCCGCACCCAGATGCACCTGCGTCGAACCCCCGTAGTAGCTCGGCACCCCCAGTCCCCACAGGAAGTTGTGCAGGTTCGTATTGTCGCTGTACCCGAGGAACGGTTTCGGGTTGGCGGCGATGACCGCAGCGTCGAGGTGCCTGATCACGGTGATCTGGTCATTTCCTCCGATCGTCGCGAGCACGGCACGGATACTCGGATCGGCGAATGCTGCGGTGATGTCGACGGCCCGGGCCTGCGGGGACGCGCCGAGTTGTCTGGTCGTCGGATATTCGACCGGCACCAACCCGGTCGTCTCCGACAGCCGTCTCATCGCCTGCTCGTGAACATCCGTCGCGATCGCCGGCGCCGCGAACGCCGGGGAAAGAACAGCGACCCGATCACCAGCGACCGCCTTCTTGAGGACGGAGAAGGTCTGTGATGTCATCCGATCATTAGATCAGCCGAACAATTCATTCAAAGTCCATGCGCTTCTGGAAGCACATCGGCCGGCGCAGGTCCGCCCCTTCCGACTTTCCGAGCGCACGCTTTGCTCTGCCTGCGGACACCGCAGTACGCGGGGGAGGCTAAGGTCAGCTGCGGATCGATATACGGGCAGACGGATGGTCGTGTGCGAAAGTGACGGAATGACTCTGGATGATGAGCTCGACCTGATTCTCGAGCGTCGGGACCGCGACAATATGCAGCCGACCATCGACGCTTTGCTTCCCTACTACGCTTCCCATCCGGGGGATGCGCGAGTGCTCTACGAAATCGGCGGGGCCTACGATACCGCGGGACAGGAAGACATCGCGCGGAAGTTCTATGAGGAAGCTCTTGCTGCCGGGCTCGAAGGGGATCTGCTGCGCCGGTGCTACATCCAGTACGGGTCGACGCTCAGGAACCTGGGCGAGTTCGAGGCGTCGCTCGAGGTCTTCAGGACAGCTCGTACCGCGTTTCCCGGCTCGCCGGCGCTAGGGGCCTTCGAGGCCATCACCCTTCATGCGGCGGGTCGATCGAGTGCATCTGTCGCGTCCCTGCTTGATCTGGTGGTGGAGTTCGTTCGCTCTCGCGACATCGAGCGATACCTGGCAGCCATCAGTGGCAACGCTGCCCACATACGGTCCCTTGGCGACGACCACTCGTAGCCGGTCATGTGTCGATACGAAGGAAAGTAGAGCTCTGATGAAATTCAGTAGTGACGTTGATCCGATCCAGCATCCTCTCCCCGGCGCCGTACGCCTACGCGGCCACAGCGCCTGCGGATGCGCGATTGATCTTCCTCGCGGGGTCATGCCCTCTCGACGAAGCCGGAGCGACGGTCGGCAAAGGTGACTATGCAGTCCAGGCGCGACAGTGTCTTGGGAACATGAAGACCGCACTCGATGAGGCTGGAGCCGCGCTCGAGGACGTGATCAGTACCCGTGTGCTCGTGGCATCGACTGATCGGGCTGATCTCGTCAGGGCATGGGAGATCGTTCGCCAGGCATTCGGCGCCAATGACGTGCCGAGCACCCTTCTCGGTGTCACGGTTCTCGGCTACGAGGGCCAACTCGTGGAGATCGAAGCCGTCGCTGCTGTACGTGGCTGATGGCCCCTGCCGGGGTGTTCCACTTCTGCAGACCAAGGTCCTTCGGATGACGGCGTCCGAAACCCCTCGCTACTGCATCGCGGCGTCGGAGTGTGCACCGGGAACCTGGCGCACTTCTGGTGCGATGTCAGGGCCATCGACCACCAATGTGTAGCCTCCTGCTGCTGTCGCCTCCCTGAAGGCTGGGAGGTCACCGCGGTCATCACCTGCAGACGCGACAGTCAGGAGATTCCTGGTCAAGCGGGCCTTGCCCATCCCGAAGCCTCCTCGCCCACCTGGCCGGTGACCTCGGCGGTCCCCTAAGCTGTCGCAGTGAGCCACGTGAGCGAGAAAGGGCCGTTCTTCCACGGCACGAAAGCGGACCTGAAGGTCGGAGATTTTCTGACCGCGGGCTTCCGGTCGAATTACCGTCCCGACGTCATCATGAACCACATCTACTTCACCGCGCTTCCCGACGGCGCAGGTCTCGCTGCAGAGCTTGCATCCGGTGATGGTGAACCGCGCGTCTATGCCGTCGAGCCGACAGGAGAGTTCGAGGACGACCCGAACGTGACCGACAAGAAGTTCCCAGGCAATCCGACCCGGTCGTACCGCAGTCGTGCTCCGTTGAGGGTCATCGGCGAGATCGCCGATTGGACGCGGCTGACACCCGAGGCACTACGAACCTGGAAAGAGCGACTGGCGGCACTGCATGCGGATGAACGGGCCCAGATCATCAATTGACGGTCGTTTCGCGAGGGGCGTCACGACCACGGAGTCACTGAGCGCTTCTGTTGCTCGCCATCGATGACGAGGTCCAGTCGCTCGTCGAGGAACGCGACGTAGTCCCGCACGTCCGCTGCGTCGCTCAGGGGGTGTTCGTACTGCCACGCAATGTCGTCCACCCGTTGATCTCCGATAGTCGCGGAGTACCAGGTCGCATAACCCTTGTACGAGCACATCGAGCTTGTCGAGCTGGGCTCGAGCGGCGCCACGACGTCCTCCATCGGCAGGTAGTACCGGGCAGGCAGGTTCGTCTCGAACAGCATCCGTGCTCGGGTGGTGTCGGCGAGGACGTGGCCGTCGAGCATCAGCTGCACGTGCCGGGAGGTGCCTCGAATGTCGATGCGACCGTACGGGTCATGCGGATGGCTGATGATCTCGTCGTCTTCCTCGAACCAGGTGTCGAAGTCGGCGAATGCGAGGATCACATGATCGGCGAGACCGGGGTCGTGTGCCCGGAACCCGGCAGCCGCGGCATCCGTCTCCGGAACGCGTACCTCGACCGGTTCGCCGGCCGTCGTGCGCACGTCGAACGGGATCCGCGGGTCGAACACGGGAACCTTCGACAGGTCGGGAAGCATGAATCCCACCGCGTCATTCTCGAGTGGCGTCGAGGAGCGAAGCGAGATCTCGGCGTGGATGTCCTGGTACGGGACGGCGTAGCCGGGCACGACCCGTCGCGGCTCCCACACGAGCATTGCGCGCGTGGTGTCGACGACGGTCCGCCCGCCGAGCGTCGCGCGGATGCGCTTGGCCGTCGGCTCGTACCGGAGCTTCTGGAGCAGCTGCCCCATCGCATCCCGCATCTGCACGCCGGTCATATCGGCGTCAAGGTCGAGTGAGTCTTTCGTTGGGCCCGGCATGCACTCACGGTAGACCTGCGCCCCTGGTCCGGATAGAGGCGGAGGGCTCTATAACCGCCTCGCTTCGCGCGTCCTACGGTTCGACAGCGGCACCTGACAGAGTAGGGATATGGGACAGAAGAATAAGAACCAGATTCTCCACGGTGACGGGCCATTGGTCGCAGGCTTCCTGGGCGCGGTTCTGCTCAGTATCCCGATCATCATTCGGCTTGCCTACGGGAACGGGAATGCCTGGGACTGGGTCTTCCTGGTTATAGCCGCCGGCCTTGCAATCTACTGGATAATGCTCGCATTGCGTGGCAAGAAAAGACAGGCGAGGAAACTGTCGGCCCTTCCTGGAGAGGAATCACCTTCACGAATTCCTTGATATCAAGGCGCTATTCCCTGGTCGTGACATCCGGACCAGTGGAAGGGGACGGACCGGACGATGCAAACAGCAGTGGCGCGCCGATTCCGCTTGCCGCGCCACTGCGGCGTTCCTAGCGTTGAACAAGCACACGGTGCCCTGAGTCAGCGGAAGGACGAATACCACCATGAAGCACTGGATAAGAGACCACGGACTCTTCCTGGCGAATGCCGCGCTGTTCCTCGTCTCCTTCGTCGGCATGGTGCTCAGTGGCGTCCTCGACTACAACGAAGAGCAACGTGCTCACGGAGCGCCCGGCGTCACCCTCCTCGGCTTCTTCGGTACGGGCGACTTCCTGGAGGCGACGTTCGAGAACTGGGAATCGGAGTTCCTGCAGATGGGCATGTACGTGGTGTTGACCGCGTATTTGTTCCAGCGTGGCTCCTCGGAGTCCAAGCTCCCGGGCAAGCATGAACCGCAGGATGACGACCCGCGGGAATCGGCAGGCAACAAGGACGCACCGTGGCCGGTGCGCCGTGGCGGTCTTGTGCTCAGACTGTACGAACATTCGCTGTCCATCATGTTCTTCGTCCTGTTCGCGGCCTCCTTCCTCCTGCATGCAGTGGGCGGAAGCGAGGCATACAACGACGAACAGGCGAGTCACGGCCAACCAGGGGTCACCGTGCTCGGGTATATGGCGACGTCGCGATTCTGGTTCGAGTCCTTCCAGAACTGGCAGAGCGAGTTCATGGTCATCGCCGTGATGATCGGGGCGTCCGTCTACCTGCGCGAACGTGGAAGTGTGGAGTCCAAACCCGTCGCGATGGCACATCGCGACACCGACACATGACCGCTGTTTCCCTCTCCGCCCCGTCGGTGCGGTGAAGGAGCGTCTCGTGGAGGCTGACGTACAGGGATGACTGCTCAGGTGAGGTCGGCTATGAGCGCTGATGAAGCGCAGTCCCGAATACCGTTGATGCCTTTGACGGTCGTGTCCTTGTCCCCGTACGGCTCACTGGTGACCAGGGTCGCTCCGTCGTCGCCTGTGAGCCGGAACCGGAATCGCTCATCATCGTCCAGATAGATCTCGAATCGTCCCGCCATGTCTGTCTCCTTCATCGTGCGGTGCTGCACGTCTCACCTGACCAGGTGACCGCGCAGGAACCATGACTGACCCCGTGAGCGCTGATCGCATCCGCGTACGTGCCAAGATAGCCGGGTACAGGCGCGTGCACCACGCGTCGCCCCCGGAGCAGCGTTGCATGCGGAATCCTTGCACCCGCGCTCGGTCGCCGGACTGTCTCCCATCGACGTAGACCGCGGCTCCGGATGCCGCCACCGAGGAGGGAGGCGCTGTCTTCGGCGCCTCGAGGTCGACCGGCGTGGCCTTCAGTTCCTAGAGTGGAGGTATGACCCGTTCCCCTGAGACTTCGTCCGACTGCGACAGACCCGGTGCCCGGTGGAGGCCGGGCCGGCTACCTCTTCCTGGGGTGGTCCGATGAACGGGGAGCTGGGGTTGAACATCGCACTGGTCGTGGTGTTCGTCCTCATCGGTGGTGTGTTCGCGGCGACCGAGATGGCGCTGGTGACGCTCCGCGACAGTCAGGTCAACGCCATAGCTCAGCGCGGGAAGCGAGGCGAGAAGGTCGCTGCGCTGGCTCGCAACCCGAACAGGTTCCTCTCAGCGGTGCAGATCGGGGTGACGGTCGCCGGGTTCGCGTCGGCCGCGTACGGCGCGTCGTCGATTGCCCCCTCCGTCGCACCCCTGCTGGTATCGCTCGGACTGGCCGAGCCGGCCGCCCTCACTCTTGCCACGATCCTGCTGACTCTGATCGTCGCGTACCTGTCGCTCGTCCTGGGTGAGCTGGCACCGAAACGGCTGGCGATCCAGCGCAATGCGCAGTTCGCGTATGCCGTGGCCCCGGTCCTCAATGGTTTCGCGGTGCTCATGCGCCCGGTGATCTGGTTGCTGTCCGTGTCGACGAACGCGGTGGTGCGTCTTCTCGGCGGTGATCCCCACCGCACGAGCGAGGAGATGACGGAGGAGGAGCTCCGGGACATCGTGACGAGTCATGAAGGGCTGCCCGAGGACGAACGCCGCATCCTGGACGACGTGCTCTCGCTGCGTGACCGGCAGATCAGTGAGGTCATGCGACCCCGGCCCGAGGTCGTCGCCCTCCCCAGCAGCGACACCGTCGCAGAGGCCATCGCTCGCATCAACGACCTGCCGTTCTCGCGGTACCCGGTGGTGGACCAGTCCATCGACGACATCACGGGGTTCGCGCACGTGCGGGACCTGTACGACGCCGCCGCGCACGACCCGGGTGCGCCATTGTCACAGGTCCTCAGGCCGATCCCGTACCTGCCCGCTACCGCCCGTCTTCTTCCCACCCTCACGAAACTTCGCGCCCGGAACACCCATATCGCCGTCGTCGTCGACGAATACGGCGGCACCGACGGGATCGTCACTTTGGAGGATCTCGTCGAGGAAGTCGTCGGCGAGATCTTCGACGAATACGACACCGACGCCGCACCCGTGAGGCTCGCTGACGGCGGAGGCGTCGTCGACGGGCGACTCAACCTGCAGGACTTCGCCGAGACGACCGGCATCGAGCTACCGCGGGGGACATGGGACACCGTCGCCGGTTTCGTCCTCGACCGCCTCGGCCGGCTTGCGGCACCGGGAGACACCGTCGACGTGGACGGCGCGACCCTCCAGGTCACCAGCATCGACCGACGGCGCATCGCCGAACTCCTCGTGCTACCGGCGGAAGGCCACCCTCACGACGAGCAGAAGGTCATCTGATCGCCCCGCGATGTGGAACGCGGGAGACCCGGACACAGCGCAAGGGATCCTCGACCGGATGTCTGAGGCTGCCTGGCTCACCGTTGTCGTGCTGCTCGTGACGGAGGATGGTTCCGTGGGGAGCGCAGCAGGGACCGGGGGTCTCGTGGTTCAGGTGGGCGGGCAGTCGCGATCCGCGATCGTCGAGGCTCTGCACCTTGCGGGTGTGCAGCTCAATGTGCACGCGCAGACACTGCTCACCCACCCCGCGTTCGATGACCCACTCCGTGAAACGCTGCGAATCGTCGAGCGCACCGTGGAGCAGCTGGGTTTCGAGGAGGGGGCTGTTCAGTCCCGCGTCTTCGAGGCCGCCAGGGCTCAGGGCCTCGAACTCTGTCCCCTGGTGGCCGGCCCTTATCTCCGGTTGACGATGATGGACCAAGCGAACGCGCCGGACTCGGTCCTGTCCGCAGGTCGCGGCCCGACCGGGGCGGTCCACATCGCGTCCGAGCCGCTGAGTGAAGACGTGGAGTATCCCAAGGGGTTCTATCTCCGCGTCGTGGACGGGCGGGCCTGGCTGCGAGGCTATCGCTGCGACGACGAGTACGTGTGGGCTCCGGGGCAGCGGCTCGCGTTCCGCTCACCGATGCCGGCTGAGCGGCGCTCCGTGAGCTGATCCTCCAGCGGGCGGACACCAGGCCGACAGGGGAGTGGGCCTTCAACTGTTTCCGCAGCCAGAAGGAGGACACTGCTGCCGGGAGCCGGGACGAAAGCGGAGTGGTGCACGTCGATTCACCCTTGAGGGGTGATTCTCCGGCCTTGTCGTTCTGTTGTGATGTCCCCGGAAGGGACTTCTCATGTGCCGTTGGATCGCCTATTCCGGTTCGCCCGTCAATCTTGAGGACCTCCTGTACAAGCCGGAGCGTTCTTTGGTGATGCAGAGCAAGTACTCCCGGCTGGGCGTCGAGACGATCAACGGAGATGGTTTCGGGGTCGGCTGGTACTCGACGGTTCCCCGTCCCGGCCTTTTCCACAGCACGGACCCCGCATGGAATGACAGGAACCTCCGTGAGCTGGCGGCACTGGCCTGGTCAGGCCGCGTCTTCGCCCACATCCGCGCATCGACCGGCACGGCGGTCCAGCAGACAAATTGCCACCCTTTTCGCCATGACCGATGGCTCTGGATGCACAACGGACTCATCAATGACTTCCTCAAGCTCAAGCGAGACCTGACACTCGCTGTGGATCCCGCCCTCTTCCCTCTGATCCAGGGCTCAACCGATTCGGAACTGTTCTTCTACCTGGCGCTCACCCTGGGACTCGAGAAGGATCCTCCGGGGGCTGTCGCGCGTGCGGTCGGGCTGATCGAGAACATCGGCCGACAGCACGGCGTCGAATTCCCTCTGCAGATGACGGTGGCTGTCACGGACGGGGAGACCACCTGGGCCTTCCGCTATTCCAGCGAAGGGCGGTCCCGCTCTCTCTTCCGCAGCACCGACATCTCAGCCCTCAGGGCTTTGCATCCCACCCATGAGTTACTGCAGGGGCTCTCGGGCGACGCGCGACTCGTGGTGTCCGAGCCGCTCGGCGACCTCGAAGGGGCATGGCAGGAGGTGCCGGAAGCCTCCTATCTGGTGGTACACGGCGCTCAGGCGGAAGTCGCACCCTTCGCTCCGATCCCGGTGTAGCGGAAGAGGTCCGTGATCATGGCTCAGACCAGGGTCGAGCACCGAAGCGTCCATGAACGCGCGGCGATGGGCAAGCAGCAGAGGGAGCAGACGCCACGGTCCTCCCACAGGGGCTGGCTACCCTCAGCGGACCGCCCGGATCCTGTGGCGCTGCTCGAGGAACAGAACCTCACCCGCGACCTAGACCTCGTACCGGTCCGCCACGGGCGGATGCTGGCCTCCCCCTTCACGTTCTACCGGGGCGCGGCCAAGATCATGGCCGCCGACCTGATGGACACGCCACGGTCGGGTCTGATGACCCAGCTGTGCGGGGACGCCCACCTGTCCAACTTCGGTGTGTTCGCCTCACCGGAGCGGAGGTTGATGTTCGACCTCAACGACTTCGACGAAACGCTTCCAGGGCCGTTCGAGTACGACGTGAAGCGCATGGCCGCGAGTTTCATGATCGCGGCGAGGAACAACGCATTCGCCGAAGACGACGCGCTCGAAGTGACACTCACGGCGGTGCGGGCATACCGCGAAGCGATGGCCCGGTTCGCGCAGATGCGGACTCTGGACATCTGGTACGCCCGACTGTCCGAGGAGGAACTGATGGACGCCATCGATGTGGCGGTGGCGACCCAGAAGGGCAAGGCCCTGAAGAGGGCCGAAGATGTGGGCAAGTCGGCGCGGACGAACATCGCCAAGGCTCGCACCCGTGACAGTCTGCAGGCACTCTCCAAGCTCGCCGAGCGCGTCGACGGGAAGTACCGGATCGTCAGCAAGCCTCCGATCATCATTCCTGCCCGGGACCTGGGTCGATCGTTCGGCATGTCGCCCGATGAGGTGGAGCAGGTGGTTCATGAGCAGTTCCGCGCCTACCGGGCCACCCTCCCTGCTGACCGGCGTCACTTGCTGGAGCGCTTCGAAGTGGTCGATGTCGCCCGCAGAGTCGTGGGTGTCGGCAGTGTCGGCACGCGGGCATTCATCGCTCTGCTTCAGGGCCGGGATCAACAGGATCCGTTGTTCCTGCAGGTCAAGGAAGCCAGGAGGTCTGTGCTCGAGGACCACCTGCCGAAGAGCCGGTTCCGCCAGCCGGGCGAGCGGGTGGTGCAGGGGCAGCGGATGATGCAGGCCGCGAGCGACATCTTTCTTGGCTGGACGAAGGGCGTACAGGAGAACAGGTATCTGTATTGGCGCCAGTTGCGTGACATGAAGGGTTCAGCCGTTGTGGAGGGGATGAGGCCGCTCGGCATGACGTTCTATGCCAATGCCTGCGGATGGACCCTGGCACGGGCGCATGCCCGATCCGGTGACCCCGTCGCGCTGGCCGCCTACCTGGGTAGCAGCGACACATTCGACCGCTCCATTGCCGACTTCTCCGGGCACTATGCCGACCAGAACGAACGCGACTTCCAGGCTTTCGTCGCTGCAGTCCGTTCCGGACGCCTGGAAGCCGTCGGCGTCGGCTAGGGGCGGTCCACGATCTGGAAGGGAAGTCGAACCGCATGAATCGCGTCGCGATGCTTCGCAGTAGCCCTCGAACCCGGGGAGGTCGGACTGATGACTGATGCGGCGTTCGCCCTCCTGATGGTGCTCATCCTTGGATGGGCAGTGACCTCGAATCGCTTGAGTCGATGGAATATCACCGGTCCGCTGGTGTTCATGCTTGCCGGTTTCCTGCTCGGGAACCGATACTGGGGCCCGGTTCCGATCGATGTCGAGGCGCCGTCGGTTCACCTTCTCGCCGAGTTGACGCTTGCGATGCTGCTGTTCTCCGACGCGGTGAGGGTGAATGTCGCAGACTTGAGGCACGATCTCCGGGTGCCTGCGCGTCTGTTGGGGATCGGCCTTCCACTCACTCTGCTTTTCGGCACCGTCGCCGCTGTCGTGTTCTTCGATGACTTCAGCTGGGCTCTCGCGCTGTTCGTCGGCGCCGCCCTCGCCCCTACTGATGCTGCGCTGAGTGCCCAGGTGATCAACGACAAGCGGATCCCCTCGCGGATGCGCCGCGTGATCACCGTCGAGAGCGGGCTCAACGATGGGATCGTCACTCCGATCGTCGTCTTCGCGCTCGCGCTGGTGGCGGGTCAGCTCGGCACCGATGGTGGCCATGACGACGCCCGAATCCGTCCGCTGCTCGAACTGGGTATCGGGATCGTTGTGGGTGTCGCCGTCGGGTGGGGGAGCGCCAAGCTCATCGCGTTCGCTTCGGAGCGCGACTGGGTGAGTTCCGGTGGTCGACGACTGGCAACTCTGGCTGCCGCGCTCGGCAGCTTCGCCGGCGCAGTGACCTTCGGCGGCAACGGATTCATCGCCGCCTTCGTCGCGGGAATCGCGTTCAGTGCCGCCCTTGGAGAGGGCGCCGAGCAACAGCACGAATTGAGTGAACTGCCGGAACTGTTCGGGGAATTGCTCGCGTTCGCCGTATGGTTCCTGTTCGGCGCGGCGCTCGTGCCGGTTGCCTTCGAGCTCTTCTCGGCGTGGACCCTGCTCTACGCGGTAGCGAGCCTGACTGTCATCCGCATGATTCCCGTGGCACTGGCGCTACCGCGAACAGGGCTGGACAGGTCGACGGTCATCTTCGTGGGATGGTTCGGGCCGCGCGGCCTTGCCTCGATCGTGTTCGCGTTGTTGGCGATCGAAGAGCTCGGAGATTCGGGCCCGGTCCGACAGGCGATCTCCGTCGTCAGTCTCACCGTCCTGCTCAGCGTGATACTCCACGGAGTATCGGCCGGTCCTCTCGGGCGCCGCTATGCACTGCAGCACGGCGACGCCCACATCGTCGGCAGATAGGACCGACCCCTGGTGACGCCCCGGACGGGGCTGGAAGGTCCGCGTCGGGCCTTCGGTCAGTGAAGGACACCTGCCGGCTCGCGCGTGAGGGGTGTAGGCTCGGCGGCTACAGAAACCGAACGGCAAGGATCCACGGTGCTATGGGTGCGTCTGACGGTGCGTCTAGAGGTGTGATGGAGGGGTCTGGCGGCGGTGCCGGGCCTGTATCGACGGTGCGGGTCAAACCCCGGAGCAGGGCTGATCCAGCCCATCCCCTGATCGCGTCTCATGAGGCCGAGGTGCGGTTGCGGGTTCTGAAGGCCGCCAGCGTGCTGGTCGACCGGCTCACCTACGACGCGGTGACCATCGAAGCGGTGGCGAGAGCCTCGGGGGTGAGCAAGTCGACGCTGTACCGGCACTGGCCATCGCGCCAGCTGCTTGTGTTGGAGGCCTTCACCTACAAGACGAATCTCCTGACGAACGTCGAGGACACCGGCGATGTTGCACGGGACCTGCACGCCTACCTCGTGGCGCTGACGTACTGCCTCCACATCGGCGGTGCCGGCTCCACTGTGGCGAACCTGTTGGCCGAGGCGATCCGTAGCGAGGACTTCGCCGCCCACTTCCGCCACACCCTGCTGCGGGAGCGACGCCAGGGGTTCCTTGCGATCATGGCGCGCGGCCAGCGCCGCGGACAGGTGCGCGACGACGTCGACCTCGCGGTCGTGATCGATGCGGTGTACGGCTCGGTTCATCACCGACTGGTCGCCACAGGCCAGACCATCGACGGCTCGTTCTTGCGGAACCTGACAAGATTCGCCGTCGACGGCGTCGCGACCCCGTCCTACCGCGAGACGTATCGCGCTCGGACCTGACCGGTACCGTCCGTTGGCGGCCCTCCGTGCTGATGGGACGATCGGTGCCGTTTCGTCCCATTCCTTCCCCCACACCCGGGTCATCGCGGGATCGTGGAATCAGCGCAGGAACAAGCGCGGATCACCACTCACCGGAGGTATGCAGGCCATGATCACCAAGGAAAAGACCGCACGGACGAACGTCGGCAGCAGGCACCCGCAGCTCTACCGGGCGCTGACCCCGGTCGCACGGCTGGCGGACATGACAGCCCTGGAGGAGGGCCTGTCCCCGTTGCTGATCGAGCTCGTGAAGCTCCGTGCGTCCCAACTCAATGGGTGCGCGTTCTGCCTGCGCACCCATTCACAGGATGCCCTGGACAAGGGGGAGAGCCCCGTGCGGCTCAATGTGCTCTCCGCATGGCGGGAGAGTGAGTATTTCGACGAAGCGGAACGCTCAGCCCTCGCCCTGACGGAGTACCTCACGCTCATCCAGGACTCCCACCGCAACGCGGGCCTCTATGAAGCGGCGGCCGCGCACCTCACCTCCGGCCAGATGTCCGCGGTGACTTGGGTGGTGCTGATCATCAATACGTACAACCGCATCGCGATCAGCGGCGCCTACCGCGTCGCCCCCTGACCCTTCTGTCCGGGGCGATGCCACCACCACGTAGTACCAAGAGAAAGTCTGGAGACGCATCCACATGCGCAAGATCCTCATCATCGGCGGCGGCTATGCAGGTTTCTACACCGCTTGGCGGCTGGAGAGATACCTCCGGCGGGGGGAAGCGGAGGTCACCCTGGTCGATCCCGTCCCGTACATGACCTATCAGCCGTTCCTGCCCGAAGTGCTCGCCGGGTCCATCGAAGCCCGCCACAGCGTCATCGTCCACCGCCGGCACCTGAAGAAGACCCGGTTGATCACCGCGACGGTCACCTACATCGACCATTCAGCGAAGACAGCGACGCTGAAGCTCCCCGACGGACGCGAGGAACGCGAGGAACGCGAGACATACGACATCGTCGTGGTCACCGCCGGCGCCACAACCCGGACCTTCCCCATCCCGGGCGTCGCCGAGCAGGCGATCGGGGTGAAGAACATCGAAGAGGCCGTCTACATCCGAGACACCATGCTGCGCAACATCGACACCGCAGCGTCCCTGCCTCCCGGCCCCGAAAGGGAGAAACTCCTGACCGTGGTCTTCGTCGGCGGCGGCTACGCCGGCATCGAGTCGTTCGGCGAGCTTCGGGCGCTCGTGACAGCCACCCTGAAGAAATACCCCGAGCTGTCCTTGGCCGAGACCCACTTCCACCTCGTCGAGGCGACGGGCCGGATCCTGCCGGAAGTATCCGAGAAGACCAGCCGCTGGGTCCTCCGCCACCTCGCGGAGCGGCGGGCCAGTATCCATCTGGATACCCAGGTGACGTCCGCGATCGGCGGACGCATCAGCCTGTCCACGGGCGAATCCTTCGATGCGGGCCTGCTCATCTGGACCGCCGGCGTCATCGCGAACCCGATGATCACCAGGAACACGGACCTGCCGATCGACCAGCGGGGACGCATCATCGCCCGCGCCGACCTCCGGATCGGCGGCCCGGACACACCGGTCGCCGACGCGTGGACGGCAGGAGACAACGCGGCCATTCCGGACCTCACGGGCGGAGGGGTGGGTGGCTATACCGTGCCCAACGCCCAGCACGCCATCCGGCAGGCCAAGCTCCTGGCCCGCAGCATCCGCGACACGCTGCGTGGCGGTGAGGCGCAGGAATACCGCCACCACAACCTCGGCGCCGTCGCGACCCTCGGCCTGGGCACCGGTGTCTTCCAGTCCGGGCCTCTCGTCATCAAGGGCTTCCCGGCCTGGCTGATGCACCGCGGGTACCACGTGCTTGCCATTCCCACCTGGGAACGCAAGTGGCGGGTTCTCTGGGGGTGGTGGAACAACTTCTGGCTCGGGCGCGACACCGCAGGCCTCCGTGGCCTCGAGACTCCACGGGCGACGTTCGAGGAAGCCGCGTCCTACAGCCGGCCCCAGCCACCGACGGCTACGGCGACCGTCCATCCAGCACCACATACCGGCGCCCTCGGTGCTGGAGGGAAAGAGGAGGACAACCGTGCGTCCTGACGCCGGCCCGACAACCGGTCTCCCCCTCCGACGATGAAGGTCCTGCGGCTTCACATCGAGTCGTGGCGCCGACGGGTGGAAGCTACGGTAGTGTCTCTTTCGCCTCTAGAAGCGGGGCCATTGGGTTGTTGGTACGTGAATGAGGAACTTCGTGAGTGATAGCAGCAGGCTGGATCCGGAAAAGACCTTCCCGGAGGACTTGACGTCAGTCGATCGGGATGACCTGGACATCCTGAACAGCAGGAACCACCGCTCGAGGGATGCGCAGTACATCCGTGACGGTGAAGTCGACGCCGAAACCGAAGGTCAGCACCACGACCTACGGGAAGAGCTCGACCGCCGCCAGACAATCCGGGACACCGGCTCGGCCACCGACAAGGCCGAGGCCGCGGCCGACGTGGACTCTCACAGCGCGGCGAAGGAAGCTTGACGCCTGCCTGACACGGGAGTTCCGACGCGTTGCGGGATGGGTTCCGACGTCATCCCGTCTGACCGGACGGGGTGTCGACAGTGACTGCCGTGGGCTGATCGGCGGCCGCATGGCCGTTGATCAGCAGCCCGGTCTGCTCCCTGTCGTCGTCCTCTTCGAGTCCGGAGCGCGTCGCCAGTCGTTGATCATGTCCATCCTTCATCCTGTGCCGATCGCGATCGCTCAGTGGACGCAGGTGAGTGCTTGATGTCAGCGTCGTGCGGCGAGGATCTCGACAAGGGATCTGGACCTCGGCGAAGGAGTACGTTGCGTCCATTCGACGCTCGGCACCCGCTCGCCGCTATTGCGTCGCGATGACACTCATGACATTGCCCGACGGGTCGGTGAACCAGGCGATGAGGGGGCCACCCTTCCGGTTCACTCCCTTGTCGTCCGTCATCCCTTCGTAGTGAACAAAGACGACCCCTTTGGCCCCGAGTTCATCGACGGCCGCGTCGACATCCGGGACGGGGAAGTTCAGGACGGTGAACGTCGCAGGTTCGTGGGCGGACCCTTTCGGGTAGACGAGCACGTGGTGACCACTCCCAAGATCGATCGAGAGCATCCCATGTTCCTCCGCGACGGACAGCCCGAGCGCATCCTCGTAGAACGCCCTCGCCTCCTGGATGTCCCGCACTGAGAAACCACTGAACGCCTTCGTCTGATCGATCATGCGGCCCAGTGTGCCACTGCGGCGCAATAACCGACAGGGACTGAAGTATATGAAGCCCTTCAACAACCGGAACCACCGTGAAGATCCGGACAAAGAGCGCGAGGGCCCAGCGGGGCAGTTCCACGTCTCCCTGGGGGCGAATGCCACCTCTCTTGATCAGGGCCGAAGTCCCTCCTGCATCCTGCGGGTGAAGCGGTCGTCGTGGCTGTAGGGTTCCGGTATGCCCGAAACGTCCTTGGAATGGAAACTCGAAGTAATCGTTCTGCCCAGCAGCGACATCGACCGGTCCATCGAGTTCTACCGGGACAGCGTCGGTTTCGTCCTGGACCATGACGTGTCCCCGGTGCCGGGAGTCCGGGTCGTCCAGTTCACGCCCAGGGGATCATCCTGCTCGGTGGTCTTCACCGAGGGCATGGGGTCCGGTGCGAGCGCGCCGATCTCCGGTCTCCAGCTCGTGGTGCGGGATGTCGAATCAGCCCGCCTGGAGTTGCTGGAGCGCGGCATCGACGTCGAGCCCGTCACGAGAATGGGAGAGGGGGACGCAGCCGCGTTCATCTATTTCTCGGATCCGGACGGCAACGGGTGGGCCGTACAGGAGATCCGGAACCGTAGCGACTGGCTCACCTAGCACTCAGCCCTGCTCTTCAGCACTGCCGAACAAGGGCTGACTGCGCTCGGCTGCTCCCGCGCCTCTGACGCCTCGTGAACGTCGACTTCCTGCGTCGCTGGGTCCGGGCACGAGTTCCCGCTCGAGGGATGGATCCTCGACTGGTTGGACGTGGTTCGTCAACCGGTGCGAGCGTGGACGTGTCGACGACGATTCCTGGGACCGTGAGATCGGCGAGGAGACGGACGAGGCACTGGCACTGACGGGGAAGGATGTGGGCACGCCCATCATCCACTTCGAGCCGCCCGCCGGTGTGACCTTCTTCGGGCCGGTCATCAGCAGGCTGCCGGCGCAGGATTCGGCTGCCGAGCTCTGGGACCATGTGGTCGCTCTGGCACGGCGGGAGTCGGCGCCAGAAGAAGTGAGGGATGCGTGAGAAGGGGCTTATGAGTCAGACAAGCATCCGTCATCACCAGGAGTCCATTCTGGTTCAGGCGTCGGCCGAGGCGCTCTATGACCTGGTGTCCGATGTTGCGTGCACGGGGGAGTGGAGTCCGGTCTGTACCTCGTGTTGGTGCGACGACGAGGTCGAGGCCGGCCGGCTCGGTGCCTGGTTCACTGGGCGGAATGAGCTCCCGGATCGCTCCTGGGAAACCCGGTCGCAGGTGGTGGCTGCCGATCGCGGACGCGAGTTCGCCTGGGTAGTGGGCGGTAGCTTCGTCCGCTGGGGCTTCACGCTGACTCGAGAACAAACCGGCACGACCCTCCGTGAGTCGTGGGAATTCCTACCCGCCGGGATCGCCATGTTCGAGGAGAAGTACGGTGACGGGGCGTCTGCTCAGATCGCCGACCGCACCCAACAGGCGCTCGGAGGCATCCCGAGGACTCTGGCCGCGATAAAGCGGATCGCCGAGGCCGTTCCCACGAGTGAAGAGGTCCGGCCCTGACCGCAGAGTCAGGTAAGGGAGGTGACCTCGTAGGTATGGCCTGCCGCACGCAGTCGCTCCACCAGGACATCGCCGAGGGCGGTCGCCGGGGTCAGCGATCCTGCGGCGGGTGGCAGGCGGTCGCCGTCGAGGGCAAGACAGAGCGCTGTCTCACCGGCCATGACGGCGGTGGCGGCGTACCCGGGGTCTCCCGGCCCGGCTGCGACGGCCCGGTACCGCCGTCCGCTCTCCGTGGAGGCGGTCACCTCCGAACGGAACCAGCCTGAGCGCCGCGCGGCCTCGGTCGGTCCGGTGCCCGGGGCAGGAAGGGCGCGGTCCAGCAGCTTACGCGTGGGAGGAAAGGCCATTGCAGCCCCGAACACCCGCAGACCCAGCGCCATCGCTCCGGCGAGGAGCGCGCGTGCGGGCCCCCGTCCCGTACCCATCACCTCGCCGTACCGGAGGGACCTGCCGTAGGCCCACCCTTGCAGGGCATTACTGCGACGCACGATGCGCGTATTCGCCGACGCCATGATGAAGGGCGCGGTCCACAGACCGTCCTCCGAACGGCCGACCCACCCCAGATCCGACGGCTGCCGCGTCGAGGGCTCAGCTGCCCGGTCCGGGCCGAGGGAGAAGGGATCGCCCGCGAGCGTTCGCAGCACGGAATCCGACCGCATGCCGTCGAGCTGCCCGCGCATCGACTCGATGGTGCCGCCGCTGAAGCCACCCTTGGCCGTGGCGACGAGCTGGACCTCGGTCAGCCCGCCGGCGTCGTCGGCCTCCGCGGTCCGGTGCAGGAGGAGCACCGCGAGGTCCGAGGGGACGGAGTCGTAGCCGCACGCATGCACGATCCGCGCGCCGGTGGTTTTCGCCAGGGCGTCGGAGCGGTCGATGGCGTCACGGACGAAGGACACCTCGCCCGTCAGGTCCCCGTAGTGCGTGCCGGCGCGGGCACATGCTTCGACGACAGGTAGTCCGTACTTGGCGTAGGGGCCGACAGTGGTGAAGAGAACCCTGGTGCCCGCGGCCAGCGCAGCGAGCGTTCCAGGGTGATCCGAATCGGCTTCGATGAGGGACCAGCCGCGTGCTGCGGGAGGGAGCCTGGACCGTACCGCCTCGAGCTTCTCCCTTGACCTCCCCGCGAGCCCCACGCGGAGGTCCGCCGGAGCGTGGTCCGCGAGATATCCGGCGATCAGTTCACCGACGAAGCCGGTGGCACCGAAGAGGACGAGGTCGTGGTCGCGCGCTGGGGCCTCCATGCCAGCAGTCTTCCACGGCAGCGCCCGGACCGACACCGAGAAGCGCCTGGGGGAGGTCTGCCTCGACACTGATCCTTTCGTGACAGGATGCATCAGATGACCGACCTTCCTGTCCTCTCGGACCGGCTCCTTGCCGTCCCCTACCGCGATCCGGTTCACGACGGTGCGACCGACCCGGTCCTGGTCCCCGATCCCGTCACGGGATCCTGGTTGATGTTTTACACGCAGCGCCGCGCTACGCAGGTCAGGCTCGACGGCGTGGCCTGGGTGCACGAGTCCGACATCGGTGTCGCACGCTCGAGCGACGGCGGTCTGACCTGGATCTACCAGGGCATCGTCGAGGGCCTCACCCCACCGGGTCTCGTGGGGCCCCTTACCCGGTGGGCGCCTGACATCGTCCGGGTAGGGGACCGCTGGCTCATGTTCCTGACGTTGCTGGGCGGTGAGCGGACCGACTGGACCGGTCCGGCGCGGATCGCCCAGTACACCAGCGCCGATCTGCAGATGTGGGAGTTCCAGGCCTATCTCGACCTCCGTTCCGAGCGGGTCATCGATGCGGCCGTGACGCAGTGCGGTGATGGCCTTTTCCGCCTCTGGTACAAGGACGAGACGCAGGGGTCTCGCACCTATGCCGCGGTGACAGCCACCCCGAGCCTGCCCTCCACCTGGCGTGTGGAGGGCCTGGTGATCGATGGCAGGCCGCACGAGGGACCGAAGGTCTTCGTGCTGGGCCAGTGGTACTGGATGATCACCGACGAGTGGCGGGGCCTGGCTGTCTACCGGTCACGTGATGGTGCAGGTGGATGGGAGCGGCAGAAGCGCGACGGCGGACTCATCCTGACGGCACCGGAAACCTTCAGGGGCCTCCCTGTCGTGGCCCGGCATGCTGACGTCGTGGTTCAGGAGGATCACGCTGCCGTCGTCTACTTCACCCATCCGCAATGGACCGGTGCGGACCTCGGCGACATGGAGGGCGAGGCGGCGGGCACGGCTCATCGCAGGAGTCATGTCCGGGCCGCCTGGTTCCACGTCAGCCCCGCCGGCGAACTCGTCCCCAGGGGTAGCAGGCCATCGTTCGGCTACTCCACCGGAAATGCCTCAGCGCACCTGCCGAGTGGTGACGATGGTCTTCCAGGGCCCTGACGGGACATCCTTGTCGTCCACGAACTGCCAGTTCACCCGGTCATCCCGGCCGTTGAGTTCCTTGAACCCGAGGCAGCCGTTCAGGGCCGGTGAAACGTCCATGCCGGCTCCATTGAAATCCTTGTTGGCCGGTCGTGTGTCATTGGCACCGAATACGTAGGCCTTGTCCTGGTACTGGCCGGGTCCGGCATCCTGGATCTGTCCGTAACATTCGCGGTCGCCGTTGCGCATCCTGACCCATCGGTTCTTCATATAACTGAAAGAGGCGTCTGGTCCCCTGCCGGCGTATGCCGCCTCGTTGGCCCAGGGTATGACCCCAGCCCGCTCTCGAAAGGCTGCGGCATTGTTGATGTCGTCGTACGGCAGGTCCAGGTAGAACGGGTTCTCGCTGGGTGTCATCCTGGTGGGAGCGTAGCCGTTGGACTGCACGCGGACTTCCGTTGTGCAGACCCCTCCGGCTGAAATCCCGTCGCACCCGCCGTAGCTCTGTATCCATGCAGAATCGTAGGTCGAATACGCCTGGCTGCCGTCCTGTGCCTGTGGATCGAAGATCTCGCCGACCCAGAAAGTCGTGGCCACGATGTTCGTGTGCCAGGGGTACTTCCCGCTGTCGGCCAGTACAGCGCGTGCCGACGGCTCGAGGGTGGGCGGCGAACATGCGGCAGTTGTCACGGCCAGGGTCACCAGGAGCGTGGACTTCACGGCCTGACGCCTGATGCCGGTCCCGCGGCGAGAGTTTCCCATTGTGTTCCTCCACAGCCTCGTTGCACCTTCACCCCACCCTTTTCCTACAGCAACTGCGCACCCGCCAGCCGACACCGGAGGTCTGCTGCGCGGATAGGTGAGGTGTGGAGTCACGCAGCGAGGAGCTGCTGGAGTGTTCATGATGATCTCGTTCTCGGTGGGCGTCAACGTCGAGCCGGTGGTGCCGGCGGTCGTCCGCAGCTTTCAGTCGAACCTCACGAAAGCTCGGATGGTCCCTCCGGGGAATTCGTCCGTCTGCGTGTAGCCGAGGGCTTCGTAGAATGCCTTCTGCCGTGGCTCATCGTCGGTGATGAGGACCTTCTGCCGCACGTGGGGGTACTGCTCGAGGGCTCGCTCAGCGAGGGCACGTCCTACACCGCGCCTCTGGTGGGACGGCCGGACGAGGATGTCCTGGAGGTAACAGATCGAAGCACCGTCGGAGATCACTCGCGCCAGTCCGACCAACATCCGACCGTCGCGGGCAGTCACGAGGGTGGATGATCCTTCGAGGGCCCTCTGGAGGGCAGCCGGCTCCCTGGTGTAGGCAAGCCATTCCACGGCGCCATAGAGAGCGAGAACATCATCCAGCGCTAGGTCCTGGGCCTTCACTACCTCGATCGTGGTCATGCTTCATCGAAGCACGATCGCGGCTCCACCCGTGTGCCGGCTCACGGCGCCCGGCGGGGGCGTCCAGCCGGGCGGACCAGCCGTGCGCCGCTTGAAGACACCCTTGTGCGGTGGGCACGGGCGGTTGGTGGTTCCCGTCTAGGGTTGGAGGATGGCTGCCGTGGGGGAAGTGCTTGAGGCTGATCGGCTGTTGGTCGGGTACGCAGGTACTCCCGTCTGCGGGGAGGTGTCCTTCAGCGTCGCTGCCGGCGAGGTTCTTGCGGTGGTGGGTTTCAACGGTGCCGGTAAGTCCACAGTTGTTCGAACGCTGGCGGGGCGCCAGGACCCACTGGCCGGGGATGTGCGCGTCCATCGCCTACCGGTGGCGCTCGATGCGGTCATGTTTCGGCGACAGGTCGCCGCAGTGTTCGATGAGGACGTCTTCTTTCCGTCATTGACGGTGCGGGAACATCTACTTCTGGTTGCCCGGGGGCATTCGCTGGACGATCCTGAGAACGCGGTGGAGGCCGAGCTGGAATTCTTCGGGATCGCGGACAGGGCGCATGTGGTCCCGGACGCATTGTCCTCAGGGCAGCGCCGGCGCCTGCTCCTGGCCGCAGGGTTCATCCGACCGTCTTCACTGGTGTTCCTCGACGAGCCCGAGCAGCGCCTCGACCCCGTGATGCGTGACGCGTTGTCCGGGCGGATCCTGGAACGTGCCGGGGCGGGAACCGCCATCGTCCTGGTCACCCACGATCCCCGGCTGCTGGTACGGACGGCGACATCATGCTTGGTCATCGATGAGGTCGTCACGACGGTCGACACGGAGCGGGGGGCTCAGATCATTGCAGGTACCTGACCCGGTGGGCGCGACGACAGGGTGGGTGGCACCGGACCGTGATCCGGTGCGCCTGGCGAGGGACGTCGTCATTTTCACGCGGCGTTCGGCCCGACAGTACAACAGGGTCCGCTCGTCGGCGCGGGATCTCTTCGTCGACGTGTACTCGAACGCGTTGGCAGGTGCTTGCGTCGTGATGATGGTCGCGTCGCTCGTCGTGGCCCTCCGGAATGAGATCGCAGCGAGAAGTATCCACGAGACGAGCCTGGTGGCCATGCGCTGGCAGGTACTACCCGCCGGCATCCTTTGGATGGCTCTGACCTACCTGGCCTTCGTGGGGATCGTCGTGGTGGCCCGCCGGCTTGGACCTGTCACCGTCGGCCAGGCAGAGGGAGCGTGGTGGCTGCCGCTGCCGATCGACCGCAGACCGATGGTTCTTCCGTCGTTCCTCCGGCGACTGGGCGCCGTCGGTGTCGTAGCTTCCGTGTCCTATGTGCCGTTCAGCCTCCTGACCGCGCTCGATCGCTCCCCCTCGGCACATGTGGGCGCGGCGGCGACCTTCGGAGGTGGAACTGTTCTGGCTGTCGCCGGCGCCGCGGTCCTGCAGCTGGCACCAGCGTCCCGTGCACTCCGGGCGAGCATCTTCGTGGGACTCGTCCCCGTGGCCGTCCTGCCGTTCGTGGCCGCCGCCATCTGGCCGCTCGTCCTGGTGGGCGTCGCAGCGACGATGCTCGTCGCGTACGTGCTCCATCGCGCCGGTGCCGTGCGCGGATCCGAGCTGCAACGCGGCGGCGCCGTCTCGGGGCATGCCGTGGCGTCCATCTTCTTCATCGACGTCAACGAGTTGCGCCGCTCCCTGGTGGCCGAACGAGCTTCGGGCGTCAGCCGACGCGGCTCGCGCTACTACGCGCGCCCCCCTCGAAGGGCCCTCACGGCCGTGGTACGCGCCGACGTCGCTGCGTTCCTCCGCCTGCAGCCTCCGCCCACCGCGGCACTGGTGTGGCAGGGGATCTGCGTCGGCGTCGCTCTGGTCACCCCGGCCCTTCCCGTGTTCCTCCAGCTGACCGTGATCCTCATCGCAGGATGCGTCACGACAGCAGGAACCGGAACCGTCGCCCGACGGACAGCCGTCATCCCCGAGCTCGACGTGCTCCTGCCCGTCAGCCCGGTCCTGGTGCGATGCAGCCGGACCCTCATGCCCGCCCTTGCCATGGCGGCCTGGATGGGCGCCCTGACTGCAGCACTGGCAGTGCTGGGAGCCGGTCCTCCCAGCCTCGTACTCCTTGGCGCTCTCGCGGGCTTCGGCATGGGAGCCGGAGCTGTCCGCGCAGCTACCCGCCCCGCCACCGACTGGACCACGCCGCCGGTGGAGACGCCCTTCGGGTCAGTACCCCGGGGCCAACTGTCCTCACTCTTGCGCGGGACGGACATGACCGTCCTGGCCATGGTCCCGGTCCTCCTCGCGCTCTACGTGGGGGTGGTTCATCCGTGGCTGATTCTCGCCCAGATCATCGCCAGCGCGACGGCGATCATCGTGCAGGTCTCGACCCCGCCTTCACGATGAAGGATCGGCTGACGGATGCTCTACCGGCGATTCAGGGTTTTGTTCAGGTGATCGGGCGTGTGTCGTTGCCGTCCGGGGAGGGGGCGCAGCGCGGTTCTGGAGGGTCCTGACGACTTTCTGTACGGCTGTTCGGTGCAGGCTTTCGGGACGGCAGAGGATGTCGACGCGTCTGCTGAGGTGTACATCGCGCAGTGGTTTGAGAACGATGCGGCTGCCGGGTTGAGGCGCGGCTGTGTAGCGGGGCATAAGCGCCACGGCGGGACTGTTCGCGATGATCGCGGCGGCGACGAAGAACTCGTTGATCCGGTGCGTGATGTTCAGCGGTCTTCCTGCGTGTACGGCAATGCTGTGCAGAGCTGATACCAGCGGGAATCCGTCCTGGACGGACACCCATTCCTCATCGATCAGCTCTGCGACGCCGACGGTGGGGTGAGCGGCCAGAGGGTGTTGATCCGACATGGCCACGTCCAAGGGCTCACGCACCAGGGGCAGCACTGTCAGGGACGACGGCCAGGGCGCGCTGTGCTCGAGGCGGTGAGCGATGACGAGGTCATAGTCAGCTGCGAGGGCGGGAAAAGCATCCTGCCCGACGTCCCGGTCGTGACACACCAGGCGTGGATTCCCCTCACCGGCAAGGTCTCCCAGAAGCGGTCCGAAGTAGGTCAGTCCGGCGCTGTTGAACGCGCAGATGCTGACCGTCGCGGTCGGGTCCTGCACATACCGGCTCACAGCCTGCTCCGCGGAGCTCATCGCGACACTGATCTGCGTGGCGGCTTCGGCCAACGCCTGCCCGGCTCCGGTCAGGACCAGGTTTCGGCCTCGGCGTTCGGTCAGGGGCACCTCGATCCGGCGCTGCAACGCGCTGAGTTGCTGGGACACAGCAGACGGCGAAACGTGGAACGCCCGCGCCACAGCAGCCAGGCTCCCGCGTTCGCCCAACTCTCTGAGTAGCCGCAGGTGATGCACATCCATAAGAGAACGCTAAACCATCACTTCACAAACTGCCCTCTCGTCTAACCATCCAGAATGCGCCAAGCTCTAGGAGTGCCCTCCTCCCTCTCATCTCCGACCTCACCGGACTCCTTCGACCGGCGCCTAGGAAACAGCCGGCACCATCCCGTCCTCTCCTCCCTGATTGCACGCCGCGTCGATGTCCTTCTCCTGCTGGTCGCCCTGGTGTGGGGTAGCAGCTACCTCGTGGCGAAGGTCCTCACCGACACCGTCGGTGTCACCGTGATTCTCTCGTTCCGGTTCCTCATCACCACCGCGGTTCTGGTCGTGATTGCGCTGATCCGGACCCGGCGCAAGGCGGGACCGCGCGAGATTGCCACCGGCGCCGCACTCGGCCTCACTCAAGCGGCCGTCCTGCTCCTTGAGACCCACGGGATCGCCGGCACCAGTGCCACGAATGCCGGCTTGATCATCAGCCTCGTCGTCGTCTTCACCCCGATTGCGGAGAGCGTCGCCTTCCGGGTCCAACTGCCACGCATGGTGCTCGGTGCGGGCGTGATCGCCGTCGTCGGGGTGTGCCTGCTGGTATCCGAGGAGGGACTCGTGACCCCGACTCCTGGGGACACCCTGATGCTCGCCGCCGCGGTTGTCCGCGCCATCCACGTCACCGCGGTCTCCGGTCTCACCCGAGGACGGGACCAGAGTCCGCTGACTCTGACGCTGGTGCAAAGTGCCGTCTGCGCCGTCGTCTACACCGCCGCCGACCATACGGGTGTCCTCGACGCCATCAGCATCTTCGATCCCGCACAGTGGCTCGGTGTTCTCTATCTGGGCCTGGCCTGCAGCGTCTTCGCGTTTCTCGTACAAACCTGGGCGATCCAACAGACGTCTGCGTCACGGGCCAGCCTCCTCATGGGCACGGAACCCGTCTGGGCCGTCCTCATCGGAGTCACCATCGGGCAGGACACCCTCGGGCTCCTCGGGCTCCTCGGCGCCGGGTTCATCATCACCGGCACCTACCTCGGACTACGAGCCGAAACCCGCCACCGAGATCTACAGGAACCCGCGCTCCTGCACGCACGTCACGACACCCCTGCCTGAAGTGGGATCATCAGGCAACACGATCCCGGAACCTGCGGCAACCGAGTTCGACGTGCCGGGTCACCGGTCAGTGGCGGGCCGACTTTCGCCGGGAACCGTCAAACGCTCCATCCCGGTAGCCATAGCCCTATTGCCCTTGCCGCCGCGGTTCTCATCATCGCGCCCTGGCACTGAGAATGCGGTGCGGTGCCGTCAATGGTCAGTCTGATGTCATCGCTTGCCGGCTGCGACGGCCAGCATTGTGAGCGCAGCGCCGGCTGCTGTTGTCACGGCGGACCGTGAGCGTCGGCGTTGCCCCATCATGACGCCGGCGAACGCCCACAGCAGGGTGCCGGCGTAGAACCGGGAGGAGACGGTGGAACGTTCGGGAGCGGCGACGGCGCTGGTGCCGAGCGCGCCGAGCGCCGCGAGGAGGGCCGCTCCCGCCGTCGAGGCCTTCGGCCCGGCGGGGACGAGGTCCTTGGCGACGAGCACGGCGGCCAGGTTCACTCCGCAGGCTGCCTGTCCCCATGCGGCAAGCATTCCCGCCGCCGGGGCGACCGCCGCAACCTGGGCCGTGCTCAACTGATCCTTCCGCTCAGCCTGCGCAATCCGACGCCGTCCCGCCTCGGCCAGAACGGCGAGCGCGGCGAGCGCCGCCTGGGCGCTCCAGGACCGGCCGGAGCGTGCAAGCGGCGCCCAGATACCGGCGGCAGCGAAGGCTCCGGCAAGGGGCCATCCCGCTGCACGCCAGATGTCCTGGGAGCGGGCGGAACCGCGGGCCTGGTGGATCGCGAAGGCGATGGAGGAGGCAAAGATCGGGAACCAGATGGTGAAGCTGAAGGCGGCCGGCTGGATCACGTTCGGCGGTGCATCCCCACCTCGGAACCGCGGACCGTAGAACGTGGGGAGGAGTACCTGTGCGGCAGCCGCCGCGCAGGTGAGCACCTGACGGGAGGAATCGCCCGAGGCCGTGGCCCACAGGCGGCGAGGGGTACTGGGAACGAGGTCGGTCATTTGAGCTCCCTGGAAGGTATGAGCAGATCCGGCAGCGGCGCATGTCCTGCGTGGTGCAAGCAGGTAGGGGATCATCCCGAACGTCGCCCTGATGATGGTGGACAAATCTGGGGCAGCCGCGGACTCGCTTGTCCCCAACGCTGAACGTGGCATCAGGCTAGAGCGCCAGCGGGCCGGCAGAATGGCCAGTGCTGAGTTCGATCACTGACCGATGCCGCGGTGTCCACCGGACCGCCGTCCAACGCACAGCCATGGCGCACACTGCAGGACACCCGAGATACCGGGGTCCTCTATCCGGCGGGCATGGCCGAGACCTCGGGGACGCATCGGAGACCGGCCGGGTCGCCAGTATGGATATCCGGGAACGTGATGTCCGTGGACTCGCCCCCTGCCAAGGTGAACCTGTCCTCGGCGAAGCCGACCGATCCGCCGTCGGAAGCGCGCAGAACGGAGAACCGGACCGTATAGGAGTTGGTTGTGGTGCCGATGTTCGTCAGGAGGGCCTTACCCCGCCATACGTTGCCTTCATAGGCCGCGCACAGGAAGCCGGACAACACCTCCGGATCTGCGGTCGGCGTGACCGTGCCGGCTGTCGTGGCTGGTGCGGTCGGTTCGGGTGCCGGACTCGCACAACCAGTCAGAGCGGTCAGCAGGACGGCGACGGGAACAGTGCCCACAAATGCCTCGATGCGCATTTCCTCAGGTTAGATCCGGGTTCGGATCTCGGTATCACCTGATCGGGGTGACTAGCGGGGTCGGGCGCACGATCCCGGGCGGGATTTCCAGACCGGGAGATGCTCCCGTGGGGCTCCTCACGACGGTCCAGGTCGGTCGACTCCGGGCCGCAATCATCCGCTCCGGGTGAAGCAAGAGTTGACGACATGGATCTACGGTCAGGCATGCGACTACTACGAAACCGGCCCGAACGAAGCCGACCTGACGCTCTCGGGGGACAGCGGTTCCAGATGCGCGAGAAGCTTGCCTCGTTCGGGGATGACTACTGGATCGAGGACGACGCGGGTCAGCGGGTCTACAGGGTCAACGGCAAGGCCCTGCGGGTCCGGGACACCTTTGTCCTGGAGGACGCCTCCGGGAATGAGGTGGCACGCATCCAGGAGCGCAAGCTTTCGGTTCGCGACAAAGTCGCCGTCGAGCGCGGCGGTCGCACGGCAGTCACTGTCTACAAGGCGCTGATCGGGCTCCGAGCCCGGTTCACCATCGATGTGGAAGACGGCGCACCGATGAGAGCGTCAGGGAATTTCATAGGTCACGAGTACCAGATCGAGCGTGACGGACGCGTGATTGCGACGATCTCGAAGAGATGGTTCCGGATGCGTGAGTCCTACGGCATCGACGTGGCCCAGGGGGAGGACGTACCGCTCATCCTGTCGATCACCGTCGCCATCGACTCGCTGACCTAGGTGCTACCCATGGATCCGGGGCCCGACCCGATCATTGCTGTCCGAAGAATCGTGGGTTCTCGACCGATGGCCGATCGTCGCGCTCGCCGTTGCACCCAGTTCTCGGCCCAGGGTCCCTTTCCGAGCGATGACCATCGGGAGTGGACCGGCGCACCTGGCACGAAGCGGCCGGTGCACGACCGATCAGAGTTGTGGTGACGACCGACGAGGTGCCAGGTCTGCCCGGGTCTCGACCCAGGAGGCGCCGGCTGCCCAGGCGGGCGGCCTCAGCGTTGGCAGAACGTTGGACGAGGATCGACGGCGTCGATGTCTTCTACCGGGAATCGTCCGCCCTGACCGATTCGCCAGTCATGATGCACCTGCACGGCTTCGGCCTTTCCGGCCGGTACCTCCTGCCGACGGCGGAACGTCTCCGGGACGAGTTCCACACGTTGGTCCCGGATCTTCCGGGATTCGGACGCAGCGGGAAGGCGCTCAATCCCCTCGACGTGCCCGATCTCGCCGACGCAGCCGCCAGGTTCCTCGACGATCGTCATATCGCGTCGGCCACCCTTGTCGGCAATTCCATGGGGTGTCCGGTCATCTGCGAATTCGCCTACAGTCATCCTGAGCGCCTGGATCGGGCAGTCCTCGTCTCGCCGGCCGGGGGAGTGCACAATCAGCCGTTAGGACGCGCCCTGCGGCAACTCGCCCGCGATGGTGCGCGCGAACCGATCGGGATGATGCGCGTGGCCGCCCCGGACTACCTCAGGTTCGGTGTCCCCAGCACCGTCAGGATGTTTCGCGCTCTCACGCGGTACCCGTCCCTTGATCGTTTGCTGGCCTTGAAGAGTCCGACCCTGGTGGTCATCGGCGACCGGGATCCGTTGATGCCGAGCCCCGCTCGGATCCGCGAGGTCGCGAGCCGCACGGACAACAACGTCTTGATGGTGATCATCGAGGGGGCGGCGCACGCTATCAACTTCAGCAATCCCGGCGAACTGGCTCACGTCATCAGCCAGTTCATGTCAGATGAACCGATCGTCGACAATCCTGATGAGCCCGGGCACTCCCGCTCCTACGAGATCCACCGTGGAACTCTCCACCCGCAGAACGGACCCTGACCACGGCAGTGGGTGTGGCGCGTCAGCACGAGAAGGGGGCTGTTCCCCCGCGCCAGGTCACGGAGGGTTGGTGGCCACGATACCGGTGGTCAGCGCTTGGCTCCGGCGAGGGTGCCGGTCGTGGGAGCCTCGTCCGTCATGGAGATGAAGCAGAGGATCTGGCGGTCGTCCTTCCACGTCCAGCCCTCATTGTTGGGGTAGATGTAGCTGAACCACAGCTCGGATTCGTCATAGGCCAGCCCGACGAACTCCTCGAACTCGGTGGTGCAGAACTCGTCGGCCAAGTCGATGGCCCATGACTCGCCCAGATACTCACCATCGGGCAGCGTCGTGACAGCAAAGGCCTCGAAGACGTGTTCGTCCTCGCACGGAATAGCGGTCACCTCGTAGACGTCGAAACTTTCACCGGAAGCCGCGGCTTCTGCTTGTTCAGCAGATGCCAGGGTCGAGGTGCAGTCACCGACCAGGAGAGCAGCAGCATTCGTCTCCGACTCGGCAACGAGATCACCTGCCTGATCCCGATCAGGCGCCGGCAGGTCGGGCTCGAGTATGGCGCACCCGGTAGCTCCGAAGAGAAACAGCGCTACCGACAGCCCGACGGCACCTCGCACAACGACAGACTTCAAGCCTCGACTCACACCGCACCCCCAAGACACGGCCCAGCGGATGCGGTGCCGACTGAGAGGAGTATAAGCGTGGGCACCCCGAAACCCGTCCCGCCTCTTCGGGACACGGTCAGGCCCTGTCTACAACGAGATCTGGCCACGACCTACGCAGGGCAGAGCCCTCTGTGGACGTACTCGGGGCTACCCCTTGGCGGCGCTCCTGAGTATGTCTCAGCCGGCCAGGCCGTGCGCCAGGGCGTACAGGCTGGCGCCGACCCGGTTCCCCACGCCGAGCTTGCCGTAGATGCGTTCGACATGGTTGCGGACCGTCTTCTCCGAGAGCGTGAAGCGTTCGGCGATCTGCCGGTTGGATTCACCACGGGCGACGTGCACCAGGATCTGCGTTTCGCGGGGCGTGAGGCCATCGATCCGCTGAGCGGTCTTCGCCTGGCGGTGTCCGGCCACCGAAAGCACAGCGCTGACCGCGGCGGGGTCGAGCCGACCGGTCGCCGCGCGCTTCCGCAGCCTGTCTGCGGCCTGGTCGGGGAGGAGCTCCGTGCGATAGGGCCGGGGCTCGAGGGCGGCTTCGTAGGCGACCGCGGCCGCCAAGATCCTGTCCGGTGTGGGAAGTGCTGCCGCTGTGAGCGAGCGGGGGTAGCCGCGGCCGTCGGGCTGCTCGTGGTGGTTCGCGGCGATGCGCGCAACGTCTCCGAGACCCTCCACGCGTTCCAGGATGCGCGCGGTGAGGTACGGGTGCAGGCGGGCGCGCTCCCACTGCACCTCGGAGAGCGGACCGCCCTGCTCCCAGATCCGGTTCGAGACACCGATCCGGCCGATGTCGTGCACATGGCCGGCGCGTCGCACGGCCGCGACGTCGTCCGCGTC
Source organism: Arthrobacter agilis (assembly GCF_030816075.1). Classification (NCBI taxonomy): domain Bacteria; kingdom Bacillati; phylum Actinomycetota; class Actinomycetes; order Micrococcales; family Micrococcaceae; genus Arthrobacter; species Arthrobacter agilis. The sequence goes on along the minus strand of NZ_JAUSXO010000001.1, from coordinate 1,592,718 downwards.
GAGGCCGGACGCAACGGCTGCCCTCGCGGCGAGGTCCGCGACCGCTCGGGAGTGCCCCAGAGTGAACGGACACTTCAAATCGACGAAGTCGCCGATCGCAACGAGTATTCGATCCAGTTCGACAGGGCTCATCGGTCGGTCTCGATCAGGTGCCTCGCGCAGCACCTCGTCCCAATGCGTCTGGCCCGCGGGCGGGGCGAGGATCTCGCCCGGCGCTGCAAGGAAGGCATCGGCGACCCCCGGATCGAACTGGCCGCCGCGGCGGGACCGCACCATGTGCTCTGCTCCGCCTGGACCGTAGGTGCGATCATGGACCTCGACGAGATCGGCGAGGTGGGCGATGTGCATCTCGAGGGGAATCGCCTCGCCCTCGAGGCCCATCGGACTGCCCTGCCCGTCATACCTCTCGAATGTTGCGGCGAGCGCCTTCTGCACCCGCTCGGGGAGTCCCATCTCCGCACAGAGCAGGGAGGCCGAGGCGCAGTGCGAATGGATCATCTCCCCGAGCTGTCGCCTCGGATCGTGCATGAGCTGTGCGATCACCTTGAGCCGTTCCGGCAGCGGAGCGCCATGAGCGATGTTGCCCAGCAGGAAGCGCATGTACGGCAGGCCCGCCCAATCGACGAGGAAGGCCTGCTGCTTGACGGTGATGTCGTCGCCGAACCAGCGGACGTACTCGTGGGATTCGGCATGGCACCCGATCCACATCATCAAGGTGAGGTAGAAGGTGGTCTCACGCTCCTCGCGGTCGAGCCCGAGCCGGTCCGCGAGTCGCGTTGCGATGACCGATGAGCGCAGGACGTGCTCGGTCGGTTGGCCGAGTCCGAGGTCGATCGCGATCGACAGGGCTGCCAAGAGCTCTGTGCGCCTTGTGGCGATGGCTCCATGGGGCATGCGCTCATCCTCTCGCGGTTGTGACCGTCTAGGAAGCGGTCTCCCGGAGCCTCCTGTCGTGGTCCGCGGCCGAGAGGTGTTCGGCTGCATCGAACGTGTCGAAGTGCACGAAGCCGGTCATGAAGAGGCCGCGCTGGGGCAACCAGAACCCACCCAGACGGGTCTGGGTGGCAAGGGCCTGGGGGACGCCGAAATCGCTCCCGTCGAGGGTCGCGCGGCTTTCCTCGACAGCCCAGATCTGCAGGGGCGCCATGGCGAAGTGCTGGCCGTTCGGCATCACCCCCCTCAGCCGGACCCTGCCCACGCCCAGCACCGGGCCTGACATCCGCCCCATGAGTGACAGCACGGCCGGGCTGGTCCACATCCACAGGGGCATGAGCCTGCACATGCGGCTCATCATCCGCGTGACAGGGGTGCTCGTGAGAGCAATGGTCCAGTCGAGCGTTCCACCGATGGAGATGTGCAGGGTGCGTTCGTCGAGCCAGTCGGCATCGATCGGTCCACGGACCGACGGGCGAGTGCACGCCGAGCCGATGTACCGTTCGCAGCTGTGCTGCGGATCAGTGGTCGAATACACCGTCCAGTCACCACTGGGACTGCGGTGCCAGACCGCCGTGTAGTCGGGGCCGAAGCTCGAGGCCATACGACGCGTCGCGAGATAGTCGCCGGAGGAGAACGACAGACCCACGATGCCCGAGCCGGCAATACGCTCGTCACCCCCGGGAGGCAGGATCGGGGTTGCCTCGGCGCCGGCACGAGGAGTAGTCATCACGACCCCTCGATCACGGGGAAGATGCGGTCCGCGACGAGCCCGTGACCCTCGCGATGAACAGTGATCGCGGCCGCGGCATCTGGTGCCTCGACCAGACAGAACACCTTCCCGTGCTGCTCATCGACCCAGTAGCGCAGGTACTTCACGTCGTACTTGTCCTGGGTCTCCAGGTCTCGGGCATGAGCACCGGCCACGTCCTGTGCTCCGATTCCCTCGGGAAGTGTCTCGTGTACATCCATATAGAGAGTCATTGCTGGCTCCTTTCATCGGCTTTCGTCGGCGGGGAGATGGTTCGATTGTGCTCCGCCAACTGGTCCGGGTCATGAGGCATCTGCCTCATCTCAGAGGACGAAAAACGGTTCACCCCTTCCTCGGGACTCCTGCTGCTTTGGAGGCGGCGGTCACGTCCCCTGCTGCACGCTGCGACGGTTGAGGAAGCAGCCGTGAAGGCGGCAGGTGTCGTCTCGCTGTACAGAGACGGTGACAGGGTGGAAGGAGGGGGTGCCCGCCTACCGTGTGAAGGGTGCGTAGCAGGGTGACCAGGCGCAGCAGACGAAGGGGGCGCAGCATCGGTAACGTGACGATGAGCAGCTCGGGGATGGTGCGGATGAACCAGCGGCGGCGATCCTCGGCCGGATACAGCCGGGCTCATGGGTGGCACCCTCGGCGAGCATGCCCGCCAGCGACGGACCGGGGCGCCCTTCAGCCCGTGAAACGATCCTTCAGCGAGAATGGCCGGCCGACGCAGGCGCCTGACGCATCTACTCGGCCTCGTACGCCATTCTCGCCTCATAACTGAGGTCGGCTTCACTGGCACGGACCTCGAGGGAGTCCTGACCGGCTGCCAGGGGAAGTGACCACACACCCGTCGTGGACTGCGCGGCAGCGTCCGCGCAGTCCATCTTCGCACCACCCGGCAGGAAGAGAGTTCCGGGACTACCGCAGGTGAGTTCCACTCTGATGTGTGTGGCGCCGGAGGGCGGGGTGCCCAGTTCGAACGTGTGGTCACCCGTGTAAGTACCGGAAATCGGTGCTGCCGTTGCGTCGGACGTGACACCTGTGGAGCGAGGTGACGGCTGATTGTCAGTCGATCCGGGTGAGGGCAGCTCTTCAAGGCGCTCTGGATCTTGAGCAGTGCACCCTGCGAGGAGGCCGGCCGTAACAAGTGCCGATAGTGATACGCCCAGTACGCGGTGTTGGTTCATCTATCGACGCTAGCAGGGTGGTTTACCGATCTACCCTTTGGTCAGGACTTCGTTATCGGGACGTTGTTGCGTCGAATCATGGTTTCTGTCCTCACGTCGCTCGACGGCTGATTCCAGGTTCTGGTGGTGATTCAGCGGTGATGCCGTTGCGACAGACCCGCTGATCGGCCCGCAGCCACGTCCGCACCGGGGCATCATGGATAATCAGCCTGGCGGTGGCCGAGCACGTCATCCACCGGCACTCGCAAGCGGTCACTGGGGACGTCCTGGATCCCCGGTCCGCCCTGAGGAGATGCTGGCCGCCCAGTCCGTGCGATCGTGAGGAGAGCCAGTGATGATGGCGGTGCTGAGTACGAAGTTCTTCGTTCCGTCGCAGCGCTCTGAGTCGGTGTCCCGTCCTCGTCTGGTGGAGCGTCTGGTCGCCGGGTTCCGGTCGGGACGACGACTCGCGCTCGTCTGTGCACCGGCCGGGTTCGGCAAGACCACCGTCCTGGGGGAGTGGATAGCGCAGCTGCGCCGGCAGAACCCGGACATGTGCATCGCGTGGTTGTCCCTTGAAGAGAGCGACAACGATCCTGTCCGCTTCCTCACCTACCTGACTGCCGCACTTCATCGGGCCGACCCCGACGTCGGCTCGGAGGATCCAGAGGTGCGACTGCCGGCCGAAGCGGCCCTCACCCCGCTGATCAATGACATGACGCGCAGCGCGCGGCCGATGATCCTCTTCCTGGACGATTTCCAGGTCATCGAGGACACGTCGGTCCGTGACGCGGTCGTTTTCCTGCTTGATCACCTGCCACCCGGGATGCACGTCGCCATCGCGAGCCGTTCTGATCCGCTCCTTCCCCTGGCGCGGCTGCGAGCAGGCGGCCGCCTGACCGAGTTACGCGCCGCCGACCTGCGTTTCACCCAGGATGAAGCGACCGCCTTCCTCAACCAGGTCATGGGCCTGGCCTTGACCCAGGAGAACCTCGCTGCGCTCGAGACCCGCACGGAGGGCTGGATCGCCGGACTCCAACTCGCCGCGCTGTCCATGCGCGAAAGTACGGATGTCCCGGCCTTCATCGACGCGTTCACCGGCAGCAACCGCTTCGTCATCGACTACCTCTCCGAGGAGGTTCTCCGCCGGGCACCGCTCCACCTGCGCGAGTTCCTCCTCCAGACGGCAGTCCTTGACCGGCTCAGCGGGCCGCTGTGTGATGCGGTGACCGGACGGACCGACAGCACCCAGATCCTGGAATCCCTTGAGCGCGCCAACCTGTTCATCGTGCCCCTGGACGACAAGCGGCAATGGTACCGATACCATCACCTCTTCGCCGAGGTTCTGCGTTCGAGGCTGCTCACGCACGGCACGGCGCACGTTGCGGCCCTCCACAGGGCGGCCAGTGCGTGGTACGAGAACAACGACGCGCCCGACGAAGCGGTCAGGCACGCATTCGAAGCAGCCGACTTCCCGGGGGCCGCGCGCTTGATCGAAGCGGCCATCCCCGGTGTCCGCAAGAGCCGACAGGACGCAACCCTCCTCGGCTGGCTCGCGAGGCTGCCGGATGATGCCAGGAACCGCAGGCCAGTGCTGAGGGTGTTCTCCGCGTGGTCCTCACTCGTCGCCGGGGACATCTTCTCCGCCGATCATCAACTCACCGCAGCAGAACGTCTCCTCGCGATGTCCGATGACGGCGAAGATCCCGCCCATGATTCCGAGCCCGGCGAGGAACTCCGGAACCTGCCCGTCACGATCGAGCTCTACCGCGCCTCCCTCGCCCTGGCCCGGGGAGACCAAGCCGGCTTCGCGATTCACGCTCATCGCGCGTTCGACTCGGCGAGGCCCGAAGACCACCTGGGGCGGGGCGCGGCGGCCGGCCTGCTGGGCCTTGCCTTGTGGGCCGGCGGCGATCTCGAGGCCGGCGTCGTGGCCTTCAGGAACTCTGCGGCAAGCCTTCGCCTCGCCGGCAACCTGACCGATGCGCTGAGCACCACCATGGTGATCACCGACATGCTGCTGCCGCTCGGTCGACTGCGGGAAGCCCGGACGATCTATGAGGCCGCGCTGCAGCAGTCCATCGACCACGGCAACGGTGGCCCACCGACAGCGGACCTCCATGCAGGGCTCAGTGACCTGTATCGGGAGTGCAACGAGCTGTCGCTCGCCCAGGAGCACCTGGCGGCAAGCACCGAACTGGGCGAAGGCGCGCTCTCGCACGAACATCGCTACCGGTGGTTCGTGGCGATGGCCAGAGTGCACGAAGCCCTCGGGCAACCCGAGCTCGCCCTCGAAGCTCTCACGGGCGCCGAACAGCACTACCGGCGGGGCTTCTTCCCCGACGTCAGACCGATCGGCGGCCTGCGCGCCCGCATCCTGATCGCCCAGGGGCACCTTCGGGAAGCACGAGCGTGGGTGGACGAGCAGACACTGACACCCTGCGGGATGCTCGATTACCACTCCGAATTCAGCCATATCACTCTCGCTCGGCTGCTGATCGCAGAGCACCGCGAATACCCCCTGAGTCACTCTCTCGACCAGGCACACGAGCTACTCGGTCGCCTGCTCGTTGCAGCCGAAGCCGGCGGACGTACGGGGAGCATGAGCGAGATCCGGGTGCTGCAGGCTCTGGCATTCCACGCGCAGGGCCAGATATCCCTGGCACTCGTGCCCCTGGAACGAGCCCTGACGGACACCGAGCCCGAAGGCTATGCCCGACTGTTCATCGACGAGGGCGCACCGATGCTGGCACTCCTGCGCCACGCCGCCGGCGCGGGCATCTGCCCGGCCTTCGTGCGTCGGCTCAGCCAGGCCCTCCGCGACACCGGCGACGCCGGGTCCCCGGACCAACCCTACGAAACGCTCAGTGAACGTGAGTTCCACGTGCTCAGGCTTCTCGCCACAGAGCTGTCAGGGCCGGAAATCGCCCGCGAACTCTACGTCTCACTCAACACGATGCGGACCCACACGAAGCACATCTTCCTCAAGCTCGACGTGAGCAGCCGGGCCGCCGCCGTCCGCCGCGCCGAATCGCTGGGCCTGATCTGAAGGCACTTCCACAAGAATCACCATCCGATCAAGAAATGTGGTGATGCCGTGTCACCACACGGCTGCGTAGCTTTCGAATGTGCCCGGACGATCATCCGGCGCATCGGAACCAGAGGAGCGCATCATGAGCATCACCACATCCACCCTCACCCGCGGAGCCGCGGCCGCCGCGGCCCTCGCGGGCCTCGCCTACATCGTCATCCAGTTCATCCACCCAGCCGACGTGGTCGCTTCGCTGACGACACAACGATGGCAGTTCGTCCACCTCCTGAGTTTCGCCGAGGCGGTACTCGCACTCATGGGAATCACCGGCATCTATCTCCGGCAGGTACGGCAACTCGGGGTCCTTGGGTTGATCGGGTACCTGATGTTCGGCTTCTTCCTGATCCTGCAAGCCGCCTTCAACTTCGCCGAAGCGATCATCGCCCCCCTGTTCGTCACCGACGCACCCCAGGTCTCCGTCGACGTCGTCGGACTCTTCGGCCGGTACGAGGCCGTCACCGATCTGGGTCCACTAGCCGCACTCCCCAACCTCGGAGCATTGCTCTACGTGGTCGGCGCACTGCTCTTCGGCATCGCCGTCCTCCGCGCCCGGGTTCTGTCACGAGGAGCCGGCATCCTGCTGATCGCAGCAGCAGCCATCACGCCCGTCGCGGGCGCGCTCCTGCCCCACACGCTCGAACGCCTGGCCGCCGTTCCCATGGGCCTCGCCCTGATCTGGCTCGGCTACTCCCTCTGGTCCGACGAGCGCTCTAACACCGCAGACACCGCAGCCCAGCAGGCGCGAGCGGATGAGGCCCGCCTCGGTCCAGCGGCATGAACCGCTACCAGATACGGCTCGAGGGGCGACTCGACCCGGGATGGAGCGAATGGTTCGAGGGCTTCACGCTCACACTAGATGCGGAGCAGCACACCCTCCTCACCGGTGCCGTCATCGACCAAGCCGCCCTCCACGGGCTGATTCGACGCGTAGGCGACCTGGGCATGAACCTCATATCCATCAACAGCACGAACGATGCCGCATGACGGCGTACGCCCGCCGGCCTACGCCGAGCCTCTTCCGCACCGGTGAAGGGTCCGCGGCCGGTCGTTCTGCTCAGAGCAGCTGGCGAGCGTTGGCTCGGGCGAGGTCGATGAGTTCGCGGCCGTTGCCGGCGAGCACAGTGCGCAGCGCGTAGACCGCAAAGCCGGTGGCCTGCTTCGCCTCGATCTTCGGCGGTATTGAGAGCTCCTGCCGCTCCACTGCGACGGAGACGAGCGCGGGGCCGTGGTGTGCGAACGCGCGGCGCAGGGCACCCTCGAGGTCCTCCGGGCGCGTCACACTCTCGCCGTGCATTCCCACCGCCTGAGCGACCGCACCGAAGTCGGGGTTCTGGAGTCCGGTGCCGAAGTTGACGATGCCGGCCGCCTTCATCTCCACTTCCACGAAGCTCAGCGCCGCGTTGTCGAACACGACGATCTTGATCGGAAGCTCGTGCTGCACAGCCGTCAGCAGCTCGCCAAGCATCATCGCCAGGCCGCCGTCGCCGGCGAGGACCACGACCTGCCGGTTCCGGTCCACAGCCTGGGCACCCATGCCGAGCGGGGTCGCCGCCGCCATGGTGCCGTGCCAGAAGGAGCCGATGAGGCGCCGTTTCGGGCCGATGCGCAGGTGCCGGCACGCCCAGATCACCGGAGTGCCGACATCGGGCAGGAAGACCGCGTCGTCGTCCGCGAGCTCGTCGATCAGGTGGGCCAGGTGCTGCGGATGGATGGCGCCTGAGCCCTGCTTCTCGAGGTCGTCGAGCTGCGCGCGGGTGCGGCGGTAGTGGTCAAGCGACTTCTCGAGGTGGGTGCGCTGTTGCTTCCGCTCGAGCAACGGCAGCAACGCCGCCGCCGTCGCGCGCACACCGCCGACCATGCCCTGGGTAAGTGGCACCCGGCGCCCGAGCTGCTCGCCCAGTACGTCGACCTGCAGGATCTTTGCGTTCTTCGGGTAGAACTGCTGGTACGGGAAGTCGGTACCGAGCATCAGCAGCGCGTCGCAGTCCTCCATGGCGCGGTATCCCGACGCGAAGCCGAGGAGCCCGGTCATGCCGACGTCGAACGGGTTGTCGTGCTCGATGATTTCCTTCCCGCGGAGGGCATGCACGATCGGCGCTCCGAGTACGTCGGCAAGGGCGAGGACCTCATCGCGCGCCCCCGCCACGCCGCCGCCCGCGAGGATCGTGACCTTCTCACAGGAGTTCAGTGTGGTGGCTGCGTCCTGCAGCTCCGACGGGGAGGGCACGATGACCGGGTCGGTGCGACGGACCGTGAAGACGCGCTCGTCCGAGGCGGCCTGAAGCGCGGTGTCGCCCGCGATCACGAGCACCGCGACGCCCCTCTTCTCGATGGCCGTCCGCATTGCGATCTCCAACAGCCGTGGCATCTGCTCAGGGCTCAGCACCATCTCGCAGAAGACCGTGCAGTCACGGAACAGCTCGGTGGGCCGCGTCTCCTGAAAGTACTGGCTGCCGATCTCGTCCGTCGGGATGTGGGATGCGATCGCGAGCACGGGTACCCGGCTCCGGTGCGCGTCGTAGAGCCCGTTGATGAGGTGCAGGTTGCCGGGGCCGCAGCTGCCCGCGCACACCGCGAGGTCGCCCGTCAGCGCCGCCTCCCCGGCAGCAGCGAACGCAGCCTCCTCCTCGTGCCGGACGAGCATCCACTCGATGCCCTTTTCCCGGCGGATGGCCTCGGTCACCGCGTTCAGGGAGTCGCCGGGAACGCCCCAGACACGCTGGATCCCGTTGGCGGCGAGGTTGTGGACGACGGTCTCGGCGATCGTGGTCATGCTGCTCCTCCGTAGGGCCTGCAGGCGGCTCGGCCAGTCTAAGCGGCGGGGATCGGGCAGTTCCATGGTTGTTTCGAGTGCATCCGTGTGCTTGGCGCAGCGGGAGAGCCCAGTGCCCAGCATGGCCGCCATGGACGGCACATCGATGTCGTCGTCCAGACGATCCTCAACCAGCTCGAGCAGTCTGTTCGACTGCGCGATCATCGCGCCCCTTCACCACCCACACTTCCGCGTCGTCGCGATCGGCACGCTACTCTCGCGGTCCAATCGGATCACGTCACCGTCCGGGCAGCTGCCGAAGCCGGTGGACCAGCGTGGTGGGTGAGCGCAACCGACCGTTCACGAGCGGGATTCTGCTTCGCACTCGAGGCTTCCACTCAGCCGTCTTCTGCCACCGCTGCGATCGTTCCCAAAAGTATGCTTACCTGACCCATCCTGGTTCGGGGTCGGTCAGCGACATCGAGTGAGGTGCTGTGTATGTCCACGCGGGATGTTTCCTCGATAGGCGCACCCTGTTGGGTGGACACCTGGCAGCCGGATCCGCCGGCCGCTGCACAGTTCTATGGCGCCCTGTTCGGCTGGGACTTCGATGCACCGATCCGGATGTCGGGTTTCAGCGGCGAGTACTACCTGGCCCGTCTCGACGGGCGGTTGGTGGCCGGCGTCGGGCAGGCTCCTCCGCGGTCACCGGCTGGATGGCTGACCCATGTCCGTGTGGATGATGTCGGGAAAGCATTGGCCCATGCTGAGCAGGCGGGCGGCCGCGGGCTCGCCGAATATCGGGCCTCGACGCGCGCGGCATTGATCGCCGACTCCTCCGGAGTCATGTTCTGCCTGCGAGAAGCGGGAGAAGACCACCGCGTCGAGCTCGTCGATCAGCCGAATAGTTGGGCGATGAGTTCGCTGCACACTCCGGACCTGGAGAAGGCCCAAGAGTTCTACCGGACGATGTTCGATTGGGAACTGGAGTCTTCGCCGGAAGGTACCTTCTCACGATGGGTTCGCGACGACCGGATAGTGGCAGTAGCTACCACCACCGACGGCACCGATATTCCGGCGCACTGGAGTATCAACTTCTCCGTCGGCAGTGCGGACGAAATCGCTGAGAGGGCGGTGGATCTCGGGGCGGACTCCTGCTGCCACCCTCGAATACCCCGGGATTCAGGAGCGCGGTGATCCGGGACCCCTGGGGCGGGGTCGTCGCTGTCAGTGCGGTCTCCGCCTGAGGACAGCACGCACAGGGCGCACCGCGCTCGGGAGAGGGGCAAGACGGTAGCCCGAGGAGGGCCTGCGGTCGACGGGACGTCGCGAATCTCCAGGGTTTGCGAGAGCCGCGCCGAACCAGATGCAGGGTGGTCGCCCGCGAGGGGACCCTTCTACCGGACTGTGCATGATGCGGTGCGTGTACTCGCGATATCTAGACCTCCTGCGCGCCCCAACGTGCGAGCGCGACGATCGCCTCGCGCAGGGCAAGCCCCCGGTCGGTCAGCGCATAGGCCCGGGTGTTGTGCCGGAGTGGCAGGCGCGACAGTACGCCGGCCGCTTCGAGCTCGCGTAGCCGGGTCGCGAGCATGTTCGTCGGCGCGCCGAGTTCGCGCTGCAGATCGCTGTAGCGCTGTGGCCCGTCGAGTAGCTGCTCGACGACGAGCAGGGCCCACCGCGCTCCGACGATGTCGAGAGCCGCGGCCAGGTCGCTCATGCGGTCGGATCGACGTCCGGTTTCATCCAGAACGGCGAGTAGTGGTAGCCGTCCGGGTCGTCGAACTGGCGCTGGTACATGAAGGGGTAGTCGTCGGTGTCGCCGATCCGTCCGCCGGCGGCGCCGGCGCGTGCGGTGAGCTCGTCAACCGCCTCGCGGCTGCCGAGGTCGAACGAGACAGTCACCTTCGAGGGCGTGCCGGGTCCGCCGACCAGCTCCTCGGCCCCACCAATGCTTGCGTACATCTCTCGGCTACCGAGCATGACGTATTGCTCGGGCGCGATCGCGAAGCACGACACGTTGTGATCGGACATCTCAGTGTTCAGGGTCCAGCCAAGGGCGGTATAGAAGGCTGTCGCACGCTCGACGCTCTCGACGGGGCAAGTGATGAAGAGGCTCATGCGGCTATACTTGCAAAATGCAAGTGATACGTCAAGACCCGCCCCGGCTGGTCGTTGGGAGCAGGAGCGACTGCGGGGCCGGCCGATCCGTCACTGTGTTCTCCTGGTCGCGTGCCCCAGCCATAGATATGCACGCCTGACGACGCCCGTGGTGAGAAGGGTGAATCCCGCGTAGGCCAGCGGGTCACGATAGGAGAACGGCCTTACGGCATACGGCGATCGTACGGCGGCTGTGGAACAGGTCAGGTGCCAATCACGGCACCTCCAGGCCGGCAGTCCTCTGCGGGATCCTCGTCGCCCACGATCAACCACCCTCTACCGGGTTCGGGAGGCTTGCTGGAGGAGGGCTTGTTCAACGTAGGGGGAAAGAGCCGCAATCATGGCGGCGGCGAGGACCGCGTGGCCCTGATCGTTGGGGTGGAGCTGGCCCTCTTCAGGGTAGAGGTACGGCAGGTAGTCCTCGCCGAAAACGCCGCGCTGTCCCTTGATGAACGGCAATTCAGCTTCCTGGGCGCACTCACCGTGCAGGTCGAAGAGATCCCGGCCCCTCGGTGGTTCCTGGAGTGTCGATGGCCAGTACGGCTCCACGACGAGCACCTGGGACGTGGGTAAGGCGTCCCGGAGGGTGGTCATGTCCTGAATGATCATGCGGCGGAGTTCACTCTTCCGCTCGGGGATGCACTCGTAGTCGTTCTGGCCCAGTGCGATCAGAGCAAGGTGAGGCTGGGCGCTGATGACCATCTGCAAGGGGTGCAACGGAAAAGCGTCCGTGTCGCGTCGGCGGATGAAGCCCAGGCCGTCCACCGAGAAGTTGTGCTCCTCGAGGTTCAGGGTGGCGCACGTGATGCTCGTCCAGCGTTTGCTGCGGTCCGAGATGCCCCGCCATCCGGTGCCGATACTGTCCCCGTAGATCCCCATCCTGATGGTCACCGGCACACGCTAGCAGCACACGCGCCGGAGTCCAGCCATCACCACGAAGGACCAGAAGGGGATCGGCGATCAAGCTCGGTCGGCGTGTGCTCCCGCCTGTCCGATCTCGTCGTTCCGCCGGCTCAGTCGATGTCCGAGACCGTCGATGGAGAAGCCCAGACCCGCCTCGAGGTCGGGCACCGTTAGCGTGCCGTCATCCACCATCCGGTTGCTTGCACTGCAGGGTACCGGTAGCATGCAGTGCATGGCACCTTCCCCCGATTCGGTCCTGACGCAACTCCGCAAAGGCACAGTGGACTACTGCGTGCTTGCCTGCCTGCGCTCCGGGGCGGCGTATGGGCTGGAGATCGCCGATCGTCTCGGCGAGGGGAAGGTCCTGTTCGCCAGCGGGGGCACGCTCTATCCGCTGCTCTCACGTCTACGGCAGCAGGGATGGGTGACCACCACGCTGGAGCCATCACCGGTCGGTCCGCCCCGCCGCTATTACCACCTCACTGACACGGGCGAGAACGCTCTGCAGGTCTTCATGGAGACCTGGAGCGTGTTCGCTGCGGATGTCACAACCATGATCAAGGAATCTTCATGACCACCACCGAACCGCTGCCGGCACTTCTGGAGGCATACTTCGCCGATCTCGATCGCGCGCTGATCGGCACTGACGCCCGGGAGCGCGCTGAGACGATCCAGGCGATGCGCGAACATGCCGCCGAGATGCTCACCCGAGATGGAGCGTCGGACAACACCGCTGAACGCATCGTCGCCGATTTCGGGCCGGTCGAGCAGGTCGCCGCCGCCGCCACGTCGGCACCCATCGCGGCCCGCTCCTGGGTGGACGTCTGGCTGCTCGTGGGCTCCATAGTGAGTCTGGTGTTCTACGTCTTCCCCTTCGTCGCGTTCGCGATCCTCGTCTGGGCGATCGTGCGGCTGAGACAGGCTTCAGGGAACCGGGCGCTGCAGCGCGCTGCTTGCTGGGTGTCCGCTGTGTCGGTCGTGTTCTCGGCCTGTTTGTTCATCAGTCACCTCGTGCACGCCCTCTGACCTGTCGACGGGCTGCGACAGGCTCCTGGAACTCGGTGGCTGCAAGCCTGCCCACGCCCCTGTCCGTGAGCAACTCGAAGCCGAGAAGCGTCTTGGCCGTCCGTCCCGATAACGGATCCGCCAGCAGCGTTCCCGGCAGTCGGCCTGTTCGGCCACGTGAGGTCGTGACGAAGCGCCCTGGCCGTCCGTTGGAGGATCCTCCGGGGGCTCCTGCTGATCAAGCCCCTGGCCCTCTGCCTGTTGCACATCTGTGGCGAGCAGGAGGTGCATGTTTGTCATTGACGCATCCGCTGGAGACTTGGCACGTTTACTTAGTAAGTAGACTGACTAACTCCGGAGAGTTGACGCCGATGAACCAGAACGAGAGTACTGTCCCGACTGCGCCGGGTAAGGATCAGAAGCCGAACCGGTCCGGGTAAGGAGATGAGTGCGGGTACGAGGTCACGTTTCACTTGGGTTTTGCGTGCAACCTTGTGGTTCTGGCCGTTCCTTGCCGCTGTCGTGTCCCTGGGGGTGACGATCCTCCTCTTGACGGTCCGCCCGGATCCTAGCCCCGCGTGGGCCACATGGTTGTGGCCGAGCGGTACCGACGCCGCGATGGCGCTGCTGCAGGTGGTGGCCGGTTCGATCATGACGGCCACGACCCTGATCTTTTCGTTGACCGTGCTTGCGTTGCAGGTGGCGTCTCAGCAGTTCTCTCCGCGGTTGTTGCGCGAGTTCGCCAGGGACCGGGTGACCCAGACGGTTCTGGGCATTCTGATGTCGACGTTCGTGGTATCGGTGACCGGATTGCGGGGAATGGATGCGGAGCGCCCGCTACCGGTGCTGGTGCCGGCCCTGGTGTTCGTGATGGGGCTCGGATCCGCCGGAGCCCTGCTGTTCTATGTCGGCCACATCGTGAAGTCCCTGCGGGTGGACACGATGATGCTCGCCGTTCACCAGGAAGCCTCACGAGCGGCTCGGCAGGCATACCCGGAGTACGAGGACCACTCCAGGGACCTCAGCTCGAGCCTTTCGAGCCCCAAAGGCGGGACCCTGGTCATGGCAGCGCGCAGCGGGTTCGTCAAGGCCGTCCGGCCCCAGGTTCTGGTGCAGGCGGCCACTGAATCTCGTGTGGTCGTCCGGGTAGGTGTCAGACCGGGGGATCGGGTGACGGTCGGCACCCCTCTCGGAAGCTTCTCGACGGACGATGGCCGGGACGTGACCGGTCCCGTGGCAGAGCAGATGTCCGAGGCTCTGGCAGTGGCGGTCGAGATGGGCTTTGAACGCACGCTCGAGCAGGACCCCGCTCTGGGGCTGCGCCAGCTGACCGACATCGCGGTGAAAGCCATCTCACCGGCGATCAACGATCCGATCACAGCAGTCCACGCGGTGGGTCACTGCGCGGACCTACTCGTGCAGTTGCAGGGCTGCAAGCTCGGCTCCCAGCAGCACAACGACGTCCACGGTACGCCACGGGTGATCACCCCAGACCGGGATCACCGCTACTATCTGGACCTGGTGTGTGCACCCGTGCGCCGGTTCGGGTGTTCCGAGCCGTTGGTGCTCTCTGCATTGCTGCGCCTGCTCCGGGACTGCGCGATCAATGTCCGGGACGACACCCAAGGCAAGGGCATTCGCGCTCAGGTCGGACTGATCCTCGATGCGATGGACCCCTCGATGCTTCCCTACGACGCTGACGCTGTCCATGACCTCGCTGCCCGCGTGGACCTGGCATTGCAGGGGAACGCTGATGACGCATACCGGGACCGGGCCGGCGAAACCAGATCAGTCTGACAGCATCGGCCTACCGGCGTACTCCTCGTACATGGTGGAGTGTCCGATTGTCTGTTCCTGTGGAACCGACGACGGTCAGCAGCCGATCACGTCCTGGTTGAGCGAGGAGCAGGCAGGTTGCTCGGATCATGGCTCACCGACTAGTCCCAGCATGTGCGCTGCGGGTGTGGGCGTCTGATACGCCGTCCCTCCCGACGGGACTGTCAGGGGCGGGCCCTGATGTTTCGACCGGGTTGCTGAGCAGTGGGCAGCTTTCGGGCTTCTGGAAGAGTCCTTGCCCGCGCGCATGGGCGCTTCCAGAAGTTCACACCCCGGACGACTCCGAGATAACTCCGGGACGACTCCGAGATGACTCCGAGATGACTCCGAGGCGACTCCGGAACGGTCCGGGGCGTTGAAGTGACAGCAACTCCTCAATCCCTCGACAGCACAGGGCCAGTTGCGTGGGTATCGCGGATAGTAGGCGTTATCTGGTGCTTCCGCTGCGGGTGGCTGCTTTGTAGGGTTGGGTTGCGGAGTGCGCTAAGCAAAGGTCGAACCCGCAGAGCCGACGAGCGTCCGGGCGCCGGCGTACCCGACAGAAAACGACCCCATGCCTCACCCCACATCTCACACCGAGTCTCAGGCGATGTCCCACCCGCTCGCGGGCGTAGCAGATGCCCTGCTCTCGCTCGTTCTCGCCGATGAACCGCTCGAAGCGTGTCTTCACCTACTCACCGAGCATGCTCTGCGCACGGTCCCTTCCGGTACCGCCGAGTGCGGGGTGTTTCTCCTGCGACCACGCAAGAGACCCCTGGTCGTCGCCAGTACCACAGATGCGGCCAACCTCGCCCGGCGCCGGGCGTCAGCCGTGCAACGGCGCACCACACTTGATCAGGATGCAGCACCGGCCGGCCGGCCGGATGCCGTCGACGTGGATGAGTACCCCGAGCGGGAGCGGATGGGTCCGGGTGTCCAGTCGGTCCTTGAACAGATTCGCCCCATCGGTGAGGACAGTCACCTCGGGATCTGCCTGTATCCGTCCCGGCCGTCACGATGGGGTCCCTTGCTGCCGCAGGTCGCGGCCGACATCGCTGCGCTTCACGACGTCGCACGGACCGCTCTTGCGTTCGGTGTCCGCTTATCGCTGCTCTCCGGCCGCAGCGAGGACCTGGTCGCGGCTTCCGCCAGTCGCACCCGCATCAACATTGCCGCCGGGATCCTGATGGAGCAGAGCAGGTGCTCCCATGCCGAAGCGATCGAGATACTGCAGTCAGCCGCCAGTCACCGCAACATGAAGATGCATGCCCTGGTCGAGGTGATCATCAACAGCGTGCAAACCCCCCCCGGTGAAAGGAACCACCGCAGCACAGTCGCCTCCTCGTCACAAACTTCACCCACGAGAAGTCCTCTGCCCAGCAGGGAACCACCGACACCGAACGCGCATTCGAGAACACGTGGCCTGGAAGAGATTCATCGAGGAGCACGTTGGCACCCACGGGTGCACGGAGACGAGTCGGCTCCGCGCAGACCCGGCCGTGAGCTCCCTGACTAGACTGCGGGTGTGCACTTTCCCGAGCCCGCACTCAGGCAGGGGGGCCTCGCGCTCTACGCGGTGGCTGCCGTTCTTGCCGCAGCCGCACATTTCGTGGCGGGGTACTTCTATCTGACCAGCGGTCTCGTCGCCCCGCTCTGGGCCCTGGCACTGTTCCTCGCGTGGTGGCTGGTGCTGACCCGTGTCGGCGTGAAACTGGTGCTACGCCGGTCCTATCGGGTGCTTCTCGTGCCTGTCGTCGCGGTGGCCACGTGGTTCGGCGCGATGGTGATCGGTGGCACCGTCCTCGGCTGGAGTGCCTGACCTGCCCGGGAGAAGGTCAGGAGCGTGCCGGCAGGACGCACAGCTCGTTGCCCGAGGGGTCGGCATAGATGCGCCACGGCAGGTCGCCCCAGCCGGTGCGCAGTTCGCGGCCGCCCCGTTCGATGATGCCCGCTGCGACGTCGTCGGGGTCGTCCCCGGCCTCGAGCCGCACGTCCAGGTGCAGCGGGTTCTTCCCGGCGCCCTTCGGCGCCGGCTCAGGGCACAGCTCGAGGAGCGGTCCCCGCTGCGACGGGTGGCGCAATGTAGGAACCCCTCCCGGGACCCGGGTCCAGCCGGTGAGCCAGGACCAGAACCGCGCGTCGCGCTCCACGCCGGAGGAGTCGAGGGGGAGCGCCGCGATGGGTCCTGTCAGGTAGTCCTCCGTCCGCTCGTCCATGACGCAGCAGGGGTTTCCCTCCGGATCGGCGAGCACCACCCACGGCACGCGCCCCTGACCGACGTCGAGGTGCCGGGCACCGAGCGCGAGCAGCCGGTCGACCTCCTCCGCGTGGCCGGGGCCGCTCCGCAGGTCGACGTGGAGTCGGGGCGGGGAGGACGGCTCATGCACGCGCTGGAAGCACAGATCCAGCACCGGACCACCCTCGATGGTGAGTCGGGTCTCGTACACGTCAGGCTCGTCCGTGAGCGTCTCGCCGCCGACCACCGCCTCCCAGAAGCGGCCGAGTCGCTGGGGTTCCACGGCGTCGACGACGAGATTCTCCAGGTACATGGAGGCCACCGTAGGCCAGGTGGGTCAGCCGCCTCAAGGGGGCGGCCGACGGGACGGCCGTCAGGCGTGATGCCGCCGGCGGATGAGGAACTCGGCGACGGCGAGGTTGATGACCCACGCCGCACCCATCAGCAGTGCCCGGGCGGTCTGGCCGGGCGGCATCGAGAGGAGCTCCGGCAGGATGAGGATCAGGGCCTGTGTCCCTGCGCCGAGTCCGATCGCGTAGGCCCGGGTCATCCATGCGCCGTGCGCTGCGATGTCCCCGTGCATCACGGCGCGGACGCCGAGAGCGAGGCTGAGGAGCATCACCCCGCCGAACAGGAGCCGAAAGGTCAGCAGGAGCGGACCATCACTGGCTGGAAGGAGGTAGAACAGTGCCATCCAGAGGCCGGTCGCTGCTGCCGTCACCCCGGCAGGGAAGAGGATCCGGCCGGAGATCCGGTGCCAGCGGCGCCCCCGGCGGCGCAGGGCGGGGACGAACTGGAACGCTCCGAGCAGCGTGTAGACGGTCGCGCCGACGATGTGCAGGACCACCGGGACGGGAGAGTCGAAGAACCGGGCGTTCCGCTGCGTGATGCCGGCACCGCCGGTCAGTTCGGTCAGCCGCACGGCGCCCGCGAGGACGGGGATGAGGCTCAGCAGGATCAGTCCTGCCGGCACGAGCCACGCCGGTGCCGAGCGGCCGGTGCCGGCCGGGTGGGCCCGGGCGGGCGTCGTCAGTCCTGGAGTGTCCATCGGCGTCCTGTTCTTCGAGCCCTGGGGCGTGGGGTGAAGCTAGGGGGCGGAGCCTTGAGGTGTACTCTGTACACCTCTGAGGATCACAGTAGGTGTACGGCGTACACTCGTCAAGTGGGTGACGTGACGGACAGGGAGGAGCACATGGAGGAGAGGATGCGGGCCGTGCCGCGAGCACGCCTGAGCAGGGATACCGTGCTGCGGGCCGCCATCGCCCTTGCCGACGAGCAGGGCATCGGACGCCTGGGCATGCGCCCCCTGGCCGAGGCGCTCGGCGTCGTGCCGATGGCGCTGTACAAGCACGTGGCGAACAAGGACGATCTCCTGGACGGGATGCTCGATGTCATCGTGGGGGAGATCGACCCCCCCGATCGATGCACCGGAGTGGAAGGACGTCGTCCGGCATCGGGTCCTCTCGGCGCGGAGTGTGCTCCAGCGGCACCGGTGGGCCCGCAGGGTGCTCGAGACGCGGACCCGGAGGACCGCGGGGGTGCTCGCCTACATGGATTCGTTCATCGGCATGTTCCTCCAGCGGGGGTTCTCGGCGGACCTGACGCACCATGTCATGCACGCCATCGGCAGCCGTATGTGGGGTTTCACGC
This sequence comes from Arthrobacter agilis, assembly GCF_030816075.1. Lineage (NCBI taxonomy): Bacteria > Bacillati > Actinomycetota > Actinomycetes > Micrococcales > Micrococcaceae > Arthrobacter > Arthrobacter agilis. Next base: position 1,574,256 of record NZ_JAUSXO010000001.1, on the reverse strand, counting down.
AGGAACTTTTCGACGATCCCGAGGCCGGACCCGCCGGGCCTGCGGCAGTGGAGGACGGCGCGGCCGAGCAGGCCGCCCTGCAGCAGATGGCAGCGCTCTTCCCCAACGTCCTCCGCATCGCCATGGCCTCCTCGCACGACGGCGAGGGCGTCGTCGGTCGCGGCTGCGACGACCAGTTCGAGTTCGAGTTCGCGCTCGACCTGCTGCTCGACGGCATCGAGGACCCGCGTGCCAGCGGCTGGTCGTCCGCGGGGCTGCGGACGGGCTCGTAGCCCACGCCCGGATCCTGCGGGTGGCCGGACTACGTCCGGTCGGGGATCGCCGCGAGGTGCCAGCCCTCGGAGTCGATCTCGAGGACGACAGGTGCCGTGCCCTCCACGGCTTGCCGATGCAGGGCCCGCGTCACGGCGTCCGCGGATGCGGTGACGACGAACGTCTCGCCGCGGAACCGGTCCGCCGTCTCCTCGAGGAGGTCGGTCAGGTCCTGCGTGTCCTGGAGGTCGAACCAGGCGGCGACCGGAAGGCGCGTCAGCCACGCAGGAGGTGCGGCAGCGGCATCGAGCAGCACAGCCGTGGCAACGCACTGGAGATCCGTCATGCTCCGCGTCCTCCGAGGACCATGCCGCCGATGCCGCTCACGCCGAGGGGTCCCGTCGGCCGACCGATTCCGCGGTGAGCCGAACGAAGCGCCGTCGTCCGTATTCGTCGATCGCCCGCCGGCACGCCTGGCGCAGCTGCTCGGCTGACGCCGTCCACGTGTACGTGGCAGCCTGCGCCACCCCGGCACGGGAGGCCTCGGCCCAGCATCCGGGCTCGTCGAGGGAGCGGACCGCGGCGGCCACCGCGTGGGGATCGTCGGGGTCCACGTACAGGGCCGCCGTGCCCCCGACCTCCCGGAAGATGGGGATGTCGCTCGCGACGACGGGCGTCCCGGTGGCCATCGCCTCGATGATCGGCAGGCCGTACCCCTCAGCCCTGGAGAGCGTGACGAGCGCGGTCGCGTCGAGGAGCAGGTCCTCGTACTCGGCGTCGCTCACGCCGTCGTGGAATCTCACCCGTTCCTCCGCCGCGGGAAGCGCCGTCAGTTCGGCACGCCGGGCCGGTGTGATGCGGCTCAGCAGGTGCAGCGTGTGGCCGGGGAGCAGTGCCACGGCCCGGACGAGCGTCTCGACGTTCTTGTAGGGCATGAAGGACCCCATGTAGAGCAGCGACGCCGACCGCGGGGCGTCCGGGTCACGGCGGCGCTCCGCCGGTTGGGGTGCGTTGCCGACGAGCAGCACAGGCCGGCGCGTGAGCCTGTGCCGCGCGATGAGCCCGGCGGTGGTGGCGGAGATCGTGGCGACGACGTCGGCGCGGTTCAGCAGGAGCCGCTGGGGCCAGTAGGCGAGGTGGTAGAGCCGCCAGAGCAGGCGCACCGGCAGGGGCAGGAACGACGGCGGCGTCGGGTTCTCGTAGTAGATGAGGTCGTGCAGGGTGAGGACGAGCGGGTACCGGCGGCCCCAGGAGCCCATGGTCTGCATCGGGCACACGACGACGTCGGGCTTCAGGCGGTTGATGCGCCGCGCGACGAACAGCTCGGCGGGGGAGAGCGGGCTGGTGATGCGTACGAAGGGCACGTCGGGCAGGAGCGCGAGCTGCCGGGGGTCGCTGATGAGCATCACGACGTCGTCCGTCCGGGCGAGCGCGGCAATCAGGCTCGCCCCGTAGCGGCTGATGCCGTCGTGGTGGTCGGTGCGCGTGAAGCGCGCGTCGAACAGGATCCTCATACGGGTGCTCTCTCCAGGAAGTTCTCGATCAGCAGGGCCGCCTCGCGCGGCTTCTCGTAGTGCACGAGGTGCCCGACGTCGGGCAGGACGGCGAGCGTGGCGTCCGGGACGAGGGCGGCCAGTCCGCGCTGGCTCTCCACGGAGCCGATGTCGTCCTGTTCGGCGGCGATCAGCAGCACGGGCATCAGCAGTTCGTGCGCGCGGTCCCGCACGGTGCCCGAGATGGAGGCCCGGAACGCCTCGAGCACCACCCGGCGCGTGGCGAAGGAGCTGAAGTAGGCCGCGTGCTGCCCGTGGATCCAGCGGCGCAGCGACCTGTCCCGGGTCTTCGCCATGAACACGCTCATGCTGCGGACGATCACCGGGTTGGCCAGCAGGGCACGGCCGGCCCGCTCGGGCAGGCGGTCGGCTGCGACGTAGTAGGCCTCCGCGACCCGCGACGCCAGCCGGCTCGGCCCTTCGAGGGCTGGGGCACTGATGGGGTTCACCAGCACCAGGGTCTCGGCGAGGTCCGGGTCCAGCGCCGCCGCTTCGGCCGCGACGATGGAGCCGAAGGAGTGCCCGAGCAGGACGCGCGGCTCCGGGGCGAAGCGGCGCGCGATGTCGTCGATGAAGCGTGCGTAGGTGGCGACGTCGTGCGTACCGGGCAGCTCGCCGCCCTGGCCGAAGCCCGGCAGGTCGGGGAGGAGGATGCGGTGGCGGGGCAGTTCCTCGACGAACCGCAGCAGGCCGTGGTGGTCGCCGCGGAAACCGTGCACCATCACGATCGTCGCGCCTGCCTCCCCGTCGGTGCCGAGCGCCGGGTAGTCCCAGACCCGCTGCCGGGTGCCCTCCCAAGCGAGGGTCGTGACGGTGCCCTGGCGCATCAGCCCACCCGGTCGGGGTGCGACCCGAACCGCTGGTCGCGGTCGAGGGCGTCGAGCGCGGCGAGGTGCGCGTCGTCGAGCGTGAACCCGAAGATGTCCAGGTTGGAGCCGATGCGCTCGCGGGAGCTCGCCTTCGGGATGGTCAGGATGCCCTGCTGCAGGTGCCACCGCAGGATCACCTGGGCGGGTGTGCGCCCGAGCTCGGCCGCGATGCGCCCGATCGCCGGGTCCTGGAGGACGTGGCCCCGGCCGAGCGGGCTCCAGGCCTGCGTGGCGATGCCGTGCTGCGCATGGAAGGCACGCAGCGCGCGCTGCTGGAGATAGGGGTGCAGCTCGATCTGGTTGAGGACCGGGACGACGCCGGTCTCGGCGATCAGGCGTTCGAGGTGCGGCTGCTGGAAGTTGGAGACGCCGATGGACCGGACCCTGCCCTCGGTGCGGAGCCTCTCGAGAGCACGCCACGTGTCGACGTACAGGTCCCGGGACGGGCAGGGCCAGTGGATCAGGTACAGATCCAGCTGGTCCAGGCCTAGCAGGCCCATCGTCGTGTCGAAGGCGCGGAGCGTCGCGTCGAAGCCGTGGTCGTCGTTCCACACCTTGGACGTGACGAAGAGGTCCTGCCGGTTCCCGGTCTCGAGGAAGGTGCGTGCGGCAGCGCCGACGCCGGCCTCGTTGCCGTAGAGCGCGGCGGTGTCGAGCAGCCGGTACCCGACATCGAGGGCGGTGGAACACAGCTCCGCGGTGTCCTCGGGCGGCACTTTGTACACGCCGTACCCGAGGACGTCGATGGTGGTGCCGTCGGCGAGCGCGGCGCGGGGTACGGAGGTGCTCATGGGGGAACTCTACCGAGCGCACGGCATCGTCGACGCCGACCGGCGCCCGCCGGGTGGCGGGTCGTCCCGGCGCCGGGCGCTGCTCAGCCCGGTTGCAGCGCGTCGAGGACCAGGGCGAGACCGTGGTCGAACTCGTCGGCGAAGTCGTAGCCCGGCTGGAGGACGACCCCCGTCGCGATCTCCATCATCCAGGGGTACTCGCCGCCCGCGAAGTGCTCCATGATGGGCGCGGCCGCCTCGGGCACGGACTCCGCACCGCTGAGCGGCAGTGCGGCCTCCTGCAGCGCGAACCCGTAGATGAAACTGTCCAGCAGCGCATACGCGTGGGCCGTCGCCTGCAGGGTGAAGCCGGAACGGCGCAGGGTTCCCAGGGTCGCGTCGTGGTGCCGGAGGGTCGCCGGTCCGGGATTCCTGCGCGATTCGAGCAACCCCACGGCCCAGGGGTGTCGGCGCAGCACCGCGCGCAGGGAGCGTGCACGGGAGAGCATCTCCTGCCGCCACGGCTCCCCGATGACGGGGAGGTACACCTCGGCGAAGACCAGGTCCACGATGCCGTCGAGGATCTGCTCCTTGTTGGCCACGTAGTAGTACAGGCTCATCGGCTTGCTCCCGAGTTCCGCGGCGAGCGTCCGGATGCTCAGCCCGGCGAGGCCGTGCGCGTCGGCGAGGGCGACGGCGCAGCGGAGGACCCGCTCGCGTGTGAGCGGCACCCGATCGGTCGTCGGTCGTGCGTGCATCCGGCCCCCTGGGTGATGACCCCTAGCTGTTTCGTACACTGTACGATACCGTGTGCCGCACGGGCCCGCGCAGGGAGCGCGTCCCCCGAGGAGGCGGTCATGCAGGACGAGGACAGCAGGGCGACGACGGCCGGGGCCACCATGCGGGCCGTGACCCGGTACGAGTACGGCGGCCCCGACGTACTGCGGGTGGGGGACGTGCCCGTACCGGAGGTGAAGCCGGACGAGGTCCTCGTGCGGGTCCACGCCGCCGGCGTCGATCGCGGGGTGTGGCACCTCATGACGGGCACCCCGTACCTGGCGCGGCTGGCCGTCGGGGTGCGCAGGCCCCGGAACGTGGTGCCGGGCCAGGACCTCGCGGGCGTCGTCGAAGCCGTCGGCGCACGGGTCTCGCGCTTCGCGGTCGGTGACGAGGTGTTCGGGAGCGGGCGAGGGTCGTTCGCGGAATTCGCGGCCGCCCCCGAGGACACGCTGGTCCGCAAGCCCGCCGGCCTCACCTTCGAGCAGGCGGCGGCCGTCCCGGTGTCCGCCGTGACGGCGCTCAAGGCACTGCACGACGTCGGGCGGGTCACCGCGGGCCAGCACGTCGCGATCCTCGGCGCCTCGGGCGGCGTCGGCAGCTTCGCCGTACAGCTGGCCAAGGCCGCCGGGGCACGCGTCACCGGGGTGTGCAGCGCGGCGAAGGGCGACTTCGTGCTCTCACTGGGCGCCGACCGCGTGATCGACCACGCCGCCGGTGACTTCGCCGCCGGGTCGCCCGCCTACGACCTCGTCCTCGACATCGGCGGTCGTCCCTCCGTGGGCCACCTGCGCCGCGCGCTCGCGCCCCGCGGCACGGCCGTGATCGTCGGAGGGGAGGGCGGTGAACGCCTCTCGGGCGGCATGCACCGGCAGCTCGGTGCTGCCGCGCTGTCCCCCTTCGTGCGCCAGCGACTGGCCATGGTGATAGCGCTCGTCCGGGCCGAAAGCCTGGAGCGGCTCGTCGCCCTGATGGGGGAGGGTGCCGTGATGCCGAGCATCGACCGCTCGTTCCGCCTCGAGCAGGCCTCCGAGGCCCTCGCCTATCTGGAGGCGGGCCGGGTTCGCGGGAAGGTGGTCCTCGCCGTCTAGCGCTCACCCGGCCCGGCACCACACGCGGCGCGCAGGGCCCGGGCAGCTGGGCCGCGCCCGGCGCCGCAACCCGGTCAGGCGTAGACGAGCCGCTGGGCGGCGCCCTCGTCGAGGATCAGATCTGTCGCGAGTCCTGCCGCGAGCGCTCCCCGCAGCCCGTGGATCTTGGACTCGCCGGAGACCACGCAGATGCGGCGGCGGACCTTCCGCAGCTCGTCGAGGTCCGGGCCGGTGCTCCGCTGGTTCAGCACCACGTCCCGGTGGCTACCGTCCGCGCGGAAGAACATCGTGGCGACGTCGCCCACCACGGCATCGCCCTCCAGCGCCTCGAGGTCCTCGCCGTCCAGGTACCCGCCGCTGTACACGTGGCTGGGGATCCCCGAGCCGATGGAGCCGACGCCGAAGATCGCCATCGTCATGCGGCGCTGCAGGTCGAGGATGCGGCGGACGCTGCGCTCGTCCCACATGGCGGTCTTCGTCGCGGCGTGGTCGAAGAAGGCCGGGACGGGGAACTGTTCCACGCGCGCCCCGTAGGCCTGTCCGAACCGGCGCAGGATCTCGCTGGCATACGTGATGCCGGTGGTCTGCGTGTTCCCGGCCCCGTTGAGCTGCACGATCGTGCTGTCGTGGGTCTGCTTCCGCGTCAGGTGGTGGCTGACCGCGCTGAGCGTGGATCCCCAGGCGACGCCGATGATCGCGTTCGAATCCACCAGCGGTCCGATGGTGCGGGCGGCCTGGATCGCGACGCGGTCGAGCACGTCCGAATCGCTGACCGAGTCCGCGACGGGGACCACGTGCGCCTCGACCCCGAACCGGCGGCGGATGTGCTGCTCCAGCGCCGGTGCCCGCTCGGACGGATTGTTCACCTGGATCTGCACCAGCCCCGTCTCGCGGGCCATCGACAGCAGGCGGGAGACCGTGGAGCGCGAGGTCCGCAGCTCCCGCGCGATGGCGTTCATCGTCAGGTCCTGCAGGTAGTACATCTGCGCGGCCCGCAGGGCATCCCTGGACCGGTTCCCGTGCGCATGCTCACCGGCCGCCCCCTCCACCCCGGGGCTACCACTCATGATCGTCATCCGGCCAGTCTGGACCTCTCGTGCACGTTTGTGCAATGCGGTTGACTGCAATTCCCAGTCCTCGAAGAATGAGAGATGCAGCACCCCTTCCAGACATAGACGTTACGGAGTAGTACCTTGAGCATTCCAGTCGACCGGAACAACGGTGAAGGCACGACAACTTCTACCCGCACCGTGGTGCAGAGGCTCAGGGACAAGCCCCGGGCGTCCGTGCTCATCATCGGCGGCGGCATCAACGGGGTCGGCACGTTCCGCGACCTCGCACTCCAGGGCATCGACGTCGCCCTGGTCGAGCGCGGCGACTACTGCCAGGGCGCCTCGGGTGCGTCCTCGCACATGATCCACGGCGGTATCCGCTACCTCGAGAACGGCGAGTTCCGCCTCGTCCGCGAGTCCGTCATCGAGCGCAACGCCCTCATGAAGATCGCCCCCCACTACGTGAAGCCGCTCCAGACCACGATCCCGATCTACACGACGTTCTCCGGCATCCTCTCCGCCCCCATGCGCTTCCTCACGCACAAGCAGGGCAAGCAGGTGGAGCGCGGCGCCGTCCTCATCAAGGCCGGCCTCACCATGTACGACTTCTTCTCGCGCGACGGCGGCAATGTACCCCGCCACTCCTTCGTGGGCCGCAAGAAGGCACTCGCGGCCATGCCCGACGTCCGCAAGGACATCAAGTGGGCGGCGACCTACTTCGACGCCTCGGTCCACAACCCCGAGCGCCTCACCCTCGACGTCCTGCGCGACGGCCAGGTGATCAACCCCGAGGCCCGTGCCGCCAACTACGTCAGCGCGGTCGGCACCGGTGAGGACGGCGTGCTCCTGCGCGACGAACTCACGGGGGAGACCTTCACGTTCCAGGCCGACGTCGTCGTGAACGCCACCGGCGCGTGGACGGACAACACCAACGCGGTGCTCGGCTCCGAGACCCGGTTCATGGGCGGCACCAAGGGATCGCACATCGTCCTGGACCACCCCGAGCTGCTCAAGGCCTGCAACGGCACGGAGATCTTCTTCGAGCACGTCGACGGCCGGATCGTGCTGATCTACCCGATGGGGGACCGCGTGCTCGTCGGCACCACGGACATCGACGTCGACATCAATGAGCAGGCCGTCTGCACGGACGAGGAGATCGAGTACTTCTTCGAGCTGATCGGCCACGTGTTCCCCGATATCGAGGTGACGCAGGACGACATCGTCTACAGCTTCTCCGGCGTCCGGCCCCTGCCCCGCCACGACGACACGCAGCCCGGGTTCGTCTCCCGCGACTACCGCATCGAGAAGCGCGAGGAGAAGCTGGGCGGCCGGTCCGTCACCACGCTGAGCCTCGTCGGCGGCAAGTGGACCACGTTCCGTGCCCTGTCCGAGCACCTCACCAATGACACGCTCGCCGCCCTGGGCAAGCCCCGCAAGGCGTCGACGGCGGGTGTCGCCATCGGCGGTGGCCAGGACTTCCCGACCGACGCCGCCGCCGAGCGTGCCTGGATCAAGCGGGCCGTCCGCCCGGGTGTCGACGAGGCGCGGGTGGAGGTCCTGCTCACGCGCTACGGGACCCGTGCGACGGATGTCATCGAATACCTTGCCGAAGGCCCCGACAGGCTGTTCAATTCCACGAAGGAGCTGAGCACGCGCGAGCTTGCCTACATGGTGGAGCACGAGCAGGTCGGCCACCTGATCGACGTCCTGATCCGCCGTACATCACTTGCCTTCCGTGGACTCGTCACCGGGGAACTGCTTGCCGAGCTTGCCGATACCCTCGCCCCGTTGCTGGGATGGGACGCTGCGCGATCCGCAGCGGAGGTCAAGCTCGCCGAGACGGTCCTCGCCGAGGCCCACAGGGTGCACGTCAAAAGCCTGACCGCCTAGCGGCGCCCGCCGCTAGGGGTCGAACCGCTGCCGAGAGGCAGTGGCGCAGTGCCAACGGCAGTGGTTGCCGGGGGGAATCAACGGGTGCCGTCGAGGCGGCGGCACCCGTTAATAAATGAATAGATTGAGGAGTCAACGATGTCTCTGGAAGTGTTTGTGGCCGAAACATTCGGCACAATGCTGCTGCTGTTGCTGGGTACGGGCGTGGTCGCGAATGTCGCGCTCGCCAGGACCAAGGGCAATAACGGCGGCTTTCTCATGGTCAACTTCGGTTGGGGTCTCGCCGTCTTCGCCGGTGTCTACGTGGCAGCCCTCTCCGGCGCCCACCTCAACTTCGCCGTCACGATGGGGCTGCTGTTCAACGCTGACGCAGCCGAATACGCGCCCGGCGTCGACAAGACCTTCGCCACCACACTGGCGTACCTCGCGGCCCAGATGATCGGTTCCATCCTCGGCGCCGTCCTCTGCTGGCTCGCCTACAAGCAGCACTTCGACGAGGAGCCGGATCCCGCCAACAAGCTCGGCGTCTTCTCCACCGGTCCCGCGATCCGTTCGTACGGCTGGAACCTCGTCACCGAGATCATCGGTACCTTCGTGCTCGTCCTGGTCATCCTGTCCTTCGGCAACACGCCGTCGGGCCTCGGCCCCCTCGCGGTGGCGCTGCTCGTCGTCGGTATCGGCGCGTCGCTCGGTGGACCCACCGGCTACGCCATCAACCCGAACCGTGACCTCGGCCCCCGTATCGCGCACGCCTTCCTGCCGATCAAGGGCAAGGGCAGCAGCGACTGGGCGTACGCGTGGGTCCCCATCGTCGGACCGATCGTCGGTGGTGCGCTCGCAGGCATCGTCATCCAGTTCCTCTCGTTCCCGGCCGCAGCCTAGGCAGCACCACGTAGGGCGGCGCGTCACCGCGCCCTCTTCCACGTCGTCATCCAATGAAGGAGTAAGACATGTCGCAGCAGTACGTCATCGCCATCGACCAGGGCACCACCTCCAGTCGGGCCATCGTCTTCGACCACAAGGGCGATATCGTGTCCTCCGGGCAGAAGGAGCACGAGCAGATCTTCCCCAGGGCAGGCTGGGTCGAGCACGATCCCGCCGAGATCTGGACCAACACGCGCGAGGTGATCGGCACGGCGCTGTCCAAGGCGAACCTCACCCGCCACGACATCGCCGCCGTCGGCATCACCAACCAGCGTGAGACCGCCGTCGTCTGGGACAAGACCACCGGCAAGGCGGTCTACAACGCCATCGTGTGGCAGGACACCCGCACCCAGAACATCGTCGACGAGCTCGCCAAGGACGGCGGCGTCGAACGGTACAAGGCGAAGGTCGGCCTCCCGCTGGCCACCTACTTCTCCGGCACCAAGATCAAGTGGATCCTCGACAACGTCGAGGGCGCACGCGAGAAGGCAGAGGCCGGCGACCTCCTGTTCGGCAACACGGACTCCTGGGTCACGTGGAACCTCACGGGCGGCACCGACGGCGGCGTGCACATCACCGACGTCACCAACGCCTCGCGCACCCTGTTCATGGACCTGGAGACCCTCGCCTGGGACGAGTCCATCCTCGCCGACTTCGGCGTCCCCGCGTCGATGATGCCGGAGATCAAGTCGTCCTCCGAGGTCTACGGCACCGTGCACACCTCGCAGCTGCTCCGCGAGACGCCGGTCGCCGGAATCCTCGGTGACCAGCAGGCGGCGACCTTCGGTCAGGCGGCGTTCGACAAGGGCGGTGCGAAGAACACCTACGGCACCGGCAACTTCATGATCGTCAACACCGGCGAGGAGATCGTCCACTCGAAGAACGGTCTGCTCACCACGGTCTGCTACCGCCTCGGAGACGCGAAGCCCGTCTACGCACTCGAGGGCTCGATCGCCGTCACCGGTTCGCTGATCCAGTGGCTCCGTGACAACCTCGGCATCATCAACAGCGCGCCCGAGGTCGAGCAGCTCGCGACGACGGTCGACGACAACGGCGGCGTGTACATCGTCCCGGCGTTCTCCGGCCTCTTCGCACCGTACTGGCGCTCGGACGCCCGCGGCGCGATCGTCGGCATGACCCGCTTCGTGAACAAGGGTCACATCGCCCGTGCCGCACTGGAGGCGACGGCCTTCCAGACCCGCGAGGTACTGGACGCCGCCAACGCCGATTCCGGGGTCAACATGGAGGACCTGAGGGTCGACGGCGGCATGGTCGCCAACGACGCCCTGATGCAGTTCCAGGCCGACATCCTGGGCATCCCCGTGATCCGGCCGAAGGTCACGGAGACCACCGCCCTCGGCGCTGCCTACGCCGCGGGCCTCGCGGTCGGTTTCTGGAAGGACACCGACGAACTCGCCACCAACTGGGCCGAGGACAAGCGCTGGGTCCCCACCATGGACGAGGCAGAGCGCGAGCGCCAGCTGCGCCTCTGGAAGAAGGCCGTCACGAAGACCTTCGACTGGGTCGACGAGGACGTGCGCTAGCACCGTCCGGCAGTATCCGGCCGTGCCGGGAGGGCACGTCCGGTCCGTCGCAGGACGGACCGGACGTGCCCTCTGCATGATCGGGCCTCCCGCGGGGCGGTCACGGCCGCACGCTGCTAAAGTGAAGCCATGCCTCGCGCCCTCCTTCTTACATAGCCGCACGGTATCCTCCGTGCGGCGGCCCCTCCCTGTGAGGGGCTTTTGCATGTCCGGCGCAGGACGGCAGCACGGCAGTCCCGAAGAAGCACCGCAGCAACGTTCCACCGACAGGACAGGTCAAGACACAGTGAGCATCAATCCCGAGGCCGCGCAGCCGGACGAGGACACCTACGATTTCTCCGCCATCGAGGCGAAGTGGCCCGCGGTGTGGGACCGGCTCCAGGCATTCGCCCCTGCCGACGACGGCAGCCGTGAGCGCCGCTACGTGCTCGACATGTTCCCCTACCCCTCGGGTGACCTCCACATGGGGCACGCCGAGGCCTTCGCCATGGGCGACGTCGCCGCGCGGTACTACCGCCAGAAGGGCTTCGACGTCCTGCACCCGATCGGTTGGGACTCGTTCGGCCTGCCCGCCGAGAACGCCGCGATCAAGCGCAACGCCCACCCGGCGGAGTGGACGTACGCGAACATCGAGACGCAGGCCCACTCCTTCAAGCGCTACGCGATCAGCGCCGACTGGAGCCGCCGGCTGCACACCTCCGACCCCGAGTACTACCGCTGGACGCAGTGGCTGTTCGTCCGGTTCTTCCAGAAGGGCCTCGCCTACCGCCGGAACTCGCCGGTGAACTGGTGCCCGAAGGACCAGACCGTCCTCGCCAACGAGCAGGTCATCAACGGGGCCTGCGACCGTTGCGGGACCATGGTCACGAAGAAGAACCTCAACCAGTGGTACTTCAGGATCACCGACTACGCCGACCGCCTGCTGGACGACATGGAGCAGCTCAAGGGGCACTGGCCCGAGCGGGTCCTCGCGATGCAGCGCAACTGGATCGGCCGCTCCAAAGGAGCGCATGTCCGCTTCCGCATCGAGGCGACCGACGGCGCGCCGGAGTCGGACGTCACGGTCTTCACGACGCGCCCGGACACCCTGTACGGGGCGACCTTCTTCGTCGTCGCCGCGGACGCGGACCTGGCCCTCGAGCTGGTCACCGCCGAGCACCGGGACGCCCTGGAGGCGTACCGCGAACAGGTCAAGGGGCTGTCGGAGATCGAACGGCAGGCCACCGAGCGGGAGAAGACCGGCGTGTTCACCGGGCGCTACGCGGTGAACCCGCTCACCGGCGAGAAGCTGCCCGTGTGGGCCGCCGACTACGTGCTGGCCGACTACGGCACCGGCGCCATCATGGCGGTCCCTGCCCATGACCAGCGCGACCTCGACTTCGCGCGGACCTTCGACCTGCCGGTCCGCACCGTCGTCGACACGGGCGCGGAGGACGCCGCGGAGACGGGTATCGCGACCACCGGCGCGGGCACGCTCGTGAACTCCGGCGAACTGAGCGGCCTGGACAAGGCGACGGCCATTGCCCGCGCCGTCGAACTCATCGAGGAGCAGGGGACGGGCACGCACACCGTCAACTACCGCCTGCGCGACTGGCTGCTCTCCCGCCAGCGCTTCTGGGGGACCCCCATCCCGATCATCCACTGCCCGTCCTGCGGCGAGGTGCCGGTCCCGGACGACCAGCTGCCGGTCACGCTCCCCGAGGGCCTGCGCGGCGAGGCGCTGGCGCCCAAGGGCACCTCGCCGCTGGCCGCCGTCGAGGAATGGGTCAACGTGCCGTGCCCCTCGTGCGGCGGCGCGGCGACCCGCGACACGGACACCATGGACACCTTCGTGGACTCGTCCTGGTACTACCTGCGCTTCGTGAACCCGCACCTGGACACGGCGCCGTTCGATCCGGAGGCGGTGAACCGCTGGCTGCCCGTGGGCCAGTACGTGGGCGGCGTGGAGCATGCCATCCTGCACCTGCTCTACAGCCGGTTCTTCACCAAGGTGCTCTTCGACCTCGGCATGGTGGGCTTCACCGAGCCCTTCAGCGCCCTCCTGAACCAGGGCCAGGTCCTCAACGGGGGCAAGGCCATGAGCAAGTCCCTCGGCAACGGCGTGGACCTCGGCGAGCAGCTGGACCGTTTCGGGGTCGACGCCGTGCGCCTCACCATGGTGTTCGCGTCGCCGCCCGAGGACGACGTCGACTGGGCGGACGTCTCGCCGTCCGGCTCCGCGAAGTTCCTCGCACGCGCCTGGCGCCTGGGGAACGACGTGACGAGCGCCGTCGGTACCGACCCGGCGACGGGGGACCGCGCGCTGCGGTCGGTGACGCACCGGACGGTCTCCGACGCCGCCGAGCTGATGGAGGCCAACAAGTTCAACGTGGTCATCGCGAAGCTCATGGAGCTGGTCAACGCGACGCGGAAGGCCATCGACTCCGGTGCCGGGGGAGCGGATCCTGCCGTCCGTGAGGCAACGGAGGCCGTCGCCGTCCTCCTGAGCCTATTCGCGCCGTACACGGCCGAGGACCTGTGGAACCGCCTCGGCCACGAGGCGACGGTCGCCACGGCGGGCTGGCCCGTCGTGGATCCCGCCCTGCTGACGCAGGAGAGCGTCGTCGCCGTCGTCCAGGTGCAGGGCAAGGTGCGTGACCGCCTGACGGTGTCCCCGGACATCGCCGAGGACGAACTGCGCGAACTCGCGCTGGCCAGCGACCAGGTGCAGCGCGTGCTGGACGGTCGCGGCATCCGCACAGTGATCGTGCGGGCGCCGAAGCTGGTCAACATCGTGCCGGCCTGATGACCAGGGGATCGACGGTCACGCGGACGGGGAGCTCCTCGTGCGGGTAGCCGTCGTCACCGACTCGGCCGCCGGGTTCGCTCCGGGATGGAGCGCACCCGGCGGCCCGGCGGACGGTGTGCACGTGGTCGCGATGCCGGTCCTCGTGGGCGACGACATCCTCACCGGGGAGCACGACGACGTCACGGCCCCGCTGATGCTGGCCCTCGCTGCAGGATCCGACGTGCGCACCTCGAGGCCGTCGCCGGGCCAGTTCGACCGCGTCTACGCGCGGCTGGCGGACGAGGGCTACGACGGGATCGTCTCGGTCCACCTGTCCGGGCTGCTGTCCGGGACCGTGGAGGCGGCGCGCCTGGCGGCATCGCGCGCACCGGTCCCGGTCGAGGTCATCGACACCCGGACCGCCGGCATGGCCCAGGGCCGCGCCGCCCTCGCGGCGAAGGACGCGGCCGCCTCGGGAGGGGACCTGCAGGCCTCCGCCGCGGCCGCCGCCATGGCGGCCCGCGCCTCCAGCCTCTACTTCTACGTCCCGAGCGTCGAGCAGCTGCGGCGCGGCGGGAGGATCACCGCCGCTGCTGCGTGGCTGGGTACGCTCCTGTCCGTGCGGGTGATCCTGCGCGTGCAGGGCGGACGGCTGGTGCCGCTCGAACGGATGCGGTCGGCGGCGCGCGGCATGCAGCGGCTCCAGGAGCTCGTCGAGGCCGACGTGGCGACCCGGAGCGGCGGCGTCCACCTGACGGTCCATCACTTCGGCAACGAGGACGTCGCCCTCGCCCTTGCGGACCGGCTGCAGACGATGGCCGGGTCCGGCGTGGTCACGACGGCGCCCTGCCCCTCGGTGCTGGCCGCGCACGCGGGACTCGGCGTCGTGGCCGTCACCGTCAGCGCCGACTAGGCAGCTCTCCGGCAGGTCGCTCCCGACCGGGATATCCACATAGCCTCCACCGCCCTCCGGTGGCCGATGCCGGCTCCTAGCGTGGAGCCATGGGAAAGCACCGATGGCCGACAACGGGGGACGCCTGGGAGCCGCCCGCCCCCACGTTCGGGGCACCGCGCTCGGATCCCTCCGCGGGTGAGGGCCTCACCGGGGCCGACCGGGAGGACGGCGACGGCTCCACTACCGATCTGTGCCCGCCGCAGGCTGCGGGAACCCGGTGGGCGGGACGGGATCAGGGGATCCCACCGTCCCGACTCCGTGCCGTGCGCTGGAGTGTGGCGCGGACCGCGGCGCTGGTGTTCCTCGGCGTGGCCCTCGCCGTCGGCGCAGCGCTCTTCCTCATGCGCAGCTCGGAGCCGTCGGCCGCCGCCGTGTCGGTGCAGCTGGACGGCGGTACCCCGGCCGAGGGAGCCGGCGACGGCGGAGCTGCGGAGGACACGGCGGGTGGGACATCCTCCGGGGAGGAACCGCCCGGGCAGGAGCCCGGCGGGGATTCGTCGGGCCGGCCACCCGGTGGGGCGTCGTCGGGACACGATCCGTCGGGTGGAGACCCGCCCGGTCGGGTGACCGGCGGGCCCTCCGTACCCGCTGGCGGCGGGGGCGGACCGGTCGTCGTCTACGTGACCGGCGCGGTGGCGTCGCCCGGCGTCGTCACGGTGCCGGCGGGGACGCGGCTGTTCGAGATCATCACGAAGGCGGGCGGAGCGCTTCCCGAGGCGGATCTCGACGGGATCAACCTCGCGGCCGTCCCCGGGGATGGCCAGCACATCCACCTCCTGGCTGTCGGCGAGGCACCGCGACCGGATCAACCGGAGGCGGAAGGACCCCTGCCCGCAGCGGGGTCGGAAGGACTCGGAGGGATTGTCGGTGGGTCAGGTGGCGTCGGCTCGGGCGGAGCCCTCGACATCAATACCGCGGGCCTGGCCGAGCTCGACTCCCTTCCGCGCGTCGGGCCCGTCCTGGGGCAGCGGATCGTCGACTGGCGGGACGAGCACGGGCCCTTCGCCCAGGCGTCCGACATCGATGCGGTGCCCGGGATCGGGCCGGCACTGCTCGAGGGGATCCTTCCCCTCATCGTGGCGCGGTGAGGGTCGTATCGGGCCGTACCGGGTGCAGGCCGGGCGGGAATTCCCGCCGCCGGGCAGGCGGCGTGGCCGACGCCGCTCCTTCCCCGGCTCTGTCCGCCGGCGACCGGGACCGACACCGACGGGATCTGCGGCTCGTGCCGTCGGCGGCAACGGCGTGGGCCGCGGCCGCCGCCGCCGTGATCCACGGCGGAGCGGTCGGGGTGACGGCAGCGGGCCTCATCGCCGCCTCGGTCGGCGTGACCCTGGCCTGCCTGGTCGCCCTCGTGCCGGCGGGGCCTCGTCCGGCCTGGCTGCTGGTGCCCGTGCAGGTTCTCCCCCCGGTGGCCGCGCTGACCCTGGTGCTGCTCGCCGCGGGTGGGAGCCTCGCGCGGGCGGAGGCAGGACCGGTCGATGACGCGGTCCGTTCCGGCGCCCGATTCACCGCCGTCCTCCGTATCGCCGGTGAACCCTCGCCGCTCGCGCCCGGCCCGTTCGGGAGCGGCACCCGCTACCTCGTCGAGGCGGACGTCGTCGGCGGGGTGCTGCGCGGCCAGGCGTTCGCCTCGGCCACCCCCGTGGTGGTCCTCGGCCCGGAACCGTGGAGCGGGGTCGGCACGGGTGACACGGTGCGGGTGCTGGGCACCGCGAAACCGGCGGACCGGGTGGGCCGAGCCGCGGCGGTCTTCCTGCCGGCGAGCAGCCCGAGCATCGAGGAAGCCGAGGGCTGGCTGGGCTACACCGAGGACCTCCGGGCACGCTTCCGCGACCTGGCAACCCGCGACGACCGTGACGGCGGCCTGCTCCCGGGGATGGCGCTGGGTGACCGGATCGGACTCGAGCCCGACCTGGAAGCGGACATGAGGACCACCGGACTGACCCACCTCACCGCCGTGAGCGGCGCCAACTGCTCCTATGTGGTGGCCTTCGCCTTCCTCGGCCTGCGGACGGTCCGCCTGCCTCGCCTCCCCGCGGCCGTCGGCGCGGTAGGAGCCCTCATCTGCTTCGTGATGCTGGTCCGGCCGGAACCGAGCGTCCTCCGCGCGGCGGTCATGGGTGCCATCGGCGTGGCCGCCGTCCTCTCGGGGCGGGGCAGGGTGTCCCTGACCCTGCTGATGCTGTCCGTCATCATCCTGCTCGCCGCGGACCCCTGGCTCTCGGTGTCCTTCGCGTTCATGCTGTCGGTCGCGGCGACCCTGGGACTCGTCACTGCAGGTCCGGCGGTCGTGGAGACCCTCGAACGGGTGATGCCACGCATCCTCGCCCAGTTGCTCGCCATCCCCCTGACAGCGCAGCTCTTCTGCACGCCCATCCTGGTCCTCATCCAACCCTCCCTGCCGGTCTATGCACTACCGGCGAACATCCTCGCCTCGCCCGTCGTCCCCGGGATCACCCTGCTGGGCATGCTGGCGGTCCTCGCACTGATCGTCGCGCCGGTGGTGGCACACCCTCTCGTGATCGCCGCGCAATGGGGCACCCGGTGGGTGGCGGGCATCGCGGACACCCTGTCCGCGGCACCGGCGGCATCTCTGCCCTGGCTGCCGGGCGTACCCGGGGCCATCGTCGCGGGCCTGGTCTCCGTGGCGCTCCTGCTCCTGATCCGGCGGGATGCCCTCGTGGCCCGGTGGGGGCGCACCCGGCGGGCGAGCCGCGTCCAGGCAGATCACGAGGACACCGCGCCGACCCCGACCCGATCCTGTCCGCGTCGCCCCCGGGCCTGGATCCTCGCCGTCCTCGGCGCCATCGTGTGCCTCGCGGCCGTGGCCGCTCTCGCCGGCCGCGCACGGGTGCCGGAGGGACGCTCCTGGATCGTGACGATGTGCGACGTCGACCAGGGCGACGCCGTGGTGGTGAGGACGACGCCCGGCCACGCGCTCGTCGTCGACGCCGGACCGGATCCGGAGGCGCTGGACCGGTGCCTGGACGCCCTGCGCATCGAGGTGATCGACGCGCTCGTCATCACGCACCTGCACGACGACCACTACGGCGGTGTCGAGGGCGCCGTCCGGGGGCGCGTGCTGTCCGCGCTCTACTACTCCACCGGGGAGGACCACCTGCCACGCGAGGTGGAGAAGGCAGCGGCAGCAGCCGGTGTGCGGGCCGCGCGGCTGGACAGCGGGTCGGCGCTCCACCTCCCTCCGCTCCGCATCGACGTCCTGTGGCCCCCGGAGGACGCGGCACCGCCGGAGGAGAACAACGCGAGCGCCGTCCTGGAGGTCGTGGCGCCGACCACCGCTGGATCCATCACGATCCTGCTCCTGGGAGATCTGGAGGAGGACGCCGCGACCTCCCTGCTCACCGCGACGCCCTCACTGAGCACGAAGGGAGTGGAAGTCCTCAAAATTGCCCACCACGGTGCCAGGAACGGCGGCACCGCGCTCCTCGAGGCCGTGCACCCCCGCCTCGCCCTCATCTCGGTGGGGGAGGGCAACGACTACGGCCACCCGCACCCGACCATCCTCGACGCCCTCGAGCGCTCGCGGATCGCCACCGCCCGCACGGACGAGCTGGGCACCGTCCTGGTGGACGTGGTCGGCGACACCCTCGAGGCCCGGACCCTGCGGTGAGGCCTTCAGGAGGAGGTGCCGCAGCTTTGAGGCGCCTCGGGGTCGTGACACAGTAGGAGTGCACCTGACGGAAGGAAGCCCGCCCCGTGGCAACAAAATCTTCGGCCGCCCGCACCAGCGGTCCCGCCCCCGCATCCTGGCGGGAGGTCACGCCGGCGGCGGTGGTCCTGCTGTCGGGTCCGGAGGACTACCTCGCGTCGAGGGCGGCCGAATCGATCCGCGGCCAGGTCCGCGCGGCACAGCCCGATGCCGAACTCATCCGCTTCGACGCCGGTTCCTACGAGGCCGGCACGCTCACCATGCATGCGAGCCCCTCCCTCTTCGGCGACTGGAAGATCATCGAGGTGGCGGGACTGGCGCAGATGAACGACGCCTTCCTCGTGGAGACCCTCTCCTATCTCACCGACCCGGCGCCCGACGTCGTCCTGGTGATGCGCCATTCCGGCGGCAACCGCGGGAAGAAGCTGCTCGACGCCGTCAAGGCCTCGAAGGCCACGATCGTCGACTGCCAGCCGCTCAAGAAGGACGGCGAGAAGGCCGAGTTCGTCACCACGGAGTTCCGGTTGGCACGACGCCGGATCGATGCCGACGCGGTGCGCGCCCTCGTCGCCGCCGTGGGCTCGCAGCTGCCGGAGCTCGCGGCAGCCTGCCAGCAGCTCATGTCCGATACCGCGGGCGACGTGTCCGTCGAGACGGTCGAGAAGTACTACGGGGGGCGGGTGGAGGCGACAGGTTTCAAGGTCGCCGACGCGGCCCTGGCAGGACGCACCGCCCAGGCCCTGTCGATGCTGCGGCACGCCCTGGCCACGGGGGCGGACCCGGTCCCCATCGTCGCCGCCCTCGCCATGAAGGTCCGCGCCGTCGCGAAGGTGCACGGGGTCAGGGGCTCGTCCATGCAGCTCGCCAAGGACCTGGGGATGGCGCCCTGGCAGGTGGACCAGGCCCGCAGGGAAGCCCAGCGGTTCAGCTCGGACGCCCTGGCACGCTGTATCCGTGCGCTCGCCGAAGCGGACGCCCAGGTGAAGGGCGAGGCACGGGACCCGGTGTACGCCGTCGAGCGGGCCGTGACGGTCATCGCCCTCGGCGACGGCTGAGCCGCCGTACCGCCTCTTCGCCGCCGTCGCGCCGCACTGCCGTAGCGCCGCACTGCCGTAGCGCCGAAATGCCGCGGAGCCGCAGCACGGCCGAACCGCCGCGACGCCGCACGGCCGAACCGCGGGGCCGCCGCACGGCCGACCTGCGGCAGTGGCTTAAACGCCGAAGGGCCGGCCCCCGGAGGAGCCGGCCCTTCGATGAAGGGTTCGCAGCTTAGAGCGCGTTGACCTTCTTGGAGATCGCGGACTTGCGGTTCGCTGCGTTGTTCTTGTGCAGCACGCCCTTGCTGACGGCCTTGTCGAGCTTGCGGCTGGCGGTCTGGAGAGCCGTTGCAGCAGCGTCCTTGTCAGCACCTTCGACGGCCGTGTTCACGGCGCGGATGGCGGTCTTGAGCTCGGACTTGACCGAGTTGTTGCGCTGCCTCGCCTTTTCGTTGGTGAGGATGCGCTTCTTCTGGGACTTGATATTTGCCACGTATGAGAACTTTCTTTGTATTGCGGACTGGTCGTGAGGGTATTTCGGCCGACCAGAGACTGAACGGCGTGGGGATACCGTGTGGCGATCGGCCAAAGTGCCCGAAGACCTGCGCGGACACACAGCTATACAGCTTACCAGAAAGAGCCGGAGACCCGGACCTGCACGGCTCCTGCCGGTGCTCCGCGACGACTGCGGGGGACCGCCGCCGTGAGGGCGCGGACACGGGCCGGAGCCGAGCGGTGCACCGGGCCGGGGTCGGTGTCCGGTCAGAGCGGACGGCTGGTCAGCCGAGCAGGTGATCCGGTAGCGCCGCGACCACCCGCTCGAAGCGGTCCCGGGGAAGGACGGCGCCCTCGCGCCGGATCCCGGCGGGCGCGACCCGCAGGATCCGATCGACCTTCACCTCGCTCGGGCGTCCCTGCCGGTCCCAGGCACCGGTACCGATGTCGATGTACCGGTCGTCGTGCTCGCGGGTGTTGTTCCGGTCGCGGCTGGTGAGCATCAGGCCCAGCAGGTCGTGCCCGTCCCGCCCGATCAGCAGGACCGGGCGGTCCTTGCCCTGCGCTGGATCGTCCTCGTACGGCACCCACATCCAGACGATCTCGCCCGGGTCGGGATTCCCGTCGCTCGAGGGGGAGTACGCCAGCGAGACGGCCCGGCGGCGGCTCTCCGCCGGACGGCCAGGAGTCGCACGGCCCGTGGGACCACTGGATTTCCGCGGGGATCGGCGGTCGGGAGCCTGCCTGGACTGTTCACGCTCCGCGGCGCTGACGACGCGGCGTGCCAGGGACAGGAGGGAGCGCAGGGTGATGGCCATGGAGGTGATCCTAGGCGAGCCGCCCATCGGGTACCTCGACGCCGTCGTCCGTCCCGTCGCCGTGATTCCCGGTGCCACCCGGCCACGTGGGACACTAAGGGAAGTGAAACGGCGCTGACCAGCCCCGTCGCCGTAGAGGACGGCGCGGCTGTGGACTGCATGCCGGCCCTGTCCCGTAACAGTGAGGAACCTACGTGTCACCCATGGCCCGCACCGCGCCGGTGCCCGCCGCCACCGATCCGGCGATCATCAGGAATTTCTGCATCATCGCCCACATCGATCACGGGAAGTCCACGCTGGCGGACCGCATGCTCCAGCTCACCGGAGCCGTGGAGCAGCGTGACATGAAGGCGCAGTACCTCGACCGGATGGACATCGAACGCGAGCGCGGCATCACCATCAAGTCGCAGGCCGTGCGCCTGCCGTGGGAGGTCGACGGCACCGCCTATGCGCTGAACATGATCGACACCCCGGGGCACGTGGACTTCACCTACGAGGTCTCCCGCTCGCTCGCGGCCTGCGAGGGCGCGATCCTGCTCGTCGACGCCGCGCAGGGGATCGAGGCCCAGACCCTCGCGAACCTGTACCTCGCGATGGAGAACAACCTCACGATCATCCCCGTGCTGAACAAGATCGACCTGCCGGCCGCCCAGCCCGAGAAGTACGCGGCGGAGCTCGCGAGCCTGATCGGCGGCGAGCCGGAGGACGTGCTGAAGGTGTCGGGCAAGACCGGTATGGGCGTCGAGGCCCTCATGGACAAGATCGTCCGAGACCTCCCCGCACCGACCGGCAACCCGGACGCGCCGGCCCGCGCCATGATCTTCGACTCCGTGTACGACACCTACCGCGGCGTCGTCACCTACGTGAGGGTCGTCGACGGCAAGCTGAGCCCGCGCGAACGCATCCAGATGATGTCCACCCGCGCGAGCCACGAACTGCTCGAGATCGGCGTCAGCTCACCCGAGCCCCAGCCGTCCAAGGGCCTCGGCGTCGGCGAGGTGGGGTACCTGATCACCGGCGTGAAGGACGTGCGCCAGTCGAAGGTCGGCGACACGGTCACCAACCTGGCCAAGCCCGCCTCGGAGTCGCTCGGCGGCTACCAGGACCCGAAGCCGATGGTCTTCTCCGGCCTCTATCCGCTCGACGGCACCGACTACCCCGTGCTGCGCGACGCCCTGGCGAAGTTCACCCTGAACGACGCCGCGCTCGTCTACGAGCCCGAGACGTCCGCAGCGCTGGGCTTCGGCTTCCGGGTTGGCTTCCTCGGGCTGCTGCACCTCGAGATCACGCGCGAACGCCTCGAGCGGGAGTACAACCTCGACCTGATCTCCACAGCGCCCAACGTCGAGTACGAGGTCACGCTCGAAGACAAGCGGGTCCTCAAGGTCACCAACCCGAGCGAGTACCCCGTGGGCAAGATCGCCGAGGTACGCGAACCCATGGTGTCCGCCACCATCCTGGCGCCGTCCGAGTTCGTCGGCGCCATCATGGAGCTGTGCCAGCAGCGCCGCGGTGTCCTCGGGGGCATGGACTACCTCTCGGAGGACCGGGTCGAGATCCGGTACCGCCTGCCCCTGGCGGAGATCGTCTTCGACTTCTTCGACCTGCTGAAGTCCAAGACCCGTGGCTACGGGTCCCTCGACTGGAAGGCCGACGGCGACCAGGTGTCAGACCTCGTGAAGGTGGACATCCTCCTGCAGGGTGAGCAGGTGGACGCCTTCAGTGCCATCACCCACCGTGAGAAGGCCTACGCGTACGGCGTGATGATGACGGGCAAGCTGCGCGAGCTCATCCCACGCCAGCAGTTCGAGGTGCCCATCCAGGCCGCGATCGGGGCACGGATCATCGCGCGCGAGAGCATCCGGGCCATCCGCAAGGACGTCCTGGCCAAGTGCTACGGCGGTGACATCACCCGCAAGCGCAAGCTCCTCGAGAAGCAGAAGGAGGGCAAGAAGCGCATGAAGATGGTGGGCCGCGTCGAGGTCCCCCAGGAGGCCTTCATCGCCGCCCTGTCATCCGACGAGTCGAAGGACAAAGCCAAGAAGTGATGCCGAACGGTTCCCAGGCGGCGAGCCGGCATGCCTAGCGCGCTGCCGCTCGGCCTGCCGGCGCCCGACGACGGACTCCTGCCGCCCACGGCGGCAGATGGTGCGCTCGAGCGCGACTTCTGCCTCTACGTGCACATCCCGTTCTGCGCCGTCCGGTGCGGGTACTGCGACTTCAACACCTACACGGCCACGGAGCTCGGCGGGGGAGCATCCCAGGACGCCTATGCGGGCTCCGTGCTCGCCGAGATCGAGCTCGGCGCGCGCGTGCTGGAGACCTCCGGCGTGCCCGCCCGCCCGCTGTCCACCGTGTTCTTCGGCGGAGGCACCCCCACCCTGCTCCCGGCCGAGGACCTCGCCTCGATCCTGCGCGCGGCGCGTGCCACGTGGGGGCTGGCCCCGGACGCGGAGGTCACCACCGAGGCAAACCCCGACTCGGTCACCCCCGAGTCCCTGCGCACCCTGCGGGAGGCCGGCTTCACCCGTGTGTCCTTCGGCATGCAGTCGGCCGTGCCGCACGTCCTCGCGGTGCTCGACCGCACGCACGCGCCCGAGCGCGTCCCGCAGGCCGTGCAGTGGGCCCGCGACGCCGGACTGGCCGTGAGCCTCGACCTGATCTACGGGACGCCGGGGGAGTCGCTGGAGGACTGGCGCACCACCCTGGCCACGGCCCTGTCCTACGGACCGGACCACATCTCCGCCTACGCCCTCATCATCGAGGACGGAACGAGGCTCGCCTCGCGCATCCGGCGCGGCCAGGTCCCGCCCATCGACGACGACGACCACGCGGACAAGTACGCCCTCGCCGAGGAGATGCTCACGGCCGCCGGTCTGCACTGGTACGAGGTCAGCAACTGGGCACGTACGCCCGCGGACGAGTGCCGCCACAACCTCGCCTACTGGCGGGGCAGCGACTGGTGGGGAGCCGGCCCGGGCGCGCACTCGCACGTGGGCGGGACCCGCTGGTGGAACGTGAAGCATCCCCGTCCCTACGCGGACGCACTGGGCGCCGGGCGGTCACCCGCGGCGGGCCGCGAGGTGCTGTCGGCGGAGGACCGTTACGTCGAGGACGTCATGCTGCGCGTGCGGCTGCGCGAGGGGCTGTCCACGCAGTCCCTGACGGCGACCGGACGCAGGGCCGTCGCCGGCCTGATCGCCGACGGACTGGTCGACCCGGCCGCCGCGTTCGCCGGCCGCCTGGTCCTGACGTTCAACGGCAGGCTGCTCGCCGACGCCGTGGTGCGCCGGCTCCTGCCGGACTGAGGCGCCGCGCGGATCCAGTGCGGACCACAGGAGGTGGGTGCTGTCCCGGCCAGGCCTGGCCGGTCCGCCACCCCCGCTGCGGGACGCGAGCGCCGCGCCGGGTCAGGGGTGCCGGCCGCTCAGCGGATCGGGCGCAGGTTCAGGGCGTAGCGGTACGGGCGTCCGCGATTCACCTGGATGCCCGCGCTGACCGAGAAGATCGCGATGACGACCCAGATGAGGGCATTGACGACGGCGAAGACACCGCCGATGACCGGCAGGAGCGACAGGAGCCACGCGACCAGGGCCAGGATGGTGGGCGGAAGCGTGAAGTTGAGCGCCTCCTTCGACTCCTGCGCCGTGAAGGGGCCACGGTCCTTGAAGATGAGGTAGATCAGCAGCGAGGGGATGAACCCCAGGATCCCGCCGAAATGTGCCAGCGTGGCGTACTGGCGGTCCTCGGAGGCCGTCAGGGGGAGGGCGGTCGCGGGCGTCCCCTCGAACGCAGGACGGGACTCGTTCCGGCCGTGGTGCTGGTGGTCGGCGGTGTTGGACAACTTCGGTTCCTTTGGTGGCTGGCGGGAACTCTCCCCCGGGAGTGTGCTTCAAGGATACGGGGTGGCGGGGGCCGGACGGCTCAGGCGGTCCCCGGCTGGGCGGTCAGGAAATCGATGACCTCTTCGACCCGGCCCAGCAGGGAGGGCTCCAGATCCGCGTAGGTGCTGACGCCGGCGAGGATCCGCTTCCACCCGTGTGCGACGGCTGCCTGGTTGTGGTGCGGCCAGCCGAGGCCGGCGAGGATGCCCGTCTTCCAGTCCTGGTGGCGGGGGACCACCGGCCACGCGTCGAGCCCCAGGGCAGCCGGTTTCACCGCCTGCCAGACGTCCACGTAGGGGTGGCCCACGATCAGGACGTGGTTGCGGGCGCCGGGTACGGTCATCGCCTGCTGGGCGATCCGCGACTCCTTCGTCCCCGGCAGCAGGTGGTCGACGAGGATCCCGAGCCTGCGCTCCGGGCCGGGCGCGAACGCGCGCACGGCCCCTTCGAGGTCGTCGACCCCGTGCAGCGGTTCGACGACGATCCCCTCGAGCCGGAGATCGTCGCCCCAGACCTTCTCCACCAGTTCGGCGTCGTGCTGGCCCTCGACCCAGATCCTGCTGGCGCGCGCCGTCCGGGCACGGGCGCCGTCGACCCGCACCGATCCGGAGGCGGTGCGCGTGGACGCCGGGGCGGCGCGCAGGACGGGCGCGACGACGTGCACGGGATCGCCGTCGAGGAGGAACCCGTGACCGAGCCTGAAGGTGCGCTTCTTCCCGCGCCGGTCCTCGAGCACCATGACGTGCAGCCCGCCTGACTTCTCGACGCGGACCACGGCGCCGACGAAGCCGCTCTGCACGTCCTCGAGGACCATGTCCTTCTCCACCGGGACGTCGGGCAGGCTGACCCGCTTCGGAGCCGCGATGTCCTGTGCTCCCCAGCCGTAGTCCATGCCGTGCGCGTCCTTCCCGTGAGGGCTGCGGCGGTCTGCCGCTGCCCGGGTCCCAATGCTAACAATCGGCCCGCACGTACTAGACTTGGCACTTGGGTGTGTCGAGTGCTAACCGCTCGGGGCCGCCCGCAGAACGCACCCGCATGGAGAGGAACAGACCCGGAGGTGAGTCAGGAATGAGCGAACCACGACGCCTGGAGGTACTCCGGGCCATCGTCGAGGACTACGTCCACTCCCGGGAGCCCGTCGGCTCCAAGGCACTCGTGGACCGCCACCGGCTGGGCGTCTCGTCCGCCACCATCCGTAACGACATGGCCGTCCTCGAGGAGGAGGGCCTCATCGCGGCTCCCCACACCAGTTCGGGCCGCATCCCCACGGACAAGGGCTACCGCCTGTTCGTCGACCGCATCTCCGAGGTGAAGCCGCTCTCGGCTCCCGAGAAGAAGGCGATCCAGACGCTGCTGGAAGGCGCCGACGATCTCGACGACGTCATGGACCGGACCGTGCGCCTGCTGGCACAGCTGACCAACCAGGTCGCCGTCGTCCAGTTCCCCCGGGTCGGGGGAGCGTCCGTCCGGCACATCGAGTTCGTGCTGCTCGCCCCGCAGCAGATCCTGGTCGTCCTGATCGCCAGCAACGGCACCGTCCAGCAGCGCATCGTACGGACCCCGGCCGCGATCCAGGAGGCCGAACTCGCGGAACTCAGGCAGCGGATCCTGTCCGCGGTGTCGGGTGTGAAGCTGTCCGGGCTGCCCGCCGAACTCGGTGTCGCCCTGGCGCAACTGCCTCCCGCACTGAGGGCGCACGGGGGTACGATCATCAGGGCGCTGGAACAGCTCGCAGGGCTCGGCCGTGACGACCGGATCCTGCTGGCGGGGACGGCGAACCTCGCCCGTTCCACCGGGGATTTCCCGCTGAGCATCGGCCCCATCCTCGAGGCGCTCGAGGAGCAGGTGGTCATGCTGAGGCTCCTGTCCGAGATGGAGTACGACGCCCGCGGCATCTCCGTGAGGATCGGCAGCGAGAACCCCTACGGGGGCCTGTCGGGGGCCTCCGTCGTCGCCACGGGCTACGGGCCGGACGCCGGCGCGAAGCTCGGGGTCCTCGGGCCCACCCGCATGGACTACCCGACGACGATGGCCGCCGTGCGCGCCGTCGCCCGCTACCTCTCGAGGATCCTCGAGGAGTAGGCGAGTGCCCTCCGGGGCACCCAGGCATTTCCGCCGGTTCCGGCGAGCAGCAGACAGAAGTCTCCAACAGGAAGTGATGTGCACGAGTGAGTAATCACTATGAGGTCCTCGGTGTGGCGCAGGGTGCGACCGGCGAGGAGATCAAGAAGGCGTACCGCAAGCTGGCGCGCAAGCTCCACCCGGACGTGAACACGGGGGACGATGCCGCCGAGGAGTTCAAGCGCGTCACGCACGCCTACGAGGTGCTCTCGGACCCCCAGAAGCGCAGGGTCTACGACACGACGGGCAACGAGAACGGCACGGACAACGGGTACGGCGCCGGCTACTCGGGCTCCGGCTTCGCGTTCCAGGACATCTTCGAGACCTTCTTCGGCGGCGGCGGCCAGCAGGCCGGAGCCCCGACGCGGACCCGCCGCGGGCAGGACGCCCTGATCAACGTCCGCATCGACCTGAAGGACGCCGTCTTCGGGGCCAACAAGAAGATCGAGGTGGACACCGCGGAGGTCTGCCCCACGTGCGACGGCAGCTGCTGCCAGCCCGGCACCTCCGTCCGCACCTGCGACATCTGCGGCGGCTCCGGCCAGGTCCAGCGCGCCGTGCGGTCCATCCTCGGCCAGGTCATGACGAGTGCCCCCTGCGGTACCTGCCAGGGCTACGGCACCGTCATCCCGAGCCCCTGCCACGAGTGCAGCGGTGAGGGCCGCATCCGCGCGCGCCGCACCCTGACCATCAAGGTGCCCGCAGGCGTCGGTACCGGCACGCGCATCCAGCTCGCCGGGCAGGGCGAGGCCGGGATCGCCGGCGGGCCGCAGGGCGACCTGTACGTGGAGATCCGCGTCAACACGGACTCGACCTTCCTGCGCGACGGCGACGACCTGCACGTGACCCTGAGCGTCCCCATGACGGCGGCCGCGCTCGGCACCAGCGTGCACCTGGACACGTACGACGGCGACCAGGAGCTCGTCATCAAGCCCGGGACGCAGTCGGGGGAGATCCTGACGCTGCGCGGGCTCGGCGTCACACACCTCCGGAGCCAGGGCAGGGGAGACCTCCGCGTCCACCTCAACGTCGAGACCCCACGCAACATCGACCACCAGCAGGAGGAGCTCCTGCGCCGGCTCGCGGAGCTGCGCGGCGAGGAGTACACGGACGGACAGCTCGCCAGCAGCGGTTCGGGCGTCTTCGCGCGCCTCCGGGAGCGCCTCGGGAACCGCTGACCATGACGCGGCCCCTCTTCTTCGGTCCGGGTGAGACCGTCCGGTCCGCCGTACCCGGCACCGTGTTCGTCCTCGGCGGGGACGAGGGGCGCCACGCCGCCACCGTGAGACGGCTCACCGCGGGCGAGCGGATCGACGTGTCCGACGGCGCCGGCTACCGGATCGGCGGCGTCATCGCCGCGGTCGGGACGGGGACGGTCGACCTCGAGGTGGAGACGGCGGGCCAGGACCCCGCACCGCTCCATCGCCTCGTGCTCGTGCAGGCCCTGGCGAAGGGCGGCCGCGACGAGCAGGCCGTCGAAGCCGCCACGGAGCTCGGCGTCGACGCCGTCGTACCGTGGCATGCCGAGCGCAGCATCGTCCGCTGGCGCGGCGACAAGGCGGAGAAGGGCCGGCAGAAGTGGGTGTCGCTCGTCGGCGCCGCGGCCAAGCAGTCCCGCCGCTCGTTCGTCCCCGACGTGCACGGCGTGGTGGACACCTCCGGGCTCGCCACCTGGGCGGCGTCGGTGGACCGCATGGTCGTCCTCCACGAGGACGCGGAGACCTCCCTGGCGGCTCAGGTGACGGCGCTGCGCACCTCCGGTGTGCTGGACGCGCCCTCGTCGACCGCCGTCGTCGTGGGCCCGGAGGGCGGGATCAGCGACGCCGAGCTGGGGAAGCTCCGCGCCGTCGGAGCCCGGACGGCGCGCCTCGGACCACACGTCCTGCGGTCGTCGTCCGCCGGGCCGGCGGCACTGGTCCTGCTCAACCACCTGCTCGACCGCTGGTAGCGGACACCCCGGTCATGCCGGCCGCGCCGGGCGTCCCCGATCCGACCCCGTCTACCTGACGGTGACGCTCTTGGAATCCTGTGCCTCGCCGTCGCCGTCGCCGTCGGGGACGGTCACGGTGACCTCGTACCGGCCCGGTGGCAGCGTCACGGAGAAGGAGTAGGCCCCGTCCGCGATGTCCACCGAGCCGTCGCGGAACAGTCCCGTGGGGCCCGGGGTGGAGCTGTCCTCCCCGCGGTCGATACGCCAGCCGACGGATTCCTCCGACGAGGGACCGACGCCGTGGATGATCAGCCCGGCGGTGTCCGCTTCCACGTCCTGCTGGGGGTCGATGATCCAGACGGGCGCCCAGCGCCGCTGAGTCCCGCGTCCATTCGCCGACCAGATCGACCGCGCCGAAGGCGCGGACGTCGGCCGCCCCGTCCACGAGGACGACGACGGAGCTCGACTCGCCCCCCGGGATGAGTCCCGCGTTCGATGCCGCGGCGGTCGCCGTGTAGACGAGCTGCTGCAGCGCCAGGCGGGCTGCGTCCTCGTCCAGGCGGGACGAGAACGCATCCGAGGACATGTCCAGCGTGATGACGTTCTTGGTGGAGATCGCGGACCGGACGCTCGAAGCCTGCTGCCAGGGGGAGCGGTAGTCGGGATCCAGGGGCCGCCCCGCCGTCATGAGCTGCACCGCATCGGCGATCGGATCACCCGTGGCCCCCTCCGGAGGCGGGAGGAACTCGCGGAACAGCCGGTCGCTGCCCTCGACGTCCCCGAGCCAGTACACGGGCAGCAGAGGTTGCGCCTCGGCCGGTCCCGCAGCGGCGCCCTGGGTCTGGACGGAGGGGTCCGACGGCGCGGAGCCCTCGGGCGCGGCGGTGGCGAAGGGCTCGGCGATCGCCGTCGTGTGCCCGCCGCCCTGGAACAGCCCCACGTTCGGGACGATGAACACGCTGCTGGCGACGAGCACGCCGCCGGAGACGAGGAGGATGCCGGGCAGCCCGAGGCGGCTCCGCTTCAGGGGGTCCTGCTCGCTCATGCCGGCCCCCTTCCGTCAGGCGCACAGGTGCGCGGATCGATTCCTGGAAAATTCGCGGTCCAGCGCATCGACGGCTGGAGTCGGTGCAGGCGCGGACCGGGAGCCGGTCCCGCTGCCGGGCCTCATTCAGCTTGGCACAGGGCGGGAGGACGCACCCGTAGGAAGACCGCCACCGGGCGGGACTGAAACCCGATCGATACGAAGCCGTTGCCGATTCGCGATGAAACCCGAGTGGAACTCGGTCTCCGGGTAGGATGCCGCAGATCACGTCCCTGCACCATGTCCGGCCGGGAATCAAAGGCCTCCGGCTCCTGTTGACACAGGAGGCGGCAGTGGACCATGACGTAGGATTGGCATCTCTGCGGCTGTCGGTCCGAGCGCTGGTCCAGCGCGGGACCCGCGGCGGGCGCAGCCACCGTCACCACGTGTACGACTACTCGAATGAGGGCGATCGAAGGCCGGACGGCCGAGCTATGAGCGAATCTTCAACTGGCATCAATGCGGCAGGACTGGACACCCGGATGTTCGTCTTCGACTCGACGGAGCAGATGGTGCAGGCCCTCGGCTCCAACGACGAGGCGCTCCGGCTGATCGAGGACTCGTTCCCGGGCGTCGGCCTGCAGGCGCGGGGGAACGAGCTGACCATCACCGGGCCCTCGGCCGACGTGCTCCGCACCGAGCGGCTCATCGGCGAGATCCAGACCATGGCGAGCAACAACGCGACCGTCTCCCCGCAGGTCCTCGAGCAGCTGGTCACCATGCTGAAGACGCAGAGCGCTGCCAGGCCGTCCGAGGTCCTGTCGGTCAACATCCTCACCTCCCGCGGGAAGACGATCCGCCCCAAGACGCTCAACCAGAGCACGTACGTGGACGCGATCGACCGCAACACCATCGTGTTCGGGATCGGCCCGGCCGGTACCGGCAAGACGTACCTGGCCATGGCCAAGGCGGTGCAGGCGCTGCAGCAGAAGGAAGTCAACCGGATCATCCTGACGCGGCCGGCCGTCGAGGCGGGGGAGCGGCTGGGCTTCCTGCCCGGCACTCTGAACGACAAGATCGACCCGTACCTGCGGCCGCTGTACGACGCCCTGCACGACATGATGGACCCCGATTCGATCCCGCGCCTCATGGCGGCCGGGACGATCGAGGTGGCCCCCCTCGCCTACATGCGCGGCCGCACCCTCAACGACGCGTTCATCATCCTCGACGAGGCCCAGAACACCACGCCGGAGCAGATGAAGATGTTCCTCACCCGCCTCGGCTTCGGCTCGAAGATGGTCGTCACCGGCGACGTCACCCAGGTGGACCTGCCCAACGGGACCAGTTCCGGACTCCGGATCGTCAGCGAGATCCTCCGCGACGTCGACGACGTCTACTTCAGCGAACTCGACTCCGCCGACGTCGTCCGGCACCGCCTCGTCGGGGACATCGTCACCGCCTACAGCGCCTGGGACGAAGAGCAGCGCGCAGGGCAGGCACGCGCCACCCGGCCGGGTGGCAACCGATGAGCGTCGAGGTCAACAACGAGTCCGGGTACGACGTCGACGAGGAGTCGCTCGTCCGCCTCGCCAACTACCTGTTCGAATCGATGTTCGTCCACCCCGAGGCCGAGCTCTCCATCATCCTCGTGGACACCGCGGCGATGGAGAAGCTGCACGTCGAGTGGATGGACGAGCCCGGCCCCACGGACGTGCTCTCCTTCCCCATGGACGAGCTGCGGCCCGGCACGCCGGGGCGGGTCACGCCCGCCGGGCTCCTCGGGGACATCGTCCTCTGCCCGGAGGTCGCCGCGTCCCAGGGTGCGGCAGCGGGTCATAGCACCAATGACGAGCTGCTCCTGCTGACCACCCACGGCGTGCTCCACCTCCTCGGCTACGACCACGCGGAACCGGAGGAGGAGAAGGAGATGTTCGGCCTGCAGCGGCAGCTCCTCTCGGGCTTCCTCGGTGGCAGCGCCCCACGGGAGACCCGCGCTTGACCGTCTGGCTCCTGGCCCTCATGGGCCTGTTCTTCGCGCTCACCGCGGCCCTCGTCACCTCCGCCGAAGCGGCCTTCAGCTACCTCCCCCGGCAGGAGGGCGAAGCGCTCGTCCAGGAATCACGGACGTCGTCGCTGCGCCGCATCCTGGACGCCCCCGTCGCCCACATGCATGCCCTGCGCTTCTGGCGGGTGTGGTTCGAGATGGCCGGGGCCGTCGCCGTCGCCATCCTGTTCCACGACCTGCTGGACAGCATCTGGCTCGCCGGCCTCCTCGCCACGGCTGTCATGGCGGCCATCGGTTTCGTGATCGTCGGCGTCTCGCCCCGCCAGCTGGGGCGGATGCATGCATCCGCCGTGGTCCGGCTCACCGCGGGGCTCGTGGCCTTCCTCTGCGCGATCCTCGGTCCGATCCCGCGCTGGCTCGTGCGCATCGGCAGTTCCATCACACCGGGAGCGAGCCGCGACGAAGCCGCCTTCTTCACGGAGGAGGAGTTCCGCGAACTCCTGTCCCGTGCCTCGGACGCGGAGATGATCGAGGACAACGAGGCGGAACTGATCCACTCGGTGTTCGAACTCGGCGACACCAAGGTCCGCTCGGTCATGGTGCCGCGCACCGACATGGTCACGATCGACACCGGGTCCACGCTCGACCAGGCGATGTCGCTCTTCCTCCGCTCGGGCTACTCCCGCATCCCGGTGATCGGCGAGAGTTCCGACGACATCCGGGGGCTGCTGTACCTGAAGGACGTCGTCGCGAATCTGCACGGCCGGGCCACGCCGAACCTCTCCCGGCCCGTGGACGCCGTGTGCCGGCCCGCCCGGTACGTCCCCGAGTCCAAGCCCGTGGGCGACCTGCTGCGCGAGCTGCAGCGTGAGTCCACGCACGTCGCCATCGTCATCGACGAATACGGCGGCACCGCCGGGCTCGTCACGCTCGAGGACCTCATCGAGGAGATCGTCGGCGAGATCGTGGACGAGTACGATTCCGAGGTGCCCGAGCAGGAACGGCTCGACGACGGCGAGTACCGGGTGAGCGCGCGGATGGGGATCGACGACCTCGGCGAGCTGTTCGGCCTCGACCTCGACGATGAGGAGGTCGACACGGTCGGCGGCCTCCTGGCCAAGACGCTGGGAAGGGTGCCGATCGTCGGATCCGAGGTCACAATTGACGGTATCGGTCTGCGGGCCGAGCGCGTGGAAGGCCGACGCAACAGGGTCTCCCACGTGATCGCGCACCGCCTCCCCCCGGAGCACACCGAGCAGGACGAACGAGAGACGATAGAGGCAGATCATGAGCGACGTTGAACACAGGGCCGGATTCGTCTCGCTCGTCGGCCGGCCCAACGCCGGCAAGTCCACCCTGACGAACGCCCTGGTGGGGCAGAAGGTCGCCATCACGTCGGCGAAGCCGCAGACCACCCGCCACACCATCCGGGGCATCGTGAACCGCGAGGACTCCCAGATCGTCCTCGTCGACACCCCGGGCCTGCACCGGCCACGGACGCTCCTCGGGCAGCGGCTCAACGACCTCGTCGCCGACACGCTCGCCGAGGTCGACGCCGTCGGGTTCTGCCTGCCCGCCAACGAGAAGATCGGTCCGGGTGACCGCTTCATCGCCGAGCAGCTCGCGCGGCTCAACCGCAAGCCCCTGATCGCGGTGGTCACCAAGACCGACCTCGTGGACCGACGGGCCCTCACCGAGCAGCTCCTGGCCGTCGCGAAGCTCGGCACCGACGTGGCCGGACCCGCGGGCTGGGCGGACATCGTGCCCGTCTCCGCCGCCGACGGCTTCCAGGTCGACACGGTCGCCGAGGTGTTCAGCCGCCACATGCCGGAATCCCCCGTGCTGTACCCCGGGGGAGAGCTCACCGACGAACCCGAGGCCGTGATGGTCGCCGAGCTCGTCCGCGAGGCCGCCCTGGAGGGCGTGCGCGACGAACTGCCGCACTCCCTGGCCGTCGTCGTCGAGGAGATGATCCCGCGCGAGGGCCGCAGCGAGGACAACCCCATGCTCGACGTCCACGTGAACCTCTACGTCGAGCGGCCGTCGCAGAAGGCCATCATCATCGGCAAGCAGGGCGCCCGGCTGCGGGAGGTCGGGACGAACGCCCGCCGCGGGATCGAGGCGCTCCTCGGGACCCGGATCTACCTCGACCTGCACGTCAAGGTGGCCAAGGACTGGCAGCGCGATCCCAAGCAGCTGGTGAAGCTCGGCTTCTAGCCGGGCACGACTCACCGGGTCCGCTCGTTAGGATGCGGGAACGGCCCGGTAGGCTGCGATAGCCTCCGCAGCCGACTCCCACAGCATTGCCGGGCGACCGGCGCCACTGCCGTCGCGCTGCGGATCCCTGCGCCGGCGACGGCGCACGGTCCCGACCGGTACCGACCACCATCCTCCATCCGAAGGAGCCCGGGCATGACCCGCCGATCGTCCTCCGAGGGCGCAGACAGCGCCATCGACGCCTCCGAGGCGGCTCCTGCAGGGGCGCCCGCCACCACGGGCCCAGTGGGACGGCACCTCGGCAGTGGCGGTGGGCACCGGGTCCTGAGGCTGACGGCCCTCGTGATGGCGACGGTCCTCGTGGCCGCCGTCGGCTTCGTCGCGGTGCAGGTCCTCCGCCTGCAGTCCAACGTCTCCACGTTGCCGCTCAACCTCGCCGAGGACCAGGGCTCGGCCCTCCCCGTCGATTCGAGCACCGATCCGCTGCAGATCCTGATCCTCGGATCGGACACCCGGACCGGGAACAGCGGGGAGTTCTTCGGTGACGAGAGCGACTCCTCGGGCGAGGGGAACTCGGACGTCATGATGCTGCTGACCCTCTCGGCCGACCGCGAGGACGTCACGGTCGTCTCCTTCCCCCGCGATCTGCTCGTGCCCCTGCCCAGCTGCGTCGACCCCGAGACCGGCGACGTCTCCGAAGCCCTCGACCTCGGCCAGCTCAACGGGGCTCTCGACGAGGGCGGGCCCGGCTGCACCGTCGCGGCGATCAACAACCTCACCGGCCTCTCCGTGGACCACTTCATGATGGCGGGCTTCAACGCCGTCAAGGAGCTGTCCTCCGCCGTCGGCGGCGTCGAGGTCTGCGTCCAGGAGCCCGTCGACGACGAGTACTCGGGGCTCTCCCTGCCCGCCGGCACCAGCGAGGTCGAGGGCGACCAGGCGCTGGCCTTCCTGCGGACACGCCACAGCTTCGGCGACGGCGGCGACACCGGGCGGATCGCGGCCCAGCAGGCGTTCATGGCGTCCCTGGCACGCAAGGTGCGGGCCGAGGGCACCCTGACGAACCTCCCGAAGCTCTACTCGATCGCCGACGTGATCACCCGCAACCTCACGGTGGACGAAGGGCTCTCCCAGCCCACGGAACTGCTGAAGATCGCCGACCGCATGAAGGACGTGGACCTCGGCAACATCGCCTTCGTGACCGTCCCGACCGAGCAGTGGGTCGAGGACCCCAACCGGCTGGTGCTGAACGAGGAAGCGGCGGCCCCGCTCTTCGACGCGCTGCGGGAGGACCGCGGCCTCACCGAGGATGCCCCCGAGCCCTCGGCCACACCGTCCGCGCCGGAGACCCCGCAGGCTCCCGAGACGCCGGCGGTCGATCCGGCCACGGTGCCCGTCCTCGTCATCAACGCCACCACGGACACGGCCCGCGGGGCCGAGATCCAGCAGCTCCTCGCCGCGGCCGGCTACACGCAGAGCTCGCCCTACGAGTCCGTGCCGGCCGAGGTGTCGCAGGTCGTGTTCGGCCCCGGATACGAGACCGCTGCTGCCGACCTCGCCGCCCGGTTCGGGATCCCCGACAGCCAGGTGCTCCTCAGCGAGCAGACCGTAGGGGTCCAGCTGGTCGTCGGCGCCGACCTCGCCACGGGCTCGAAGGTCGTCGTCCCGCCGCTCGGCAGCGACCTCGACGGCCAGACGGCCGACCAGGTCACCTGCCAGGCGACGTCGGGCCTCTAGCCGGAGGGGTTCCGCCCCGACGCCCCCGACGCCCCCGACCCGCCGCCGGGATGCCGGACGGGTCCTGGGTGAGCGCCGGACGGGGCCGGTCGTCCGGGCCCGTCCGGCGCGGTTCCTACCAGATCCTGACGCGCTCGGCCGGGTCGAGCCAGAGGCCGTCCTGCTCTCCGACGGCGAAGGCCTCGTGGAACTCGTCGAGGTTCCGCACCACCTGGTTGCAGCGGAACTCGTTCGGCGAGTGCGGATCGACGGTCAGGCGCCGCTTCGCCTCCTCGGGCCGGATCTTCTGCTGCCAGCACGTCGCCCAGGAGAGGAAGAACCGCTGGGTGCCGGTGAGGCCGTCGACGACGGGGGCCTCGGCGCCGCCGAGGCTGAGGAGGTAGGCCCGGTAGCTGATGCCCAGCCCGCCGAGGTCGCCGATGTTCTCGCCGAGCGTCAGCTCGCCGTTGACCGCCTGGCCCGGCACCTCGGACGGTTCGAGCGCGGCGTACTGCGCCACGAGCCGGCCCGTGAGGGCGTCGAAGGCCTTCCTGTCCTGCTCGCTCCACCAGTTGGAGAGCCTGCCCGTCCCGTCGAACTGGGACCCCTTGTCGTCGAAGCCGTGGCCGATCTCGTGCCCGATCACCGCGCCGATCGCGCCGTAGTTGATCGCGTCGTCGGCCTCGATGTCGAAGAACGGCGGCTGGAGGATCGCGGCGGGGAACACGATCTCGTTCATGGTGGGCATGTAGTAGGCGTTGACCGTCTGCGGCGTCATGAGCCACAGCCCGCGGTCGATCGGCTGGCCGAGCTTGTCCAGCTGGCGGCGGTGCTCGAACTCGGCCGCGCGCAGGACGTTGCCGTAGAGGTCCGAGGGCCGGACATCGAGCGGCCCGTAGTCGATCCACTGCTCGGGGTAGCCGATCTTCGTGGTGAAGCGGGCCAGCTTCTCGAGGGCCCGTGACCGTGTCTCGTCGGTCATCCAGGTGAGGGCCGTGATGCTCGACTCGTAGGCGGCGATGAGGTTGCCCACCAGGTCGAGCATCGCTGCCTTGTGCGTCGCGGGGAAGTGGCGCTCCACGTACCGCTGGCCGATCGCCTCGCCCATGGCGCCCTCCACCAGCGCGACCCCGCGCTTCCACCGGTCCTTCAGCTGCGGCGTACCCGCGAGGTGGGTGCCGTAGAAGGCGAAGGCCGCGTCGACGAACCGCTCGTCGAGGTAGTCGGACGCGTGCAGCAGGACGCGGCTCGCCAGCCACTCCCGCCAGGTGGCGAGGTCCTCCTCGCGCAGGGCCGCGTCCAGCCCGCGGACGTAGTCCGGCTGGTTGACGACGAGCTCCGCCGCCTGGTCCGGTGCATCGGTGACGATGCCCAGCCACGGGACGAGGTGGTCCGACAGGCCGGCGACGTCGCCGTGCTGCACCAGGTTGTAGGTCTTCTGCGGGTCACGCCTCTCGACGCTGCCCATGGACGACGCCGCGAGGCGCGTCTCCAACGCCAGGACGCGAGCCGCCGCGCCCGCCGGGTCCCCGGTGCCGACGAGCCCGAAAAGGGTGGCGAGCAGCTCGCCGTACTTCTCCCGGGTCTCGGCGAAGCCGTCCTCCCGGTAGTACGACTCGTCCGGCAGCCCGAGGCCGGACTGGTAGAGGTGCAGCAGGTACCGCTCCGGATTGCCGGCGTCGTTGCTGACATAGGGCGCCGCGAGGCCCTGCACCCCGGAGCGGGTGAGACCGGCGCTCAGGTCCACCAGTTCCTCGACCGTCGTCACCGCGGCGATCCGCTCGAGCAGCGGCATGATCGGCGCGGCGCCCTCCGCCTCGATGCGCTGCGTGTCCATGAAACCGGCGTACAGGGTGCCGAGCTTCGCGTCGATGCCGTCCGCCGCGGCGTCCCCGCCCGTCCCGGCGGCATCCTCGATGATGGCGCGGACGGCGAGTTCCGAGGCGTCGCGCAGCGCGGTGAAGGAGCCCGTGAGCGGGCGGTCCTCGGGGATGACGGCGGAGCTCAGCCACACGCCGTTCGCGTGCCGGAAGAGGTCGTCCTGCGGCCGGACCGACCCGTCGAGCTGGTCCGGATCGAAAGTGCTGATCGTCATTGTCGCTTCCCGTTTCCTCGTGGTGTTCCTCGGTGCTGAACCTGGGCGTCCCGGCGCGGGACGCCCGCAAGCCATCCTATGTGCCGTGCTATCGTGACAATGTGCGTGCACAGCTGACCCTTCTTCGGTGCCGCGGCGAGGCCATCTAGGACTTACGAGCCACTGGCCATCCCTCGCCGCGGAGGTACCGCCCGGCCGCCAGCACCTCACTTCCAGCAGAGAAGGCCGATTCCCATGCAGAACGCACAGAAGACCTCCAGTATGCCCTTCGGCAAGTACCGTCCGTTCCAGGACCAGATCTCCGTGGAGCTCCCCGACCGCACCTGGCCGGACCGCGTCATCACGAAGGCGCCCCGCTGGTGTGCGGTCGACCTCCGCGACGGCAACCAGGCGCTCATCGATCCGATGAACCCCGAACGCAAGCACAAGATGTTCGATCTGCTGGTCCGCATGGGCTACAAGGAGATCGAGGTCGGTTTCCCCTCGGCGTCGCAGACGGACTTCGACTTCGTGCGCCAGCTCATCGAGGGCGACCGCATCCCCGACGACGTCACCATCCAGGTGCTGACGCAGTCCCGCGAGCACCTGATCGAACGCACCTACGCGTCCCTCGAGGGCGCCGACCGGGCGATCGTCCACCTCTACAACTCGACGTCGGTGCTGCAGCGCCGCGTGGTGTTCAACCAGGACCAGGACGGGATCATCGACATCGCCCTCCAGGGCGCCCGGCTGTGCCGCAAGTTCGAGGAGAACATGGGCGACACAGCCATCACCTACGAGTACTCCCCGGAATCCTTCACCGGGACCGAACTGGAGTTCGCGGCTCGCATCAGCAACGAGGTCTCGGCCGTGTTCGAGGCCTCCGCGGACCGGCAGATGATCCTGAACCTGCCCGCCACCGTGGAGATGGCCACACCGAACGTGTACGCCGACTCCATCGAGTGGATGAGCCGCAACCTCGCCGACCGCGACAGCATCATCCTGTCGCTGCACCCCCACAACGACCGCGGCACGGGCGTCGCCGCCGCCGAACTCGGCTACCTGGCCGGGGCGGACCGCATCGAGGGCTGCCTCTTCGGCAACGGTGAGCGGACCGGCAACGTGGACCTCGTGACCCTCGGCATGAACCTGTTCAGCCAGGGCATCGACCCGGAGATCGACTTCTCCGACATGGACGACATCCGCCGCACCGCCGAGTACTGCAACCAGCTCAGCGTGCCCGAGCGGTCGCCCTACGGAGGCGACCTCGTGTTCACCGCCTTCTCCGGCTCCCACCAGGACGCCATCAAGAAGGGCTTCGAGAGCATGGAGCGCGACGCCGCGGAGGCGGGCGTCGGAATCGACGACCTCTCCTGGGCCGTCCCCTACCTGCCGATCGACCCCAAGGACATCGGCCGCTCCTACGAGGCCGTCATCCGCGTCAACTC
This sequence comes from Arthrobacter agilis, assembly GCF_030816075.1. Taxonomy (NCBI): domain Bacteria; kingdom Bacillati; phylum Actinomycetota; class Actinomycetes; order Micrococcales; family Micrococcaceae; genus Arthrobacter; species Arthrobacter agilis. The sequence goes on along the minus strand of NZ_JAUSXO010000001.1, from coordinate 1,535,373 downwards.
GCAGTCCGGCAAGGGCGGCGTGGCCTACCTGCTCAAGAACGAGCACAGCCTCGATCTGCCCCGCCGCGCGCAGATCGAGTTCTCCGGCGTCATCCAGCGCCGCACCGAGACCCAGGGCGGCGAGGTCAGCGGCGCCCAGCTGTGGTCGGTCTTCCAGGACGAGTACCTGCCCACCCGCACCGAGGGCGGCACGGAGGCCTGGGGCCACTACGAGCTCACGTCGGTCAACACCGACACGGCCGAGGACGGATCCTTCAAGCTCGTCGCCACGCTCCTCGTCGACGGCGTCCAGCAGCGCAGGTCCGCCCACGGCAGCGGCCCGATCGACGCGCTGCTGGCCATCCTCAGCCAGGACGGCGTGGACGTGCGCGTCCTCGACTACACCGAGCACGCGCTGTCCTCCGGCGGGAACGCCCGCGCGGCGGCCTACGTGGAGTGCGCGGTCGGCGAGCGCGTCCTGTGGGGTGCCGGCATCGACGCGAACACCACCATGGCGGCCCTGAAGGCCGTCGTCTCCGCCGTGAACCGGGCCATCCGCGACGCCGCCTGATCGCCTGCGGCGCACCCGCCACCTCCGCCCGCCACCCCTGCCGATGGCTTCGGCGGGGGTGGCAGGTGGGACAATAGGCAGGTGCCGTCCTCCTCAGCATCACGTACCTACCGCACCGAAGGTGTCGTGCTCCGCACCTACAAGCTCGGTGAGGCGGACCGCATCATCGTGCTGCTGACCCGCGACCAGGGCCAGGTCCGCGCGGTGGCCAAGGGCGTGCGGCGGACCAGCAGCAAGTTCGGTTCGCGCCTCGAACCGTTCATGTCCGTCGACCTCCTGCTCGCGCACGGACGCAACCTCGACGTCATCACCCAGGCGCAGACGAAGGGCGCCTACGGGCACGGCATCGCCTCCGACTACGGGCGCTACACGGCCGCGACGGCCATCGCCGAGACCGCCGAGCGCCTGACCGATATCGGTGAGGCCGGGGGAGCGCAGTACGCCCTCGTCGCCGGGGCGTTCTCGGCCCTCAGCCGCGACCTGCACCCGTCGGAGCTCATCCTCGACTCCTACCTGCTGCGGGCCCTCGCGACCGCGGGATGGGCTCCCAGCTTCACCGACTGCGCCCGGTGCGGCGCGCCCGGACCCCACTCCGCGTTCTCGGCGCCGCTCGGCGGGGCCGTCTGTCCGGTGTGCCGGCCGCCCGGGTCGGCGTCGCCGTCGCCCGCCACGATGGACCTGCTCGGAGCGCTCCTCACGGGGGACTGGACTCTCGCGGACGCGTCGGAGAGCGGAGCGCGCCGCGAGGCCGCCGGGCTCGTCGCGGCCTACCTGCAATGGCACCTCGAACGCGGGGTCGCCTCCCTCAAACATGTGGAGCGTGCATGAACAACCCCGGCACACCGTCCCGTCGCGCCTTGGCCGCACCCGAGCGGGGAGCAGGTGCCGTCCATCCCACGGCAATTCGTCCCCGAGCACGTGGCGATCGTCATGGACGGCAACGGCCGCTGGGCCAACGAGCGGGGACTGCCCCGCACGGACGGGCACAAGGCCGGCGAGGCCGCGCTCCTCGACGTCATGGCCGGCGCGATCGAGATCGGTGTCCGGCACGTCTCCGTGTACGCCTTCAGCACGGAGAACTGGAAGCGCTCACCTGAGGAGGTCCGCTTCCTCATGGGCTTCAACAAGGACGTGCTGCGCCGCCAGCGCGATCAGCTCGACGCCTGGGGTGTGAGGATCCGCTGGTCCGGGCGGCGTCCGAAGCTGTGGCAGTCGGTCATCCGCGAGCTGGAGGAGGCGGAGCGGCACACAGTGCACAACACGACGTGCACGCTCACCATGTGCGTCAACTACGGCGGGCGGGCCGAGATCGCCGATGCGGCCCGGGCCATCGCCGAGGACGTCGCCGCGGGGACACTGAAGGCCTCCTCGGTCAACGAGAAGACGATCCAGCGCTACCTGGATGAACCCGACCTGCCCGACGTCGACCTGTTCCTCCGCACGTCCGGTGAGCAGCGGCTGTCCAACTTCATGCTGTGGCAGTCGGCGTACGCGGAGATGGTGTTCATGAACACCCTCTGGCCCGACGTCGACCGCCGCACGCTCTGGCGTGCCATCGAGGAGTACGCGTCGCGCGACCGCCGCTACGGCGGAGCCGTGGACCGCACCGCGGACGCCCGCCGCTCCTCCTAGCCCTCCGTCGGTCTGGTGCTTCGACGGTCTGGTGCTTCGACCGTCCGGTCCTCCGACCGTCTAGTCCTCCGACCGTCCGGCCGGCTCCGCGTCCGCGACCGGCACGGCGGTCCGGGCCGGAGCGGCCCGGGGGAGTTCGCGGCGGTCGGCCGCCCGCACGGGGACGTACGCATCGAGCCACCACGCGGCGCTGTCGACGGCGAGTCTCCGCACCTCACCGCGGGACAGGAACACGTCGTGCAGTGCACCGGGGAGCCGGCGGATGGTCACCCTCGGGCCGAGTCCCGCCGCGCGGCGCACCATGGGTTCCACGTCGAGGACGCTGTCCGTCGCGAGCTTCGCGCTCTTCCACGCCAGGCCGAGGGTCGACGCCGCGGAGCACAGGACGAGGACCGGGGCGCTGACCGAGATCCCCCTCGCGAGGGTGGCGTGTGCGGCCAGGACGGCGGCGAGCCAGCCGACGGTCACCGGGAAGCCGGCCTCCGGGCGCCATGCCGGATCGACGTCCCACTCGCCCTCCCGCGTGTCGCTGATGCTGCGGAAGGACGCGCCGGGTTCGGGCAGCCGCAGGCGCAGCTTCGGCCGGCGGTGGGACAGCCGGGCCAGGATGCCGTGGGCCGCGCGCTTCACCAGCGCGGTGCCCGGGGTGTCGAGCCACGGGCTGCTGAGCACGAGGGCGGCGATCCGGCCCGGATTGCGTGCCGCCCAGAGCGTGGCGACGAGCCCGCCGGTGGAGTGCGCGATCAGGACGAGGTCGACGGCCGTCGGCACGCCGCGGCGGACGGCGATGCGGCGTTCGAGGGCGAGGATCGCGGCCTCGAGGTCCGCGTCGTAGTCCTCGAGCGAGGTCACGTAGCCCGGGGTCTGGCCGGGCAGCAGGCTCCTCCCGTACTTGTGCAGGTCGAGGGCGAAGAACGCCCAGCCGTGCAGGTGCAGGGTCCGGGCGAGCTCCTCGTGGAAGAAGTAGTCGCTGAAGCCGTGGACGTACAGCACCGCACGCGCGGTACCCGCCGGTTCGGCGGTGCCCCCGGCGCCGTCCGGCTCGTAGGCGACGAGCGTCGCGACGCGGGGTCCCTCGTCGTCGGGCTCGAGCGGCAGGGTCAGTGCGCGGAAGGATGGCCCGAGGATGTCCTCGGCCCAGGATTCGTCCATGCAGGACACTATCCTCCTTCCGCCGCCCCGAGTTGATGCTCCAGCACCCGTCATGGAACTCTTGACCCATGCGTTTCTACCCGACCTTCTTCCGGCTCGTCTTCTCCGGGATGGACGCCGAGAGGGCCCACAGGATCGGGTTCACCCTCATCCGCGCCGTCGACATGACACCCGTGGGCTGGGCCCTGCGCCGCTTCTGCGCACCCGACCCGGGCCTCGCCACCACCGCGTTCGGGGTCGAGTTCCCGTCGCCCTTCGGCCTCGCTGCCGGTTTCGACAAGGCCGGCAAGGGCGTGCTGTCGCTGACCGCGCTCGGCTTCGGCCATGTGGAGATCGGGACGATCACCGGCCAGGCGCAGCCCGGCAACCCGGCGCCCCGCCTGTTCCGCCTCGTGGAGGACAGGGCCGTCATCAACCGGATGGGCTTCAACAACGACGGTGCCGCCGCCGTCGCCCCCCGCCTGCAGTCGGCCCGGCACCGGCTGGCGCGCCGCTACGGGGAGCGCCGGCGGCCCGTGGTCGGTGTGAACATCGGCAAGACCAAGAAGGTCGACATCGCCGACGCCATCGCCGACTACCTCGTGAGCGCAGGTCAGCTCGCCCCCGTGGCGGACTACCTGGTGGTCAACGTGTCCTCACCGAACACGCCGGGGCTCCGGCTGCTGCAGAGCGTGGACTCCCTCCGGCCGCTGCTGGAAGCGGTGCGCAGCACGGCCGACGGCGCGGCGGGCCGGCACGTGCCGCTCCTCGTCAAGATCGCCCCCGACCTCACGGACCAGGACCTCGACGACGTCGGCGCCCTCGCCCTGGACCTCGGACTCGACGGCATCGTCGCCACGAACACCACCATCACCCGCGGGAATCTCACCACCGACCCCGCCACGGTGATGGCCAAGGGCGTGGGCGGCCTCAGCGGCGCGCCCCTGAAAGCCCGTTCGCTGGAGGTCCTCACGCGGCTGCGGGCCGCCGTGGGTGATGAGCTGGCCATCGTCTCCGTGGGCGGCGTCGAGACGCCCGACGACGTCGCCGAGCGGCTCGACGCCGGCGCCACGCTCGTGCAGGGCTACACGGCCTTCCTCTACGAGGGACCGTTCTGGGCGCGCCGCATCAATCGGGGGCTGGCACGCCGTCGCGCAGCCACCTGACGCGGTCCCTCGTGGAACGGAGAAGAGCCGGGCCCGTAGGCCCGGCTCTTCTTCCGTTCCCGTCCGCGGCGCGCCGCGGACGTCAGGAGCTCGTGGTCGCGATCAGGAGGGGTACTGTCCGCGCTTGACCTGCGGCTTCGGCAGGCGCAGGCGGCGAAGCTGCAGCGCCCGGGTCACCCCGTACCAGAGATCGCCCTGGTTGGGGCCGCCGAACTTCTCCGTCAGTTTCTTCTTCAGCTTGCGCCGCAGCAGGATGCAGTCGACGATCACCGCGACGATGAGGACCCAGAACGCCATGAGCACGGCGCTCTGCACCGCGAGGGACTGGAAGAAGCTGAGGATCACGAACACGAGGGCGGCGATCATGAGGAACTCGCCGATGTTCACGCGCGCGTCGACGAACTGCCGGATGAAGCGCCGGTTCGGGCCCTTGTCCCGGAGCGGCAGGTAGCGCTCGTCATCGGTGTCGAGGGCCTGGCGCATCCTGGCGCGGTCGTCCCGCACCGCCGACCGGTCCTTGTCCCGGGCGGCCTTGCGGTCGGTGGGCACGAGGGGTCGCTTGCGGGCGGCCTGCTGGACGCTGCGCTTGGGTGTCGGGGCACCCTTGCCCTGCACGCGCTGCGTCTCGTGGGTCGATGAAGCGCTGTCAACGACTTCCTGGGCAGAGGGGGCTTCCTTATTTCGTCCGAACACCCCTTCAGGATACCGGCTCGCCGGGTCCGCCCCGCCGGTCCGGTCCGGGCATTTCGCCCGCCCCCTGCCGCCCCGGTCCCGCGGTCGGGCTGTGTAGGGTTCTGGCATGACTTCCATGAGTACCCCCACCGAGCATCCGCACGAGCCCTCCGACGTCGTCGAGCAGCTGCGGGCGAGCGTCGACACGGCGTTCCCCCGGATCGTCGAGGAGCTCTCCGGCCTCGTCGCCATCCCGGGCATCGCCTGGGAGGCCTTCGACGCCGCCGAACTCGATCGCAGCGCAGAGGCCGTCGCCGCGCTGATCCGCGGCGCCGGCATCGACGACGTCCGCATCCTGCGCGTCGACAACGACGGCACGCCCGGCGGGCCCGCCGTCGTCGCCCGCCGTCCCGCGGTCGGCGACCGGCCGACCGTGCTCCTCTACGCGCATCACGACGTCCAGCCGCCCGGCGATCCCGCGCTGTGGGAGACCGAACCGTTCGTCGCCACGGAACGCGACGGCAGGCTCTACGGGCGGGGGGCAGCCGACGACAAGGCCGGCATCATGGCGCACGTCGGCGCCTTCCGGGCACTGTCCGACGTGCTCGGCGACGCGTTCGGGGTGGGCGTCACGCTGTTCATCGAGGGCGAGGAGGAGGCCGGCTCGCCCACTTTCCGCTCCTTCCTCGAGACCTACCGCGCCGACCTGGAGGCCGACGTCATCGTCGTCGCCGATTCGAGCAACTGGAAGGTCGGCGTGCCCGCGCTGACCACGAGCCTGCGAGGGCTCGTCGACGGCACCATCGAGGTGCAGGTCCTCGACCACGCGGTGCACTCCGGGATGTTCGGCGGGCCGGTCCTCGACGCCCCGACGCTGCTCGCCCGGCTCATCGCGACGCTGCACGACGACGCCGGCGACGTCGCCATCGCGGGCCTGCAGGGCGGGGACCACGCGACCGTGGACTACGCCGAACAGGACTACCGCGCGGACGCCTCGGTGCTCGACGGCGTCGACCTCGCAGGGACGGGCTCCATCGCCTCCAGGCTGTGGCACAAGCCCGCCCTGTCCATCATCGGCATGGACGTCCCGAGCGTCGCCCTGTCCTCGAACACCCTCCTCCCGCGCGCCCGCGCCAAGTTCAGCCTCCGCCTGGCGCCCGGGCAGGAACCGCAGGCGGCCATGGACGCCGTCCGGAGCCATGTCGAGAGCCACGCGCCGTTCGGCGCCCGCGTGACCTTCACGCCGGGGGAGACCGGCAGCCCCTTCCGTACCGATACCAGCGAGCCCGCGTCGCGCCTGGCGCTGGAGGCCCTCGAGGAGGCGTGGGGCGTGCCGGCCGTCGAGGCGGGGATGGGTGGTTCCATCCCCTTCATCGCCGACCTCACGGAGCTCTTCCCCTCCGCCCAGATCCTGATCACCGGCGTCGAGGACCCCGATTCGAGGGCCCACAGCGCGAACGAGTCCCTGCACCTCGACGAGTTCCGGAAAGCCGTCCTGGCCGAGGCGATCCTCCTCGCCCGGATCAACGACGGCGGGCTGCACCGCGACCAGGGGTGACACCCGGGCCGTGCCCGGCCGGGGGACGGAAATGTTTCGGGCCCCTCGGCCGTTAGATGGAGAGTGGGCCCGGCGTAGAATGGGACGACGCCGTGCGCGCCACCCCGCGGACGCACGAGCGGATCCGCCAGGATCCGAGCTAGGAGAGACACGATGAGCACACCGACCACCGAAGCAGCAGCCCTGCAGGAGTCCACCGAGCTTCCTGCCCACGAGGTCGACCTGTCCGATGTCGCAGCCGGCAAGGTGCGCAGCCTCCTCGAGCAGGAGGGCCGTACGGACCTCCGCCTGCGCGTGGCGGTACAGCCCGGCGGCTGCTCGGGCCTGATCTACCAGCTGTACTTCGACGAGCGGGTCCTGGACGGCGATGCCGTCCGCGACTTCGACGGCGTCGAGGTCATCGTGGACAAGATGAGCGTGCCCTACCTGTCCGGTGCGTCCATCGACTTCGAGGACACCATCTCGAAGCAGGGATTCACCATTGACAACCCGAACGCCGGCGGCTCCTGCGCCTGCGGGGACTCCTTCCACTAAGGCTGTCCACTAGCACGCGGCGAAGGCCCGGAACAACCCGAGAGGGTGTGTTCCGGGCCTTTCGCATGTCACCGGATCGCGGGTCTTCCGGGTAAGCTCTACAGTGAGTAGTAAAACTGGATGTGCACCCCGGGCAGCTTCATGGGCGGGTGGCAACGCACGTAGAAAAGGAAGGTCCGTCTGTGAGTTCGCAGGACCGAACCGGTAGCAAGCGCGTCAGGATCGCGAAGATCTCCAGCATCTCGCTGGCTGGCGCCCTCCTACTGACCGGCTGTTCGGCAGAAGCCCAAAAGGGCTGGCTTCCGGCAGACCGGGACAACACCAACCACACCGGGGCCATCACCGATCTGTGGGTCAACTCGTGGATCGCGGCCCTGGCCGTCGGCGTCATCACGTGGGGCCTGATCATCTGGTGCATGGTCGCGTACCGCCGCCGGAAGAACGACACCGGCTACCCGCGGCAGATGAGCTACAACCTGCCGCTCGAGATCTTCTACCTGACGATCCCGCTGTTCATGGTGCTCGTGTTCTTCTACTTCACCGAGCGCGACATCGCGACGATCGACGCCCGCGTGGAGGACCCCGACGTGATCGTGGACGTCCGCGGCAAGCAGTGGTCGTGGGACTTCAACTACGTCACCGAGGACAAGTACTCCACCGGTGTCCAGGGCAGCCTGAACGGCGAGGAAGGCGTCCCGGAGAACCTTCCGACCCTGTACCTGCCCGTGAACCGGTCGGTCGAGCTCCAGCTCAACGCCCGCGACGTGCAGCACTCGTTCTTCGTCCCGGCGTTCCTGCAGAAGCGCGACCTGTACCCCGGGCGCACCAACTACATCAACCTCACTCCTACCAAGGAGGGGACCTTCGCGGGCAAGTGCGCCGAGCTGTGCGGTCAGTACCACTCGGAGATGCTCTTCAACGTCAAGGTCGTCTCGCAGGCGGAATTCGATGCGCAGATGGACCGTCTGGAGGACGGTCAGCTCGGCGACGAGTACGACCGCGACTCCTACCCCGGAGATGATCCCGATACCGACCCAGCCAGGAGCAGCAGCTGATGTCCACCTTCGAATACACCCTTGAGGAAGCCGGCACCGTAGCCGCTCCCCGCGTGGTTCCGCGGTCCAAGGGACGCATCGTCGTCAACTGGATCACCTCGACGGACCACAAGACGATCGGGTTCATGTACCTGATCGCCTCGTTCGTCTTCTTCTGCTTCGCCGGTGTCATGGCGCTGATCATCCGCGCAGAACTGTTCGAGCCCGGGATGCAGATCCTGCAGACCAAGGAGCAGTACAACCAGCTGTTCACGATGCACGGCACCGTGATGCTCCTGATGTTCGCGACCCCGCTGTTCGCGGGCTTCACGAACTTCGTGATGCCGCTGCAGATCGGCGCACCCGACGTCGCGTTCCCGCGGCTGAACGCCCTGGCGTTCTGGTTCTTCCTATTCGGCAGCAGCATCGCCGTCTCGGGGTTCATCACCCCCCAGGGTGCCGCGTCGTTCGGCTGGTTCGCCTACGCACCGCTCTCGAGCACGACCTTCTCGCCGGGCGTCGGCGGTGACCTCTGGGTCTTCGGCCTCGCGCTCTCCGGCTTCGGCACGATCCTCGGCGCCGTCAACTTCATCACCACGATCATCTGCATGCGCGCACCGGGCATGACCATGTGGCGTATGCCCATCTTCACCTGGAACGCCCTGATCACCTCGATCCTCGTGCTGATGGCGTTCCCGCCGCTGGCCGCGGCCCTCTTCGCGCTCGGCGCGGACCGCCGCTTCGGTGCCCACATCTTCGACCCCGAGGCCGGCGGTGCCATCCTCTGGCAGCACCTGTTCTGGTTCTTCGGCCATCCCGAGGTGTACATCATCGCCCTGCCGTTCTTCGGCATCGTCTCGGAGATCTTCCCGGTCTTCAGCCGCAAGCCGATCTTCGGCTACAAGGGCCTGGTCTACGCGACGATCGCCATCGCGGCCCTGTCCGTGACCGTGTGGGCGCACCACATGTACGTCACCGGCGCCGTCCTGCTGCCGTTCTTCGCCTTCATGACCATGCTCATCGCGGTGCCCACCGGCGTGAAGTTCTTCAACTGGATCGGCACCCTCTGGCGAGGCTCGCTGACCTTCGAGACACCGATGCTGTGGAGCCTCGGCTTCCTCGTCACGTTCCTCTTCGGCGGACTCACCGGCATCATCCTGGCCTCGCCGCCGCTGGACTTCCACGTCTCCGACACCTACTTCGTGGTCGCGCACTTCCACTACGTGGTCTTCGGCACCGTGGTGTTCGCGATGTTCGCCGGGTTCTACTTCTGGTGGCCGAAGTTCACCGGCAAGATGCTGAACGAGCGGCTCGGGAAGATCCACTTCTGGATGCTGTTCCTCGGCTTCCACGCCACGTTCCTCATCCAGCACTGGCTCGGCGTCGAAGGCATGCCCCGCCGGTACGCGGACTACCTGCCCGAGGACGGCTACACGGCCATGAACCAGTTCTCCACGATCGGGTCCTTCGTCCTCGGCGCATCGCTGATCCCGTTCTTCTGGAACGTGTACATCACCTGGCGCACCGGCAAGAAGGTCGAGGTCGACGACCCGTGGGGCTTCGGTGCCTCCCTGGAGTGGGCGACCTCGTGCCCGCCGCCGCGCCACAAACTTCACGTCGCTGCCGCGCATCCGCTCGGAGCGCCCTGCGCTCGACCTGCACCACCCCGAGCTGCAGCAGACCCACACCCCCGATGAGAGCCCGGCCAGCTTCATGGGCTCGGCCGACCGGAAGGACGCCAACGCATGAGGATCGAGAAGAACCTGTTCCTTTTCGGTGTGCCGATCTTCGTGCCGGTCGCCTTCATCTACGGCTGGCTGACGGAATGGTCCGAGTGGGTCGGCCTGCTCGGGATCCTGCTCGTCGGTGGCCTCGCCGGCATGATCGGCTTCTACCTGGCCTTCACGGGCAAGCGCGTCGGTGCACGCCCCGAGGATCGCCTCGACGCCGAGATCCACGAGGGATCCGGCGAGCAGGGCCACTTCAGCCCGTGGAGCTGGTGGCCGCTGGTCCTCGGCCTCGCCGCCGCGACCGGTTTCCTCGGAATCGCCATCGGGTTCTGGATCCTGTACATCGGTCTCGGCCTGGCTGCGATCGCCCTCGTCGGCTGGGTCTTCGAATACAGCCGCGGGTACCACGCCCACTAGTACCGCTCGAAGCCCTGCGACAGGGAGCCCGCCACGTGCGGGCTCCCTGTCGTTTAACTAGAGTCGGTACAGCGACCCCGCACGGGGGACGCCGGCGGAGCGAGGAGACCGACACGTGGCAGTACTGCCCAGGCCTTTCGACGCGGACCGCCTCGACGACGCGTCCGGCACACCCAAGCACGTCCAGCTCCGGGAGAGCCTGCGCCGCTACATCCGGCAGTTCGGGGAGCCCGGGGCCGGCATCCCGTCCGAGCGGCAGCTGAGCGAGTACTTCGGCGTGGCACGCATGACCGTCCGGCAGGCCGTCGACGCGCTCGTCGCGGAGGAGGTACTGGAGCGGGTGGTGGGCCTGGGGACCTTCGTGGCGCGGGCCAAGGTGGACCTGCACATGAAGATGACGTCCTACACGGAGGAGATGATCCGCCGCGGGATGGTGCCCGACGCCCGGGTCCTCAGTTTCGAGCAGCAGGGAGCGAGCCCCCTGGTGGCGCGGGAGCTGCAGATCGAGATCGGCCAGCCGGTCGTCCGGTTCCGGCGTCAGCTCCTCGCCGACGGGGAGCCCATGAGCGTCGACGAGAACTTCCTTCCGGCGCACCGGGTGAAGGGCCTGCTCGACGGTCCTCCTCCCACCTCGCTCTACAACGTGCTCAGCGAGAAGTACGGCCTCGTCATGGAGTGGGGGGAGGACACCATCGAGGCGACGGCGGCGTCGCCGTCCATCGCCCGCCTGCTCAACGTGGAGATGAATGCCCCGCTGCTGAAGATCCAGCGGCATGCGTACGTGGCGCGGGCGATGATCGACTACTCCGTGTCCTACTACCGCGCCGATCGCTACAAGCTGTGGGTGCCCCTGCAACGCCCGGGCGTCCGCACGCCGCGTGCGTACAGCTCCAAGCGACTCGGGTGACGTGCCGGCCCCCGATACCGCGACCCGGCGCCGGGTGGTACCGAGGACGGGACGCGGGACCGCCGGCAGGGGAGGACCCCGCGGGTGTCAGGGTGTCGGGGGCCAGGGTGTCGGGGGTCAGGGTGTCAGGTCGGCGATGATGTTCGCGGCCGGCCCGGAGCGACTGTGACGGTAGCCGGTGCCGGCCCAGAGGTGCAGTGCCTGCAGGTCGTTGTGCGCGGCCGCGGCCGCCCGCAGGGGTGCGGTCATGTGGTGGATCTGCGGGTAGGCGTGATCATTGCGTTCGTGGTCGTCCATGAACCGGTTCCGCAGTCCGCGGGCGGGCCTGCCGGTGAAGGCGCGGGTCACCTTCGTTTCGGTGAAGACCGGGTCCTGCAGGGCTGAGCGGTGAGCCGGGGTCGTTCCGGCTTCGTCGGCCAGGAGAAGGGCGGTCCCGACCTGCACGGCTGCGGCGCCGGTGTCCAGGATCGCGCGGACCTGCGTCCGGGTGCTGATGCCACCGCCGGCGATCAGCGGACGGTCGGTGGTGTTCCTGATGGCGGTGACCAGGTCGGGGAGCGGCTCGGTGCCGGGCTCGGCGGCCGGATCGAACGTGGCGCGGTGGCCGCCGGCGTCGGGGCCCTGCACGATGAGGATCCGCGCGCCGCGTTCGGCGGCGGTGCGTGCCTCGTCCGTGGAGGTGACGGTGACGGCGGTGTGGATGCCGAGGGCGTTCAGCTCCTGCAGGACGTCGGCGTCCGGACAGTCGAAGGTGAACGACACCACGTCGGGTCCCAAGTCCCGGATCACGTCCAGCTTGGCGTGCCAGGCGTCGTCGTCCCAGCTGGGGGCACCGACCTCGACGCCGTACCGGTCGGCGTCGGGCTGCAGTTCCTGCCGGTAGGCCTCCAGCTCGTCCTCGTCGGCATGGTTGGCTGACACGACGAAGAGATTGACCCCGATGAGCCCCGAGGTGAGGGTCCTCGTGGTGGCGATCTGGTCTGCGAGCTGCTGCGGTGTCTTGTTCCCGCCGGCGAGGAATCCCAGGCCGCCGGCGTCGGTCACGGCGGCGGCGAGTGCCGGGGTGGAGGGTCCTCCGGCCATCGGTGCCCCGATGATCGGTCGGCGCAGCGCGAAGGGCAGGGGAACCGGATCGGGCAGGACCGCGGAGGGATCCGTCACGAGCCGGCACTCGGGGGCGTGCGGCGCGTGAAGACGAGGTGCACGACGCCGGACGGGGAAGGGGTCGCTTCGATGGCGAAGCGCTCCTCGAGTCCTTCGAGGCTGTCCCAGAGCCGTTCGCCCCGGCCGAGGACGATCGGCACGAGGACGATGTGCAGGTGGTCGATCAGATCGGCCTCGAGGAACTGCCGGACCGTCGCGACGCCGCCGCCGATGCGGATGTCGCCGTCACCGGCCAGGGCGCGCGCCTGCTCGAGCGCAGCGGCCGGATCGGCGTCGACGAAATGGAAGGCTGTGCCGCCGTCCATGGAGAGGACCGGCCGGGGGTGGTGGGTCAGGACGACCACGGGGGTGTGGAAGACCGGGTCCTCACCCCACCAGCCCCGCCACGCCTCGTCCTCCCAGGGGCCGCGCTGGGGGCCGAACTTGTTGCGTCCCATGATCTCCGCGCCGATCCCGGGACCCCACGCGCTGGCGAACGCCTCGTCCACGCCGCGGGACCCCTCCGACTCCCCGTGGATGCCCATGGCGCGGAACGTGCTCGTCTCGAACGCCCATTCCATGAGCCGGGAGCCGGCATGACCGAAGGGGGCGTCCAGGGCCTGGCCGTCACCGGCACCGAAGCCGTCGAGGGAGATCGAGAAGTTGTGCACGCGGACGAGGGACATGGCATCTCCTGGGCTTGTCGTTGGCGATCACTCTAGGGTGACCGGACCGGTGGCTCAAGACAGGAGCCGTCAACCGGCCGCCACGAGGAGAGCGAACGCACCTCCGATGAGGGCCCCGACGGCGTAGCCGGCCGCCACCTGGCCCGGGGTGTGGGCGAGGAGCCGGACGCGCGACCAGCCGACGGCCGCGGGGACCAGCACGAGGGGGGACGCCCACGCACCGAACAGCGCGAGCATGCCGACGACGGCGAACACGGCGACCGCGGAATGCGCCGAGAGCTTCCACCAGAGGTTCACGACCAGGACCGCGAGCACCCCTGCGACGGTGCACACCACAGCCCCGACCACCGCGGCCGGCGCGTCGAGGCGGAGGAGCAGTGCGAGGCCGATGCCGATCGACACGAGGGTCCCGGCGAGCACGGGCAACCGCTGGCGGCGATCGCTGATGTGGTGGTCGACGAGATACCCGCGGCGCACGAGGGCGATGACGCCGACGAGGGGCAGGGCCGCGGTGAAACCGACGGCCACGGCCGCGAGGAGCACGCTCTCCGGCCAGGCAGCGGAGTGCAGGGCCGCGAGCACCAGGAACAGGGACAGGAGGACGGCGGGGGCGAAGACCTCGCTGACCGCGACCGCGAGCCGGTCCGACATCGACCGTCCCTGTGCGGTCGGAAGAGCACTCATCCCACATTCCTTCTCTGATCGCCGCGGAGATGACGGAGGGCCCGGACGCTGGCGTCCGGGCCCTCCGATCGGGTGTTCAGGTGCTAGTGGCTCGCGATGGACTCGCGGTCCTTCGCGCCGGCGACTTCGTCGTGGTGGTCTCCATGGGAGGCCGCCAGTTCCTTCGGCGTCACGGGGGCCACGCGGTCTTCGAAGAAGAAGCGGGACAGGCGACCGTGGGCCTTGTCGAGGAGCGAGACCTTGCCGTCGGCGTCCGGCGCCGGGACCATGACCTCGGGCGACTCGAACGCGACGAGCTTGTAGCGCTTGTAGTCGTCCACCGGCTCGTGGACCTCGATGAACTCACCGTGCGGCAGGCGTACGATGCGTCCGGTCTCGCGGCCGTGCAGGGCGATCTCGCGGTCCTTGCGCTGCAGGGCGAGGGCGATGCGCCGAGCGACCATGAAGGCGAGGACGGGGCCGAAGAACACCAGGAAGCGCAGCCAGTAGGTCACATCGTTCAGCGACACGAGGAAGTGCGTGGCGATGAGGTCCGAGCTCGCAGCGGCCCAGAGGACGCAGTAGAACACGACACCTGCGACGCCGACGGCCGTGCGGGTCGGAGCGTTGCGCGGGCGGTTGAGCAGGTGGTGCTCCCGCTTGTCCTTCGTGACCCAGGCCTCGATCCACGGCCAGGCGAACATGAGGGTGAAGACGATGATCGCGGGGACGAGCGCCGGGATCAGGACGTTCAGGGAGAGCGCGTTGACGCCCCACGGGAACGGGATCATGAACTCGAAATCGAAGTCCCCGATGGTGCCGGGCATCAGGCGCAGGGCGCCGTCCACCCATCCGATGTACCAGTCGGGCTGGGTTCCCGCGGACACGGGGGAGGGATCGTAGGGGCCGTAGTTCCAGATCGGGTTGATGGTGAACGCTGCGGCGATCGCGGCGAGGACACCGAACACGATGAAGAAGAAGCCGCCGGCCTTCGCTGCGTAGACGGGTCCCACGGGGTAGCCGACGACGTTCGTGTTCGTCCGGCCCGGGCCGGGGAACTGCGAGTGCTTGTGGAGCACGACCATGAAGAGGTGGATGCCGATCAGGAGCAGGATCACGGCGGGGATCAGGAGGATGTGCAGCACGTACAGGCGACCGATGATCATGGTACCCGGGAACTCGCCGCCGAAGAGGAAGAAGCTCAGGTACGTACCGACTACCGGGATGGCCTTCATGACGCCGTCGATGATGCGCAGGCCGTTACCGGAGAGCAGGTCATCGGGGAGCGAGTAGCCGGTGAAGCCGGCGGCCAGGCTCAGGATGAGCAGCACGCAACCGACGACCCAGTTGAACTCGCGCGGCCGGCGGAACGCGCCGGTGAAGAAGACCCGGAGCATGTGCACCGCCACGGAGGCGACGAACAGCAGTGCCGCCCAGTGGTGGATCTGGCGCATGAACAGGCCGCCGCGGACATCGAAGGAGATGTCCAGCGATGACCCGTAGGCCACTGACATCTCGACGCCGCGGAGGGGCAGGTAGCTGCCCTCGTAGTGCGTCTCGGCCATCGACGGGTCGTAGAAGAAGGTGAGGAACGTGCCGGAGATGAGCAGGATGACGAAGGTGTACAGCGCCACCTCACCGAACATGAACGTCCAGTGGTCGGGGAAGATCTTCCGGCCGAACTCCTTGACGATCCCCGAGCCGCCGACGCGGGAGTCGACGTAGTCGGTGACCTTGCCCACGCGCGTCTTCGGCACGTAGGTAGGCGTCGCAGTTGAGCTGCTCATGTCAGCCTCGCTCCCAGAAACTAGGTCCTACGGGTTCTTGGAAATCGCTTGACGCGACGAGGTAGCCCTCGTCGTCGACTTCGATGGGTAGCTGTGGCAGCGGCCGTGCAGCCGGTCCGAAGATGACCTTGCATTCCTGCTCGAGGTCGAAGGTGGACTGGTGGCAGGGGCACAGCAGGTGGTGTGTCTGCTGTTCGTAGAGTGCTACCGGGCAGCCGACGTGCGTGCAGATCTTGGAATACGCAACAATTCCGTCGTAGCCCCAGTTCTCCCGTCCGGGAGAGGGGTTGAGCTCCTCGGGGTCCAGGCGCATCAGCAGGACGACTGCCTTCGCCTTTTCCTCGAGCTTGTTCTCGACCTCGTTGAGGCCTTCGGGGATGACGTGGAACGCCGAACCGATCGTGACGTCGGAGGCGAGGATGGGGGTGCCGCTCGGATCGCGGGTCAGGCGGACGCCCGTGTCCCACATGGTCTGCTTCAGCGCGTTGCCGGGGAGCGGACCGAGGTCGCGGAAGATGGCGATCGCCGGCAGGGGAGCGAGGATCGCCGCTCCGAGGAGCGTGTTGCGGATCAGCGGCCGGCGCTTGATGCCCGACTCGTCGAGGATGTCGTTGACGATCTTCTCGGCGTCCTGGCGGTCCTGCTCCGGGCGGATCTCGTGGCGGCTCTCCGTCACCTCGTGATCGGGCATGAGCGTCTTGGCCCAGTGCACGATCCCGACGCCGATGCCGAGCATCGCGAAGGCGGTGCCGAGGCCGAGCATGAGGTTCTGGAGGCGTAGCCGCTCCACCGTCTGGTCCAGCGGGATGAAGAAGTAGCCGACGAAGAAGAGCAGGGTGCCGAGGACCGAGATGAAGAACAGCAGGGCGACCTGCCGCTCCGCACGCTTCTCGGCGCGGCGGTCCCGGTCCGCCAGGCGCGGCCGGTGCGGGGGGAGGCCCGGGTTCTCGAACTGGTCCAGCTCGCGGCCCGGCGTGGTGACGGTAACCGAGGTCCCGGGAGCGCCGTGACTAGAGTCGGCCATGATCCCTCTCATCCTTCTTCAGGTACTGCATTCGAAAGTCTGTCTTGAATTCGTTCACGATGCGCGTGCGGATGGTCAGGAGGACCGCGACGTGAGCCACACGGTGAAGGCGATGATGACGCCCAGGCCGGCGACCCAGATGAAGAGTCCCTCGGAGACCGGGCCGAGCGAGCCGAGGTCGGCTCCACCCGGGGAGCCCTGCTCCTCGATGGTCTTGAGGAACGCGATGATGTCCTGCTTGTCCTCGGGGGCGATGTTCGCGTCGTTGAAGACGGGCATGTTCTGCGGGCCCGTGACCATGGCCTCGTAGATGTGCTTCTCGGAGGTGCCGTCGATCGACGGGGCGAACTTGCCCCGGGTCAGGGCGCCACCGGCGGCAGCGGCGTTGTGGCACATCGCGCAGTTCACGCGGAAGAGCTCGCCGCCCTTCGAGGGATCACCCTCGGAGGCATCGGTGATCTCCTCGGAGGGGATCGACGGGCCGGCGCCGAGCGAGGACACGTAGGCCGCGAGCTGGCTGATCTGCTCCTCGGTGAACTGGACGGGCTTGGCCTGCGCCTGGGGGCCGTCCATCTGCATCGGCATGCGCCCGGTGCCCACCTGGAAGTCGACCGAGGCCGCGCCGACACCGACGAGCGACGGTGCCGCGTCGGATCCGGTGGCGCCCATGCCGTGGCAGGAGGCGCAGTTCGCCGAGAACAGCTTGCCGCCCTCCTCGACGTCGTTCGCCGTGAACGTGGTGGTCTGTGCCTGCGCTTCGTTGGCGGTGCTGGCGGCGGCGTACAGCCCGCCGGTGACGAGGAGCGCCATCAGGAGCAGCGCGAACGCTGCAAGGGGATGACGCCGCCTCTGGGAGAGTGCCTTCACGGAGTGGTTCCTGCCTTTTGTGGTGCCAGAGCTGCTGGAGTTCTTCATTGAATTCTACCTCTAGTAGAAGAGTTTACGTGAGGCAGTTACTGGAGGAAGTAGATGATGATGAACAGGCCGATCCAGACGACGTCGACGAAGTGCCAGTAGTAGGACGTGACGATCGCCGAGGTGGCTTCGAAGTGGCCGAACTGGCGGGCGATGAACGCGCGGCCGATGATGAAGAGGAAGGCGACGAGGCCGCCCATGACGTGGATCCCGTGGAAGCCGGTGGTCATGTAGAAGGCCGACCCGAAGGGGTTGGAGGACAGCGAGACGCCCTCGGCCACGAGGTGTGCGTACTCGTAGGCCTGCACCGAGACGAAGATCGCCCCCAGGAGGAAGGTCAGGAGGAACCACTCGACCATGCCCCAGCGGCTGAAGGCGAACACTCCGCCGGTCCTGCGCGGCTGGAGGCGCTCCGCGGCGAAGACGCCGAACTGGCAGCTGAAGGAGCTCGACACGAGGATGATCGTGTTAACGAGGGCGAACGGCACGTTCAGCTTCTCGGTCTCCATGGCCCACAGCTCGCTGGAGGTGGACCGCAGGGTGAAGTACATGGCAAAGAGGCCGGCGAAGAACATCAGCTCGCTGGACAGCCACACCACGGTTCCTACGGAGACCATGTTGGGGCGGTTGAGTGCGGGATGCGGGGCGGCGCTGGGGGCTTGGGTCGCAGATGTCACAGAGTCATTATGTCCCCAAGAACATCACGATCACCAACGCGAAATGGGCCTCCCGGGCGCCGCCCGAGACCGTGGGGAGCCCCAACGCCCGGATTTCCGCGGAAGTTCCCCGTGATGACTTTCTACAATTCGTAGATAATCTGGGACGGTGAGCCTGACAACGACCCCTGCAGGGGTGCAACCGACCTGGCCGTCCATCTTCTCGTCCCTCCTGTCAAGGACGGATCTGACGACGGCGCAGAGCCGCTGGGCGATGGACACGATCATGGCGGGTGAGGCGAGCCACGCCCAGATCGCGGGCTTCCTGATCGCCCTGCGCGCCAAGGGCGAGTCGGTCGACGAACTGGTCGGGCTCGTCGAGGCGATGCTGGGACGCGCGCACCGCATCGCTGTCGAAGGACCGACCCTGGACATCGTCGGGACCGGCGGTGACGGCCTGAACACACTGAACATCTCGACCATGGCGTCGCTCGTGGCGGTCGGGGCCGGGGCGAGGGTCGTCAAGCACGGGAACCGGGGGGCGTCGTCGGCGTCCGGGGCGGCCGACGTCATCGAGGAGCTGGGCGTCCGGCTCGACCTCGCGCCGTCCGACGTCGCGAGGACGGCCGAGCGGGCGGGGATCACGTTCTGCTTCGCGCAGGTCTTCCACCCCTCGATGAAGCACGTGGCCGTCCCACGGCGTGAGCTCGGCGTGCCGACGGCGTTCAACTTCCTCGGGCCGCTAAGCAATCCGGCCGGGGTCACGGCCCAGGCGCTCGGCTGCGCCGACGCGAGGATGGCTCCCCTGATGGCCGGCGTGCTCGCGGCCCGCGGCATCCGGGCCCTCGTCTTCCGCGGCGACGACGGCCGCGACAAGCTCACCACCAGCGGGTCCTCGACGGTGTGGGAGGTCCGCGACGGTCGGGTGCAGGCGCATCAGGTGCACCCGGGGGACTTCGGCCTCGACGCCGTGCCGGTCGACGCGCTCCGCGGCACCGACGCGACCGGCAACGCGGGCGTGGTGCGTGCAGTACTGGCCGGCCACACGGGTCCGGTACGCGACGCCGTCGTCCTGAATGCCGCCGCCGGCCTCGTGGCGCTCGACGACACCGCCGACGGGGACCTCGTCGACCGGATCCGGGCGGCGATGGACCGCGCCCGCGCCTCCATCGACTCCGGGGCGGCGGCGGACGTGCTCGAGCGGTGGATCGAGGCCACCCGGTCCTGCTGACCGGCGGAAGGTCCTCGGCGTGCCGGCGATGGCGGGCCCGCGGACCCGCCGCGATCCGTCAGCTGTCGAAGCCCAGGGAGAACGCGGCGTCGAGGTCGTGCTGCGAGTAGGACCGGAAGGCGATCTGCGTCGTCGTGGACCGTATGCCCTCGATCTTGGACAGGCGGTCGGCGATGACGTCCGCGAGGTCCTCGTGACGGCTCACGCGTGCGATGGCGATGAGATCCCATTCGCCGGTCACCGAGTAGACCTCGCTGATGCCCTCGATCTCGGAGATGGCCTGCGCACTCTCGGGGATGCGCGCGGCATCGGTCTGGATGAGGACGAATGCGGTGATCATGGCGTGCCTTTCGGGTAGGGACCTCGGTCCTACGCTACCCGTCGGCGCCGGTCGATAGCGCGTGCCACGGCCCGCGGTGCCAGCAGGAACACGCCGAGGACGAGCAGCGTGACCACCTGGAAGCTGAAGGCCACCCCCGCACCGGAGAGGGCACGCAGGGCGAGTCCGCCGACGACGGTCCCGAGCCACAGGACGACCGCGGTGGGCACCAGGGAGCCCGGTGTGCGCCACGCCCGTGCCACGAGCGCCGTGAGCGCGTAGGCGAGGAGGAACGGCCAGGCCGTCTCGAGGATGCCCGCCGCCGTGACCCCGTGCTCATGGGTACGGCGACCGGACGCGGCGAAGGCCAGGACGAGGAGGACATCGGCGAGGTGCCAGACGAGCGGGGTGCGCCGCGTGTCCCCCCGGGTCGGCCGTGCGTGCGGGCGGACGGGAGTGCGGCGGACCATGAGGTCAGCCTACTGCCCGTCGGTGGCGGGGGCGTGGATGACATCGGGGCCACGGTCTGCCCGACAGCGCGCGGACGTGGCGTAGGCCTCCGGCGTCGCCGACGCCCGGTCGTAGCCGACCCTGTGCGCCGACCCTGCGCGCCACCCTTCTGCGCCGAGCCGATCGCGAGAGCTGCGGCGGGCGCCGGTCCGTCGGCATACCCGGACACAGCCGGGCACGACCGGACACAGCCGGCGCACAGCACCACGAAAGCCGCGCCACACGTTCACCGGTGACAGTGGTGCAGGGTCGATGAAGGCCCAGTCCACTGCAAGCGGCCGCGGAGAGCGGCAGATCGAGGAGACACAATGATTCAGCGGAGGAAGATGGCACTGGGCATCGGTGCGGCAGCCCTGGTGGCCGGGACGAGCCTCGGGATCACGGGCATGGCCAATGCCGCGACGACGGCGACACCCGAGCCGTCCGCGAGCGCCTCGGCCGCCCCCGACGCCGAGGGCCGGGGCGGCGGGGGCGGCCGGCACGGCGGCGGATTCGACGCCGCCGCCCTCGCGGAGAAGCTGGGGGTCGAGGAGGCGGCGGTCCAGGATGCGCTGCAGTCCTCCCGGGAGGACACCGGAGGCCGGCCGGACCGCAACGCCCTGCAGTCGGCGCTCGCGGCCTCCCTCGCGGAAGCGCTCGGGCTCGACGAGGCGACCGTGCAGACCGCGCTCGACGACCTGGAGGCGGAGCGCCGGGCGGAACGCTCCGCCGATCTGCAGGAGAGGCTCGACGCGGCGGTCGCGGACGGCTCCCTCACGCAGGACGAGGCCGACGGCGCGGCGAAGGCCGTGGAGCTCGGCATCCTCGGCGGGCACCGCTGAGGCGGTCCGGCCCCTGCCGGCCCACGGCTGACCGGCGCACGGCTGACCCGGGCCCGCTCCTGATCGGGCCCGTCAGGGCCTGACGGCGCCCTCGAGGCGCGGGGATGGTTCCGTCGCGGGCAGCCGCCGTCGCGGAACCATCCTGTCCTCGATCCTCCTGCGGGCATTCCTCGGCACGGGTACGCTCGTCGCAATCGGGACGTGACCCGAGTAGGCAGAGCAGTCCTTCCAGTTTCGAGGAGCAGCCATGACCACCCTCCAGAACCGCCCGAACACCGCACTCCTGGTCATCGACGTGCAGAACGGCGTCGTCTCCGGCGCCCATGCGAGGGACACCGTGGTCGCCACCATCAACGGTCTCGTCGACAGGGCCCGTACCGCCTCCGCGCCCGTGGTGTGGGTGCAGCACGCCGACGCGGACCTGGAGGCGGGAAGCGAACCGTGGCAGATCGTGCCGGAGCTGGAGCCCCTCGCGTCGGAGGCCGTCGTGCACAAGACGTACGGGGACTCGTTCGAGGGAACCGATCTCGAGGAGGTCCTCGCGGCCGCCGGCGTAGGCAGGCTCGTGGTCTCGGGTGCCCAGACGGATGCGTGCATCCGCTCCACCATCCACGGGGCATTCGCCCGGGGGTACGACGTGACGCTCGTCGGCGACGCGCACACCACCGAGGACCTCAGCGCCTACGGGGCCCCGACGCCCGACCAGGTCATCGGCCACACCAACATGTACTGGCAGTACCAGACGGCGCCCGGGCGGACGGCCGGCGTGGTGGCTGCCGGCGAGGTCGCCTTCAGCGCCTAGCGGGTCCTCGACCCGGTCCGGGCGCGGCATCCGTCCGGGTGGGTACTTCCCGTCGCCGGGCGTCACGACCGCGACGGGAACCGCATCGTGACGCCCGGAGCGCGCCCGGGAGTGCAATCGCGCGCCACCGTCCTGTACAGGAGGCAGGGGCACCACAGACTGGCCCTACGAGGACGCGCGTCCGGTGCGTCCCGAGCGGCTCCAGAGGGGGATCCGGGCATGGGTCCACGACGTGCGTCCACCGGCGAGGAGCCCCGGGTGCGTGCCGCTACCGGCGGCGCCGCCCTCCGCGCTCGCCGATCCGTTCCCGCGCCGCCCCTTCCCGGGAGCCAGTCCGCCGGTGCGGTATGGCGCTCGATCGCTCGGGAATTCGGACTCCTTCCCGGTTCTGCCGTCGATGCCCTCCTCGGCCCTGCGAGTCCGCCGGCCGGGTGCCTCGCCGCCGAGCGGAGGATCCTCGGCGTCGGGACGCGCGCAGGCCGGGTGCTCTACCCGGGCTTCCAGTTCGACGCCGCAGCACACCGCGTCCGGCCGCTCATCGCCGAGGTGGCGCTGATCGGACGGACCTCCGGCTGCCGGGACCGCCGGATCCTCGCGTGGTTCTGCATCCCCTCCGAGCGGCTGGGCGACGAGCGCCCCGTGGACCATCTCGCGGATCCGTGTACCGTCGTCGCGGTGGCGGAGATCGACTTCCGCTGGAGCCGGCGGTCGGACCCGCCCGACCGCGCGGACGACTGACCGCGGGAGCGGACGGGACGACCGGCCGTGGCAGATCCCGCGGCGGCGCGCGGCGGCCGCCCGGGGCCGGCTACTGCAGGGAGGACGTGAGCCGCGCCAGGTTGTCCATCACCTTGTGGCCGGCGGGCCGCTTCAGCCACTCCTCGAGGAGGAGCCGGTCGCTGTTGCGGCGGTACCCGTCCTCGATCGCGTCGAGCTCCGACACCAGGTGCGGGTCCCTGATGAGCACGGAGACCTCCAGGTTCAGGGCGAAGGAGCGGATATCCATGTTGCTTGAGCCGACCACGGCGACGTCGTCGTCGATGCTGAAGTGCTTGCTGTGCAGGACGTGCGGTGCACGGTAGAGCCATACCGTCACGCCCGCCCTCAGGAGGGCCTCGTAGTAGGACCGCTGTGCGTGGTGCACGAGGGGCTGGTCGCCGATGGCGGAGACGAACAGATCGACGCGTACCCCGCGGGCGGCGGCGGTGACGATGGCCAGCATCAGGGACTCGTCCGGCACGAAGTAGGGGCTCGTGATGCTGACGCGCCGGGTCGCGTTCTGGATCATGTGGACGTACAGCTTGAGATTGTTCGCGTTCTCGAACGTGGGGCCGCTCGGCACGATCTGGACGTCCGCTGTCGCATCCCCCCACCCGCCCTCCGCGCCGAGGAGCAGTCCGCCGGGTGCTGCGGGTGCGGTCGCGCCGAGCATGGCGCCGGCGGTGGTGCCCGCGGGTGCCGGGACGAGGACCTCACCGGTCTCGCTGTACCAGTCGCTCGCGAAGACGGCCGCGAGCTCGTCGACCGCCGGTCCCTCGAGCGCCACCATGAGTTCCTTCCAGCGCAGCCCGCGCGCCACGTTCCGCTTCTTCAGGTAGCTGGCGTCGATGACGTTCTGGGAGCCCGTGAAGGCCACGTCCCCGTCGACGATGAGCAGTTTGCGGTGGTTGCGCATGTCCGGGCGCTGCCACTGGCGGCGCAGCGGGCGCAGGGGCAGCATGGGGTGCCACTGCGCTCCCATGGCCGTCAGCGCCGCCTGCGTGGGCCGGTGCCGCGGGAGCAGGAGTCCGGCGACGTGGTCGAAGAGCACACGGACGACGACCCCGCGTGCTGTGGCCCGGGCCAGCGCCTCGAACAGCGGTTCGGTGGCGTGGTCCAGCACGAGGATGTAGAACTCGACGTGGATCGTCGTCCGGGCCGCGTCGATCCGGTGCACCATGCGCCGGAGGCTGTCGTCGTAGTCGCCGAGGAGCACGCCCCGGTTCCCGGCGGTCATCGGCAGCGCGCCGAGGCGCGTGTTGAGCGCGACGGCGGACGCGAGCCACGGCGGCCACTCGTCACGGCGTTCGACGGCGGCGAGGGCCTGCGGCCGCTCCAGCGCCCTCTCGTTGAACCGGCGCTGCGCCTCACGCCGGGCGCGGGGCAGCCGCCCGACGCCCACGAGCAGGAAGGCCAGCGCACCCAGGAGGGGGATGAACACGATGGTCAGGACCCAGGCGATCGCCGCCGACGGCTGCCGGTTCGCGGAGACGTAGACGGTCGCGATGAAGCCGAGGACCACGTGGGAGATCCCCAGGACCGTCGCGACGATGGCGGGATCGGTCATGGTCCACCCGCCGGTGGCAGCGGCGGGTGGGCGCTCATGCCGGTGATCCTGCGCCCGGGTCCAGGGCCATCACCACGTCCAGCAGCAGCCGCGCACCGAAGCCTGTGGCGCCGCGCGACCGCCAGGCGTCGTCGTCCTCGGACTGCATGGTCCCGGCCATGTCGATGTGCGCCCACGGGACGCCGCCCACGAACTCGTGGAGGAACAGGGCCGCCGTCGTGGCACCGGCGTACTTGCCGCCCATGTTCGAGAGATCCGCGACGTGGGAGTCGAGCTGCGGGCGGTAGCGGTGTTCGAGCGGCAGCTGCCAGACGCCCTCGTCCGTCCTGCGGCCGGCCTCCGCGACGCGGTCCAGCAGGGCCTGGTCGTTGCCGAAGAGCGCCGCGGTCCTCGTACCCAGGGCCATGAGGGCCGCGCCGGTCAGCGTGGCGATGTCGATGATGGCCCGGGGTGACTCCTCGGTGGCCAGGACCAGGGCATCGGACATCACGAGGCGCCCCTCGGCGTCGCTGTTCTTGATCTCCACGGTGGTCCCGCCGCGGATGGTGAGGACGTCGCCGAGCTTCATCGCGGAGCCCGAGGGCATGTTGTCGGTGCACATCAGGAAAGCCGTCACGGGGATCGGGCATCCGCTGTCCCGGAGGGCCGTCATCATCCCGACGATCGCCGCGGAACCGGCCATGTCCATCTTCATCGAGAAATGCATGGGGTCCGAGGGCTTCAGCGAGATGCCGCCCGAGTCGTACATGATCCCCTTCCCGACGAGGGCGAGGTGCTGCACCGGCGGACCGGGCGGCACGTAGCGCAGCATGATCATGCGCGGTTCCTCCGTGCTGCCGGCATTGACGCCGAGCAGGCCGCCGCATCCCATGGCGATGAGCTGGTCCTTATCGAAGGTCTCGGCCCCGAAACCGTAGGTCCCGGCCATACTCCGCGTGAGGTCCGCGAAGGCCACCGCGGTGAGGTGTCCCGGCGGGGTGTTGGCGAGGTCCCGGGCGATGTTCGTGGATCGTGCGGCGAGGCGCCCGGCCTCGGCTCCCTGCGTCGCCCCCGGGACGTCGGCCTCCGGCACCACGAGGCGGAGGGTCTCCAGGGGCACGACGTCGGGCGCGGACTTCAGTTCGGTGTAGCGGTAGCGGGCCAGGAGCACGCCCTCGACGACGGCTTTCCCCAGGGCTTCGGGTGCCAGGTCCAGCTCCGCGGGTGGTACGAACGACGCATTCCGGAAGCGGCTGGAGGCCCGGGCGAACGTCGCGGCGGTGTCGCGGAGCGCCGCCTCGTTCAAGTCCTCCACGGCGCCGCAGCCGACGAGGACGACGGCTGGTCCGGCCAGGTGCGGCAGCGCGAGCGCCTGGCCCGGCTTGCCCTCGAAGCCGGCGACGCGCAGCGACTCCTGCGTCATCCCGAGCCATTCGAGCCCACCGAGGCCGGGGCCGGTGGCATAACCGATGACGTCCGCCGAGCCGTCCGCGCTGCCGTCCGACGGGAGGTTGTCCTGTTCGCCGACCAGGATGCGGGTCCCCGGCTGGTGGTTCACTGAGGGGAGCGGGTCGAAGTCCGCGGCGATGAGCTTGTGGGAGGCGAAGGTCACGGGGCGCCACCCGTGATCGTCCTCGCCTTCAGCAGGGTGAACTCGTCCTCCGTCAGTGCCCCGGACGCGCGCAGCGCCGCGAGGCGTTCGAGCCGTGCGAGGACGTCCTCCGTCGCGGACGGGGAAGCCGGAGCGGCGGTCGGGCTGGGCGGCGGTGGCACCGGGGCAGGAGGCGGTGCGGCGGCCGCCTGGCCCCTGGCATTCACGGCGTTGGCGGTGGCCGCGGCCGTGCCGGTGATCACCGCCGTGCGCACGGCGGTTCCGGCGAGGCTGCGTCGTCGTCGTCCGAGGGCCATGATGCTGCTCCTTGCTCGTGGAAGGTGGGTGCGTCCGGCCGGCGGCCGGAGGATCGGTCAGGCCTGGGCGGCAGCGGGTTCGGTGCCCGGGCTGCCGGCGGTGACGGTCGGGGGGATGTCTCCGGGGAGCCAGGAGGGCAGGCGTCCGGCGGGTACCACGGCCAGGAGGGCGATGCCCGCGAGGCCGAGCAGCGAGAGGTTCAGTGCGCGGAGCCTCGACTCCTCGTTGATGCGCACGGCCTCGGCGACCTGCGCTTCGGTGGCGTCGGTGGCGCCGAGCACGTCCTCGAGCTGGTCGTTCGTGATGAAGTTGACCTCGTCGAGATCGACCTGCGCCTTCAGTGACGGCGGGATGGTCTCGTTGTCCACCAGGTTCGCGTTCACCAGGGCGCTCAGCGCCGTCACGGCGAAGACGCTCGCCACCGCGATCCCGATGCTGCCCGAGATGTTGTGGACGAGCCCCCGCCACGCGCCGACGTCACCGGCAAGGCGCTTGGGTGCGGCGGAGAGCAGGGTGTTGAAGACGAGGGCGACGATGGCCCCCTGGCCCAGGCCGAGGGTGACGAGTCCGACGACGACGAGGAACTGGCTCCAGTCGTTGCGGATGGTGAATGCGAGGAGGATCAGGGCCGCCGCGACGACGACGAACGCTGCGCGGGCGATGGTGCGCGGCGGGAAGCGCGTGTACAGGCCGGCCACGGCCGTGCTGGCGATGAAGATGGAGATGGTGTACGGGATGATGGCGATCGATGTCTGGAACCCGGTGCGGCCCTGCACCACCTGGATGTAGAGGGGGATCAGGAAGTTCGCCGCGGTCCCCACGAACAGCATGCACGCCATGCACACGGTGGTGGCACGTTCGGAGGCGCTCTTGAGGACCTCGAGGTCGAAGAGCTGCGGCGCTCCCTCGGCCTTCCGCTTCCGGAGCCACGCGAAGAAGCTCTGCCCGAAGACGGCACCGAGCACGATCAGGACGAGGGCCGGGGAGAGCCCGAGCACGGAGAACGGGGCCGAGGGGGTCGCGATCACCACGCCCCAGCTGTTCAGTCCGCTGAAGCCGAAGCTGAGGAGGATCACGGTCGCCGCAGCGAGGCCGGCGCCGGTCCAGTCGATGGTCATGCCGGTCTGCGGGGCGACGGGGGCCAGCCGGAGGGCCAGCAGGAAGTTGACGACGGCGAGGGCGACGACGAGCGCGAACGAGTAGCGCCAGCCGATCGTGGACGCGAAGGACCCGGCGAGCAGCAGGGCCAGGACCCCGGCGGCCGGGATGGCGGCGGCGAGGTACCCGATGGCACGCGCCTGCTGCTGGCCCGAGAAGTTCGCGGCGATCACGACGACGAGGGCCGGGGCGATGAGCGCGATCACGGCGCCCGAGAGCGCCTGCGCGGCGAACAGCATGACCGGGCTGACGCTCAGCGCCACGCCCGCCATGGCCGCGCCATGGATGACGAGCGCGATGCGCAGGATCCGCATGGACCCGAACTTCGCACCGAGCTGGGCGCCGAGGAGGATGAATGCCGCCATGGCGAAGGTGCCGGCGGTGATCGCCGTCCCGACGGTCGTGGCCGGGGTGTCGAGGTCACTGGTGATGCCCTGCATCGAGACCGTCAGCGCGTTCACCGCGAAGGAGGCCTGGATCTGCGTCAGCACGACGACGACGAGCGGCAGCCACGACGTCGTCCCCTCCTGGTCGGTTGCAGCCTCGCGGCCCGGTCGAGTCTTCATGAGGTACCTCCGTGGGAGCAGAATCGTGAACTGCCGGTTCGGTGCCGCAATGCTACGAGCGGACGCCGCCACCCTCGGGCGCCCCGTCGCTCGAATCGGGTCGCCCGGTCGCTGAATCACACTGTCCGTCGGTCGGAGGGCCGCGGGGAGAACAGCCTGGGGGGAACAGCTGGGGGAACAGCCTGGGCGGACCGTGCGCACGGTTTCCACCCCTGCACCCATCCGCGGGCCCGCCCGGATGCGACGGCGGGCCGTGTGCTCTACTGGGGGCATGACGCACAGGAGCGCGACGTCGCAGCCGGCGGAGGGAGCGCTGGCGGCGGCCGCCGGCGCCTACGAAGCGGCGTTGCCGGGACTGCGCGCGCAGTTCGCCATCGACGGCCTCGACCGGACGGGCGTGCCGACGTGGGCGACCTGGTGGCGGGGCGACGGTGCGGCGCTGGGCGGCGTCGGGTACGGTCCGTCCGCGGCGCAGGCGCGCGTCGGGGCTCTCGGCGAGACGGTGGAGAGCGCCTTCTCCCTCAGGGCACTCGCGGACCTCGAGCGGACGACGGCCTCGTACAGCGATCTCCGGCGCCGTCGGGGTGCGGCGGGGGTCGCCGATCCGCGGACCCTGGGGTTGCCGGCCGGCTCCGGCTACTCCGATGACATGGTGCTCACCTGGGTGCCACTGCGTCGTGCCCGCTCGGCCCCCGGCCCTGACGCCTCCGACATGCACGGCGGAGCGGACCTCGAACTCGACGGGGAGACCGTGCTCGTGCCCGTCGATCTCGTGGCGAGCAGCCCCTCGGAGCTGACCGACCGGGACCAGGGCGTGCGACTGCTGATGCCCGTCGCGAACGGGCTGGGCGCGGGGACGAGCCTGCGGCAGGCCGTCGTCCACGGCGTGCTCGAGATCCTGCAGCGCGACGGCAACGGCCTCACGTTCCGGGCTCTCGATCGGGGTGCCGTCGTCGCGCTGGGTCCCGACGACGGGGACGCCGAGACCCGCCAGGCGCTCGCCGCCCTCCGCGCGGCCGGGGTGGACGTGATGGTGAAGATCGCCTCGACCGACCGGGGCGTGCCCGATCTCTTCGTCGTCGGGCACGCACCCGGTGACGATCTCGTCGTCGCGACGGCATGCGGTGAGGCGGCGCATCCGGACCGGGAGGTGGCGTTGCGCAAGGCGGTCCTCGAGTTCGCCTCGGCCCGGGCGCGGAAGGCCTTCATTCACGGCCCGCTGGCCGCGGTCCGGGGTGTCGCGCCGCGGGACTACCTGGACGATGCGCTGTCAGTCGTGGAGCCGGCCGCCGAGGAGCCGCGGGTCCTCCACGCGACCGTGGGCTGGCTGACCGCGGGCCCTGAGCAGGAGGCAGCGGTGCGGGCGCGCCTGGCTGCCACCGTGTTCTCCCGCCGATCCACCGTGCGGTTCGGCGATCTGCCGACCCGCCCGGCCGCGGATCCGCTGGCGGTGATGGCCGGGCACGGTCTCGAGGTCCTCGTCGCGGATCTGACCCCGCCCGGGGCGACCGACGCCGGTGCGGCGCGGGCGGTCAAGGTCGTGGTGCCCGGGACCGAGGTGGAGACGGTGGCCTACGGCCGCATCGGTGAGGCAGGCGTGCGGAGACTGGTCGAGGACGGCCGCGACGACCTCGCGCGCGTGGGCACACGGCCCGAGGGTGACGGGTGGCGAGAGGTGATCCTGACCCCAGGGGCCTCGGAACGGCTCGGCGGGCCGGCGTGGCTGGATCGTGACGCCGTCGACGGCGTCGCCCGGGGGTTGCTGCCGCTGTACCGTGAGCCGGGACGGCACACTGCCCGCGTCCTCCTCGGTGAGCGCTAGTGCTTCCGACGGACCCGACGACGTGATGGCTACGGTGATGCGATGAGCACGCAGTCCCGCGCGGACGAGCTCGAGAGCTACATCCTCGATCAGGGTGGGAGACCCGGGGGAGCGCCGGTGGTGCTGCTCGACGACGCCGCCGTAGCGACAGGAGCGGATCCGTCCGGGCTGATCCCGGGCGTCTTCGACCCGCTCCCGGAACTGCTCCGGCGGCCCGCGCCGTTCTCGTACGAGGCCTACGTCCTGCAGAGCGTCCTCGGCGAGCTCCTGCTCGAGAGCGAGGGCGCCGGGTGGTCCCGGGCCGAGCTTCGCGCCGTCCCGCTGGTGACCCTGAACTTCCACGATGTCTCACCGGACCACCGCGAGGCGACGGACAGGCGGCTGGCCAAGCTGGCACGGCTCGGCGACCTCCTGGGCGACGGCGGCGACGGGGTGCTCCGCCCGCGCGTCGTCGTCCTCCTGTTCGACGGGTACAAGGATGCGGCCGAGATGGTCGTCCCGATCTGCGAGCGGCTCGGGCTCCGCGTCCTGATCCTGCCCATCGCGGTCGAGGTCGAGGACGACCGTGCAGGGACGCTGGGCGACGACGCGCTGATCCGGCTGGCTCGACGGCACGCGCTGGGTTTCCACACGCTCACCCATCGCGCGGCGGAGGAGATCACGCCCGCCACGGTGGTCGCCGAGGTGTCGGACGTCGTGCGCCGGCTGACCCGGATCGCCGGCCGGGCACCGCGCGTGGCCGCCTGGTGCGGTGGTGCCCGCTTCGACGACCGCCTGCTGGGGAACCGGCGACTGCGTGAGCTCGGGGTGACCGAGCTCGTCTCGAACTGGTCCTGGGAGACGATCCGGGACGGAACGCCCGGAACGCCCGGGACGGCCGGAACGCCCGGAACGCCCGGGACGCCCGGTCCGTCGGGTCCGCGGAATCCCTCGGATCCCTCCGCCGTGTCGCTGGACTGATGCCGGTCGGGCGTCCGATCCGGTCACCGGGACGGACGGCCATCGCCACCGTCGCGCCGATCGCGCAGAATCGAGGAACCGGTTCGGCGGAGAGCACGGCAAGGGAGCAGACGGACCGGCGAAGGAACGGGAGACGGGGCGGGTATGCCGGGTGATGTGCCAGCGGAGGTGCTGGAGGGTGTGACCTTCGTGCCGGCGAGCGGCGGACGCTGGGTGTGCCCCGGCGTCGACGGGCTGTCCCTGTCGCCCGTCCACGGTGACGATCCGGACGTGACGGTCCGGGCGAAGGCGGTCGGCGGCATGGTGGCCGCCACAACCACGCAGACCGCGCTCAGGGTGACCGCGGCCTCCGTGGGCCTGCGCGGGATGACGTACGTGGGTTTCGCGGCGCGGGGACGTGCGCGCGTCGCTCCCGCCGGATCCGCCGGCGTCCCCCTGCAGCAGGGGGAGGCGCTCATCCTCACGGAGCCGATCGATCTCGTGCTCGAGAGCAGCGTCCCCACCCGCTGGATCCACCTCCTCGTGCCGTCAGCCCGCCTCCGGCAGCGCGGGGTGGACCTGCGGGTCGGTGAGTGCCTCATCAGGCGCGGTGCGCTCGCGGGACCCGTGGCGGCCTTCGCATCCGCCCTCATCGACGCGCAGGACGGACGGAACGCCGTCAGTACCGTGGTGGCGGCGCGGGTGCTCGAGAACCTCCTTGTCGCCGTCTACGGAGACGGGCTCGGTGATGCCGATCCTCGGGCGGACCAACGGTGGCGCCTGCGCCGGGCGGCGATCGACCTCATCGACGAATCCTTCAGCGACCCGCTGCTGACTCCGGCGGCGGTCGCGGAGGTCGCCGGGGTGTCGCTGCGCCACCTCCAGCGCGCGTTCGAGGGCAGCGGGACGAGCATCGCCGCGGAGATCAGCCAGCGACGCACCGACAACGCCTGCATGCTGCTGTCCGCTCCGGCGTCACGTGAGCTGACCGTGAACGAGATCGCCCGACGGTCGGGATTCTCCTCGGCCTTCGAACTGCGCTCCCGCGTCAGGTCGAGGTTCGGCGTCCCGCCGTCGGAACTGCGGCGCACCCTGGGGGTGGGCGCCGACGTGTCACGCCGAGGGCAGGACCTGCGTCGGGGCGAGCATCCGGTAGGAGGACGTGGGCATGCCGAAGCGGTCGTCGAAAGCAGCACGTAGCTGGCCCGCGGAGGTGAAACCGGCACGGGCGGCGATGCGGCGGTCGCTCCGGTCCGGGCCCGTCAGGGTGTCGATGAGGGCCGCCGCGTAGTCGCTCCTGGCCCGGCGGATCTCGAGCGCGATCGTGGTGCCCGACCCCTCGAAGCTGCGCTGCAGGTGGCGCAGCGAGACGTTGAGCTCGAGCGCCACCAGGCGGGGGCGGAGCGCCGGGTCGGTGAACCGGCGCTGGACGATCGCGGCAGCGCGGGTCCTGAGGATCCCGCGGAGGGCGGCGCTGTCCATACTCGGCGGGTCGGCTTCGAGCAGCGTCCCGACGAGGAGTTCGACGAGGCTCCGCTCCGCTGCGCGTGCGGCGTCGAGGGGGGCCAGCGGAGGGGCACGGTGCAGGGCATAGGCGAACTCGCGGAGCGGCGCGAGGAGTGCGCCGTCCGCGCAGCTCCTCGCCACACCGCCGGGCAGGCGGACGCCGCGCCGGGAGAGCACGTTCAGGGGAAGCGTGAGGCGCAGCATCGCCGCGGGGCCGCCGCCGTCCAGGGTCAGTGCTCCTGCTGCGGCGGCGACAGCACCTCGATCCACGGGCACCATCGGGCCACGGCGACCCCGGAGGGCGACGGACCCGGAGAGGATGATGACCGCCTGCGCAGTGCCTTCCGCGGCGGCGAGCTGCAGCGGCGTCTCGGGTGCCACGGGGAGGTACGCGAGCGTCACGTCACCGACGACCGTCCGGCGTTCCGTGGGCGCCGCGGCGCTCCGACGGGCGGGAGGGGAGAGCCGCCCGACGGCAGCACCCGACGGGCCGGAGGGCCCGGAGGGGCCGGAACCGAGGTGATGAGGGGGCCCGCCGGGCCGTCGGGACGGCAGGACGCCGGTGCCCGGATGTGCCGGCATAGGTGCCCTCCCTCCCGGACGTCCCGCCGCCCGTGCTGCGGCACGGGAGCACCGCCTGGCGGAGTCCGTGCCGTCACCGATACCCCATGGTGAAGGGGAGGCAGGCTCCGCCGTATCACCTAGTGCGGGTGATTCCGCGCCGGTCCTGCTTCCGCGCCGGTCCTGCTTCCGCGCCGGTCCTGCTTCCACGCCGGCCCTGATCCCACGCCGGCTCTCCTGCCGGGGGCCCGGGCGGTTCAGGGCAGGCGCGAGGGCTGCAGGACGGAGGCGTGGGCCGCTCGGGCCGGATCCAGCTCCACGGGGCTGACGAGCACCGCCGGGCCGCGGTGGAGGGTCCCGCTGCCGACCGGACGGCACCGCAGCCCACCGCGTCCACGCATCGCCTTGTGGGCGCCGGGCGCCAGGACCCGGTCCATCCACGCGCAGGGGTGGGCGTGCCGGCCCCCGTGGAAGGCGACGGCCGAGCCTGCGGACTCCAGGACGAACCCGTGCCCGATGAGCGGAACCAGCTCGGCGCCGCGCAGCACCACGTTGCGGCGGGGGAGCAGCGGATCGAAGGGCGCGACCCCGAGCCCGGCGGCGATGGCTTCGAGGGACTCGATGGCGAACAGGGTCACCGCCGCGTCCATGTGCGCCGCCTTCCCGAAGAAGCGGTCACCGACGATCCCCTTGCCGGCCACGACCTCCACCGTCTCGGCGTCGGTGGTGGCCACGTCAGCCGCGCCGTCCCGGGCACGGCCGAAGTAGGCGTGCGCGGGAGACACGAGCAGGTGCAGGATCTCGACGTCGTACCGGAACTCATGCGTCATGGTGCCCACGCTAGCCCCCGCCGGCACCCACGACGCTCGGGACCGCGTCAGGCCTGTCCCGGTTGCGGTTCACGCTCCCCGTGGACGGCCCAGTGGCCCACGGACCGGGCCTTGTAGATGGCGGGGTTGTGCGAGGAGATGGTCCGCGCATTGCGCCAGTGCCGATCCAGCGCCCGCCCGGTGGACGTCGCCGACGCCCCGCCGACCTCGAACAGCTGGGTGGCCGCGGTCAGCGCCTGGTCGACGGCGACCAGCTGCGCCTGGCTGACCGCGATGTCGGCGGCGTCGACCGCAGGCCGGGCCGCGCTCGGCGCCGGGGTGCCGTCCTCCTCCCGACCGGGCGCCGGACGGTCCGCGTGGAGCGCCTCGTAGGCGGAGTCCAGGAGGTCGGCGGCGGCCAGCACGACGGCGTCCGCCGCGAAGGCGCGCCCGGTCAGCTCACCCACCACCTGCAGCACCTGCGGGTCCTCGCGCGGCAGCGGCGTCGGTGCGTTGACGTAGGACCGCGTGCGGGGCCGGACGAATGCCGCCGCGTCCTGCGCAGCGGCCCGGGCGATACCGGCGAGCGATGCGACCAGCACCAGCTGGAAGAACGCGGGCACGTGGCTCGGTGCGTCAGGTGAGAACGGGCGCACGTTCCGCGGATCCACGCGCACCTCCGTGAAATGGGTGGTCCCGCTGCCGGTCAGCCGCTGGCCGAAGCCGTCCCAGTCGTCGATCCGCTCCACGCCGGGAGCCGTGGCCCGCACCGCGTACCCGACGCGCTCGCCGTCGCGCACCGCGCTGCCGGCGATCCAGTCTGCGTACAGGCTGCCGGTGCTGTAGTACTTGCTGCCTGTGAGCGTCAGCGCGCCGTCCTGGGCGCTCGGGGAGGTCAGGGTCGTGCGGATGTCGCGCAGCGATATGCCGGTGAGCTCGCTCGAGGCGTTGCCGATCATCGTTCCCGCCGCGATGTCGAAGAGCCATCGGTCCCGATGCGCCGACGGCGGCTGGAGCAGCGTCCCCTCGACGTACGCGAAATGGCCGCGCCACAGCTGCGTGAGATTCGAATCGGCCACGGCCAGGTCGGTGAGGAGGGTGAAGAGCTGGCGCAGTGACGCTCCCGACCCGCCGTACTCCACGGGGACGCGCAGGGCGCCGAACCCCGCCTCCTTGAGGGCCGCCACCTCGTCGAAGGGCAGCACGCGGTCCTGCTCCCGGCGTGCCGCTCCTGCAGCGACGGCGTCGAACAGGGGGCGGAACCGCTCCCGGAGCGACGCCGTCGAGGGTGGGACGCCCTGCGGTGCGGGGTCGCCCGTCCGGGCCGGATCGATGGTGGTCGTGGACATGGCGTACTCCTAGGCGTAGGACGGGCTGGCGGGTGCGGCCGTTCCGGCAGCACCGGCGGCCGGGGACGCGGCGAGGGTCGCAGCCTCGCCGCCGAGGTTGGCGCCGTTCCGGTAGCGCGCACCGGGGTGCTGGTCGAAGAGGCGTGTCGTACCGGGGCCGAACAGGCGCTCGCGGAGCGTCGATTCCTCGTACGACCTGCGGTACAGCCCGCGCTTCTGCAGTTCGGGGACAACGAGTTCGACGAAGTCCTCGGCCGTCCCCGGGGTGAGGAACTGCCGCAGGTTGAACCCGTCGAGGTCCGTGCCCTCGACCCACCGCTCGATCTCGTCGGCGACCTCCGTGGGGGTCCCGATGGCTACGAAGGGGCCCCGGTCGAAGCGCGTGATGCGCTCGAGTGCCTCGCCGACGGTGGTCCCCGCAGGGTGGCGCCGGTTGCTGGGCCGGCGGTCGCGGCCGGGCCGGTCCTCGCGGGCGAGGATGTCGTCGATCACCTCGTCCGGCCGGTACGCCGCGAGGTCGATGCCCCCGCCGCCCGCGTGCGCGAGGTAGCCCTCGGCGCTGGACAGGCGCCGGTATTCGTCCGCCTTCCGCTGGGCGTCCTTGGAGGTCCTGCCGACGATGACGACGGCGCTCGCGAACGTCTTGATGTGATCCGCGCCCCGGCCGTTCGCGACGGCCAGCCGACGGAGGTCCGCGACGTTATCCCGGTAGGCCGCGGCATCCCGACCCCCGACGAACACGCCCTCGGCGTGCCGTGCGGCGAACGCCTTCCCCGCGACGGAGCTGCCCGCCTGGAACAGGACGGGTGTGCGCTGCAGGGAGGGGGCGCTCAGGTGCGGCCCGGCGACGGAGAAGTGCGTGCCCCGGTGGTCGATGTACCGGACCTTCGACGGATCGGTGTAGACGCGCCGCTCGCGGTCCTCGATCACCGCGTCGTCGTCCCAGGACCCCTCCCACAGCTTGTACAGGACGTCGAGGTACTCGTCCGCGATGGCGTAGCGCTGGTCGTGCTCCACCTCGTCGGCCAGCCCGAAGTTCCGGGCCGCGTTGGGGAGGTAGGACGTGACGATGTTCCAGCCGAACCGTCCCTTCGTCAGGTGGTCGAGGGTGGATGCGCGGCGCGCGAAGGCGAACGGCGGCTCGTACGTCGTGGAGAACGTGGCCGCGAAGCCCAGGTGTTCGGTGACGGCGGCCATCGCCGGGATGACCAGCAGGGGATCGTTGCTGGGGATCTGGACGGCCTCGCGCAGGGCCGTCTCGGGACCGCCCCGGTACCCGTCGTACGTGCCGATCACGTCGGCGAGGAAGACGCTGTCGAAGAGCCCGGCCTCGAGCAGCTTCGCGGTCTCCACCCAGAAGTCGAGGTCGTTGAAGCGGTGGCGGTTGTTCTCCGGGTGGACCCAGAGACCGTGGGAGATGTGCCCCACGCAGTTCATCTCGAAGAGGTTGAAGGCGATCTGGCGTGTCATGAGCGGGGGATGTCCTTCCGGGCGGCGGGGAGTTCGGGGATGGCGTTGATGAGTCTGCGCGTGTACTCGTGTGCGGGATTATCGAAGACCCCGGCGACGGACCCGTGGTCGAGGACACCGCCGTCCTTCAGCACCAGCACCTCACGGCTGACGTGCTGGATCACCCCGAGATCGTGGGAGATGAAGAGGTAGCTGAGTCCGAAGCGCTCCTGGAGGTCCGCCAGGAGGTCGAGGATGCGGGCCTGCACCGTGATGTCGAGCGCGGAGACGGGCTCGTCGCAGATGATGGTCTCCGGTTCGGCGGCCAGGGCGCGGGCGATGGCGACGCGCTGGCGCTGGCCTCCCGAGAGTTCGAGGGGACGGCTGCGGGCCCTGTCCGCCGGAAGGCCCACGAGGTCGAGCAGTTCGAGGACCCGACCGGCCAGCGCGTTCCGCGGGGTGCCGGCAGCGGCGGCGGCCTGTCCGATCACCTGCCGCACGGTCTTCCGCGGATCGAACGACTGCAGCGGGTCCTGATAGATCATCTGCACCGAGCGGCGTGCTGCGAGGTCCCGGGTACTCCGGTGCTCGGCCCACGTGCGCCCGCGGACGCGGACGGTACCCGCGTCGGGTGCCTCGACACCCAGCGCGATGCGTGCCACAGTGCTCTTGCCGCTCCCGGACTCCCCGACGATCCCCAGCGTGGATCCTCCCGGCAGCGTGAAGGAGACGCCGTCGACCGCCGTGCGACTGCTGCCGCCGGGGCCGGGGAAGGCCTTGGTGAGTCCCTCGACCGCCAGGGCAGGCGGGGCAGGCGGGTTCGGCGCGTCGCGGGACGGGGTGGACGGCGTCGCGTCGCCGCGTTCCGGTCGGCCCGTCACCGTGAGGCGCCGTCCACGGGACGACCGCGACGGGATGGCCGCGAGCAGCCCTTGCGTGTAGGGGTGGCGGGGGTCCTGCAGGACGGCCCCGACGCTGCCCTCCTCGACGATCACGCCGTCGCGCATGACGGCGACGCGGTCGGCGAGGTCCGCGACGACGGCGAGGTCGTGGCTGACCACGAGCATCGCCGTCCTGCCGCCCTTCAGGCCGCCGAGCAGGCGGAGGACCTGTGCCGCGATGGTGGCGTCCAGCGCCGTCGTGGGTTCGTCGGCGATGAGGAAGCCCGGGTCCGCGGCGATCGCGGAGGCGATGAGGGCCCGCTGGCGGAGCCCGCCGGACAACTGGTGCGGGTACTGGCCGGCCCGGAGCTCAGGATCGGGGACGCCCACGGAGGCGAGGAGTTCGACGACGCGGGTCCGTCGGGCGCCCCGGTCGAGGTCGCCGTGCAGGCGGAGGACCTCTCCCACCTCGTCGCCCACCGTGCGCAGGGAGTCGAGGGATGACAGGGCGTCCTGCAGGATGAACCCTGCCTCCCTGCCTCGGATGCGGGTCCACTGGCGTTCGCCCCACGTGGAGGCGTCCTGGCCGTTGAAGCGCTGGGTGCGGGACCGGACCTGGGCGCCGGGACCGGTGAGTCCCACGAGGGTGCGGGCCGTGACGGATTTCCCGGATCCGGACTCGCCGACGAGCGCGAGGCACTCGCCCGGCCGGATGGACAGGCTGAGGTCGTGGATGACCTCCCGACGGTGGACGCCGCGGCCGAACCCCACGGAGAGTCCGTCGAGTTCGACGACGGGGGCGGCCGGCACGAGCGCCCCCGTCGCGTCGGGGGAGTCGGGGGAGTCGGGGGAGTCGGTGGGGCCGGTCAGGGCTGTGGAGCTCATGCGAGCCTCCCTTCGGCACGGCGTCGGAGCTCGCGCCCGATCACGGTGATGGACAGCACGGTGGCCACGAGGAACGCGGCGGGGAAGGTGATCATCCAGGGTGCGTTCGAGATGAAGTTGCGGCCTGCGGAGAGCATCGCCCCCCACTCGGGGGCGGGGGGCGGTGTCCCGAGTCCGAGGAAGCTCAGGGAGGCGCCGGCCCCGATCGCCGAACCGATGCCGATGGTGGCGAGGACGAGGACGGGCTTGATGACGTTCGGCACGGTGTGCGCCAGGAGGATCCGCCAGGCCGGGAGGCCGAGCGTGCGGGCGGCCTCGACGTAGCCCGACCGGCGGACGAGGTGCGCCTGCGCCCGCGTGATCCGGGCGTAGTAGGCGATGCTGCCGGCCCCGATCGCGAGGATCGCGTTCTCCGTGCCGCCGCCGATGATGCCGATGACCACGAGCGCGAGCAGGATCTCGGGGATGGCGAGGGTGACGTCGAGGAACCGCATCACGGAGGCCTCGACGAATCGTCCGTTGAGCCCGGCGAGGAGGCCGATGGCCGTCCCGCCGATCACGCCGATGGCCGTCGCGCCGACGCCGATGTACAGCGACGTGGCGGCACCGTGCACGATCCGCGTGTAGTTGTCGGCACCCGAATCGTCCGTACCGAACCAGGCGGCGGCGCCGGGCGCCTGGAAGCTTTTGGCCGGATCCACGGCGTACGGGTCGGCGGATGCCAGGAGGCCCGGGGCCAGGACCGCCACGGCCAGCCACAGGAGGAACGCGGAGGCCAGCAGGATGCCGGGGCGGATCCGCCACCGGCGGCGCCGTACCCGGCCGGGGCCGGCCAGGGCCGTCCCTCGGGCGGGGAGCGCCGCGGGCGGGGCGACGGCGGGTGGGATGGTGCGCGAGGCGATGCTCATGCGGTCACCACTTTCGGGTCGATGAACGTGTATAGGAGGTCGATCACGAGATTCACGACGACGTAGACCGCGGCTGAGAGGAGCACGATCCCGATGATGACCGGCAGGTCCTTGTTGTAGACCGACGCCAGCGTGAGGGATCCGATGCCCTGCCGGCTGAAGAGGGCCTCGACGACCACCGACCCGCCGAGCAGGGCGGCGACGACGAACCCGGACATGGTCATGACCGGGATGGCCGCGTGCCGGAGGGCGTGCCGGATCCGCACCGGGAGATCGCGCATGCCGCGGGACCGGGCGGTCAGGATGAACGGCTGCTCCAGGACGTCCTCGAGCTCGTTCCGCAGGACCTGCGACAGGGTGCCGAAGATCGCGAGGGCGAGGGTGAGGGCCGGCAGGATCAGCGCGGCCGGCCCCTGGTTCCCGCCGATGGGGAACCAGCGCAGGGTGAACGAGAAGACGATCAGCAGCGCGAAGCCGATGATGAACGTCGGCGTCGCGGCGAGGACCACCTCGATCCCGGAGACGATCGAGCGGAGCCACGGGGCCCGCTGCGCGGACAGGATCGCCACCGCGAAGGTCAGCGGCAGGGCGAGGACGACGGCGGCCGCCGCCAGCGCCGCCGTCGCGCCGATCTGCTGCCCGATGGCCTCCGTGACGGGCAGGCGCAGCCTGTAGGACTGCCCGAGGTCGCCCTGGAGCAGGTTGCCGAGGTAGCTGCCGTACTGGACGATGAACGGCTGGTCGAGGAGGTAGTCGCTGCGGACCTGCGCAAGCGTCTCGGCCGTGGGCCGCGCATCGGGTCCGCCGAGGATCAGCAGTGCCGTGTCGCCGGGAATCAGGTAGACCGCGAGGAACGTGAGCGTCGCTGCCCCCCAGAGGACACCGAGGCCGACGGCGAGTCGCGTGAGGACCCGTCGGAGCACGGCCACCTACTCGGCCTTCCAGGCGTAGGTGAGGACCGGCACCGGGTGGGAGGTGTCCACGGCGACGTCGTGGACGGTATTCGCGTAGGCGAACTGGCTCGGGTTCTCGTAGAGGGGCACGCCCGGCACGATCTCGAGCAGTCGGTGCTGGGCCTCCGAGTAGGCCTCCTCGGCCACGGGGCCGTCGTCGGCCTCACGGGCCGTGGAGAGCAGCTCGTCGAGTTCCGGATCGTTGACGTAGGAGGAGTTCTGGCCGATCCGCTCGCCCGTGATCTCGGAGGAGTGGTACCGGATGAACAGGACGTCGGTGGTGTTGGTGTGCCAGACGCCGGCGAGGGCGTCGTAGTCGCCCGCGTAGCGGAGCTCGGTCAACTGGGCCTGGGGGAGCTGGATGATCCGGACGTCGAAGCCGACCTTCCGCGCCTCTCCCTGCAGCTGCACGAGCAGCGGGCTCGGGGTCGAACTCTCGACCGTGGGCACCTCGACCGTCAGCCGCTTCCCGTCCCTGGTGCGGAAGCCCTCGTCGTCCCGACCGGCCCAGCCGGCGCCGTCGAGGAGCTGGTTCGCCCGTTCGGGGTCGTAGGTCAGGACGCCCTCGACGGACGGGTCGTAGTACTTGCTCTCCTTCGACAGGAAGCTGTCGATCGGCGTGTAGGTGCCGAAGCCGAGGCTCTCCGTGACGGCCTTCGTGTCCACGGCGGCCGCGAACGCCTGCCGCACCGCGAGGTCGTCGAACGGGGCACGGCTGAGGTTGAAGCCGAGCACGTACGGGCTGCCGGTGCGGGGCAGGTTCTCGTACGTGAAGTTCGGATCCGCCTGCACGGCGGCGGCGTTCTGCGGCGCGAGGTTCTCCGTCAGGTCGTACTGGCCCGAGACGAGCGACTGGTGGCGGATGACGGGTTCGCTGACGAGGGTGACCTCCACGCCGTCGAGGTACGCCTCGCCGTCGCCCTCGAGCCATTCCGGCGCCCAGTCGTACCCTTCGCGCCTGGTGTAGCTGATGCTCTGGCCGGGCTCGTAGTCGGCGACGGTGAACGGACCGGTGCCGACCGGCTTCTGGCACAGTGTCTCCGGCGCCTCGGTGATGGCCTTGCCCGAGTTCATGCCGAGCCAGGACTGCGCGAGCGTGTAGAGGAAGGGCGTGTAGGGGTAGGCGAGATGGGCCTCGAACGTGTAGTCGTCGACCACCGTGCCGTCCACGTACGGGGCGATGTACGCGGCGGCGAGCGGTGACTTCGTGGCGGGGTCCCTCATGTGCTCGAAGTTCTGCCCGAGGACCTCCGCGTCCCACGGTGAGCCGTCGCTGAAGGTGACACCCTGCCTGAGGTGGAACGTGTACGTTCTGCCGTCCTCCGAGACGTCCCAGGACTCCGCCAGGTAGGGCGCGACATCCCCGTTCTCGTCGAGGGTCACCACGTTGTCGTAGATCAGGCGGCCGAGGAACTGCTGCTGTGTCGCGGAGATGCCGTGGCCGTCGAGGCAGCCCGGCTCGGCCGAGATGGACACGTCCAGGATGCCGCCGGACACCGGCTCCCCGCTCGTCGCGGAGGATGGGGCTGCCGGCCCGGCGCAGCCGGTCAGCAGGGCGAGAAGGCCGACGGCGGACAGCGCCGTGACCTGTCCGAACAGCTTTCGATTTCGGGCAGGGCGAAGTACGGATGCATTCATGAAGAATTCCTCGGGTGCATTCTGGCGCAGCGCACAGCACAATTCGCCAGGAGGGAAGAAAAAGAAAAAAGGAGAAAGGGAGAAAAGGGCGCGATGCGCCGTGATCCGGCTAGGGGAGGGCTGTACAGCTCACGATGAGTGCCTTTCGGAGTGCTCTTGCCTGCACCGGACCAGCACCGAGTGCCGAGGAGAAGGCCGCTTCGTCATCCGAACCACCCAGGAACATGGGGTTGGTGCGCGGTCCAGTCGGAGCTTTGCGACCGCGTCTCTTGAAGCTGGAACAACTATAGGCAGAAGCCCCTGATATTCGATCAACAAAAAGAAATGTGACATCTGCGGAAATGTCCGTCGGCGCACGAAGAGCGTATGACGACGGCAGGGGTGCGCTCAGCCCAGCACGACGGTGCCGTCGTCGAGGATCTGCCAGCCGGGATTGTGCGCCACCTCCCACACCACCCCACTCGGATCACGGACGAGGGCGTGGAAGATCCCGCCGAACGCACTGTGCTGCGGCTCCTTCAGGAGGACGCCGCCGGCGCGCGTCATGGCAGTGATGGCCGCGCGGACCTCGACCGGACCGCCGACGTTGTGGGACAGCGTGATACCGGCGGGTGCCGGCGCGGTCTCGAGCCCGAGATCCTGGGCGAACTTGTGGGCGATGAACAACCCGAGCAGCATGCCGGGAGCCACCTGGTAGAAGACGACCTCGTCGGGGACGTCCACCACCGGCGTCCAGCCGAGCCCGTCGGCGTAGAACGCGCGGGCGGCGTCGAGGTCCGGCACCGCGACCGTGAGGAAGTGCAGCTGTTGGTCCATGGCGGAAGCCTACCGAGCCCGTCCCCGGCGGAAGCGGACAGAGTCTTCCGCCGGGGACGGCATCAGTGGCTGGGGGGAAGAGGGTGGGTCTCCCGATACGTCTGGATGTGGAGGGCGAGCTTCCGCTCGGTCTCCCGACGACGCTCGAGCTGGCGTTTCAGGTCGGATTCCGAGAGCGCGGGGGCACCGCGCTGGAGACGATCCCCCGACAGCGGGGGAGCAGGTGGGGGTGTGGCAGGGAGGCTCAGGGATCGGGCCTCGGATTCCTGTGTGGTCATGGCGGTGTCCTTCGTGGGGGAAGGGCGCGCGGCTGATCATCCTGGAGCCGACGCGCGCCTTCGTCGACCCAGGGACGGTGTCGGTCCGTGAGTCCCGCCAGTGTGCGCCGAGTCCGGGCGTCCCTCTAGGGTCTTTCGGCCCCCTTTGATCGACGGAACCGGGAGCGTGGGCGACTGCTGACGCCCGGCGGGGTGACGATATAAGGTGCCCTATGCGCGGTGAGCCTGTTGTCGGGATCGAGCGGACGTTCGACGTCGAGGACGACGCCCCGCTTCCCGCGCTGGCGGACCTCCCCGGGGTCGGGAGCGTGGACCAGCCGGAGGAGCACCACCTCGGAGCCGAATACGTCGACACCCCGGACTTCCGGCTGGCGTCCCGCCGGATCACCCTGCGACGGCGGACCAGCGGCGAGGGCGACGGCTGGACCCTGGAGGTGCCCGCCGGCCCCGACGAGCGCCACGAGCACTCCGGACCGCTGCGCAGGGGCACCGACGCCGTTCCCGCGGCTCTCCTGAGACTGGTCCGGGTGCACACCAGGGACAGCGGACTGGTACCGGTGGCCAGGCTGTCCACCCGGCGCATCGTGTGGCGCCTGCGGGGCGGGGACGGCGAGATCCTCGCCGAGTTCCGGGACGACCACGTCGAGGCCGAGGTAACCGGTCCCGGACCCTCTCCCCGGCACCGGCGGGAATGGGGGCTCGCACTGGCCGACGGATCGAGGGACCTGCTGGATGCCGCGGAGGCCCTCTTCGCGGCCGCGGGCGGTCGTCCTGCCGCTCCCCGCTCGGAGCCGGCACGAGCCCTCGGCGCTCGCCGACCGACCGCCGTCGGCATCGTCCCGGCACCCGCGCCGGGCGGTCCGGCAGGGGATGTCCTCCTCGCGTACCTCCACGAGCAGGTGGCCGTGCTCCAGCAGCAGGATCCCCGCGTGCGGCTGGACGCATCCGACGCGATCCACCGGATGAGGGTTGCCATCCGACGCCTGCGGTCGGTGCTGGCGACGTACCGGACGCTGCTGGAGGACGCGGACGCCGTCCGGCGCCTGCGCGGCGAGCTCGCGTGGCTCGCCGGGGTCCTCGGCACAGCGCGCGACGCGCAGGTGATGCACGCGCGGCTCCGGCAGCTGGTGGCCGACGAACCGGCCGAGCTCCTCCTGGGCCCCGTCGAGCGCAGGCTCGAGATCGAGCTCGGAGGGGATCACCAGAGGTTCCATACCCGCGTGCTCCGGACGCTGGACGGACAACGCTATTTCCGCCTCCTCGACACGCTCGACGCCCTGGTCGCCGCCCCGACGCTGACTCCCGCAGCAGCCGATCCTGCCGCTCAGGTGATCCCCGCCCTCATCGACCGGGATCTGGAGCGCCTGCGCAGAGCGGTCGATCATGCGAGGGACCACCGGGCGGGGACCGGCGACCATCCCGGCCTGCACGAGGCGCGGAAGGCCGGAAAACGCCTGCGCTACGCAGCAGAGGCGGCCCGGCCCATGGGGCGCAAGAAGATCGCCCGGATCGCCGGAGGGGCGCAGGCGATCCAACAGATCCTGGGCGAGCACCAGGACAGCATCGTGACCCGGGAGCTGCTGCGCCGCCTCGCCGCCACGGCCTTCCAGGAGGGGGAGAACGGCTTCAGCTACGGCCGGCTGCATGCCCTGGAACAGGCGGTCGCTCTCGACGCCGAAGACCGTTTCCGGCGCGCATGGAAGCACTTCCCGTCACCCCTGCGGAAGAAGTAGCGCACGCCCGTTCCCGGTCGGGGCCGGCGGACACCCATGGCGGTCACCCGCCGCCCGTCGCCGGCCCAAGCACCCTATGCAGGGCGGCAGGATCGGCGTACCTTACGACCGTGGACGAACTCCCGGCACCGCAACGCGTGGCCCGCTTCGTGGGGCAGCATCCCCTCTCGGAGCGGATCGCCGTCGCCCAGGACGTCGTGTACGGTCCGCTGATCGGCTGGGCGCAGCGCAGTCCCTTCCATTCAGGCGTCCTCGGGCACTCGATACACCCCCCGCTCACCGACCTGACGCTCGGATTCTGGGTGAGCGCGTCC
The DNA here is from genome assembly GCF_030816075.1 of Arthrobacter agilis. Taxonomy (NCBI): domain Bacteria; kingdom Bacillati; phylum Actinomycetota; class Actinomycetes; order Micrococcales; family Micrococcaceae; genus Arthrobacter; species Arthrobacter agilis. Next base: position 1,490,706 of record NZ_JAUSXO010000001.1, on the reverse strand, counting down.
GTCCTGGACCTGGGCGGTGGGCCCCAGGCGCGCGGCAGTGCCACGCTCCTGGTCGGTGCAGGACTGGCGGCGGCTGTGCCGACGGCGCTCTCCGGCGCCGGTGACTGGGCGGGGATGACCGGCTCCGCACGCCGTATCGTGGCCGTGCACGCCCTGGGGACCGACATCGCCGTCTTCCTGCTCCTCGGATCGCTGATTGCACGCATGCGAGACCATCACTCTCTGGGGACCCGGCTGGGTCTCGCCGGGAACGTCGTCGTGGCGTCCGCGGGATTCCTGGGCGGGCACATGGCGCTCAACCGCGGCGCTGCGCGCCGGGCCCGGTGAGTGTCGGACGCGTCCCGTCGACGGGTGGTCGGCCGCTCCGCCGAAGGAGCCTGGATCGATGTCCGCGGACCGGTTCTCCCGACGTCGGGCTGCAGGCCCGGTGGCGCTAGCGGTCCAGACCGGCCGGTGAGGGTCGTCCGGCCTCCACGAGACCGGGGGTATGAGGATCCTGCGGTTGCGGGTCCGGCTCGTCCGGTCCCTGATCCAGCCGGAACGGGGGGTACTCGTCCCGCAGGAGGAGGACGTAGGCCAGCACGCGGTAGGTCCAGCGGGAGATGCCCATGACGAAGTCGAACAGCGGCCTGGGGTAGCGGGCGGTGAACAGCAGTGCGACCCCGGCGACGAGGGCCAGGATGCCCAGGAGCGACGGACCCGCCGTCCTGGCGAATTGGCCCGGATCGGTGCCGGTGGCCGTCCAGGACCAGGCACCGGTCAGCACAGCGAGGATGAGGAGGTGCGGCAGCGCCAGGAGCCACCCTTTGACCAGGACCAGGCCACGGTGCAGCCGTGCCGGATACGGGACGTGGAAGTCGGCCGGGTAGGCATCCACGGGTGCCAGGGTGAAGGGAGGGTACTTGTCCGTGCCGAGGACCGAGCTGTAGAACTGGACCCGCCAGGTCCACCGCAGAACGCCCACCGTGAAGGGGAAGAGCGTCGCCGGGTACCGGCCGGTGAAGAGGATGACGATGCCCGCAGCGATCGTGCAGACCCAGCAGGCGACCCACAGCAGCACCAGGATCACGGCGTGGGGAAGGGCCAGGAACCACTTCACCAGCCACAACCACCGCGACAGCCCGGGCCGAAGGCTGCCGCTCAGCGAGGCGGGGTGGGGCAGGAGGTCACGTGCGGCATCCGCGGAATCCAGATGGTGCCTCTCCGCGGAAGATACCAGCCGTCCCTGCCGGGTGGCGCTCAGGGAAGGGTCGAGCCCCCGGCCGAGGCCGCTGGCCCCGGCCAGCACCAGGGGGATACCGACCAGGAGCAGCAGGACGGCGGTGAGGAGCAGCGCCACCCCGATCGGGGCGAACAGGGTGGACCGGAACCCCGCCTGCAGGTCCTCGGCACCGGCAGGGCTGCCGTCGGCGTTCATGATGACGACCGCCCAGTTGCCGGCCCGCAGGTCCGCCGTGATCTCCTGCATCCCCGTCCCCGACGCCGACATGGTCCAGAATTCCTGCTCGGCAGGCGGGCCCGGGACACCGGATCCCGGCACGTCGCGGTACACGGCGCGGAAAGGCGTGGTCCGGAGATCGCGCAGTTCCGTGTGGTGCACCGACGACAGGTAGGCGTCCACGTCATCCTGACGGGCCACCCCGATGAAGACTGCCTGCCCCGGATCGGCTGCCGTCGCGCGCAGCCGCAGCGTGGCGAGCCCGGCCGGCAGGTCCTCGACGCCGTCCACCTCGTTCACCTCCACCTGGCTGCTCGTCAGGGCGTAGGAGTCGAAGGAGAATCGCTCGGTGGAGCTGGTGAGGAAGTCCCCGTCACGCTGCAGGCCGGCCAGCGCAGCCACGGTGGCACCGCCGATACCGATACCGCCCGCGATCGTGATGAGGAGGGCGCCGAGGAGGACCAGGATCAGGGGAGCGGTCCGCATGCGGGCTGCTGGAGGAACGGGGGGAGTACTGCTGAGAGGCGAGCTCATGACATGCCATCCTTTGCGTCGCGACATCGTGGATGGGAACGCGCCGAAGCCTGAACGGCGTGGCCCGTGACCCGCTGGAGGCCCCGGGATCGTCCACTCTGCGCCGAAGGGCGGTGTTGAGCTAGGGCAGAAAGTCCCCTCCGCGTACCCGTGACCGGGGACACGACCGCGAGTGACCGTGCCGGCCCCGGTCCCGGGTCACCTGGCGCTGCGCAGGCGGCGTCCGCGCACGTGCTCCGGGGCCACGGTGAGGAACAGGTCGCGGAGGCCGGGAGCCCATGGTTCATCGGAGACCTTGCCCCACAGGGTCGTCAGCAGACCGGGATCCTCGACGCGGGTCGCGGGACCGTTGATCAGCACCGTCCATCCGTGCTGCCTGGTCCGATCGACGGAGTCCACCTGGAACGCCGCATGTTCCAGATAGCTGGTCGCAATGACTCCGTCCGCCGATGTCCGGAAGTACACGCGGTGATCGAGCACGAAGTAGTTGACCGGGAAGATGTTCAGCAGACCTTCACTGAAGAATCCGAGCCGTCCCGTGGACTGGGTGGTGGCCAGGGCCCAGCACTCGGTGGGCGTGAGGATCTCCGAGGCACGAAGGGTGCCGGGGTTGTCCCAGAAGGTGTCCTGGTCGGGGGAACTCGTCATGATGCGGGCCTTCCTTGTCGTCGCCCGCGTCGTCATCGACGGGGTGGTCCTGACGCTACGGACCGATCGCTGTCCGGATCAGAGCCTTTGGGCCCTGATCCGGACAGCGTCTCTCTGTGAGGGTGGGGTGCAACGGCCACCGCTCGGCATCGGTCCCGACGGCGGGACCGTGCCATCCGGAAGGAGCATCATGACGACCGTGCTGCCTGAACCACTGCGTGTCCTGCCGCCGGTCCGCCGTCCGGAGCCCATGCTCGTCGGCCTGCGCGACGCGGTGAGCAGCCGGTCCGCCGTCCAGTGGGCTGCGTCGCGTGCAGTCGCCCAGGGCGTTCCTCTGACCCTGCTGCACGCTCTTCCGGCGCCGGAACTCGTTCCCCCGGGCACTTCATATGGAGATGTCGTCGCCAGGGGCCGTACCCTCGTCAATCAGGAAGCGGGGCTTCTGGCGCGTAGTCATCCCGGCCTCAGGATCAGTGCCTCCCTGCACTGCGGCGACGTCGTTGATGCCCTTCTCGGTCTCTCGGAGTCCGTTCCGATGATCGTCCTCGGAACGGACCGCCGGAATCCGGCCGGCGGCGAGTTCACGGGCGCGGTCGCCGTGGAGGTGGCCCTGAACGCCACCGCGCCTGTCGCGGTGGTGCCCGCCTCGTATGCCTACACCTCGATGACGGATCACAGCAGAGGGGGTGTGGTAGCCGCTGTCGACGGTTCCGAGGTCTCGCGTGCCGCCCTCGTCCTGGCAGCGGGGGAGGCGTCCCGGACCAGGAGTTCCCTGACCGTCGTGACGGTGCTGGGGGTCACCTCCGGGCCGATGGCCGTCAGCGCCTCGGTGATGCTCGTCGACGTGCGGAACCTTTACCCCGGCCTGCCGGTCAGCTGGATCGTCGACGACGAGCACAGACCCGATCAGGCACTGCACCTCTATGGGACGGGCGCGGACCTGCTGGTGATCGGCCGGCACGGAGCAGGCGCACGATCGGCGCGGTCCCTCGGTTCGGTCACGCGTACGCTGCTCCTCGAACCGCCGTGCCCCACCGTCGTCGTATCCCTCTGACCACGTGGTCCTCGACGCCGAGGGTCATTCATCGGATGCCCGGCCGGCTCGCAGGTGAGCCGGCTGCCGGGCAGGCGTGAAGGCGCGCCCGCTGATCGTCTCGGGCACCAGGCGCATGAACCTGTCCTTCCGGCCGCCCTCCCAGGGGTGCAGCGGCAGGTGCATCGTCTCCATCAGCTCAGGCGTGCGGTCGATGGTGGACGCGTGCCCCTTGACGACGACGCTCCAGACCTCGCCGCCCGGGAGCGACGTCCCGTCGGCCTCGAAGGCCACGGTGGCTTTCTCGGCCGCGCGTGCCTTCGTACCCTCGGAGGTCCGGAAGACGATGGTCCCGTGGTCGATGGCGAAGTTGATCGGGAAGATCTCCGGTACGCCCTGCACGCACAGGGCCAGACGCCCCACCGGAACGCGGCGTAACATCTCCCAGCACTCGTGGGCGGGAAGGATCCGTGTAGGTGTAATCTCGGCTTCCATACCGGGACACTACGAAATCCCACCGACCCCTAGTAGGGCCATGCGACCCCACCTGCAGGAACCAGACGCGCCGCTGCCACGGGCGACCGATCGCTACCCTCCCGGAGTGCGCTGTGGCCCGGTCCCAGGACGGTTTGTTCTGTGACGACGCCGCCGGAGACCCCGATGAACCCCGCGACCGACATGCCCGTGCACACCGCGCCGCGTCCCGCTCCGACGCCACGGCAGGATGGTTCAGCGGCACCCCGGGACGAAGCCCTGCCCCCCAGCGGCATCGAGAACCTCCTGGCCGCTTTCGCCGCCATCGCCGATGATCTGGGGCTGGAGACGGTTCTGGAGAGGGTGATCTCCGCCGCGTGTCGGCTCGTCGATGCCCGCTTCGGTGCGCTGGGAGTCATCGGCCCCGACCGCATGCTGAGCCATTTCATCACCGTGGGGCTGGACGATGACCAGATCGCCCGTATCGGTTCGCTGCCGCGCGGACACGGCGTGCTGGGCCTGCTGATCACCGCACCGCATCCGTTGCGCCTGGCCGATCTGCGCCGTCACCCCCTGGCCTATGGCTTCCCGGCCCATCACCCGCAGATGACGTCTTTCTTGGGCGTACCCATCCGAGTTCACGGCACGGTTTTCGGGAATCTCTACCTGACCGAGAAACACGGGGGAGTGGACTTCTCCGACGGGGACGAGCAGCTCCTCGTCTCACTGGCGTCCGCGGCCGGCGTCGCGATCGAGAACTCACGCCTGTTCGACGACGCCACGAGGAGGACGCGCTGGCTGGAAGGTGGTTCAGGAGCAGCCCAGGCACTGCTGAGCCAGCACAACGACGCCCGCAACGACCTGGAACTCGTCACCCAGCACGCACTGCACGCCTCCCAGAGCGTGCTCGCGCTCGTGCTCCGGGACTTCGGTCACCAGCAGGGGCTCATCTGCGAGGCAGCCGACGGCCTGGGGTCCAGCTGCCGGCTGGGGCGCCGCGTCGAGGGCGTCCCCGCTCTGAACAGCCTGGCACCCACGGATCGCCCCTTGCTCCTCACCGGGGACGACATCGGCCGCGTCCTTCCTGCAGCGTCGGCAGGCACGATCGACGCGGTCCTGTGCAGTAGGCTGCCCGGCGAGCCTGAACGCCATTTCCTGATCGTCGGTCGCGCCCCGGGGGCTCCCGCCTTCACGGACGTCGACTACGAGATGATGCGGTCGTTCACCTCGCACGTGTCCCTTGCACTCGAACTACTGAAAGCGCACTACCAGCGTGAAGAAGACGCCGTGCTGGGGGACCGGGACCGCATCGCGCGGGACCTTCACGACCTGGTGATCCAGCGACTCTTCGCAACAGGCCTCAGCATCCAGAGCCTGCGGAAGTACACGGCGGATCCTCATGCTCTCGAGCGGATCAACGCGGTGACGGGCGAACTCGATGCGACCATCCGGGAGCTGCGCGACACCATCTATTCCCTCCGGTCCATCCCCCGTGCCGAACCGACCTTCACCTCCACGGTGTTCTCCCTCGTCGCCGACGCATTCGACGGACACGACCTCGAGCCGGTCCTCCAACTCTCCGGTCCGCTGAACGCCTCCCTCCAAGGCGAGCGGGCGGACCATGTCCGGGCGGTCCTCCTCGAAGGGCTCTCCAACGCGCTCCGACACGCAGGGGCGCGGTCCATCACCACCGCTCTCACCGTCGCCGGAGAGCAGTTCGAGCTCAGCATCAGCGACGACGGACGCGGTTTCGTCGACCCTGCCCGAACCAGCGGGCTGGCGAACATGAGACACCGCGCGGAACTGTGCGGCGGCACCCTTTCGGTCACCAGCACACCCCGCGATGGCACGCAGGTGCACCTCGTACTCCCGCTCGACGACCCGGACGGGTTCAGCGTGCCTGGGCCGAAGCGGCACGGGAGATGAACACCGCTGCCTGGGTGCGGCGCTGGAAACCCAGTTTCGCGAGCAGCGACGACACATAGTTCTTCACGGTCTTCTCCGCCAGGAACAGTTCGACGCCGATCTCCCTGTTCGTCAGCCCTGCCCCGATCAATGCCAGGACCTTCCGCTCCTGACTCGTCAGGCCGGCCAGACGCGGGTCCTCCGCCGGAGCCTCGGTCAGGCCGGCGACGATATGCTCGCGCAGTCCCGTCTCGAAGAGGGACACGCCGGTCGCGGCCAGTCGCACCTTCTCGACAAGATCGGAGCCGAGGATCTCCTTGAGGACGTATCCCGCTGCTCCGGCGAGGACCGCCCCGCGGAGTGCCTGGTCATCGTCGTAGCTCGTGAGGATCACACACGCCAGGGACGGGTCGACCGCTCGCACGTCGCGGCACACCTCGATTCCCGTGCCGTCGGGCAGCCGCGCATCAAGGATCGAGACGTCCGGAGACAACGCGGGGATCCGCCGGGTTGCCTCCTCCGCGGATCCGGACTCACCGACGATCACGAAACCCTCGTCCTCGAGCAGCTCACGAAGTCCCCGGCGCACCAGCTCGTGGTCGTCCAGGAGGAACACCGTCACCCGAGGCCTTGCCCTGTCGTCCGCGTCCGTCATCGGCGTATCCCATCCGCTCGTCCCACGGCCTCGTTCCACGGCCGACCCTTGCCGATGCCCGAGTGACCACCGGATGCTCCTGGACCATGATCACTCCTCCTGACCGGCAGGGGCAGGGCCGAAGGGCCCGTTGCCTGCCGCCGGGCCTTTCGGCCCTATCCGCGTATCCGGGCCCGGAACAGGATGAGGGCGTCGCATTTCCTGCTTGACCATCCCGTTAGGACGCAGCCATGGAAGAACCTCGCAGGTCCCGCGTCATCGTCGCCGGCGTCGACGGCTCCCCGTCCTCCATCAACGCACTGGAACTGGCGGCCCGCCTCGTCCCGCTGGCAGGAGACGTCATCAGGGCGGTCACCGTCTGGCAGTATCCGGTGGGCTTCGGGACTTTCGCCCCCTTGGACTGGAACCCGGACGAGCTGGCCGAGAAGGCGCTCGATCAGGCCCTGTCCGCTGCGTTCCAGGACGGTCGTCCCTGCCCGATTGAGCGGCGTGTACTGCAGGGCACGGCCGCCCAGGTCCTCATCGACGAAAGCAGGCACGCCTCGATGGTCGTGGTCGGTTCGCGCGGCCACGGCGGGTTCGCCAGCCTGCTCCTGGGCTCCGTCAGTTCCGCTGTCGCCGAGCGGTCCTCCTGCCCGGTGGTCATCGCCCACGGAGCATTCCAGTCTCCCGAGCTGGCCCAGCACTCCCTCGAGACCGTCGACGCAGCATCATGACCGATGGGCCCGCGGATCCTGCTGGGGCCGATCGTGCCGGCGGCCCCGCGCTGACGGACGGCGGCAGCAAGCCGGCAGGCCGCCCGAACCCCGTGGTCGTCGGCTACGACGGATCCGAGGGGTCGGCACGGGCGGTGCTCTGGGCCGCCCGCTACGCGACGGCAGCGGCGATGCCGCTCGTCGTCGTGCACTGCTGGGTATGGCCCTTCTTCACCCATGACCTCGGGCCCGTCAGCGGTGTCGAGGACAGCGGGCTGCGCCGCGAAGCCGAGAAGATCGCCGCGGAAGGCCACGACCTCGCCGTCCGCGCCGAGCCCGGACTGGTGTGCAGCACACGGCTCCTCGTGGGATTCCCCGCGGAGACCCTCACGAGGCTCTCCGCACAGTCCTCCCTGATCGTCACCGGGACCCGTGGGCTCGGGGGCTTCAGCGGACTGCTGGTGGGCTCGGTCAGCCTCCACCTCGCGGCCGGCTCCTCCTGCCCCCTCGTGGTCGTCCGGGAAGCCGGACCCGCCCACGACACCATCCTGGTGGCCGTCGACGGATCACCGGAGAGCGACAGGGCTCTCGTCTCCGCCGCGGACCTCGCACGAACCCTGCACACGTCCCTCCACATCCTCCATGTCAGCACCTACCGCAGGCATACCGCCGAGCAGATGCGACCAGGGGTTGCCGATCCTGTCGTCGAACGGGCGAGGCTCCTGCTACACGAGGCGACGGATGTCACCGTCACCGAGGAGACCGCCGTCGCTCCCTCCATCCCCGGGCTGCTCGTGCAGCGTGCCGATCACGCCTCCTGCATCGTCCTCGGTGCCAAAGGCAGCAACACCCTCGGGGCCCGGCTCGGCTCGACGGTCCACGCCGTCCTCCATCACACCAGGGGCAACGTCGTCGTCGTCCGGTGACGGTCCCACGGCAGGGGAGTGATGGGGTCGTCGAGGAGATCGAGGATGGGGTCCGCGTCACGACGGCGTGACGGTCCGCCGTGTGAGGACGACCACGGGGAGCGCGTTCCCCGGCCGGGTCAGATCCCGTGCTGATCCTCGTCGCCCGCCTTGCGGACGACGAGGACCGGGCAGTGCGCGTGGGCCACGCAGGCGCTGCTGACGGACCCGAGAAGAAGTCCCCTGAACTTCCCGTGGCCGCGGCTGCCCACGACGAGCAGGGCTGCGTCGTTGGAGGCCTTCACCAGGGATTTCACCGGGTGACCGAAGACCACCGACGCGTCCATCCGCGGGGGAGTGTCGTCCCCGAAGGCGGCGGTCAGGGCGTCGTCCAGTTCCTTCCGGGCGACGGCGGTGTACTCGCTGCGTCCGAGGGGGACGTACGCGGGGTACTCGGCCGGGTCGTCCCATACTGCGACGGCCCGGATGGTCGCCTCGAAGACGGGCGCCAGCCGTAGGGCGTACCGTAGTGCCGCGACGGACTGCTCTGATCCGTCGACTCCGACGACGATCTGCGAAGCGTGCGTAGGGCTCACGGTGATTCTCCTTCTGATGCGTGACGGCGGCATGATCAACTTCGTCCTCCGCACGATGCCCGGTATCGGTCGCCGGACCTAGGGTCTTTCGTCCTCATCCAGCCACCGGGTGCCGCCCGAGGCATGACCGGGTGCGGGGCGTCGGCGGCCGATGCGACGACGCTTCCTCTGCGGACCTCGTCCGCGCGAGGACGGTGATCGCGAGGACAGGGTTGGAGGGCCGGGGCAGGGGTCCTCTCTAAGTTAGTTGACATAATGTAGATTATCGGCGATTCGAGGCAGGGGCTCGAGAGGGCCAGCCTGCAGGCGTATCACCTTGGGAAAACCGGCGTCGTGATGCCTTGACCCTGTTGTCGGCACAGCCCTTTCAATGGTGCCTGCAGCGATCGCCACCGGAATCGTCGGTATCCGCGGCTGGAGCGGCGCCGCTGATCGACCGGACAGCCTCTTACGGAGGGACAAGCACCATGCACGTGTTCATCATCGGAGTGAGTGGCGCCGTTGGGGGCCTCCTGGCCGAGAGGCTGATCGAGCGCGGAGACCGGGTATCGGGACTCGTGCGCGCCGAAGAGCAGCAGCGCCGGCTGGCCGAGCTCGGTATCGCCGCTCACCTGGGCGACCTGGCGGGCATGACACCGGAGGATCTGGCCCATCCGTGGAGCTGATGCCGTCGTCTTCGCTGCAGGATCGAACGGCGGCGCGCGTGCCATCACCGATGCAATCGACGTGCGAGCGGTCGAGCGGTGCCTGGTCGCTGCCGAGAGCGCCGACGTCCGACGGTTCGTCCTGGTCTCCGTGTCCCCGGAAGCCTGGCGTGAGCGCCACCTGAGCGACGACGAGGATTACTACTTCGCGGCCAAGAAGACCGTCGAGGTCCACGTCACCCGGTCAGCCCTCGACTGGCTGATCCTGCGCCCCTCCCTCCTCACCGACGGGCCGGGTGAAGGACGCGTCTTCCTGGGGCCCGCGGCCGAGCACCACCAGATCTCACGTCACGACGTCGCGGACGTGCTGGCCGAACTCCTCCGGCACCCGACACTCAGCCGCCGGATCCTCGAACTCGATCGGGGGTCGACACCGATCATCGAGGCGGTCGGCGCATGCGTCCCGGCCTAGCGCCGCTTCAGCCTGGATGCTCCGTCCACCGGTGCCAGGTCACGAGGGCGACCGACGGCGGGTTCTGCTGCTGGTGCGACCGGAGGGAAGCCGCGCGGGCCTCCGCCGGTAGCTGGATCGCATGGTCCGGGTGCAACGGCAGCAGGTTCAGGCCGAGTGCCGCCTCGGGACCGACCCCGAGGGCTTCGAGATCGACGATCCACGGTGAGCCGTCCCAGAATCGGTCGGCGACCACCGTGGTGCCGACCGTCAATTGCGCGATGTCCCCCACCCAGTCGATCTTCAGTTCGCGTCGCCCCGTTCCCGGCCCTGAGGCATGGGGGACGTCGATCCGGTAGGCGGCCGCCGATGTCCGGATGTCGTCCTGGGTAGGGGCACTTCCCCGCCCGGCCGGTCCCCCATAGGTCGTGGGGACCTCGCCGGCGGGACGCTGGAGCGTGACAGCCAGGTGCCTGAGATCGGCCGGGCTGTCGAGAGCCCGGGGTCGCACGGACACGAAGGCGTGAGCCGACGGCTCATAGCGGCGGGTATCCGGTACCGCCGCCGTCGTGCGGCCGTTGAGCACCCCGTCCACCTCGAGCCATACCGGATGCTCGGACAGCACCAGGTGCCGTTGCGGGCCGGCTCCGAGGACCCAGGCCCGGTCAGCATCGGTCGCCGGCAGCACGACGACGTCGATGTGCGCCGTCGGCGTGGAGCATCGATAGACCTGGACCCGGGCGACTGCCTCCGGTCCGGTCGATGCGTCGCCGGCGACGTCCCCGTAGGGAGTGACGGTGACGTCGTCGGCCCACTTCCAGGTCAACGGTATGCCGTGCTCGGCCGTGAGAACGAGGACGGTGGTCGTGCCGTCCCGCAGGGTGGTCAGCGGCGACGCGGTAGCCCATTCGAGCCCGACGCCGTCGAGGACGAGATGCACGGGCCAGTGCGCGAGCGTGCCGGAGGGGATCGCGACGGGGCCGGCCGGGAAGACCGTGCGCCTATCGCTCAGGGTGACGTCGAACCGGGCATCCTCGTAGGTGTCCAGCGGAAGATAGGGCTGATGCCAGGTGACGAACACGAAGGCACTGTCCCCGTTGCTGCGTACCGCCCATCGAAGCGTCGTGCTGTCGTCGACGCCGTCCGGTCCCCCGGGTGGGAGTCTCGATTCCATGGTGCCCAGGGACGAGCCGAAGGCGTCGAGGAAGGCGTGCTGGCGCCGCAGCAGGTTGTGGCTGGCGCTCAGGCGCCCCGAGGAGCCGATGGGGGCATGGAAGTCGTAGTCGTACCGGGGCAGATCGTTGGGGTATCCCGTGTCCTGGGACTCCTGCAGCCCGGTCGTGTAGGAATGGTCGCCGCTGGAGGGATTGGTCCCTCCTGTGTACATGTAGTAGCCCTGCCACGCGGAGCCGCTGCCGATCTTGTTGTGGGCGACGGCGGCGATGTCGAGCCCGCTCGGGCGTGGCCGCCGGTGGTAGGCGGTGGCCATCCCTCCTCCCAGTTCGCAGGTCGCGGGCGGGTACGGGTTCCGCAGCGACGATTCTCTGTGAGGGGCGCTCCGGAGGTCCGCGCCGATGCCGGGATCGTCCCATTCGTGGGAGAAGAAGAAGTGCGCGCGGAAGCTCGGGTCCCATGGTTCGTCGGCATCGACCCAGAAGCCGTCCCCGTACCCGCCGAACAGCGGGACGACGTCCTCGAAGGGCAGGTCCGCTCCTCCCCATGCCGTCGCCGTGTAGAAGGGGGCGGTCATCCCGCAATCGACGGCCAGTCGTCTGAGGGTGCTGATGTGGCCGGGCTGGTCGTAGAGCTCGTTCTCGAGCTGGACGGCGAGTACGGGCCCCTCGGGCCGGCAGAAGGGCGCGATCCGGTGTCCGAGCCGGCGTAGCCACGGTTCGATCATCGCCAGGTAGGCAGGATCGTCGGTGCGGTGTCGGACGGGGGCGTCCTGCACCCAGTCGGGGAATCCCCCGTTGCGTACTTCTCCGTGGCACCAGGGACCGATCCGTACGACGACGGCCAGGCCGAGCTCGGCGCACAGGGCGATGAAGGCTGCGATGTCGAGCCTGCCGTCGAAGGACACCGCACCGCGCTGAGGCTCGTGGTGGATCCAGAATACGTAGGTTGCCACGACCGTGATCCCGCCGGCCTTCATGAGGTTCAGGCGGTCGCGCCACTGGTCCCGCGGCACGCGGCTGTAATGCATCTCGCCGGACACGGGGATCATCGGGACCCCGTCGAGTTCCACGGACCACGGCGTGAGCCGGTACCGGGAAGGCCCGCCGTCCACGGGAGGGCCGGGCGTCTCGGGATCCCGCGTGGATCGTCCATCGATAGTCAATGGCAGGGGGTGCGCATCGGGGATCATCTGTACCGCTTCCTGCCGGTTTCTCTACCGGCGTCCGTTCATCAGACGCTTCAGTGGACTCTGTGTCAGGGGAACTGCCGAGGCCGCTCCCCCACCGACCATGGCGTCGAATGCCATCTAAGCAGCCCGCAGGCCCAGTTCAAATTGCCCACGCGCATATGCACGATCGTCCATATTGATGGCTCATATCCCTATGTCGCACGAGTGTCCCCGCGCCTAGATTTGGCGCATCGGACCCGGCAGGGTCCGCCCGTCCTGCAGTGCAAAGGAGCATGTAATGTTCGGCAACCACTTTTCGGGCCGCCGGTCCGCGCTGGCCGCCTCGGTGATCATCGTCCTCGCCGGCGGACTCACCGCGTGCAGCGGTTCCGGCGAGAACCCTGCTCCTGCGGCGCAGGAAGGGCCGGTGGACATCACCTTCCAGTCGTGGGTTCCCAACATCGATCAGGCCGTCGATGCGTACAACGCTTCACAGGACGATGTGAATGTCACCCTGGAGACCATCACGGCCGGACCCGACGGCGGATACGCCAAGATGCTCTCGGCCGTGCAGGCCGGCACCCCGGCCGACGTCGCCCAGCTCGGGTACGACGCCATCCCGGATTTCCTCGTCAATGACGCACTGGAAGACATCACCGAGTACGTCGGTGACCAGGAGGACAAGTTCGTCCCGTGGCAGTGGGAGACGGGTGTCTTCAACGACAGCGTCTACGCCGTCCCCCAGGCCAGCGGCCCTCTCGGCCAGTTCTACCGCAAGGACATCTTCGACTCCCTCGGCATCACCTACCCGAAGACCTGGGACGAGTACTACGAGGCTGCGAAGAAGATCCGGGCCTCCGACGCCGACCGCTACATCACCGCCTTCGCCTTCAACCAGGCACCGTGGCTGATCGGCCTGTCCCAGCAGGGCGGCGGCAACTGGTTCGCACCCGAGAACGACGCGTGGACGGTCACCATCAACGACGACGAGACGCTGAAGGTCGCCGAGTTCTGGCAGAAGATGATCGACGAGGACCTCGTGAAGATCGAAGCGGACTTCTCGAGCGAATGGAACGCCGACATCCAGAACGGGAACGTCACGTCCTGGATCTCCGGTTCCTGGGCGGACGCCATCCTGCGCGGCACCGCACCGGATACCGCCGGACAGTGGGCGGTCGGCGCCATGCCGCAGTGGGAGGCCGGCGAGGATGTCTCCGCGACGTGGGCCGGCGGTTCCGCGAGCGCGGTGCTCAAGGGGTCCGATCACCCTCGGGAAGCCGCAGAGTTCGCGGCCTGGCTGAACTCCGACCCGGAGAGCGTCAGCATCCTGACCAGCGTGGGCGCAGGGTGGCCTGCCATCGCCGACACCAGCTCGATCGCCTCGCTGCAGGAGGACCCCGAGGTCTTCGCCTTCTACGGCGGCCAGGACATCTGGGACGTCTTCGCCGAGTCGGACGCCAACGTCGACAACACCTGGAAGTGGCCTCCCCTGTCCTCGACGCTCTTCGCCTCGCTCAGCGACAACGTCAAGACCGCGGTCGAGAGCGGGACACCGCTGACCGGCGCCTACGACAAGACCCAGGAGGACATGAGCGCCGCGCTCGAGGACAAGGGAATCGCAGTCAATTGAGCCAGACCCGAGCGGCGGGGCGCGTTCTGCGCCCTGCCCCTGCCCCCGCACCACAGTCGCCCCGCGGCAGCGGCCCGGCACGCGGCAGCGGCCCGACACGCGCCGGCCAGCGTCGGCGGCATTCCAGGGCCGCCCTGCTGGTCATGGTGGCGCCGTTCGCGGTCATGTTCGCGGCGTTCTTCCTGGCCCCCATCGTGTATGCGATCAATGACAGCCTCTTCTCCACGAAGGCATCCGGACTCGGGTTCGGCGCACCCGAGAAGACCTTCGTCCTCTTCGCCAACTACGCCACGGCGCTCGGCGACCCATCCTTCATCGAAAGCCTCGGGCGGCTTCTCGCGTTCGCTGCCATCGAAGTGCCCCTCATGGTCGTGACGGCTGTGGGACTGGCCCTGCTCATCGATTCGGCCGGCGCACGGTTCCCCCGGATCTTCCGGGTGGTCTTCTTCATCCCCTACGGCGTGCCCGGTGTGATCGCGGCCCTGCTCTGGGGCTTCCTCTACATCCCGGCGACGAGCCCCATCCTGCAGGTCCTCTCCGTCCTGGGAATCGACCTGAATCCTCTGAGTACGGACAGCATCCTGTTCGCCATCGCCAATATCGCCCTCTGGGGTTTCGCCGGCTACAACATGTTCATCCTCATCGCCGCCTTGAACGCCATCCCGTCGGAACTCTTCGAAGCCGCGAAGATCGACGGCGCCTCCGAGTGGGCCATCACCTGGCGCATCAAACTCCCGCTCGTGCGACCGTCCGTCATCCTCGTCACCGTCTTCACCATCATCGGCACCCTGCAACTGTTCGTCGAACCTCTTGTCCTCAGGCCCCTGACCACGGCGATCAGCTCCGACTACACACCGAACCTCGCCGCCTACAACCAGGCCTTCTCCCAGGGCAACCCGAATCTCGCAGCGGCCATGGCCGTCATCGTCGCGCTGCTCGGCTTCGCCTTCTCCTTCGGCTTCCTCCGACTCGTGAACCGCAAGGGAGACCGCGCGTGGTGAACAGAACCAGGTCCATCCGACAACCCCTGACGAGCACCGTCGCGGTCAACGGCGTCCTCCTCATCGCGGCGCTCTACTTCCTGCTCCCCATCCTCTGGGTCCTCGTCGCGGCCACCAAGAGCCCGGGAGAGCTGTTCAGCAGCTTCGGCCTGTGGTTCACCGACTCACCGCAGGCATGGCTGAACCTCACCAACGTCTTCACCCAGGACGGCGGGATCTTCACCTCCTGGATCCTGAACAGTGTCCTGTACTCCGCCGTCGGAGCCTTCGCCGCGACGATCCTGTCAGCGGCGTGCGGCTACGCGATCGCCAAGTTCCCCTTCAGGGGGCGGGAACTGCTGTTCTCGATCATCCTGGGAGGGGTGCTCGTGCCCGCGACGGTCATCGCGCTCCCCCTCTACTTCCTCCTGAACGCCGTCGATCTGACCGGCACGTACTGGTCCGTCCTCCTCCCGAGCATGGTCAGCCCCTTCGGCGTGTACCTTGCACGCATCCATGCCAATGCCGCGGTACCGGACGAGATCATCGAGGCCGCGCGCATCGACGGCGCCGGCGACCTGCGCATCTTCGGCGCCATCGCGGCCCGCATGATGACACCGGCGCTGGTGACCATCTTCCTGTTCCAGTTCGTCACCATCTGGAACAACTACCTGCTGCCCCTGGTCATGCTCAACGAGGCGAGGACGTTCCCGCTCACCCTCGGGCTGACCCTCTGGAACTCGCAGACCCAGCGCGACCCGATGTTCTACCAGCTCGTCGTCACCGGATCCGCGCTCTCCGCCGTCCTGCTGGTGGCGCTCATGATCGGATTGCAGCGCTTCTGGAGAGCCGACCTCACCGCCGGGGCCACCAAGGGCTGAGCACGGGCCACGGCAGCATCAGGGCCAGGCATAGGACCAGGGACCGGCACCGGTACGACGCATCAGCGCCCCGATGCGGCCGCCCAGCCCTTCCGCTCAGCCCTTCCGCTCAGCCCTTCCGCTCGGCCCGGTAGGCGCTCGGGCTCAGGCCGTGCACACGGCGGAACTGCCGCGAGAAGTAGAACTGGTCGTCCATGCCGATCTCCTGCCCGACCTGGGCGACGGAGAGAGTCGTCGTGTCCAGCAGTCGCCTTGCCCGCGCCATCTTCAACGCCACGTGGTGGGCGAGGACCCCTCCCCCGGTCGCCTCACGGAACAGCTTGCTCAACTGGGACGACGACACCCCGACCAACGCTGCCAGGTGGGGCACCCGGATGGTCCCGTCGATACGTTCCTCGAGGAACCGCATCGCCTGCTCCAGCGGTGCTCCCTGTTCCGGCGACCGCCGATCGACCGCCAGGGACGTCAGGAGACGCCACGCCATGCCCGCCGTCGCAACGAGCCGGGCGGGCGACTGGTCCCGTTCGAGAGCGGTGATGATCTCATCCAGGGTGGCGGTCAACCGATCGACGGCGACCAGCCCGATGAGCGGCCGGTCGGTGCCGACACCGGCCTCGCCGATGAGCTCCGGCACGTCCGTGCCCCTGACGTGGCACCACCAGATCGTCCATGGATCCTCGGGGGCTGCTCCGTACGCGTGCGGTATGCCGGTGTTCCCGGGAAGCACGACAGCTGTCGCCTTCTCGACCCGGGCGCGGACCCCGGCGACCTCGACCCAGCCGCTTCCCGCCACGCACAGCATGATGATCGTCTCCGGTGCGCCCCTGTCCCGGCGGCGGCCGTGACCTGCGGCGCGTGGGAAGAAGCCGGCATCGGTCACCACCATCCGGCGGGTCACCGGGCGGCCGAGCGCCTCCCTGACGAGCGGCCGAGGAACCACCACCAGGCGCTGGTCGTCGAATCCCGTCGCTCGCTCGCTCACAGCCCCGCTTGTGTCGGATCGTCCATGCATGCCTCATTATGTGCCATGGCGGGCGAGGCCGTCCGTTCCTAGGGTTGGTTCTGTGAGCCACGCCGATGACGCCAAGAGTTCCATCACGCTTCCCCCTGCCCCTGCGGACCAGCAGACGCTGCTCGATGGCGGTGGCGTCGCCTGCTGGAGCGAAGCAGTGTGCATCGACACGTATGCGCCCGAGGAACCCGACGAGTACCCGATGTTCCTGGACCGCCGCGTCTATCAGGGCTCCAGTGGACGGGTCTATCCCATCCCCTTCACGGACCGGATCGCCACGACGAAGCAGCCCCGCCTGTGGCAGGCCGTGCACCTCGAGAATTCGTGGATCCGGCTGATGATCCTGCCGGAACTCGGCGGGCGGATCCATATCGGCTATGACAAGACCAACGGGTACGACTTCTTCTACCGCAACAACGTCATCAAGCCGGCCCTGGTAGGGCTCGCAGGCCCGTGGATCTCCGGAGGGGTCGAGTTCAACTGGCCACAGCACCACCGCCCGGGAACCTACCTGCCGGTCGAAACCACCATCGAACGCTCCGAGGACGGGTCAGCGACGGTCTGGCAGGGCGATCTCGACCCCCTGCAGCGTATGCGAGGAACCCACGGCATCCGAATCCGCCCGGACAGCTCCGTCATCGAAGTGGCAGTCCGCCTCTACAACCGGACGGACGAGCCCCAGACCTTTCTCTGGTGGGCCAACGTCGCGGCACGCGTCCATGACGACTACCAGTCGTTCTTCCCCACGGACGTCCACTACGTGGCCGACCACGCGCGGAGGGCTGTCACGGCCTTCCCCCGCGCGGACCGGCCGTACTACGGTGTCGACTACCCGGCCCGTGTCAGCACCTCACAACCCGACGCCGACCGTATCGACTACTACGGCAACATCCCTGTCCCCACCTCCTACATGATCACCGACACCGAGGACTCCTTCTTCGGCGGGTACGACCATCGGGCGGGAGCCGGCTTCATCCACTGGGCGGACCGGTCGATCGCCCCGGGCAAGAAGCAGTGGACGTGGGGCAACGGGCCCGTCGGTCACGCCTGGGACCGCCTCCTCACCGATACGGATGGGCCCTACGTCGAACTCATGGCGGGTGTCTTCACCGACAACCAACCGGACTTCAGCTACCTCGCGCCCGGCGAGACGCGTACCTTCAGCCAGTTCTGGTACCCCATCCGGGCCATCGGCCCGGCCCACCAGGCCACCCGGGACATCGCCGTCTCGCTGCGCGAGGACCGGGATGCGTCGATCGTCGAGGTGGGCGTGGCGAGCGCCACGGTCCGCGACGACGCCCGCATCCGCCTGCGCCGGGGCAGCACGAGCCTGTGGGAGGCGACCGCCGCCCTCGCGCCGTGCACACCCTTCACGGCCTCTGTGCCGTACGACCTCACGGACGCCTCCGGCCCCCTCACACTGCAGGTCCTGCACGAAGGGTCCGCGCTGATCGAATGGACCCTGCCCGTCGGTGATGCCGACGCTGCCGAGCCGTGGGTGGCCACCGAACCCCCGGCACCTGGTGCCATACCGTCGGCCGACGAACTCTACGTCACCGGGACCCACCTCCAGCAGTACCGGCATCCGACACGGGCCGCGGCACCCTACTTCCAGGAGGCGCTCGACCGCGACCCGCACGACTCCCGGTCCTGCCTGGCCCTCGGAGCCTGGCACCAGCAGCGAGGTGAGTACGGGAGAACCCGGGACCTCTACCAGCGGGCGCTCGCACGGCTGACGACGCGGAACCTGAACCCGCCCACCGGTGAAGCCCACTACCGGCTCGCACTGCTCGCCGAACGGGCCGGACGCCTCGACGAGGCCGCCGCCGGTTTCAGGAAGGCCGCCTGGGACAAGGCCTGGGCCCATCCGTCGTGGCTCGGCGCAGCCCGCATCGCCCTGCGCAGCGGGCACCCGGGCGAAGCGCTTGAGCACGCCCGCGCCGCACACCAGCACGACATGCACAGCCCTGCCGCGCACCACGCGATGATCGTGGCGCTCCGCCGGCTGGGAGATATCAGCCACGCCGAGCACCTGCTGGAGCAGTGCCTCACTACGGACCCGCTCGATCCGGTCGCGCAGGCCCTCAGGGGCAGGCTCGCACCGATCGATCCGCGGACGACGCTGACGGTCGCGTCGGATCTGTGGCGTCTGGGCGACACCGAAGGTGCACTCGGCCTCACCGAACATCCGCCCGCGGCGTCACTGAGTACGTTCGGGAACCAGGAACCGTTGCGGCACTACCTGAGGGCCCTCTGGTTCGATGCGCTGGGCGACGCAGCGGGAGCATCGTCCGAACGGTCGGAAGCCCGCCGTTCGGTGACGCAGTACGCCTTCCCCTCAGGGCTGGACGAGTACGACGCGCTGGTCGCCGCCATCGCCGCGGATCCGACGGATCCTGTGGCCCACGCCCTCATCGGTGGCTGGTTGCTCGACGCCGGACGGACATCCGAAGCCCGCGACGTCCTGCACCAGGCGACACGTCTCGGGTCGACCGACCCCGTGGCATGGCGCAATGCGGCGGTCGCGACGATCAACAGCGGCGGGCCCACGACGGACGGCACACGCTACTTCGACCGGGCACTGGAACTCCGGCCCGGCGATCCCCGGCTCGTCTTCGAACGCGCCCTTCTGGCTGCCCTCGCCGACGAGCCCCTCGAGGCACGCCTCCGCCACATCGAACGACACGGCCCCGCGGTCCTCATCCGCGACGACCTGACCCTGCACTACGTGAACCTGCTGGTCGATACGGGTCGAACGGACGAAGCGCTGGCCATCATGCGCCGACGTACCTTCCAGCCCTTCGAAGGCGGGGAGGGCAAGGCACTCGCAGCCTACGACCGCGCGTCCCTCGCCGTCGCCCGGCGCCTCATCGAGACCGACCCGTCCTCTGCAGTGGAACTGCTCGAAGCCGGGATCAGCGCACCCGACAACCTCTCCGAGGGACGGCACCCCGCGGACGGTCTCGCAGAGCGCTACGTCCTGCTCGGAGAAGCACGTGAGGCGCTCGATGACATCGAAGGAGCGTCGGACGCGTACACCCGTGCCTGCAGCGGTCCCGACGTGATGGGGGCCGGGCGGGCTGTCGGCCGGCAGGACTTCTGGCACGGGATCGCCTGCCTCAGGCTCGGCAAGGACACGAACGCGGCCGACGTCTGGGCGAGTCTCGAAGCGCGGGCCGACGAGCTCGAACATGCCGCCCCGCAGGTGGACTACTTCGCCACGTCGCTCCCCGAGATGCTGCTCTTCCCACGGCATCCCGGGACGGAGCAGGCGCTCCTGGCCCGCCGGCTCAGGGCTCTCGCCGACCAGGGCCGGACTCTCCAGGCGAAGGAAGTGAGCGCCCTGTGACGAACCGATACCTGGGCTCGGGCACCATCGATCCCACCCCTCGCGGGCTGACCGGTCCCACCCCGGACCACCTGCCCGCCCGGCTCACCATCAGCCTGTGGGACTTCTCCTGGTACACCCGGGCAGAACCGGGCGGGCCCTACGCGGACCTCGACGCGGTCTGCGCCGAGACGGCCGCGCTGGGATACAACACCATCCGGATCTGCGCGGCACCGTTGCTCCTCTTCGGGAACCTCGGCCTCGACGGGCTGGCGCGCAGCCTGGAGATCGAAGGCCTCGGCGCAAGCCCGCACGGCGGGTACTTCGGGCAGCGCACCCGGTGGTACGACGTCCCCGGCGGTTACACCGTCGACGTGTACGAGCGCCTGATGGAGCTGTTCGACGCCGCCGCGAGGCATGGGCTCGTCGTCATCCTCGCCAGCTGGGAGTACCAGCAGTCCCCATCGTTCGCCCGCTCGGAGGAGTGGTTCCGCGCCATCGACGGGGTTGCGCTCGGCGACCGCTACGCACTCCTCGCTGCTGCCTGGGACAGGCTCATCACCGCCCTCACCACCGCGGGACACCGCCGGCGGATCGCTCTGGTCGAACTGCACAACGAGGTCGATTTCTCCATCCTGCCCGCACTGCGGGACGGCGGCAGCACAGCGGTCCTGCAGCTCCGCGAGCGCCATCCCGACCTGCTCATCACCGCGAGCTACGGGAAGCCACCACACCTCACGATGCACGAGCTGCCCGCGGGCCTGGGCGCAGCGCAGTTCCATGTCTACAGCTACGGAGTCCTCGACGCCCTGCAGAAGCGGATCGACATCCGGTCCGAGAACACCGCCGGCTTCCCCAACCCCGCACTCAGGGCCCTCTTGCGTCCCGATGCGCCGACCCCGGCCGAGTACGGCCGGGCAGCGGAGTGGAAGTACGCCGCGACCGTCGTGACCGATCAGATGGTGTACGGGTACGACTGGATCGATCCCGATGCATGGGACGCCTGGCTGTACGACGAATACGGTGCGTACCGCGAGGTCATGCGCCGCGAGATCGAATCGCGGGTCATCGCCGTCGCAGGCTGGGCACGCTGGCAACGGGTGCCTGCGATCATCGGTGAGGGCTGGATCGGCTACACCCCCCTCCTCGGAGACTTCGAGGAAGGACCCGTGGGCCGGGGGCTGGCGGACCATGGCATCAGGACCGCCCTCGACCACGGCGTCTGGGGCATGGTCCTCGGCTCCAACGCAGCACCGCACCACCCCTTGTGGTCCAACAAGGCATGGCAGCAGCAGGCGAACGCCCTGATCCACGCTCATCGGTAGCCGGCGGCGGCCACGCGTCCACGCGCTCCGTCGGGGTCATCGGGGCGGCTGGGGCGTGCGGGCTCCTTCGATGGCCAGGATGGTGACGTCGATGTGACCGATGGTCAGTCCCGTGGCTTGCACGAGGCCGCCGGCGAGGTCCTGCGCTTCACGGGCCAACTCGAGGGCCGACCTGCTGATGTCCGTCGCGAGATCGATCTGCAGATCCAGGACCAGGTCGGTGACCGAGAGGACCAGCCCGTCACGGGCCACGGTTGGCGGTCGGGCGGCAGGCCGGAGGCTCCGGTGCACCTGATCGATGGCCGACGGCGTCCAACGATCGATGACGCTGCGCACGGTGGGTTCGAGGCGCACGACGCCGGGATGTGCGGCGAGCGCCTCGCCCAGGGTGTCGGCAAGTGCCTCGAGGTCCACAGCCGATGCCCGGAGGGACTGGTCAGAGGTCATAGAGGTCCTCCACGATGATGTCGATCTGCTGCATGGTGATGGATGTCTGCGCCTGCACGACGGCGTTGACCCGCTCGCGGAGCAGGTCCATGGTGGCAGGAATCCTCACACCGGAAGAGATGGCCACGGTCAGTGTGATGCGTACGTTCTCGGCGTCGACCGCCGCGGCCGGCTCGGCCGCAGACTGCGGTGCGGTCTGCGTGCTGGTGATCGTGCACCGGCGGGCACGCACACCGGGAAGCGTCGAGGCCGCGAAGCGGATGAGCCCGCTGAGAGCCTGCTCGCTGATGTCGATGACGCCCAGCGCAGTGGTGGCCAGAGGTGTCCGCCGGCTGCGCCGGACCTCGGCCCGGGCCACCATCATGATCGCTTCCTTGACCCTGATCCCGGGCTGCAGGGCGGGGTCGTCCCGGTCGCGCTCACGCAGGGACTCGGTGACCGTCTCCAGATGATGGAGTGCCAGGCGTGCGCTCTGGCAGTCGGGGCACGTCTGCTCGTGAGCGGTCGGTGGCTGGTCGATGGATGCCCACACGTCGTCGATGATCCGCCCGCACCCCAGGCGTGGCTGATCCTCATTCAACGCCATGGTTGCATCCCTTCTGCGAGGAACCGTCTGGCCCGCGCGATCCGTCCGCGGATGGTACTTTCGGGAAGTTGCACGATTGCTGCTATCTCAGCGTAGGAGAACTCGTGGACATCACGCAGCAACCAGCAGGCTCGCACCCCGGCCGGGACGGTCTGCAGCAACTCCGCCAGGGCCCGCATCTGCGCTTCCGTCTCGTGGTGCAGTGCCGGGTCCTGCGTGGTACGCGACGCGATGGTCGTCCTCGCCGGTCCCCCGATCCCACCCGTCCAGCCGTGCCCCGGCGTTGCCGATCCCTCCGGGCTGTTCTCGTCGTCGAAGGCGACGGAGTCGCTCGGCCGTCGTTGGCGGCTGCGCAGCAGGTCGAAGCACTTGTTCGTCGCGGATCGGTACAACCAGGGGATGAAAGCCTGTGGGGAGGACAGCGTCGGCAGGTTGCGCCAGGCGGCGATGAAGGTCTCCTGCACGACATCCTCGGCTTCCGCGTGATCGCTCAGCATCCTGAACGCCAGCCGGAATACTCCGCCCTGGTAGGTGGTGACGAGCCATTCGAACGCTTCGAGGTCACCGTCCTGCGCTCGGGAGACGATCGTCGCCTCATCGAGGTCGTCCAAAGGGACCTCCGCCGACTCATCCGCCGACTCATCAGCCGGCTCATCCGACAGGGGTGCCGACGGTCGCTCCGCCAGTGCCGGACCTCGCCCGGGCATCTCTCCTCGTTCGGCGGGGCCGGGCATGGCGTCGAACGGCGGACCTGCCTCGTCGGAATCACGGGTGGGATCCATCGCCATGACTCCTTCCGCCAGGACCGTGTGTCGTCGACATGCCGTTCGTCGAGCCATCGACGGGATGGGCCCGCGTCGACATCGACAGCATAGGCGACCGGGCACGCCCTGCTCCCATCGTCACGAGAGCGTTCGCACGGGCCCCACCGCCAGGAGACGTGCGCCTCCCTCTCCTGGCAGCGCTGGACCGCCGCCACCGGATCCGGGCCGGAGAGGCCGCGAAAAAAAGTTGGGCCGACGGCGTGACGAATCGGCGAGGGCGTCGTCTTTACCTGTGTACGGCACCATCCCCCACCTGTAGGAGTCCGACCGATATGGCAGATGACCAGAACACAGCAGCACGCCGGGTAGCGGTAGTCCCCGCAACGCCCGAGGACCGGGATCAGCGCGCGGAGCAGGCACGCGGGACCCACGATTCCCGGTCCGCGAGCCCCCTCCAGACCGACCAGGGCAACACCTCCATCGCCGATACCGTCGTGCAGAAGATCGCCGGCATCTCGGCCCGCGAGGTCCCCGGCGTGTATGCCATGGGGAACGCCGCCCGTCGGGCCTTCGACCAGATCGCCGAGCGGATCCCGGGATCGCAGACCAACGCCTCGGGGGGCGTCAGCATCGAGAAGGGCGAGAAGCAGACCGCCATCGATGTCACGGTCGTCGTCGAGTACGGCGCGTCGATCGTCGACGTCAGCAACAACATCCGC
Source organism: Arthrobacter agilis (assembly GCF_030816075.1). Taxonomy (NCBI): domain Bacteria; kingdom Bacillati; phylum Actinomycetota; class Actinomycetes; order Micrococcales; family Micrococcaceae; genus Arthrobacter; species Arthrobacter agilis. The sequence continues at coordinate 1,466,712 of NZ_JAUSXO010000001.1, read as the reverse complement.
AGGAACATCATCAGCGCCGTGGAACGGGCGACGGGGCTGGAGGTCATCGAGGTCAACGTGACCGCGTCCGACGTGCACCTGCCCACGGACGACGATTCGGATGACTCATCGAACGGCGCGAAGACGTCCTCGACGGGCAAGGAACTCGAGTAGGCGACGTCCTCCCCACCGCCGGTCCAGAGCCCATTCCTTCCGCTCTGGGCTGGCACCCGCCCCACTCCCACCACTTCTTAGGAATCTGTCATGTCACGCAGCACCACCGGTCTCTTCGTGGGACTCCTTCTCGGCTTCGCGGCGATCTTCGGGGGTTTCCTGGAATTCCTCGCCGTCATCCTGTTCGCGACTGCCGGCCTGGCAGTCGGCCGTTTCCTGGACGGCAAACTGACTCTGCAGGACCTCTCGGGCTCCGGCAGCCGGAGTAGCTAACCCATGGCCACCATCACGCCCGAGAGGGTGGGACAGCCACCCGCCCCCCACGCTGCCCCTGCCGCAAGCGGCCGATCCCACCGGCCCCCGACGGCCGCAGACACCCGGGGGACGCTCACCATCACCGAAAGAACCGTGGAGAGGCTCGCCGCGCAGAGCGCGTCCGAACTTCCCTTCGTGAGCGGATCCGGTGGCGGGGTCCTCGGGGTAGGGCGCCGCAGGGGCACCCCGCATCGCCCGCACGCCTCCGTCCAGCTCAGCGGCCGGACCATCTCCGTGGTGCTCGACGTCGCACTCGCGTTCCCGTCGGACATCGCTGCGCGCTCGACGGAGATCCGCCGGCACGTCACCGAAACGCTTGCACGGTCGACCGGCCTGCACGTACGCCGCGTCGACATCACCGTCAAAGCCCTCGTCACGGGAGCCGACCGACCCTACAGGAGCCTGGCATGAGCAGCACCACGATCCGCAGGCGCCCGACGCGAAGCATGCCTGCGATCATCTGCGCAGCCGTGCTTCTGGCCGCTGCGACGGCTGCCGTGTGGGCCGGATCCACGGCCCTCTCGGGGGACACCCGCGCCGTCGACGCGGCCTTGGCGGCAACAGGAGCGCCCTGGTCCGCGCAGGCGACGCTGGTTGCGGCCATCCTCACCGCGGTGACCGGGCTGTTCCTGATCCTCATCGCCCTGACTCCCGGCCGGTACGACGCCCACGTCCTCGAGCATGGCGGTACGGCCCGGGCCGCGCTCAGGAACCGGGCACTCGAGGTCCTCCTGGCCGACACCGCCACGTCCATCGATGGCGTCGATGCCGCCCGGGCCACGGTCACCGATCGAAGGGCCGACACCCGTGTCGCGACCTACGTCTCGGAGCATCGGGACCTCAGGACGACCGTCACCCGCACCCTGCAACGGCGGATCGACGCCCTCGAGCTCGCACACCCACCTCGCGCCTCGGTGAGTGTCACCGCCCACAAGGACTAGGACCCACCATGCGACATACCGCAGGACGCCTCAACCGCGTCTGGCTCACCATCATCGGCGTCATCCTCTTCACCGCGGGGGCCCTGGCCACGGCCATCGGGTTCGGCCTGCTCCAAGTGCCGGCCGTCGGTGACCTACGGGCACCGGCAAGCGACCAGCCGGTGCTCACGCTGACCGCCCCGACGGATGTGCTCTCCATCGCGCTCATCGCCGGCGGAGCCATGCTCGGCATCCTCGCCCTTCTCTGGCTACTGGCACAGGTACCGCGCAAGCACGGCGCGTCGACCCTGAAGATCGAAGACCCGGACACCAAGGGGCTGACCGTCCTGAAACCCACCCTCCTCGAGGACGCGATCAGTGACCGCGTCGCGGAGCTCGACGACGTGACCGGCGCAAGGACCGTCGTCCGTGGGTCATCCCGGACGCCGGACATCACGGTTCGCGTCACGGCCTCCTCCCACGCAGACATCCCGAGTGTTCTCGCTGACGTCGAGCACCGCATCACGAACGACGTGCGCGACGCGCTCGGTCAGCGGCCGGCGGCCCTGGCGATCGAGGTGGATATCAGGACCGAGCCGAAGAAGGACACCTCGGTCACCTTCAGGGCCGACGCGCTCAGCGCCTGACAGACCCCGGCCGACAACCAGTCGGCCGGTCATCGGAAAGCACGACCCAGCAGAGGAGAACGCCATGGGACTGGACGACAAGATCAGGAATGCGACCGGGAAGGCCGCCGGCAAGGTCAAGGAGGGCGTCGGTAAGGCCACCGACAACGAACGGCTCCAGGCCGAGGGCAAGTCCGACCAGGTCGAGGCGGACGTGAAGAGCGCCGGCGAGGACGTCAAGGACGCCTTCAGGAAGTAGACCTCCCCCGTCAGGAGCTGCCTGCGGGAGATCTCCCGCAGGCAGCTCCTTCTCGTGCACCCGTCGCGTTCCTGGTGGTTCGGTACGAATTGCCCGGCGGCCCGTTCCCGGCCGATCGGGACGAGGGTTCCCGGATGGGAGGAATGGCGAGCATGGGGATGGCTCTCGCCCGCGATGGTTCCCGTAGCGGCGCTCACCTGACACAGTAGCGACATGACCCTGGACATCGAGGCCTTCCGCGCGCACTTCCCCGCCCTGCTCACCGGTACCGCCTACTTCGACGGCCCCGGCGGAACGCAGGTCCCCACCGTGGTGGGAACCGCGATCGCCGACGCCATCACCGGGCCGCTGTCCAACCGCGGCTCCGGTATGGGCTCGGAGAGGAACGCCGAAGCGGCGGTCGGCGGATTCCGGGAGGCGATGGCCGACCTGCTGGGGGCGCATCCCCGCGGTGTCGTCTACGGGCGAAGCGCCACGCAGCTCACCTACGACTTCTCCCGCCACCTCGCCAAGACCTGGCAGCCGGGCGACGAGGTCGTGGTGTCACGCCTGGATCATGACTCGAATATCCGCCCCTGGCTGCAAGCAGCCGCCGCGGCCGACGCCACCGTGCGCTGGATCGATTTCGACCCGGACACCACGGAGATCGACGAGGCGTCCGTCGCAACCGCGATCACGGAGCGCACGAAGCTGGTGGCCATCACCGCCGCGTCGAACCTGCTCGGCACGAAACCGCCGGTGCGCGGCATCGCCGATGCCGCGCACCTGGTCGGCGCACTGGTCTATGTGGACGGGGTGCACTACACCGCCCACGCCGCGGTCGACGTGAAGGCGCTGGGAGCTGACTTCTTCGCCTGCTCGCCCTACAAATTCCTCGGGCCGCACTGCGGTGCTCTCGTGGCCGACCCGGAGCTGCTGGAATCCCTGCAGCCGGACAAGCTGCTGCCGTCCACGAACGACGTTCCTGAGCGGTTCGAGTTCGGTACCCTCCCGTACGAGATCATGGCCGGTGCCACGGCGGCCGTGGATTTCCTCGCCGCGATCGCACCCGGCGCCGGGACCGGCCGGCGTGGGCGCCTCCTTGCATCCGCCCATGCGGTCGACGGGTACGAGCACGCACTGCGCTCCCGGATCGAGGCAGGGCTGGCCGACCTGGGCGACGCCGTCGCGCGGCACTCCAAGGCCCAGGACCGGACACCGACACTGCTGGTGACGTTCCCGGGCCGGTCCTCCGCGGACGCCTACCGGTTCCTCGCGGCTCGGAACATTCTCGCGCCGGCCGGCTCGTTCTACGCGTACGAAGCCTTCCGTCGCCTCGATCTCGAGGACAGCGCCGCCCTGCGGATCGGCCTGGCACCGTACAACAGCGACGACGACGTCGACCGCCTCCTGACCGCACTCGGCGCCTTCGTTGCTTCCTAGCGCGGCATGAAGGTCCGCACGGTGCGCGGGGCGTGCGCCGATGCCGGCGACGACGAGCAGGGCACGCACCTCCACCGCCGACGGCGCCCGACGTAGCGCCGCGAGCGCTCAGGCGCCCACGTACTCCGCCAGGTGCCGGCCCGTCAGGGTCGAGCGTGAGGCGACGAGGTCCGCCGGCGTGCCCTCGAAGATGACCTTGCCGCCGTCGTGCCCCGCGCCCGGTCCGATGTCGACGATCCAGTCCGCGTGAGCCATGACGGCCTGGTGGTGCTCGATGACCAGTACCGACTTGCCGGCGTCGACCAGGCGGTCCAGCAGGCCGAGCAGGTTCTCGACGTCGGCGAGATGCAGCCCTGCGGTGGGCTCGTCGAGCACCAGGATGCCGCCCTTCTCGCCCATGTGCGTGGCGAGCTTGAGGCGCTGGCGCTCGCCGCCGGACAGCGTGGTCAGGGGCTGCCCGAGGCTCAGGTACCCGAGGCCGACGTCGGACAACTGGCTGAGGATCGCGTGGGCGGCGGGCACCCTGGACTCCCCCGCCGCGAAGAATGCGGTGGCTTCGGTGACGGGCATCGCGAGGACCTCGCTGATGTCCTTGCCGCCGAGCGTGTACTCGAGCACCTCGGCCAGGAACCGCTTGCCGCCGCAGACCTCGCAGGTCGTGGCGACGCCGGCCATCATGGCGAGATCCGTGAAGATGACGCCCGCGCCGTTGCAGGTGGGGCACGCCCCCTCCGAGTTGGCACTGAACAGGGCCGGCTTGACGCCGTTGGCCTTCGCGAAGGCCTTGCGGATGGGTTCGAGCATCCCGGTGTAGGTCGCCGGGTTGCTGCGGCGTGAGCCCTTGATGGCGGTCTGGTCCACCGAGACCACGCCGTCGCGGCCGGACACGGAGCCGTGGATGAGGGAGCTCTTGCCCGAGCCGGCTACCCCGGTGATCACGCACAGCACGCCGAGGGGGATGTCCACGTCGACGTCGCGGACGTTGTGGGAGGTGGCTCCCCTGATCTCCAGCTCCCCCTGGCGGGGGCGCACCGTGGCCTTCAGGGCCGCCCGGTCGTCGAGGTGCCTTCCGGTGAGGGTGCCGCTGCGCCGCAGGCCCTCCACGGAGCCTTCGAAGCACACCGTGCCGCCTGCGGTCCCCGCGCCCGGGCCGAGGTCGACGACGTGGTCGGCGATCGCGATCATCTCGGGCTTGTGCTCCACCACGAGGACGGTGTTGCCCTTGTCGCGCAGGCGCAGCAGCAGGTCGTTCATGCGCTGGATGTCGTGCGGGTGCAGGCCGATGGTCGGTTCGTCGAAGACGTAGGTGATGTCCGTCAGGGACGAGCCGAGGTGCCGGATCATCTTGGTCCGCTGGGACTCGCCTCCGGAGAGGGTGCCGGACGGGCGGTCGAGGCTGAGGTAGCCGAGGCCGATCTCGACGAAGGAGTCCAGGGTCTCCCCCAGCGCGGCCAGCAGCGGTGCCACCGACGGCTCGTCGAGCCCACGGACCCAGACCGCCAGGTCGCTGATCTGCATCATGCATGCGTCCGCGATGCTGACGCCGTCGATCCTCGAGGACCGTGCCGCCGCGCTGAGGCGCGTCCCGTCGCACTCGGGGCAGGCGGTGAAGGTGACCGCCCGGTCCACGAAGGCTCGGATGTGCGGCTGCATCGCCTCACGGTCCTTGGAGAGCATGGACTTCTGGATCTTGGGGATCAGACCCTCGTAGGTGATGTTGATGCCGTCGACCTTGATCTTGGTGGGCTCCTTGTAGAGCAGGTCCTGCAGCTCGCGCTTCGTGAACTCGCGGATGGGCTTGTCCGCGTCGAAGAAGCCGGTGGCGCTGTAGATCCGCCCGTACCAGCCCTCCATGCTGTACCCGGGGATGGTCAGTGCTCCTGCATTCAGCGATTTCGAGTCGTCGTAGAGCTGCGTGAGGTCCATGTCGGTCACGGAACCCATGCCCTCGCACCGCGGGCACATGCCGCCGGTGACGGTGAAGCTGCGGCGTTCCTTGACCGTGGTGCCGCCGCGTTCCATCGTGACGGCACCCGCTCCGCTGATCGACGCGACATTGAACGAGAAGGCCTGCGGGGAGCCGATCTGCGGCTGCCCGAGGCGTGAGAAGACGATCCTCAGCATCGCGTTGACATCCGTCGCCGTACCGACGGTGGAGCGTGGATTGGCGCCCATGCGCTCCTGGTCCACGATGATCGCCGTCGTCAGCCCCTCCAGGACGTCCACCTCGGGCCGTGCCAGTGTCGGCATGAAACCCTGCACGAACGCGCTGTACGTCTCGTTGATCATGCGCTGCGACTCCGCGGCGATCGTGTCGAACACGAGGGAGCTCTTCCCGGACCCGGAGACGCCGGTGAAGACCGACAGCCGGCGCTTCGGGATGTCGATCGTGATGTCCTTGAGATTGTTCTCCCGCGCGCCCTGGACCCGGATGAGGTCATGGCTGTCCGCGGCGTGCGCGCCTGCCTGCTGGGCGTCCGTCGTGGCCGTGCTCATCGTGCCTCCATCCTTCGGCCGGCCGCGTTCGCGACCGGCCGGTGTACCCGGGGTCCGGGAGCCGCCGCAGGATCGGCCCCGGGCAGCACGTCTGATTCTCCGTCGTCACCCCCCGAGCGGCAATGGGGCGGGCACTCGTTCCTGTCCGCGATTGTGCTTTGCTGGAGGAATGACTGCAGATGCTCCAGGCAACCATGTCCGTACGATGCTTCCGCCCGCGGCGCTCGCGGAGCGGGTGGAGGCCGTCCTGGCCGAGGACCTGCCCGTGATCGTCCGCGCGGGGGACCCCGTGCTGCGGCATCCGGCCCAGGACTTCGACGGCCAGCTCGACGACGACGCGCTGGGCCGGCTGATCTCCACGATGCGGCGCGTCATGCACGGGGCGCCGGGCGTGGGTCTCGCCGCACCGCAGATCGGCATCCCTCTGAGGATCGCCGTCCTCGAGGACCCGGGCGTCCAGGATCCCGCCGTCGCCGAGGCGCGCGCCCGCACTCCCCTGCCCTTCACCGTCCTCATCAACCCCCGCTACGAGGCCGTGGGCGACGCCGTCGCCGCGTTCTACGAGGGGTGCCTCTCCGTGCCCGGCTATCAGGCCGTCGTCGAGCGCCACGCCCGCGTCCTGGCCACCTACACGCAGCCCAACGGCATCAGCACCAGGACGGAGCTCGAGGGGTGGGCGGCGCGGATCGTGCAGCACGAGACCGACCACCTGAACGGGCAGCTGTACCTGGACCGGGCGGTCCTGCGGTCCCTGACCGCCGACCGGGAGCACGGCCGGTGGGCGCAACCGACCGTCGACGTCGCGCGGCAGGGGCTCGGTTTCTGAGCCCCCGCCGCCGAGCAGCTACGGTACCGGGGCGTCCGCCGGGTTCGCCGCCGTGGGGAGGTGGCGTGCCCACCAGCGCAGGATGTGCTCGAAGCGCTGCCGCCGGTGCCACGGGGACCCGGACCGCGACAGCTCGTGGGTCTCACCCGGGAACACGAGCAGCTCGGTCTCGACGCCCTGCTTCTTGAGCGCCGTGTAGTAGCGCTGCGCCTGCTCGATCGGGCACCGCAGGTCCTCCTCCGAGTGGATGACGAGCGCGGGGGTCCGCACCTGGCCGATCTTCGCGAACGGGTTCTGCTCCGCGACGTGCGCGGGATCGGTGCCGGTGTACTGCTCCGAGAAGAACCAGCCGATGTCCGAGGACCCGACGAACGACGGCGGATCGAGGTATCCCCGCTCGACGATCGCGGCCTGGAAGCGGTGGTCGTGCGCGATCGTCCACGCGGTGAGGTAGCCCCCGTAGGAGCCGCCCATCACCCCGAGCCGCACGTCGTCCATCGCATCGAACTCGGCGAGTGCGCCGTCGAGGAAGGCCAGGACGTCGTCGAGGTCCACGGTGCCCATCGCCTCCTTGATGACGCGCCCGTGCGCCTGCCCGTAGCCGGCCGCGCCACGCGGGTTGCACAGCAGCACGGCGTAGCCGGCCGCCGCGTACACCTGGGCTTCGTCGAAGTAGCCCCACCCGTACTGGGCGAACGGGCCTCCGTGGATGACGAGCAGCACCGGGTGCGGCCCCTCGCCCTCGGGCAGCACCGCCCACCCGTGCACGGGCGTGCCGTCGGGCGCCGGGTAGGACCGTTCCTGCAGCTCCGCCACGCGCGTCCGACCGTGGAGGTCGGCCGAGAAGTCCGAGACGGGGCGCAGGGCGCCCCCCTCGACGACGGCGACGTCGCCGGCGGTCGACGGGTCGGTGTAGGCCACGACGACGGTGCCGGCTGCCGTCGCAGCACCCGTCACGACGGTGGGCCCGGTGACGAGCGTGTCGCTCCGCCCGGCCGCCGAGACGCGGAGCAGCTCGCCCCTGCCGCGCGAGCGGTTGACCACCAGCACGGAGTCCGGTCCGTCCGCGATGATCTCCTGCACGTCGCCGACGTCGACGGTCTCCGCGTCGGTGAGCCGCCGGACGCCCTGCGGGTCGTCGGTCGGCTGGACGTAGAGGGCCGTGTTGCGGGCCACGAAATCCAGTCCCGACGGCGAGAGGTCCGACGCCAGGAAGAACAGCCACGCGCCGTCGCTGCTGGGCCGGGGCGCGCTGCACCCGAGGAGCGTGCCGCCGTCGAGGTTGGTCAGCTGCCGGCGGTCGCCGCCGTCGGGCGCGATCGAGTGGAGGTCGGACACCAGCGTGGAATCCGCGTCCTGCGCGAGGGCGGCCGTGAAGAGGATCCGCTGCCCGTCGGCGGAGAAGGCGGGCTCGAGGTGGTCGGCGTCCGCCGTCGTCAGCTGCAGCGCCGCCGGCACCGCTCCCTGCTCCTCGAGCGCGCCCGGCCCGTCCTGGTGCTCCTGCTTCAACCGGCCGACGGCGGCGATGTACGGCTCCGCGTCGAGGCTGGGCACCGCCACGGTGAACAGCTGCGAGCGCTTGTCCGTCGTGTAGCCCAGGCCGTTCATCCGGTACTTGAACCCGGTGATCAGCCGGGGGTCCTCCAGTCCGGCCCCGACGCCGTCGACGGTGCCGTAGCGTCCGTGCTCGGGCACGCGCGCCGCGAAGACGATCGTCGTCGCGTCCGGCGAGATGTCGAAGTGCGCGACGCCGAGCGGCTGGTCGGTGAGCTGCACGGGTTCACCGCCCGCGGCGTGCATCGCGAACAGCTGCGGCTTGCCGCCCTGTGCTGCACGGAGGAAGACGAGCAGCCCGCCGTCGCGCGAGTAGCGGGGCGCGGTGTCGCGGAAGCCGCGGGTCAGCCGACGGCGGCCGCCGTCGAGCGTCAGCTCCCACAGTTGGCCCACGTAGGCGTCGGCGCGGAAGTCGGGGCGGGTCGCGGCGACCACCAGACGGGAGCCGTCCGGGTGGAGCGTCGGCGAGCCCGTGGTGGTCAGGAGGTCGATCTGGTCTGGTTTCACCCTCCCGACTAGACCCGAAATAGTGGCCTGAGTCAACGGTAAGCCTCGGGTCATCCCTAGGATGGAACGGTGTCCGCCCTCCTCCGCCCCCTCCTGGTCTGCCCGGTCTGCGCCGCCGCGCTCGAGCAGGCCGGCCGCACCCTGGCCCTGTCCGTCCGGGCACCGCTTCGATGCAGCCCGCCAGGGCTACTTCAACCTGCTGACCGGCCGCGGGTCGCCCTTCGAGGGCGACACGGCCGAGATGGTGGACGCGCGGGAGCAGTTCCTCGGGTCGGGCGCCTACGCTCCCCTGCGACGGGCCGTCGTCGGGGCCGCCCGGCGTCACACGGCGGCGCCCGCCGTGGCGCTGGACGCCGGCGCGGGCACGGGCTACTACCTGGAGGGACTGGTGGACGAGGCGCCCGGGTGCTTCCCCGTCGCCCTCGACATCTCGAAGATCGCCCTGCGGCGCGCAGCCCGCAGGTTGCCGGGCGGCCTCAGCGTCGTCTGGGACGTCTGGCGGCGGCTCCCGCTGGCGGACGGGTCGGTGGACGTGCTCCTGAACGTGTTCGCCCCCAGGAACCCCGGGGAGTTCGTGCGCGTGCTGGCCCCGGGAGGGTGCCTCGTCGTCGTGACGCCGCGCCCAGGGCACCTCGCCGGGCTCGAGGCGGTGGGACCCCTGCTCTCGGTGCCGGCCCACAAGGCCGACGACGTACTGGCCTCCTTCGAGGGCTCCCTCGTGGAGACGGGACGCGAAGAGCTCGACTACGACCTGTCCCTGCCGCCGGACCTCGCGCACTCCGCGCTCGTGATGGGCCCGGCGGCGCGGCACGCGCGGGCGGAGGGCCCGGCGGGGGACGACTCCGCCGCACCGCTCAAGGTGGCAGCACGCTTCACCGTCCAGGTCCTGGCCAGGCCCGGCCGGCCCTCCGGAGCCCCGGACGGCACGGAAGGGTAACAACTCGGCCCCGCAGGCGCCCGCACCCTAGGTATTGTCGGAGCGGTTTGCCAGAATGGGACCGACGGCCGCTTGCTGCGGTACGCAGGCGAGGGGATGCGCGATGGAGTGGTTGCTCGACAACGGCTGGATCCTGTGGCTGGTCCTGTTCCTGGGCCTGGCCGCCGTGGAGACCCTGACCCTCGACCTGTTCTTCCTCATGCTCTCGGTCGGCGCACTGGCCGCCCTCGTCGCGACCTTCGTGGGGGCCGGGCTCGTGCTGCAGATCGTCGTGTTCGCGGTCGTGGCGCTCCTCATGATCCTGCTCGTGCGCCCGGTCGCCGTGCGGCACCTCAGGAAGGGCCCGGCGGACCAGCTGAACAACATCGAGCGCCTCGTCGGCGCCGCGGCGCTCGCCCTCGAGCCCGTCACGGCCCATTCGGGCACCGTCAAGATCGGCGGTGACACGTGGACCGCCCGCTCGGCCGACGGCGCCGCGCTACCCGCCGGGACGCGCCTGTCCGTGGCGAGGATCGACGGCGCCACCGCCGTCGTCCAGCCCGCCGCTGCTCCCGACAGCCGCCCCGCGCCTGCCGGCGACGCCTAGGGCGGCCCGCCTCCTTCTCCGCGTCCGCGCCTGCTCCCGGCCGGCAGGGCGCACCACATCAACAAAGGGGATTCATGAACGGTTCCGCCGGAACGATCGGGCTCACGGTAGTCCTGGTCGTCCTCATCATCTTCGTCCTGGTCGTCCTCGTGAAGTCCGTGCGGATCATCCCGCAGGCCCGCGCGGGCGTCGTGGAGCGGCTCGGCAAGTACCAGCGCACGCTGAATCCGGGCCTGACGATCCTGATCCCGTTCGTCGACAGGCTGCTGCCCCTGCTCGACCTCCGCGAGCAGGTGGTCTCCTTCCCGCCCCAGCCCGTCATCACCGAGGACAACCTCGTGGTGTCCATCGACACGGTCGTCTACTTCCAGGTCACCGACCCCCGCGCGGCGACCTACGAGATCGCCAACTACATCCAGGCCGTGGAGCAGCTGACCACGACCACCCTGAGGAACGTCGTCGGCGGCCTCAACCTGGAGGAGGCCCTCACCTCCCGCGACCAGATCAACGGACAGCTCCGCGGCGTCCTCGACGAGGCCACGGGCCGCTGGGGCATCCGCGTGGGCCGCGTCGAGCTCAAGGCCATCGATCCTCCCCTGTCCATCCAGGACTCCATGGAGAAGCAGATGCGTGCAGAGCGCGACCGCCGCGCAGCGATCCTGACCGCCGAGGGCACCAAGCAGTCGCAGATCCTCACGGCGGAGGGGCAGCGCCAGGCCGCGATCCTCGCGGCGGAAGGCGACGCGAAAGCCGCGATCCTGCGCGCCGACGGCGAGGCCCAGGCCATCCACAAGGTGTTCGACGCCATCCACAAGGGCAACCCGACGCAGAAACTGCTCGCGTACCAGTACCTGCAGACCCTCCCCAAGCTCGCCGACGGGTCGGCGAACAAGCTCTGGATCATCCCGAGCGAGGTCGGCGAGGCGCTCAAGGGCATCGGCAACGTCCTGGGCACCACCACCCCGGATTCCCCGTCCGACGGACCGGAGATGGTCTCCCGCTCCTGATCGGGTGTCCGACCGACGACGATGGCCGCGACCCGAAGGGTGGCGGCCATCGCCGTGCGGGCGCCCGTGGACCGGCTCGTCGCCCCGCCCGGCGAGCCCGCCGACCACCCCTGTACACTTAGGTGTTTATCCCTCCGCTCGCGGGAACATCCCTGCGGCGGACGGTGTTATACAGACAGCTTCCCTTCCGCCCCACGGGCGGGAGCGGTACCGGGCGTGTCGGCGGCACGGCCCGCGCACACCTCCGGTGAACAACAGCGGCAACGGCCCCAGCGGGCCACGGGAATGAGGAGATCATCATGAGCGATCGCAGCCTGCGCGGCATGCGCCTTGGAGCGCAGTCGATGGAGACGGAATCCGGCGTCGAGCCGGCTCCCCGGCAGCGGGTCGAGTACCGCTGCGAGGACGGCGAGCGGGTCTTCGTGACCTTCTCGTCCGAGGCGGAGATCCCGGCGACCTGGGTCTCGAAGACCGGCAAGGAAGCCCTCCTCGTCGACGGCGAGAAGCCCGACACCTCGAACGACAAGCCCGTCCGCACGCACTGGGACATGCTGCTCGAGCGCCGCTCGGTGGAGGAACTGGAGCAGATCCTCCAGGACCGGTTGACGATCCTGCGCGAGCGTCGCGGGGAGCGCCGCTCCGCCTGACCGGTCGGCCGACCGACACGCACGACGAGAAAGGCACCCGCCGCATGGCGGGTGCCTTTGTCGTTGGTGCCGACGGCGGACGGACGGGCTAGGGGCGTCCGGTGAGCTTGTTCCAGCGGGCTCCGAGGCCCCAGCGCGTGACGTTCCCGACGGCCTCGAACACGATGTTCCCGCTCATCTTGGACGCGCCGAGCTCGCGTTCCACGAAGGTGATCGGGACCTCGACGATGGTCAGCCCCAACCGGGCGACCCGGAAGGTCATGTCCACCTGGAAGCCGTAGCCCACCGATTCGACGGCGGACAGGTCGAGGGCCTCGAGGGTGGAGCGCCGGAAGGCGCGGAACCCCGCGGTGATGTCACGGACGGGCAGGCCCAGCATGAAGCGTGAATAGGTGCTGCCGGCACGGGAGAGGAGCTTGCGGTGCGCGGGCCAGTTCACCACGCTGCCGCCCTGCACCCAGCGGCTGCCGATCACGAGGTCGGCCCGGTCCACCGCGTCGAGAAGGTCCTGCAGCTGCTCGGGCCTGTGCGAACCGTCCGCGTCCATCTCCACCAGGACGTCGTAGTCGCGCTCCAGCGCCCAGCGGAATCCCGCGATGTAGGCGGCGCCCAGGCCTTCCTTGCCGGTGCGGTGCAGGACGTGCACCTGGTCGTCCGCTGCCGCGGCGCGGTCGGCGAGGTCGCCCGTGCCGTCGGGGCTGTTGTCGTCCACGATCAGGACGTCCGATGCGGGAACTGCTGCGCGCAGCCGCGCCAGGGTCAGCGGGAGCGACTCGATCTCGTTGTAGGTGGGGATGATCGTGACGACTCGCACGCAAAGGCCTTTCCATCAGGGGTGCGCATCGCGCAGGGACTGCTCCGCACACAGCAGAGCCAGTGTGCAAGTATAGGCGACCGTCCCCGTGCTCCGGGGAACGCCCGCACGGGCCAGGACGGGCCGCAACGGGCCGGGGCGGTGGGCGGGGCGGGCAGATCCACGTACCTTCGTACCGGCAGCGCCACGGATGACAACGCCGTTTTCTACTGACACGTGGACCTGCCCCTGAGTGCCGGCTCCGCCTGGCTGGGCAACACGCGCCGTTCAGAAGGCCGATGCATTGCGCTCAGGAGACCGGCAAGGTTCCCTCCCGGAGGAGGTCTTCTCACCCGTACCGCCACAGCTTACGTGCTGTGGAGTGAGAGTCAACAGCGTCCTGACCTGCGACGACGTCCTTCGTCGCAGGTCAGGAGGCTGTACCGGTCCCGTCGGCGGGACGGGTGACGGCACGGCCCGCTCGTCCCCCTAGGCGTCCGCGAAGCCGTCGACGGCGTACAGGCGCCGGCCGTCGTGCACGGTCTCGAGGCAGAGCGGGGCGTTCTCGGTGTCGAGGGCGGGCAGCAGGGGCGTACCGGCACGCGGATCGGTGCTCCAGGACTGCACACGGTTGTCCGGCGTCTGCACCATCAGCTCATCGACCTTCCACACGGCGAAGGACGCCGGCGTCCCGGGCGCGAGCTGGCCCATCATCGGGCTGCGGCCCGAGAGGCGCCAGCCGGCCCGGGTGTGGGCGATGAAGGCGGCCCGCGCGGAGATGTTCTCCGAGGGGCTGCTGTGCTGCAGGCACGCCCGCACGGAGGCCCAGGGGTCGAGGGGCGTCACGGGGCTGTCCGATCCGAGTGCCACCAGGACGCCCGCGGCGAGGAGGGACGCGAACCGGTTCATCCCGGCGCTGCGCTCCCCCAGCCGCTGCCCGTACAGCCCGTCCTCGACACCCCACAGGGCATCGAACACCGGCTGCCCGCTGACGGCGACACCGTAGTGCACGAGGGCGGCGATGGCGTCATCGTCGGCGAGCTCCACGTGTTCCAGGCGGTGGCGCGCCCGGCGGACCTCCTCCAGCCCCAGATCCGCCGCCGCGGCCCCCAGGCCCTGCAGGACGACGTCGAGCCCGGCGTCGCCGATGACGTGGAAGCCGGCCTGGACGGTCTCGGCGGTGGTGGCCAGCAGGTGTGCGGTGACGGCGTCCCCGTCGAGGTAGAGGGTTCCGCGGTTGCCGGGGTCGTCGCTGTAGGGCTCACGGAGCGCGGCGGTGCGGGATCCGATCGACCCGTCCACGTTCAGGTCCCCGGCGAGACCCGCGAGCCGGCCCCCGAAGCCCTGCATGAGGTCGCGCACCTCCTCGCGGGAGGTCGTCAGCTGCGCCCAGTACGGGATGACCTCGGGCAGGGGCAGCTCGTGCCCCGGGCCGTCGATGGACAGGAGGGTCTCGAGGTCCTCGCGCGGGGCGATGTGCGGCGCGGCCATCTCCGTGACGGCCACGTACCCCTGGCCCGCGGCGTGGAGGAGCGCTGCCTGCTGGTACGTCCGGCGCTGCTCGGGCGTGAGGCTGCGGGTGGCCTGCCGGGCGGCTTCGTGGGCCGCCCGGACCACGAAGCCGTCGTCCCACCCGTCCAGGCCGGCGAGGCCCAGCCCCGCGGCGAGGGCGCCGGACACGACGGCGGAGTGGATGTCTGCCCGCACGAGGTAGACGAGGGCGCCGTCGCCGGCCCGGTCGAGCTCGGACGCCGTCGGGACGCGCCGCTCCGGCCACTGCGACTCGTCCCACCCGAAGCCGAGGATCGTTGCCGCCCCGGACGCCGCGGCGGCGGACACGGCGTCCAGCAGCCCGGCGAGCGAGCGGCACGCCGTCAGGTCGATCGAGCCCAGGGCGATGCCCGTCTCCGTGGTGTGCGTATGGGCGTCGACGAAGCCGGGGGCGACCAGCGCGCCGTCCAGGTCGACGGTGCGCACGCCCGGACCCGCGAGGTTCGTGGCGGCGTGTTCGGTGCCCACCCAGGCGACCGTCCCGCCGTCGACGAGCATGGCGGTGGCGAAGGGGTCGGCAGGGCTGTACACGGAGCCGTTGCGGTAGAGGACGGGTGTGGGGCGGGGACTGGGCATGGGGATGCTGGGCGGCTTTCTGTGGTCGGTGTGTCCCTTGAGGAGGACTACTCACTGATGTTCGAGTATGCCACCACACCCCTGCGCACCAGCCGGATGGCCCGTACGCAGGTCTGCTGCAGGTTGCCCGGCAGGTCCGGCACCTTGGCCACCTGGTCCAGGAGGTCGATGACCTGCTTGGACCACCGCACGAAGTCGCCGGCCGCGAGTTCCGTACCGCTGAGGGCGGCCTGCAGGGAACGGCCCTGCGCCCACTTGAACATGGGCCAGACGAGCGAGAGTTCCGGCTCGCTGGTGACGGGCAGCCGGTGCTGCTCCTCGACGTCGTTGAGCTGCGACCACTGCCGGATGATCGTCTCCACGGAGCCCTCGAGCGACACGCTCGGCATCACCGGGCGCACCCCCCGCTCCTCGCGCTTCGCCTGGTACACGAGCACCGTGGTGAGGGCGGCGAGTTCCGCGGCGTCGAGGTCGCTGAACGCGCCCTCCTCGATACACAGCGCGATCAGGAGGTCCTTCTCGCCGTAGATGCGGCGGAGCTTCTGGCCCGACGCGCTCACCGACACGCCGTCGTCGGTGTACTCGAGGTACCCGTAGTGGCCGAGGACCTCCGAGACGCGGTCGAAGGTCTTGGCGATGGTGTTCGTGCGGCCGCGGATCTGGCCGGCGATGGTGTCGGTCTCCCGGCGCAGCTTCCACCACCGTTCCGCCCAGCGCGCATGCTGCTCCCGCTCGCTGCAGCCGTGGCAGGGGTGGGCGCGGAGGCGCCGGCGGAGGTCGGTGATGGCGCGCTCCTCGGCGGCCGCGGACGCCGAGGCACCGGCCGAGACGCGGTCGGCACCCCGGCGCGGCGGGCGGTTCTCCGCCAGCGCGTTGCGCAGGGACGAGGTGAGGTCGCGGCGGTCCTTCGGGCTGCGCGCGCTGAAGTGCTTCGGGATGCGCACGCGGGAGAGGACCTCCACGGGCCCGTCGAGGTCCTGCACGCCGACGCGCCGGATCTGCGTCTCGAGCGTGAGCACCGTGGGCCGGGGCTCCCTCGACGTGTCACTGTCGAGGACCACGGCGTAGCCCTGGCTGCGCCCCCCGGGGACGTCGATCACGTCACCCGGACGGAGTGCCTCCAGCGAGGTCTCGGCCGCGGACCGCAGGGTCCGGGACCGGTCCCGCGACGCCCGCGACTCGAGGTCGGTCAGTTCGCGCCGCAGGTTCGCGTACTCGCGGAAGTCCCCGAGGTGGCACGTCATCGACTTCTCGTAACCCTTGAGCGACTCCTCGCGGCTGCGCACCTGCTTGGCGAGGCCGACGACGGAACGGTCGGCCTGGAACTGGGCGAAGGACGTCTCGAGGATCTCCCGGGAGCGTTCCTGCCCGAACTGCGCCATCAGGTTGATGCTCATGTTGTAGGTGGGCCTGAAGCTCGAGTTCAGGGGGTACGTGCGGCGCGAGGCGAGGCCCGCGACGGCTCCCGGGTCGGTGCCCGGCTGCCACAGCACCACCGCATGGCCCTCGACGTCGATACCGCGCCGGCCGGCGCGGCCGGTGAGCTGCGTGTACTCCCCCGCGGTCACGTCGACGTGCGCCTCGCCGTTGAACTTGTCGAGCTTCTCGAGCACCACGGTCCGGGCGGGCATGTTGACGCCGAGGGCGAGGGTCTCGGTGGCGAACACCGCCTTGACCAGGCCCGCGGCGAACAGGCGCTCGACGATCTCCTTGAAGGTCGGCAGCATCCCGGCGTGGTGGGCCGTGAAGCCGCGGATCAGGCCTTCCCGCCAGGTCCAGAAGCCGAGGATCTCGAGGTCGTCGCGCGGGATGTCCAGGGTGGCCTGGTCGATCGTCTCGCTGATCTCGTCGCGTTCGTCCTCGGTGGTCAGCCAGAGCCCGGCGTGCAGGCACTGCGTCACGGCTGCCTCGCACCCGGCCCGGGAGAAGATGAAGGTGATGGCGGGCAGCAGGTCCGCGCGGTCCAGGGCGCTGATCACCTGGGGCCGGGTGGCGCGCCGCACCGCGCTGACCTGCGGCGGGCCCCCGCGGCCGTTGCGCTGCTTGCCACGCCGTCCGCCGCCGCCGCCCCAGTTCGCCCGCTGGTTCAGGCGGATCTCGTTGCTCGCCAGTTCCAGCAGCTCGGGATTCACGTCGTACTGGTCCCGTGCGCCCGTCCCTGCCCCGACGGGCGCGGCCTCGTCGAACGCGATGTCACCCGCGAACAGGTCGATCAGGTTCTGGCCGACCATCACGTGCTGCCACAGCGGGACCGGACGGTGTTCGGACACGACGACGTCGGTGTCGCCGCGGACGGTGTCCAGCCAGGCGCCGAACTCCTCCGCGTTCGACACGGTGGCACTGAGGGAGACCAGCTTGACCTCGGTGGGCAGGTGGATGATCACTTCCTCCCACACCGCCCCACGGAAGCGGTCGGCGAGGTAGTGCACCTCGTCCATCACCACGTAGCCGAGGTTGTCGAGTGCGTCCGAGTTCGCGTACAGCATGTTCCGCAGCACCTCGGTGGTCATGACGATCACGTCGGCGTCACCGTTGATGCTCGTGTCGCCCGTCAGCAGTCCCACGCGGTCGGCGCCGTGCACCGCCGCCAGTTCCGAGTACTTCTGGTTGCTGAGGGCCTTGATGGGTGTGGTGTAGAAGGCCTTCAGGCCCTGCTGCAGGGCCAGGAAGACGGCGAACTCGCCCACCACGGTCTTGCCGGCGCCGGTGGGCGCCGCGACGAGCACTCCCCTGCCCGCTTCGAGGGCCGAGCACGCCTCCTGCTGGAACGGGTCGAGCTCGAAGCCGAGCGTCTGCGCGAACTGGAACAGCTGGGTCCGTGAACGCTCGGTCCGGGCCTTGGCAGCGGCGTATCTCTCCGCGGGGGTGGTCATCTTTCCACCCTAGACGCTCGGCCCGGGCCGGGCACGCGGCGGGTTGGTGCACCGTCGGGGCGTCGGGCGTGCTTGCGGAGCGTGCCGGGAGCGCGTCCGCGGGGGCCGGATCAGGCGCGGGTCGAGGTCACAGGGCGTCGAGGGGTGAGGCGGTGTCGGCGCCGGCCTCGACGGCGGCCTCGCGGGCGGCGTTCCGCCGGGCGCGGCGCCGGTCATTGAGCAGGCACAGCCCGATGGCGACGAAGAACAGCAGCAGCAGCGGCACGGCGAGGTAGAACATGCTCAGCGCGTCCCCTCCGGGCGCGGCCATCGCGGCGAACAGGCACACCAGGAACACGGTGATCCGCCAGGCCTTGAGGATCTGCTTCCCGGACACCAGGCCCACCATGTTCAGGCCCACGAGGATCACGGGCAGCAGGAACGCGATGCCGAACGCGAGCATGAGCCGCAGGACGAACGTGAAGTACACGGAGACGCTGATGTAGTTGGAGAAGTCCTCGGGCGTGAACTCCGTCAGGACCCGCACCGCGTTGGGCAGGATCAGCCAGGCCAGGGTGATGCCGCCGAGGAACAGGGGGAAGGCGACGGCGATGAACGCCAGCGCGATCCGGCGTTCTTTGGTCTTCAGCCCCGGGGTGATGAACGCCCACAACTGGTACAACCACACGGGGCTGGAGAGCACCAGGCCCAGGAAGACCGAGACCTGGATGAGCAGGTCGAACGGCGAGGCGGCGCTGTCGAAGTTCAGCGACGCGGTCCTGCCCTCCTGAGCGTTGATCGCGATGATCGGCGCGGCCAGTGCCCGCAGGACGGGCTCGTAGACGAAGAACCCGGCCACCGTGCCGAGGATGACCGCGATCGCCGACTTGAAGAGCCGGTTGCGGGCTTCGCGGAGGTGCTCCTTGAGGGCCATCCGCCCCTCGGGGTTGGCCTTCCTGCCGCGCGGGCGGCCCTTTGCTGGTGACACCGGGACGTGTCCGACCTACTGGCCGGCGGCGGGGGAACTGCCCTGCTGCGACGGGCCTGCCTGGGTGCCTTCGGTGCGGCCCTCGGCCGCATGGTGCGGTGCCTGCTGGCCGTACTGCTGGCCGGGCTGGCCCGGGTGCTGCACGGGCGTCTGGTAGGTCGGGGTGTAGGTCTGCGGCGACGGGTTGCTGACGACCCGGCCCTCCACGGGATCCGTCCCGGCGTCCGGGGTGTTGTTCTCGTCCTTCATCTGCTTCACCTCGGACTTGAAGATCCGCAGGGACTGACCGACGCTGCGCGCCAGGCCCGGCAGCTTCGGAGCGCCGAACAGAACGATCGCAAGAACGATGATGATGACGATGTGCCAGCCTTCGAGCCTCATGCCCAATTCCTCTCGTTGGTCCCCCCAACAGTTTAGGTCACAGGTGGGGCATGTCCTGCAGGAGTTGTGGCTGCCCGCGGCCGGCCCGCCTGATGATCCGCCGGTTGCGGCGGTCCTCCGCCCGCCGGATGCCGGCGAGGGTGCGGGCGGCGCTGATGTCCTCCGGCCGGGAGAACACGGCGGGCACGGGGATCCCGGGCACCCCGGCTGAGCGTGGAGCGGGGGTGTCGTCGGTCGGCACGTTCACCTCGAGGCGGTCCATCGCCTCCCCGAATTCACCGAGAGTTCGCATTCCACGACGGAACACGCGGAACCCGACGACGGCGAGGAAGATGACGCTCACGGCCACCAGCGCCACCCACAGCACGACCCACATCCACCAGAGCATGGCTTCAGTCTAGGCCAGGGCCTGATGGGCCCTGGCCGCCTCGAGCCATCGGAGGGTCTCCTCGCGCAGCTGGTCCGGGGCGACGACGGCGGCCGACCCTCCGAGCCCGGCCACCAGCCCGGGGATCCAGGCGCTCGAGGCCACCTTGAGGCGTGCGGCGAGGCGGTCCTCGCCGAGTTCCTCCACGGCGTCCGCGTTGTACTGCGCCGCGATCCACCGCGCCCGGGGCTCCAGCAGCAGCGTGACGGCCTGGTCCGTGTCGCCGGACCGGTACGGCAGGGCCGCCCGCCGGTCACGGGCGAGGGACTCCTCGTCCACGAGTGCGGTGGCCGGCTGGTCGGTCAGCACGGCGCGCTGGATGCGGTCCAGCCGGAAGTTCCGCAGCCCGTCGGAGTCAACGCTCCACGCCTCGAGGTACCAGGTGTCCTGGTGCAGGAAGATCCGGATGGGCTCGAGGAGGCGGTGGGTGATCTCGTCGCGCGTCGGCACGAAGTAGTCGACCTCCACCCGGACCCGCGAGTGCAGGGCGGCCTGCAGCACCTCGAGGGTGGGATCGATGTCGTCCTCCGTCAGCTTGGTGGCTACCGCCGTGCCGATGCGGGCCGCGTCCCCGGCGGCGGCGGTCAGCTTGGTCTGGGCGCTGACGATCGCCTCGTTGTTCCTCATGCCGGGCAGCTCGCGGAGCGCCTGGAGCCCGACGATCAGGGAGCAGGCCTCGTCCATGCTCAGCTTCACCGGCTCGGCGAGGTCACGCGCGTTCGTCAGGTAGATCCGCCCGTCCTCGATGTTCACGTCCATCAGGCCGTCCGGGTAGTGCCGGGGCCCGCTCACGAACAGCAGGTCGAGGTCCTTGGTGAGCTGGCTCTCGCTGACGTCGAACTTCCGCGCCGTCTCGCCCACCTCGGCGCCCGGGTGGGCCAGGAGGTAGGGCACGAGGTCCAGCAGGCGGAGCAGATGATCCTGGGCGGAGGCCTTCCGCCGCGGCGCGGGCCGCACCCCCTGCGTGATCTCGAGGCCGTGCGGCGCAGCGATCGCGGCCGTGTAGGCGCCGTCGAGCAGCCGCCCGACCTCCGCGGCGAGATCCTGGGGTTCCCGCACCCTCGCGTTGGTGCCCAGTCCCGCGACGGTCGCCGCCATGGGGCTCGACGCCGCATAGGGCACGCGCAGCACGTCCCACTCCTCACCCGTCTGCAGCACTTCCGCGTCCTTGCGGACCCTGAGCACCTGGCAGGAGCCGGGACGGACGGCGATGACGGCCGTGCGGTCGGGTTCGCTGCGGGAGAGGGAGGCGAGCGTCTGGTTCATATCGAAGGACGCCGGGACGTCGAACGTGCCCGGCAGCACCACGGGCTCCCCGGTCATGCGGGAGAGGCGGAAGAAGCGCTCGGCGTTGCGCGTGGTGTCGAAGCCCACCACGTACCAGTGGCCGAAACGGGCCCCCATGCCCCACGGGTAGATCGTGCGGAGCTCCTCACGCCCCGTGCTGGCGGCCCGGTAGGGGAAGCGGAGGGGCGCCCGGGAGGTGAGCGCCTGCCAGACGACGTCCCAGTAGGGTGCGTCCGTGGTGATGCGGGGCTGGATCAGGGGCGTGAGTTCGATGCCGCCGTCGGTACTGCGGGAGCTCAGCTTCCGCAGGGCCCTGGACGCCGCGGAGTCGAGGGAGCCCTGGTCCCACACGCCTGCGGCGAGGTTGAGGACCGCGTATTCCTCGGGCTGGAAGGTGACGCCGCCGAGGCGGTAGTCCTCGGCGTCGATGCGGTAGCGCTGCACCGTGTTGTCGTTGTCGAACAGGGTGTCCTCGCTGAAGGCCTCGAGCGGGATGCCCTGCTCGCGGAGGGCCGCCTTGTCGCGGTCGAAGAGCTTCTCGCGGGCCGCGACGGACGTCGCCTCGCGGTACAGGTCGATCTCCTCGAACAGTTCCTCCTTCGTGAACCCGCGGCGGCTCGACAGGAGCATGATCACCAGGGTGAGGAGGCGTTCGGTTCGTTTTGCGGACACGGGGAAACCCTACCTTTCCTCGACGCGGCAGGAGGGACGCACGCCAACCGGGGCTGACCTGCGTCCCTCCTGGACGATGGTGCTGGAAGACCGGCCGGCACGGTGCCGGCCGATGGTGCTAGCGGACGGCGAGCAGGTCCACCACGAAGATCAGCGCCTCGTTGGGGCCGATCGCCGAACCCGCACCGCTCGGGCCGTAGGCCAGGTGGGACGGGATCTCGAGGCGGCGGCGTCCGCCGACCTTCATGCCGAGCAGGCCCTGGTCCCAGCCCTGGATGACCTGGCCGATGCCCACGCGGAAGTCGAGCGGCGCCCCGCGGTTCCAGGACGCGTCGAACTCCTCGCCCGTCGAGAACGCGACGCCCACGTAGTGCGTGGACACGGTGTTCCCGGCCTTGGCCTCGTCCCCGGTCCCCTCGATGATGTCCTCGATGACGAGATCGGTGGGGACGTCGTGGGCGGGGAAGTCGATCTCCGGCTTCTGCCGGTCGAAGTTGCGCTGTCCGAAGGACATGGGTTTCCTCTCGTAGGAAGGGCGTGGTGGATGGTGCGGATTGGGGACTACTTGGCGGCGTCCTTGGAGACGATCTCGACGTAGAAGACCAGGGTGCCCGAGGGCTGGCCCTGCCCGGCGTTGGGATACGCCCACGGCTCGGGGATCACCAGCAGGACCTTGGAACCGACCTTCTGCCCGGCCAGGCCCTTCGTCCAGCCCGTGATCACCCCGTTCAGCGGGAAACTCGCCGGCTCCCCCCGATCGAAGCTGGAATCGAACTTCTGCCCATCGGCGTACGTCCACCCCGTG
This sequence comes from Arthrobacter agilis, assembly GCF_030816075.1. Lineage (NCBI taxonomy): Bacteria > Bacillati > Actinomycetota > Actinomycetes > Micrococcales > Micrococcaceae > Arthrobacter > Arthrobacter agilis. The sequence goes on along the minus strand of NZ_JAUSXO010000001.1, from coordinate 1,444,125 downwards.
TAGTTCGCGGTGATCGTATCGCTCTCGGCGATCTCCTCCCCGTCACCCTCCTCCAGGACCTTCACGACGAGATCCTCGGACGGGTCGTTGTCCGGGATCGTGACCTCCGGGGCCCCCTTGTCATCGAACGCGAACGTCGGCAGGCGGCCCTCCTCGTCCAGGCCCTTGACGTCCTCGGGCGCGAGGACCTCCGGCTCCGGCGGCGGCTGCTCGGCCGAGATCACCTTCAGCACCAGGACCTGCTCCGGGGTCTCCGGGGCACCCTCCGCCGCCGGCGGGGCGGGCGCGACGAACGCGACCTGCGCCCCGACCTTCGTACCGGTCAGGACCTCGAACAATTCGGGGAACTCGCTCTTGAACGCATCATCCAGGGGCAGCACCTGCGGCTGGCCCTGACTGTAGGTGTCACCGAGCACCGACCCGTCCTCGGCGTTCAGGGCCACCAACTGCACCCGGATCTGCTGACCCTCCTGGATCTGCTCACCCTCACCCTCGGCGACAGTCTTCGCCGCCGCGGCACTGGTATCCAGGGGAGACTCGAACTCCACCGTCGGCGCCTCCTCATCCGACCCCCCGGACACCGTCACCGAATCGAACACCCCCGCCGCCCCCGCCGACTTTCCCGTCGTCTCGCCGCCGCAGGCCGTCAGCAACAGCAGCAGCGGAAGGAGGATTGCTAGAACTTTGCGCACAGAACCACTTTCAGGTTGGTGTCCAGGTGAGGCCGCCCGCGGAACAAAGGGCCCTGACAAGCCTAGCGGCTCGGGCGCACGGTTTCTCCTCGGCGCCCACGGTTGACGCCCGTCGACGGCCTGCGGACGGGTGTGCCGGTCCGCGTCACAGCTGCTGCAGGAGGGCTTCCACGCGTTCGTCGACCGACGTGAAGGGGTCCTTGCAGAGGATGGTCTGCTGCGCCCGGTCATTGAGCTTGAGGTGCACCCAGTCGACGGTGTAGTCGCGGTTCGCCTCCTTGGCCCGGCGGACGAATTCCCCGCGCAGCCGGGCTCGCGTGGTCTGCGGGGGCACATCCACCGCCTCCTTGACCGCGGTGTCGTCGACGACCCGCGCCGCTTCGCCGTGGGCCTGCAGCAGGAAGAAGAGCCCGCGGGAGCGTGAGATGTCGTGGTAGGTGAGGTCGAGCTGGGCCGTCCTGGCCGAGTCGAGGTCCCCGCCGGAGCGCGCCAGGTAGCGGTCGATGAGCTTCTTCTTGATCGCCCAGTCCACCTCCGTGTCGATGCCGGAGGTGTTCCCGGTCTCGATGGCGTCCAGTACCCGGTCCCACAGGTCGAGGATGGTCGGGACGTGCTTGTTGTGCGCGCCGTTCCGGTCGACGAACGCCGTCGCCCGCGCGAGGTATTCGCGCTGCATCTCGAGCGCCGTCATGTGCCGGCCGTTCGCGAGCTTGAGCACCTGACGACCCGTGAGGTCGTGGGAGATCTCCCGGATGCTGCGGATGGGGTTCTCCAGCCGGAAGTCCCGCATCACCTCGCCGGCCTCCACCATGCGCAGCAGCAGGTCCACGGAGCCGATCTTCAGCAGCATCGTGGTCTCGGACATGTTGGAGTCGCCGGCGATCACGTGCAGCCGGCGGTAGTGCTCGGCGTCGGCGTGGGGTTCGTCGCGCGTGTTGATGATGGGCCGGGACCGGGTGGTGGCCGAGGAGATGCCCTCCCACAGGTGGTCGGCGCGCTGCGAGAACGCATACAGGGAGCCGGTCTGCGTCTTCAGGACCTTGCCGGCGCCGACGAGGAGCTGGCGGGTCACGAGGAACGGGATGAGGATGTCGGCGAGGCGGGCGAACTCGAGTTTGCGGGGGATGAGGTAGTTCTCGTGGCTGCCGTAGGAGTTGCCCGCGGAGTCCGTGTTGTTCTTGAACAGGTAGATCTTGCCGTCGTAGCCCTCCTGCGCCAGCTTGCGCTGCGCCTCGGAGACGAGGTCCTCGAGGATCAGCTCGCCGGCGCGGTCGTGGGCGACGAGCTGGGCGAGGTCGTCGCACTCCGCGGTGGCGTACTCGGGGTGGGAGCCGACGTCCAGGTACAGGCGTGATCCGTTGGTGAGGAACACGTTGGAGGACCGGCCCCAGCTGACAACCTTGCGGAACAGGTACCGGGCCACCTCCTCGGGTGAGAGCGGCCGCGAGTTGGGGCCCGAGTAGGAGATGCCGAACTCGGTCTCCACTCCGAAGATGCGCCGGTCCATCAGATGTCCTGTTCCTGCTGCAGGAGGTTCTCGAGCTCGGGGCCGCCGATGCGGCGGAACGCGCGGCGGCTGCCGCGCAGCGTGTCGGGATCGCGTTCGAGGAAGGCGACCTCGAGCACCGAGGGATCGAGTGCCGGTGCGCCGGTCCGGTCACCCTCGCCGGCCGTCCCGTTCGTACCGGTCGTGCCGGTCGTACCGTTCGTGCCGGCGGGGCCGCCGTTCCGCAGGGCGCGCGCGGCGGCCCGGACGGCGCCGGGAAGGGCGAGATCCGCCGAGAAGGTGCCCCGCAGGGCCTCGACGACGACGTCGGCCGCGCCGCCCATGACCACGAACCCGGACTCGTCGGCGATGGAGCCGTCGAAGGTGAGGCGGTACAGATGGTCGGCGTCCTGGCTGTGGCCCACCTCGGCGACCACCAGCTCGACCTCGAACGGTTTGCTCTCCGCGGTGAAGACGGCGCCCAGGCTCTGCGCGTAGACGCTGGCGAGCCCGCGGGCCGTGACGTCCTCGCGGGCGTAGGAGTAGCCGCGCACGTCTGCGTACCGCACGCCGGCCTGCCGGAGGCTCTCGAACTCGTTGTACTTGCCGACGGCGGCGAACGCGATGCGGTCGTAGATCTCCCCCAGCTTGTGCAGCGAGGGCGAGGGGTTCTCGGCCACGAGGGCGATCCCGTCGCGGCAGCTCATCACCACGACCGACCGGCCACGGCCGATGCCTTTCCGCGCGAAGTCCGCGCGGTCCTTCATGAGTTGTTCCGGGGAGACGTAGAACTGCTGGGTCATGGCCTATGCCTCCCGGCCCGCGGCGGAGCGGGCGTCGATGATGGCGTGCGCCACGGCTTCGAGCTCACGCTCCGGGACGCGCCGGGCTCCGGCTGCGTCCACGACGTAGACCACGGGCCACAGGGAACGGACGGCGTCGGGGCCGCCCGTCGCGGAGTCGTCGTCGGCGGCGTCGTACAGGGCCTCCACGGCCACGCGCACCGCGGACGCCTCGTCCAGGCGCGGGTTCCACAGCTTCTTGAGCGCCCCGCGGGCGAACACCGAGCCGGAGCCGACCGAGTGGTGCTCGTGCTCCTCGTACCGCCCGCCGGTGACGTCGAAGGAGAACAGCCGCCCGACGTGGCGGTCGGCGTCGAAGCCCGCGAAGAGCGGCACGACGGCGAGCCCCTGCATCGCCATCGGGAGGTTCTGCCGGACCATCGCCGCGAGGCGGTTGGCCTTGCCGTCGAGGCTCATCATGGTGGCCTCGATCTTCTCGTAGTGCTCGAGTTCCACCTGGAAGAGCCGGGTCAGGTCGAGCCCGATCCCGGCGCTCCCCGCGATGCCGAGGACGGAGGACCGGTCGGCCGGGAAGACCTTCTCGATGTGCCGGCTCGCGATGACGTTGCCCATGGTGGCCCGACGGTCGCCGGCCATCAGGACACCGCCGGGGAAGGTCAGGGAGACGATCGTCGTGGCGTGCGGGGCCAGGTGGGAGGCGTCCGTGGAGCCGGTCACGGGCCCGAGCGTGCGGTTGGACGGCAGCAGTCCGGGATGGTGCACGCCGAGGTAGTCGGCGAAGGAGGTCGAGGCGGCCCGGGGAACCGCTGCTGCTGCATCGTCCGGGAGCATCCGCTACTGGCCGCCCTTCTGCACGAAGCCGCGGACGAATTCCTCCGCGTTGGACTCCAGGACGCCGTCGATCTCGTCGAGGAGGTCGTCCACGCCCTGCGTCTGCGCGGACTCCTGGGCGGCCGGAGCGGCGGGGGCGGGGTCAGGGAGCTCCTCCTCCGCCTCGGTGGCCGATCCGCTGGTGTTCCTGCGGTCCTGCGTCGCCATGATGCTCCCCTTCCGTGTTCGTGATCCGTTCTGGGATCGCAATCCCTATGGTGCCATGCGGCGATCCGGGCCGCTCAACAATCGGGCGAGGAAATCCTCGGCGTCCGCTGCTACCTCGAACAACTCCTCGGTGAGCCCCGCCGTTCCGCGGAGCGGCTCGCGGGTCTGCACGCGCTGCAGTCGCCGCTCCCCCGCGAGTTCGAAGATCAGCGAATCCCAGCTCGCGCCCACCACCTCGGCCGGGAACTCGGCGATGCACCGGCCCCGGAAGTAGGCGCGGGTGTCCCGCGGCGGGTGGACGGCGGCCCGCGCCACCTCCGCGGGCGGCACGAGCAGGTCGACGTCGTTGCGCCGTGCGAGCCGCTGGTAGATGCCCTTCTCGGGCCGCAGGTCCGCGTACTGCAGGTCGATCAGCGCCAGCCGGGGGTCGGTCCACGCCAGCCCGTCCCGCGCCCGGTACGCCTCCAGCACCTTGAGCTTCGCGACCCAGTCCACCTGCCGCGCGGCGTCCAGCGGGTCGCGGCGCAGCGTCGTGAGGAGCGACTGCCAGCGGTCGACGACGTCGCGCGTCTGTTCGTCCGCGTCCGCCGGGAGGGCGGCGAGGACCGCCCCGCAGTACATCTCCTGCAGGTCGAGCCCGCTGACGCTCCGGCCGTCCGTGAGGCGGACCGTGACCTGCAGCGAGGGGTCGTGGCTGATGGCATGCAGCGCCCCGACCGGGTCCTCGAGCACGGGCACCGGCCCGAGGCCCTGCTCGATGAGCGAGAGGACGAGGGCGGTGGTGCCCACCTTGAGGTAGTTGGACACCTCGTTCAGGTTGGCGTCACCGATGATGACGTGCAGCCGACGGTACTTCTCCGCGACCGCGTGCGGTTCGTCGCGCGTGTTGATGATGGGACGCCGGACGGTCGTCTCGAGGCCGATCTCGTTCTCGAAGAAGTCGGCGCGCTGGCTGATCTGGAACCCGGACTCCTGGTTCAGCGGCCCGAGGCCCACGCGCCCTGCACCGCAGATGACCTGGCGGGACACGAAGAACGGGATCAGGGCCTCGGCGAGCTTGGAGAACGGGACGCTGCGGGGCACGAGGTAGTTCTCGTGGGAGCCGTAGGAGACGCTCTTGTTGTCCGTGTTGTTCTTGTAGAGGATCACGGGCGAGAACCCCGGCATGGCGCCGATCCGTTGCATGGCGGTGACGGCGACGTGGTCGCCGGCCCGGTCCCAGAGGACGGCGTCGAGGGGGTTGGTGACCTCGGGCGAGGAGTACTCGGGGTGGGCGTGGTCGACGTAGAGCCGCGCGCCGTTGTTCAGGACGAGGTTCATGAGGATTGCGGCCTCGGTGGGCTCGCCGCGTTCGAGCGCGATCTGCTCGGCGCTGAGTTCGGCGGGCTCGTCGGTGAGCTGGCTGGGGTGGGCGCTCGCCCGGTCCATGCGGAATCCGCGGGCGTCCGTCAGCGGGGTCTCGTCGGTGTAGTCCCACCGCGTGCCCGCCAGGTTGCCCAGTCCCTCGCGGAGGGTGGCCGCGTAGGCGTTGACCACCTGGGAGGACAGCAGCGTGGGATTCGCCGACGGCAGGGCGGGCGCGATGATGCCGTACTCGGTCTCCGTCCCCATGACGCGGTGCACCGAGATCCCCTCACCGACCGCTGGGAGCACCGTCCCGGGTGCGGTCCGTCGTCCGCCGGTTCCAATCACAGATACTGGCCGGTGTTGGCCGTCGTCTCGATGGTCTTGCCCGGTTCCTGGCCCGCCTTGCCCTGCACAATGGTGCGGATGTAGGTGATGCGTTCGCCCTTCTTGCCGGAGATGCGCGCCCAGTCGTCGGGGTTCGTGGTGTTCGGCATGTCCTCGTGCTCGCGGAACTCGTCCACCACGGCCCGCATGAGGTGCTCGATGCGCAGGCCCTTGCTGCCGTCGAGGAGGAGATCCTTGATGGCGTACTTCTTGGCACGGTCGACCACGTTCTGGATGACCGCCCCGGAGTTGAAGTCCTTGAAGTAGAGCATCTCGGTGTCACCGTTGGCGTAGGTGACCTCGAGGTACTCGTTCGACTTGTCCGTCGAGTACATCTGCTCCACGGTGCGCCGGATCATCTCGGCGATGGTGGTCTGCGGATCGTTGCCGTTCTCCGCGAGATCGTCGGCGTGCAGCGGCAGGTCCGCGGTGATGTACTTCGCGAAGATCTCGGCGGCGCCCTCGGCGTCGGGTCGCTGGATCTTGATCTTCACGTCCAGCCGCCCGGGCCGCAGGATGGCCGGGTCGATCATGTCCTCGCGGTTCGAGGCCCCGATCACGATCACGTTCTCGAGCTTCTCGACGCCGTCGATCTCGCTCAGCAGCTGGGGCACGATGGTGGTCTCGACGTCGGAGGACACCCCGGTGCCGCGGGTGCGGAAGAGCGAGTCCATCTCGTCGAAGAACACGACGACGGGGCTGCCGTCGGAGGCCTTCTCCCGCGCCCTGGCGAAGATGAGCCGGATGTGGCGTTCCGTCTCCCCCACGTACTTGTCGAGCAGCTCCGGTCCCTTGATGTTGAGGAAGTAGCTGCGGATCTGGTCGACTCCGGCCCGCTCGGCGGCGCGGGCCGCGAGCGAGTTGGCGACGGCCTTCGCGATCAGGGTCTTGCCGCAGCCGGGGGGCCCGTAGAGCAGGATCCCCTTGGGTGGCTTGAGCCCGTGCTCGCGGTAGAGGTCGGGGTGCAGGAAGGGCAGCTCGACGGCGTCGCGGATCTGCTCGATCTGCGGTCCGAGGCCGCCGATGTCGCCGTACGCGATGTCGGGCACCTCCTCGAGCACGAGGTTCTCCACCTCGCTCCGGGGGACCTTCTCGAGCCCGTAGCCGGACCTGGTGTCGACGGCGAGGGCGTCGCCCACGCGGATCCGCTCGGCGCGCAGCGGACCGCTGAGCTTGATGACGCGCTCGTCGTCCGTGCGGCCCACCACGAGGGCCCGGTCCGTGCCGAGGAGCTCCTTGACGGTGACGATCTCCCCGGCCCGTTCGAACCCGAGTGCCGCGACGATCGTGAGGGATTCGTTGAGCAGCACCTCCTGGCCCGGAGCGAGCTGGCGGACGCTGATGAGGGGGCTGACCGTGACGCGGAGCTTGCGTCCCGACTGCAGGATGTCCGCCGTGTCCTGGACCGTCGCCTCGGTGGTGGTCCCGGGCTCCGACGGACGCTTCGGGTTCACCTGCATCACGGTGGCGAAGCTGAACGGGGCGGCGCCCTCCTTCTCGAGGGCCGCCTTCAGCCGGACGATCTCCGTGCGCGCGGACTCGAGGGCCGAGACCAGTTTGCCATTGTTCTGGGTGGCCGCGGCGAGCTGCCGGTCGATCTGGCGCAGCTTGTCGCGCAGCACGTTCAGCTGGCGCTGCTCCATGGAGCGGTCGGCCGCCTGGTCGACGGGGCGGTCGGCGGGCGGGTTGGGACCGCGCTGGTCGGCGGCAGGAGCGTGATCGTCTGATTCCGGCATTTGGGGTTCGCCACCTCGTGGTCGACGTTCGGCTGTCTTTCGACCTTAGCGCAGAGCCGGGTCCCGGTGTGCCGCGTTCCGTCCGATGTCGTCCCGGGCAGCGCCGACCCGGAGGTGGCACCGCCCGGGACGGCGTGCGGATCCTGCGGCACGGCACGGGTACCGGACGCGGCTCCTTCCGGGGGTCCGGCCGCCTACTCGACCGACCCGCCGTCCGCGATGGCGTCACGCCGGGCCTGTGCCTCCTCCGGCGGGAGCGCGCCGCGCTGGATGGTCGACGCCGCGTCGCGGGCCACCCGGCGGAGGCGCTTGTCGGACACGTCGCGCTCGCCCACGGCCTGCGGCGTCCAGGCGTTGAGGTCCTCCTCGCTGAAACCGGTCTTCGACGGCCTGCGCTTGGGCGTGAACCCGACCGCTCCGTCGGCGAGCCTGCGCGTGGTGATGAGGAAGCCGGTGTGGGCCACCATGCGGTGGTCCGGCCGGACGGCGAGGCCCTCGAGGTGCCAGCCGCGCACCATGGACTCCCAGGCCTCCGGTTCGGTGAAGCGTCCGTCCGCGCGGATGGCCTCGGCGGTGCGGGAGAGCTGGGTGACGGTGGCCACGTAGCTGATCCAGACGCCGCCCGCGCTGAGGACGGTGGCCACGGCGTCGAGGCACTCCCAGGGCGCGAGCATGTCGAGGACCACGCGGTCCACGGAGCCGGGCTCCTCCTGCTCCAGCACCTGCTCCTGGAAGTCGCCGAGCGTGATCTGCCACGCCGGGTGGGGACCGCCGAAGATCGTCTCGACGTTTCCACGGGCGATATCGGCGAATTCCTCGCGCCGTTCGAACGAGTGGAGGGAGCCGGAGTCGCCGACGGCCCGCAGCAGGGAGATGGAGAGCGCGCCGGAGCCCACGCCGGCCTCGACGACGCGCGCGCCGGGGTAGATGTCGGCCATCGTCACGATCTGCCCGGCGTCCTTGGGGTACACCACGGCGGCGCCGCGCGGCATCGACAGCACGAAGTCGGACAGGAGGGGCCGCAGCGCCTGGTAGAGCTGGCCGGAGGTGTTCTCGAGGATGGTGCCCTCGGTGGCGCCGATCAGGGCGTCGTGGAGCAGGAATCCCTTGTGCGTGTGGAAGGCACCGCCGGGCGTGAGGGTGATCGTGTTCATCCGGCCCTTCTCGTCGGTCAGCTGCACCCGCTCCCCCGGTCGGAAGGGACCGCGCCGGGCGGCCGCGCCGTGCGGAGCGGACGGCGTCCCGTCGGGTGTTCCTGCGGGTGTCCCTGCGGGCGTCTCGGCGGGTGTCTCGGAGGAGGAGGGGGATGCGGGGGCGGTGCTCATGGGGGTCCTTCGGCGTGGGCCGGCGGGACCGGCGTGGGCAAACGGTGGATGGAACGGGTGGTGTGGCACGGCGGGGCCGTGGGTCGGCGGGATCGTCGGGCGGGGTGGCCTGTCAGGGTCCGGGGGTGCCCTTGCCGGTGATGGCGTTGACGACGGTCCGCTGGTGCAGGAGCCCTGTGACGGAGCCCTGCCGGTTGATGACGGCGTACTCGCTGCCCTCGAGGCGGGCGAGGAACTGGACGAGCTCCTGCCCTTCGGCCCACTCGGGGACGTGGGCGCCGGCGGCGAGGCGTCGGGCCGCCGCGTTGACCGGCGTCGTGCCCTCCGCCTCGGCGGGGACGGCGAGCAGCGCGGCTTCGTCGACGACGGCCTCCGGCATGCCCGAGGCGCCGGTGACGACGACGGCGGCCCCGGGGTTCTCGCGGAGCAGGCGGCGGGCGGCGGCCACGCTCGTGCCCGCGGGCAGGCCGATGGCCCGCTGCTGCAGCCGGCCGGCGCTGATCGCCGGCAGGCGCAGGCGCATGCGCGCGTTCTCGATGGCCGCCGTCGCACCCATCCAGAGGAAGGCGCCCATGACGACGGCGATGACGATGACGGTGAAGTCCGGCTGCAGCCCGCGGAACAGCGGGATGCCCACGACGACGCCGAGCAGGAGGATGACGATGATGCGTCCGGCCCAGCCGGCCGCCACCGTGCCCTTCTCCTGGCTGCCGGTCGCTTTCCAGACCGCACTCTCCACGAGGCGGCCGCCGTCGAGCGGCAGGCCCGGGAGCACGTTGAAGAGGGCGACGAGGAGGTTCGCCCAGACGAGGATGGTGGCCAGGAGGAAGGAGACGGACCCGGGGGCCAGGGCCTGCAGGATCCCCCAGCCGATACCCGCGAGGACGAAGTTGGCGGCCGGACCTGCGAGGGCCACGAGGAGGGACCGCCCGGGTGAGGCATTGAAGCTCGCGAACTGGGTGTGGCCGCCCCAGAGGTTGAGCACGATCTGCGTGGTGGGCCACCCGAAGGCCCGCGCCGTGAGGGCGTGGGCGAGCTCATGGATGAGCACGGAGGCGGCGAGGAGCAGGGCGTAGCCGAGGGCGACGGCGTAGGCGCCCGCGCCGATGCCGGGGAACGCTCCGGTCACGCGTGGCCCGAAGACCAGGACGATGAAGATGGTGATGACGAACCAGGACCAGGCGAGGACGACGGGGATGCCGGCGATGCGACCCAGGGACAGGCCGGGGCTCATCGGGGGCCGTGCCGGCGGTTGACCGTTACTCATGCGTCACACCCGCTCACGGAGGCTCTCCTGCCGGGCGTCCTGCCCCGCGTGCCCGGGCAGGAGCGCCGCGAGGTCGGACGGCGTCCGGCCGGCCAGGGTGTCCCAGTCGGTCCGGCGGTCGTCGGCGGGCAGGGGTACGAAGTGCGGGACGGCGAGTGTGACCAGCCCGGCGGCGAGCGCGGACGTGACCCCGGGCAGGGAGTCCTCGACGGCCACGACGCGGTCCTTCCTCAGGCCCGGGTGGTCCGCGGCGAGCAGGTCGAAGCCGAGCTGGTACGCCTCGGGGTCGGGCTTCCCGGCGCTGACGCGGTCGCCGGTCACGAGATGCTGGAAGGTACCCTCCGGAAGCCGCGAGGCAACGGCCGTGGCGAGCAGTGTCTCGGACATGGTGACCATGGCGCAGGGGACGCCCTCCTCGCGGAGCGCGGCCAGCAGCTCCCGCGCCCCGGGACGCCAGGGGACGGCGGACCGTACGTCCGCGGCGACCCGCTCTGTGAGGTGCTCGATGATGGCGCGGATGTCCATCGCCACCCCTGCGTCCTGCAGGCATCCGGCGGAGTACTCGAGCGCCTGGCCGACGAGCGCCGTGGCCTGCTCGGTCGTCCAGGTCCCGCCGTAGGACTCGACGAGTTCCTTCTCCGCCCTGATCCAGTACGGCTCCGTGTCGACGATGGTTCCATCCATGTCCCACAGCACGCCCTGCAGCCCGCGGAGGTTCCCCTCCGGGGCCCGGCCGTCGCCGTCGGGTTCCGTACGGGACAGGGTGCGGACGGTGCCGGTGGGGGTATTGGCCATACCTCCAAGTCTACGGTGGGCCCCCGCGGGGCCCGTACGTCTGCTCTCCGCGTAGCGCCTGAACACCGCCTGACATGCCCGCGCGCCGGGGTTTAGGGTGAGACGGTGGACAGCTTCGACGAGAACCAGCCGACCGGCATACAGGACCTCTTCCAGGACGCCGCCGAGCCCGAGCGGCGGACCACCATCCTGCTGGCCGCCTTCGAGGGCTGGAACGATGCGGGCGAGGCGGCCAGCGACGCCCTGAAGTACATGGGCCGGTTCTTCGGCACCGAGCGGATCTCCACGATCGACGCCGACGAGTTCTACGACTTCCAGTTCACGCGCCCGATGATCAAGCGGAACTCCGCGGGCCAGCGGCGGATCAAGTGGCCCAACACCCGGATCAGCAAGACGGTGGTCCCGGACTCGAACGTGGACCTGATCCTCGTCAACGGTGTCGAGCCGTCCTACAAGTGGCGTGCGTACACCGCGGAGCTGGTGGCGCTGGCGAAGGAACTCAGCGTGGACTGCATCGTCCTCGTGGGTGCGCTGCTCGCCGACGTCCCCCACTCGCGTCCCATCCCCGTGACGGTGACCTCGGACGACGATCTGGTGCGCGAGAGCCTGGACGTGGAGCCGTCCACCTACGAGGGGCCGATCGGGATCGTGGGCGTCCTGGCCGAGATGGGCCTGCTCGCGGACATCCCCACCATGTCGCTGTGGGCCGCCGTCCCCCACTACGTCGGGCAGTCGCCGTCCCCGAAGGCGCAGCTCGCCCTGCTGAACAAGCTGGAGGAGATCCTGCAGGTCACGGTGGACACGCACGTCCTGACGGAGGAATCGGAGGCCTGGGAGCGCGGCGTCGACGAGCTCGCCACCGAGGATCCGGAGGTCGCCGCCTACGTGCGCCAGCTCGAGGAGGCGAAGGACACGGTGGACCTGCCGGAGGCGAGTGGCGAGTCGATCGCCCGCGAGTTCGAGCGGTACCTGAAGAAGCGGCGCCGAGAGCAGTAGCGGGCAGCAGCGGACAGCAGCGGACACGGCCGGCGCACGGCGGCTGTCCTGGAGGGCCGGAGGCGGGCCGGAGTAGAGTCGCAGCGACAGAGCGCTCGAAGGAACCGCGGCGTTCGCACCCACTCGCCCTGGGCCGGGCTCCGCGCCGGTCGGGCTGATCGGAGGGCCCGTGTCACAGCAGCCGTATCAGAACGCGCCCGGGCAGCTGCCCCCCGAGGCGGGCAAGGCGAGGACGGCGTCCCTCGTCCTCGGGATCATCGGGATCTTCTTCCTCGGCATCGTCCTCGGACCGCTCGCCATCATGCAGGCCAACAAGGCCGAACGCCTCGGCGAACGGTCCAGCGCCGGGCGGGTGCTGGGCTGGATCGGGACGGTCTTCGGCGTCGTCGCGCTGGTCTTCGGGGTGCTGCGGATCGTGCTGCAGTGACCCCCGCGCCCCGGCCGCGGTCACGGGACGCGGAGGTCCTCCTCCGCCGGTGACGCGCTGACCGGAGCGTGCTGTCCGGCTAGAGCCGGACGCCGAGCAGGGCGTCGACGACGTCGGTCAGGCCCTGCCGTCCCCCGTCCTCCGCTGCGTGCGCGGGGAGTCCGTCCGCCCACGCGTCCACGGCCGCCAGGGCGGCCGGAGCATCGAGGTCGTTCGCGAGGTGCTCGCGGATCCGCTCGCGGATCACGTCGACATCGGCTCGCGTGGCCCGGCCCGCCGCCTCGCGCCAGGTGGCGAGGCGGGTCAGCGCCTGCTCCAGCACGCCGTCCGTCCAGGCCCAGTCCGAGCGGTAGTGGTGGGCGAGGATGGCGAGCCGGACGGCCGCCGGATCCACCCCGGAGCGTCGAAGCCGGGAGACGAGCACGAGGTTGCCGCGGGACTTGCTCATCTTCTCGCCGTCGTAGCCGACCATGCCGGCGTGGGCGTAGTGGCGGGCGAGCGGCGTACCGCCGGCAGCCCAGGCGTGCGAGGCACTCATCTCGTGGTGCGGGAACACGAGGTCGGAGCCGCCGCCCTGCACCGTGAAGGGGGCGGGCAGGAACCGCTGGGCGATCACGGAGCACTCGATGTGCCAGCCGGGTCGCCCCTCCCCCAGTGACCCGCCGGGCCAGCTGGGCTCGCCTGTGCGGGCGGCCCGCCAGAGCAGCGGGTCGAGCGCGTTGCGCTTGCCGGGCCGGGTGGGGTCGCCTCCGCGTTCCGCGGAGAGCTCGAGCATCGTCGGACCGTCCAGATGCGAGACCTGGCCGAGGAACCAGCGCGCGTCGTCGTCCTCGTGCAGGGAGGCGCAGGCGTCCAGGGAGAAGTACACGTCGCCGTCGGGCTCCCCGTCGGTGCCGGGGACCGGGTAGGCGAGGCCGCGTGCCACGAGGTCCTCGACGACGGGGACGATCCAGTCGATCGCCTCGACGGCACCGACGTACTGCTCGGGCGGCAGCACGTTCAGCGCTTCCATGTCCTCGCGGAACAGGGCGATCTGCTCGGCCGCGAGGTCCCGCCAGTCCACACCGGTGGCCGTCGCGCGCTCGAGGAGCGGGTCGTCGACGTCGGTCACGTTCTGGACGTAGTGCACCGTGGATCCCGCGTCACGCCAGGTCCGGTTCAGCAGGTCGAAGGCGACGTACGTGGCGGCGTGGCCGAGGTGGGTCGCATCGTAGGGGGTGATGCCGCAGACGTACAGGCTGTGCTCGGGGCGTACTCCGAGGAGTACGGGCTCCTGGCGGGCGGTGTCGAACAGGGTGATGTCCGACCGGGTGCCGTCGAGTTCTGGGACAGGAGTCGAGTTCCACGCAATCACACGTTCTACCTTACGGCCCGGGATCAGGCGCTGATGACGCCGAATCCGAGGAGCACGTACAGCGCGAGGCCGAGCAGGATGCGGTACCAGACGAAGACCCCGTAGCCGCGGGTGGTGACGAACTTCAGGAACCAGCCGATGATCGCGAAGCCGACGACGAACGCGACGACGGTGGCGAGCGCCGTCTCGGGCAGCGCATACGGACCCGCCTCGTCGTAGCTCTTCGCGAGCTGGAACACGCCGCTGCCGAATACGGCCGGGATGGCGAGGAGGAACGAATACCGCGCTGCGGCCTCCCGGGTGTAGCCCATGAGCAGACCCGCCGTGATGGTCCCGCCAGAGCGCGACACGCCCGGGATCAGCGCCAGGGCCTGCGCCAGACCGTAGAGGATGCCGTGCTTGTAGGTGAGGCTCTGCAGGTCCCGTGTCTGGCGTCCCACGTGGTCTGCGACGGCGAGGATCAGCCCGAAGACGATCAGCATGGTCGCCACGAGCCACATGCTGCGGAACGTGCTCTCGATCTGGTCCTGGAAGAGGAGCCCGAGCAGGACGATTGGGACGCTGCCGAGGATGACCAGCCAGCCCATGCGGACATCCGGGTGGTTCCGCGGGACTTTGCCCGCCAGGGCGCCGAACCAGGCCCGGACGATCCGGACGATGTCGCGCCAGAAGAACACGACGACGGCGGTCTCCGTGCCCAGCTGCGTGATCGCCGTGAACGCCGCGCCGGGGTCCTGCGCATTCGGCAGGAGTTCACCCACGATGCGCAGGTGGGCGCTCGAGGAGATGGGGAGGAATTCGGTGAGGCCCTGGACGAATCCCAGGATGACTGCTTCTATCCAATGCACTCTTCCGACCCTAAGCCATGCGGGCGGGCCCAGGCTTTAGGCTTGGCCTCATGCAACGGCGAAACGTGGGAGCGAGCGGCCTGACCGTCTCGGCGCTGGGACTGGGCACCATGAACTGGGGTCAGGAGGTCAGCGAGGAGGCTGCCCGCGAGCAGCTCCGCCTCTTCACCGACGCCGGGGGCTCCCTGGTGGAGACCGCGGCCCGCTACGGCGAGGGCCAGGCCGAGGCGATCCTGGGCGGGTTCATCGGCGACACGGTGGCGCGTTCGGAGATCGTCCTGGTGGTCCAGGGCGGCACCACGCGCTCCGGCAGCCGGCGCCTCGACGGGTCCCGGCGGGGTTTGCTGGATTCCCTGGACGCGTCCCTGTCGCTGCTCGGCACCGACCACGTCGACGTCTGGCTCGCGCCCTCCCCTGACTCCGCCGTCCCCCTGCAGGAGACCCTGAGCGCGCTCGAGGTCGCCTACGCCAGCGGCCGCGCGCGCTACGTGGGCGTCTCCAACTACTCGGGGTGGGAGTTCGCGCGGGCGGCGGCGACGGCGTCGTTCCCCCTTCTGGTCAACGACGTCGAGTACTCGCTCGTCAGCCGCGGCGCGGAACGCGACGTCCTGCCCGCCGCCGAGGCCTTCGGAGCGGCCATCCTCGCCTGGGGCCCACTGGGCCGCGGCGTCCTGACCGGGAAGTACCGCGGCAGGATCCCCTCGGAGTCCCGCGCCGCGTCGGACGTGTGGGCGCCCTATGTGGAGCCGTACCTCTCCGGGAAGCCCCAGCGCATCACCGAGGCGCTGTGCACCGCGTCCCGTGGCCTGGACCTGCAGCCCCACGAGCTGGCACTCCGCTGGCTGCTCCACCGGCCCGGGGTGGCCGCCGCGATCGTGGGCGCGCGGACGCCGCAGCAGCTCAAGGAGATCCTCCAGACGAGCAGCGCACCCGTGGCCGAACCGATCGCGGAGGTCCTGGACGAGGTCTCGGCCCTGCTCTGACCGGCCTTCCGGCAGGCTGACCGTCGCGTCTCGGCGCGGTCAGTCCCTGGCGTGGCTGTCCCGCCGGACGATCAGTCCTCCCGGCGGGTCAGGGCTCAACTTCGGCGTCGACCAGGTCCGGCGCGTAGTCGGCGTTCTCGTCGTCGGAGTCCTCGTCGTCCCGATCGGAGTCCTCGTCGTCGTCGGAATCGTCGTCGTCGGAGTCCTCGTAGATCTCGAGCGGGGTCACCTCGCCGAAGGCGTCGTACAGGGCCTCCTCGTAGACCTCGAACGCGTCGGCGATCCCCAGATACGCAGCTTCCACGGCGGGATCGTTGTCGTCCCGCCGTGACGCCGAGGCCGCCAGATGCTCTTCGAGGGCCGTCACGAGGGACTGGAGCGCGACACGCGGATCTATGCTCATGGCCTAGACGTTATCGGTAAAGTGGTCCGAATTGGAGGGATATGCGAGAACATTTTCTGAATGCCACGGCCGTCCGGCGCCGCGACTACGGGCGGCAGTACGAGTACCTGGTGCTCACCGTGAGCGCCGGTGAACCCCTGCCCGCCGCTCGCAAACTGCTGACCGAGCACGCCGAGTACGGCAAGTGGGAACTCGAACGCAGTTGCATCTACATGGGTGGCGGCCGGCGGTACTGGCTGCGACGCAAGGTCCTGCGGGTCGAACGCACGGCCTAGCGCCCGCCCGGAGCAGCTGTCGCCCGCCTCAGGTGGACGGCGGGCCGAGGAGCGCCGTGGCCACCGTCGCCCGGGCCGACTCCTGGGTGGAGGGGTGGAACTGCCCGGCGAGGGCGTCACGGTGCAGCCGCACCGCTTCGGACGACGCCGAGAAGCCTGATCCGCCGCCCACGTGCAGTGCCGTCGTGGTCGCGGCGACCGCCGCGTCCACCGCGTGGGTCTTGAGGGTCACGAGGCGGGCGAACCACTGCGACCCGGCGTCTGTCCGGGCATCGAGGTCCTGGACCACGGCACGCAGCTGCGCCTCGGCCGCTGTCCGCTGCATCGCGGCAGCGGCGAGTGAGTTCCGGAGGACCGGATCGTCGGCGAGCGGACGGTCGGCGACCATGCTCCGACGCCGCGCCAGGGCCTGCGCCGAGAGATCGAGCGCCCGGTCGGCGATCCCGAGGTAGACCGCGGCGATGAGGCTCTCGAACGCCGCGAAGATCCCGAACACCAGGAGATCGGCGTTCGGCCCCACCGGGGTGCGCCGGAACACGGCGTCGGCCGGGACGCGCACTCCGGAGAGCCGTGTGGTGTGGGACTGCGTGGCGCGCATCCCGAGCGGGTTCCAGTCCTCCACGACCTCCACCCCGGGGGTTCCGCGGGGCACGAAGGCGTGGAGGATCATGTCGTCGCCGTCGCGCCCCGCGAGCTTGCCGAAGATCCCGAGGCGCGTCCACACCGGGGAGAGGCTGGTGAAGACCTTCGTGCCGGTGAAGCCGAACCCGCCGTCGGGCAGGCGGTCCACTCGCGTGAGCGAGTCGAACAGGACGGCGTCGTTGCCTGGTTCTGAAACCCCGAAGGCGAACACCTCGCCTCGTCCCGCCTCGTCGAGGACGGAGGCGAGCGACGCGTCTCCCCGGTCGGCGAGCAGACCTGCGACCGCCGTCCAGACCAGGTGCATGTTGATCCCGAGCGCCGTGGCGGGGGCCGCAGCGGCCAGCCGGCGCTGGGCCGCCGCCGCGCCCGCCATGCCGCCGGCATCGCCGGGCGGGGTATCGACCAGGAGGCGGAGGTAGCCGGCGGCCTGGAGGTCGGCGAAATCCTCGGTGAAGAAGGTGTTGGCCGCGTCGTACCCGGCGGCGCGCCCCCGGAAGCGTTCGAGCAGCTCCGCGGACAGGGGTCCGCGCGTTTCCGGGGTCGACGCTGTCATGGCCTGCCCGCTCAGTAGGCGGTCAGCAGGCGGGAGAGCACCTTCGCGCCGAACCGCAGCGAGTCCGCCGGGACGCGTTCGTCGACGCCGTGGAACATACCCGTGAAGTCGAGCTCCTCGGGCAGCTGGAGGGGCGCGAAGCCGTACCCGGTAATGCCCAGCCGGCTGAGCGACTTGTTGTCGGTGCCGCCCGAGAGCGTGTAGGGCAGCACCTTCGCGCCGGGATCCTCCGCGTGCAGGGCGTCGATCATCGAGTCCACCAGGTTCCCGGCGAAGGGCACCTCGAGCGAGGTGTCCTTGTGCTCGTAGCTCACGTCCACTCCCTCGCCGGCGAGTCCGCGGATGATGTCCAGGACCTGGTCCTGCTGGCCGGGCAGTGTGCGCACATCGATGAGTGCCTCGGCGGTGCCGGGGATGACGTTGTGCTTGTACCCGCTCTTCAGGACCGTCGGGTTCGCGGTGTTCTGCAGCGTCGCCCCGACGAAGCGCGCCACCGTGCCCAGTTCCTTGAGGATGATGTCGGGGTTCTCGGGGTCGAACTCCACCCCGGTGAGCTCGGTGACGCCGTCGAGGAACTGGCGTGTGGTGGGCGTGAGTTCGATGGGCCAGGAGTAGTCGCCGATGCGCGTGACCGCGCGGGCGAGAGCGGTCACCGCGTTGTCGGTGTTGATCTGCGAGCCGTGGCCGGCACGACCGTGCGCCACGAGACGGAGCCAGGAGATGCCCTTCTCCGCGGTCTGCAGGAGGTACGTCCGCTGCCCGCCGATGGTCGCCGAGAACCCTCTCCGACCTCGGAGATGGCCTCGGTTGCTCCCTCGAAGACCTCCGGCTTGTTGTCGACGAGCCAGGACGCACCGTAGGCCCCACCCGCCTCCTCGTCGGCGAAGAACCCGAAGATCAGATCACGCCGCGGCTTGACGCCGTCCCGCTGCATGGACCGCAGGACGGACAGGATCATGGCGTCCATGTCCTTCATGTCGACGGCGCCCCGGCCCCAGATCAGACCGTCCTTCTCCTCGCCGCCGAACGGATCGACCGTCCAGTCCTCCTTCTGCGCCGGCACCACGTCGAGGTGGCCGTGGACCACGAGTGCGGGCAGCGACGGGTCCGAGCCTTCCATGCGGGCGACGACGGACGTACGTCCGGGCGCGGACTCGAAGAGCTGCGTGGACAGCCCCACCTCCTCGATGAGACCCGCGGTGTACTCGGCGGCCTTCCGCTCCCCCGGCCCCACGTTGTCCCCGTAGTTCGAGGTATCGATCCGGATCAGTTCCTGGCAGATCCTGACAACTTCATCTTCGGGTGAGATGCCCACGTGGTCCTCCTGATAGCGGTTGCCCTCCAGCCTACTGAGGTTCGCGCCCCGCACGCCCGGTTCCGGCCCGCGTGCCGCGTCCGGGCGGAGCGGCTACCGCGCACGCGGGCACCGCTCCGTACTGTCACAGCCTGCAGCCGGCGGGTGATCCTCCCGCGTGTCGACGGGTCGACCGGGCGACCGGCGTCGCGTCGACAGAGGCCGGTCCTTCCCGACCGCCCTCCCACGGCACGCCAGGCGGCGGTCGCCGGTTCGTGGTCACTGCTCCTGCGACGATGGGCCGTACCTCACGCCCGATCGTGGAGGGTGATCCGGTAGCCGTCGGGATCGGAGAAGGTGAAGGTACGGCCGAAGGGGCCGTCGATGGGAGCCGCATCGATCGTGTGGCCGTCGGAGACGAGGGCATCGTGGATGGCCTGGACGTCGGTGGCGTGGAGCCAGATGGCGGCGCCGATGCCGGGCTGATCAACGGAAGCGAGATCCGTGCCAGGAACAATGTCCCGGAGTGCGAACGCGATCGGGGCCGTCTCGAAGACGACGGCGTGAGGCGGGCCGGCCTGGGAACGCACGAGGCCGAGGTACTGCTCGTAGAACTGCTGTGACGCGTCGAGATCGCGCACCTGGAGGGAGATGAAATCAGGGCCTGTAGCGGGCATCGTGTCGCTTCCTTCTATTTATGTCAGTTATCTGACATAACAATCGTATGTCAGAATACTGACATGGGTCAAGATGGAATCCACCTGGAGACGTCACTGGGGTACCTGCTCAAAGAGGCATCCAGCGCCCTTCGCGCCTCCATGGAGGACGTCCTGCGCCCGCTCGGGATGACGGTGACGCACTACTCCTGCCTGGAACTGCTCGCCCAGCGCCCGGGCCTGTCCAATTCGGAACTGGCGCGCGGAGCGTTCGTCACACGGCAGTCCATGAACGTGCTGCTGCAGGCCCTGGAACGGGACGGGCACGTCACCCGGCCGGCGGAGGCACGCGTCGGCAAGGTCCTTCCGACGCAGCTCACGCCGCGCGGCCGGCAGAGCCTCGAGAAAGCCACCGCCGCTGTCCGGTCCGTCGAGGTCAGGATGCTGAGGGGCATGACGCCGCAGGAGCAGGACGACGCCTACAGGGTCCTGCAGAGCATGATCCGTTCCCTGCACGACGACAACGAGGGTCCGTCCGAGCACTGACCGAACGCCACCGATCCGAAGACCGACCGGCCGCGGAACAGGGTTGACGCTTCGGCACGGGCCCGCCACGCTGGCCGATATGGACCAGATCTTCAGCGCCGAGTTGTTCGAGTGGCGGGGCCCGGCTCCGTTCTACTGGCTCATGCTGCCCGAGGACGTGTGCGAGTGTGTTCGCGTCGAGGCCAGGCGGGCGACCTACGGCTGGGGTGTCGTCCCGGTGTCCGTGCGCATCGGAGGGACCGACTGGGAGACCTCGCTGCTGCCCCGCGAGGGCGGGTTCGTGCTGCCCGTCAAGAAGACGGTCCGCCAGCGGGAGCGAATCATTGAAGGACTATCGGTGGCGGTAGCACTGCAGGTCGTTCCACGCGGCGGTCGGGCCGCCAACGGGACCGGTTCGACGATGTGACGCATGAGCTTCGGCGGGTTTCGACGGACCAGGGTATTCCTCTACACCCTGCGAGGAGCGGACGCACGGCATCCACTCCTTGAGGCGCCGACCCGACGCGATCATGTACCGCTCCCGAGGGCATGGGTACGCTTCTCGGATCGAGTTCGATCCGGGAGGGAGCGTCGTGGGGTCGGTCGAGGCCGAGGATCAGGGTCCGTCGTGGCGCCGCTGGGCGCCGTGGGAGGGCCGCGCCTCGGCTGCCGACCACGTCGTGATCGTCTCGGTCCTGGCCGTCATCGCCCTGGGCCTGGCCACACGGCCGCTGCTGCCGTTCCTCATCGCCCGCAACCCGCTCGCGCTCGAGGTGCTGACCGGTGACCTGTTCGCCGTCGGGGTCGCGGCCGCCTTCGCGCGTGTGGGGACCCTCCCCCTGTGGGCGGTGATCGTCGCCGGTGTCGTCGGGATGCTCAAGTTCGACTGGATCCTGTGGTGGGCGGGCCGACGGTGGGGCGAGGGCATGCTGCGGATGATCTCCGCGCCGCAGCAGGCGGCGCGGTGGTCGCTGCGAGCCCGGCGAGCCCATCCGGCGATCGTCCGGACGGCGGTGGCGCTCGCCTGGCTGCCGGGGATTCCTTCCGCGATCGTGTTCGCGATCGCGGGTCTGAGCGGCATGCGGCTGATGACGTTCCTGCTCATCGACGCACTCGGTGCCCTCGTGCTGACAGTCGTAGTGGCCGGGCTCGGTTTCGCCGTCGGGCAGGGGGCAGTCGATGTGGTGCTCATCGTCGACCGGTACGCCTCTGCGGTGAGCCTCTCGCTGATCCTGCTCGCGATCACCATCCCGCTCGTACGAACAGCGTTGCAAGGCCGGCATCGGCGGAACCGCCCCCAGACGCAGGACGACCCCGGGTCAACGCATCCCGACGCCGCCGCCTGAGGAACAAGGCTTCGGGCAGCGTCTTCCAGGCACTCCCCCGCGCTGTTGACGCAGTGACTCGCCCGGGTCCCGCAGATGTCCACCGCAGGGGCTATCGCGCTGCGGCACCCCACGGCGTATCGTCGTCACACGCTACTGGCTGAGGGCGGCCCAGCATCGTCGATGTGACCGCCGCAGGCTCAGAACCACCGGCACAGCGGAAGTAAGGACGTCCCCATGCAATCCCGACCAAGCATCACCTGGGTCAAAGCCGGCCTGGTAGCTCTGCCCGTCTACGGCCTGCTCACCGCGTGGTCGTCGTTCGAGGCCCAGCCCGACCAAACCACCGATCCCGAGGCATGGGCACAGTTCGTCAGCTCCTCCGCCTATTTCACCAGTCACCTCATCGGCAGCACCGGCGGCACCATACTGGCCATCTTCGGTATCTTCGCCTTGGGCTGCTATCTCGCCTCCGGAAGATCGGGCCGATCGGCACTGGCCGCCATGGTCCTGACCGTCCTGGGCCATGCACTCCTGATGGTCCCCGCAGTGATCTCCACATTCGCGACACCTGCCCTTGGACGGGCATACCTGTCCGGGATGCCAGATGTCATGCAGGTGGAATTCCCGGATGCTCTGACACCTGTATTTCTACTGGGCCTCCTGCTAGCCCTTGTGGGCAATCTGCTCCTCGGCGTTGCAGTCTGGCGTTCAGGCACTCTTCCCAAGGCAGCCGGCGCCCTGTGGATTTCCTCCGCACTCGTCTTCTATGTCCTGGGGGTCGTGCTGGGACTGGCGACCACAGGTGCAAGCCTTCCCACGCAATCGCTCGGCGCGCTGCTGATCGCAGGAGCCGGAGCGTGGATTGCGCGAACCGCCTTCGTCCAGGACTCCGCAGCGCGAGCTGCGCCGCTTCCAGCACAGGAGTGACTGCCTGGCAGCCTAGGCCGACCGCTGTTCCGCCAGTGCAGCGGCGGAGATGGATTTGGCGAGATGTCGGGCCGCCGCCGTGCAGAAGATGAGCTGACCGGGAACGTTCTCGAACCCGATGAAGTAGAGCCCCCGATGCGTGGCCTGGAACCCGGAGGTCACAGGTCCACCTCTGTCGTCGAGGACGCCCAGGTGGCCGAGGAGAACCCCAAGATCTGGTGCGTACCCTGTGGCAGCAACAATCCGGTCCACCGCAGTTACGTGAACGGCCCTTCGTCAGGAGTGGGCAGCCCGAAGGCGGACAGATCACCGATGATGAGCTTCTGGCGTTGAGCGTCAAGCCTGGGCGAGTGGGAGGCAGACCCGGAACACCGTCCTGCCGGGAACGGATTCGAGGTCGATCGTCCCGCCGTGCCGCTCCACAACGATTCTTCGAGCGATATCCAAACCAAGCCCGGTCCCTTTACCGACATCCTTCGTCGTGTAGAACGCCTCGAAAGCCCGTTTCGCGACCGGTGGTGCAAGGCCCGGACCAGTGTCACCTATTTCCACCGTCACGGTGGCTCCGTCGCTGAGGGTGCCTACGCTCAGGGTGCCTACGCCATTCATTGCGTCCACTGCGTTGTCGATGAGATTGGTCCACACCTGGTTCAACTCGCCCGGGTAGGCATCGATGGAGGGGAGGTTGTCGCTGTACTCGCGCACTATCTCCACCCCGCCGCGAAGCTTGTGCCCGAGCATGACAAGCGTGCTTTCGAGGCCTTCAACAACATCGGTGTTCTGGCGGGATCCCCTGTCCATCTGTGAATAGGACTTCACTGCTGCGACGAGCTCGGAGACCCGCCGTGTCGACTCCCTCACTTCGGAGAGCAGCTTTTCCATGGATAGGGCCGCTGTCACCCACTCCAGCGCCGGATCCAGCGCGGGCCCGTTGAATAACGCCTCGACACGGTTGCACCATTCCAGGTCCGCGCCGGCAGCGGCGAGTGTCGGGCCGATGATCCAATCCCGTTCGACGTTCCGCTCGGACAGCCAATCGGTCAGGAGGTCCTCCAGATCTGCAAGCGCGAGAGTGTCCGGAATTGACGCCGTCGCCGTGAAGTCTGCGCGCAGAGCCTCCAGCCCGGCGAACTGGGCAGGAGTGATGCCCGTGCGGGAAAGGCGGCCCACCGACCCGAGCAGCATCTGTGAAGCGTCCTCCAGGGCATCCACCGCGCGGCTTGCCGCCGCGGCCGGGTTGTTGATCTCGTGGGCCAGGCCGGCCGAGAGCGTGCCGAGCGTCGCCAGCGCCTCTCGCTGTCGAATGGTTGATTCGACCCGGCGTACCGTCCCGTACAGGCCCTCGATGAAGTGCACGCCAAAAGGGAACCACTCGGCGTACAGCCTTCGCAGGTCCGTGGCTGGGACCCGGAGTAGCCATCCTTTCTCGCTTCCCCGCCCTGTCGCCAGATAGACACTGCTGTCATCCCAGGCACGGAAGCCGCCGGCCCATCGTCCCGGCACATCCATCGTCCCGACGACGGTGTCTTCACGTCCGATGTGACGAAGCAGCTGAAGGGCGCCGTCGACGAGTACCCACCAGAAGTCCGCTGGTTCGCCCTCGTCCCAGAGGGTGACGCCTGGTTCGATGAGCACCTCGGTACCCGTGTCGACAAGGTCCTCGAGCTGTTGGTCGCTGAGGCCCTTGAAAAGGGCGATCCCCCGGAGTTCACGCGCGTGCATCAGACTGTCCCCAGGTAGCGGTGCACGAGATAGACAGCCATCGCGCCCTCACCCACCGCTGAAGCCACTCGTTTCATCGAGTCGAGCCGGACATCACCCGCGGCAAAGACACCAGGCACGCTCGTCTCCAGTGCGAAAGGTGCGCGTGTCAGTGGCCACGGCATGGGATTACCGGGATTCGCCAGATCGTGCCCGGTGACGATGAAACCGAACTTGTCACGGACAATCTCCTCACCCAGCCAATCGGTTCGAGGCGAAGCACCGATGAAGATGAAGAGCCAGCTGGCCGCCACCTCCTCGGTCAGTCCGGTGTCCCGGTCGGAGAGCTCCAGGGATTCGAGGTGTCCGTCTCCGCGGGCGGCTACGACCTCGCTCCGGTAGCGGACTTCTATCACCGGTGAAGCGAGAATTCGCTGCACGAGGTACTGGGACATCGTGGTCTCGAGCGTGCCTGACCGCACGAGGAGTACCACCCGCTTTGCAAAACGCGAGAAGTTGATCGCGGCCTGGCCGGCCGAGTTGGCGGCTCCGACGATGTAGACATCCTCACCCGCGCACTGGTTGGCCTCGCTGGCGTTGGCGCCGTAGTAGATCCCCCGACCGCTGAAAGTATCGATCCCGTCAGCCTCCAACCTCCGGTAGGAGACACCGGTGGCAATGATGAGTGCCCGTGCCTCCAATTCCCCGGAGCCCAAAAGCACCGCCCGTACCTGCCCGCGCGATTCGAAGCCCACGACGTCGTTCGCGAGGACCACTTCCGCGCCGAAGCGTGACACCTGTGCCATTGCACGCTGCGTCAGATCGGAGCCGCTCAGGCCCTTCGGGAAACCGAGATAGTTCTCAATTGCGGCGCTCTGGCCTGCCTGCCCGCCCGGTGCCTCGCGCTCGACGACGACGGTGCTGAGCCCCTCAGACGCTGCGTAAACGGCCGCGGCCATACCCGCCGGCCCACCTCCTACGATGCAGACATCGTAGAGAGGCCGCTCAGCGACCGTGCGCAGACCCAGGGCGGAAGCCAGATCAAAGGTCGAGGGAGAAGAGAGCGCCGAACCATCGGTCAGGACGACCAACGGCATATCCGCCGTGCTCGCTCCCGCAAGATCCAGCAGACGCACCGCCTCAGCGTCCCTTTCAATGTCATGCCAGCGGTAGGGCACATGATTGCGGGCCAGGAATGTCTTGATCTCGTGGCTACGGTCCGACCAGCGGGCGCCGACAACCCTTACATCGGAGGTGTGATCGGGATTAGCCCGACGCCAGTCATCGAGCAGGTCATCCACCACCGGGTACAACCGCTCAGCGGGCGGATCCCACGGTTTGAGCAGGTAGTGATCAAGCCCGATGTCGTTGATCGCCTTGATCGCGACATCGGTGTCCGCGTAGGCCGTGAGAAGAAGGAGCTTCGCCCCTGGAGCATGTAGCCGCGCGCGCTCCATCAACTCGATCCCCGTCATCTGAGGCATCCTTTGATCCGACGCGATCAGTGCAATTCCCTGGTCCCGCAGTGCCAGCTTCGCCAGGACTTCCATGGCTTCGGCGCCGGAGGTGGCACGGAGAATCCTGAATTCGGACCCATATCTATTACGAAGGTCGCGGGCAACCGCCGCGGACACCTGCGGGTCATCGTCGACCGTCAGAATGTTCGGCTTCGTCAGGACTGGATTTTCATGGTTACAGCCATGCGGCGTCACCCATCTGCTCGGGAGACCTAGCGTGAAGCCTAGCCAGAGCAGGTCGCCGAGTCTACGGGTCCACCGAACGCGTTGGTGAACCTATACCTGTCACAGTCCGGAGGTAATCGGCGGGCTGGGGTCCTGGCTTCACGCACGTCGCTTCCGATCCTTCGGTAGCGGGACACGGTGGAATGCCACAACCAAGCCGTACTCAAAAGATCGCTTCTGCCACGTCGTGTCGAGACGGCAGTTAACGTGCCTGGAGGTGTCCCGGTTAGGGCACCATCACCGGGCATTTTCTCGGGCGGGGCTTACGGGAATCGCACTAATCAAGCGCGAGTAGGTCAGCTGTCGTTTCTCGAAGTCGCCTGCACTACTTCCCAAAGTCGTCTGCACGGGCGCAGAGCGACCCCCTCACTGGACGGCGGCGTGGTTCATGAGCCAGCGGGGTGGTGCGGCGCTTCGGGCTTTCTTTGGGTTATGGCGATTCGTTGGTTGGGTGCGCCAGGAGTGCGGGTGGGATGTACAACCCGCGTCGTTGGGCGCGGACGGCGGCGAGCGTGCGGGAACCGGCGTCAAGCTTGGTGAGGATGTGTTCGATGTGGGTGGCGATGGTGCGTTGGGTGACGGTGAGGTGTTGGGCGGCTTGGGCGTTGTGGTAACCGGCGATGACCAGCCCGAGGATTTCGAGTTCGCGGTTGGTCAGCCCGCCCACGTCGCGGCACGGTGAGAGCACAACGATCGCGGTTAGGTAGTGCGGAGCGTTATCGGGCGCATCCAAACAGGTCACGCGCAGGTAGCCGCTGGGCTCTACAGGCGCGGGAAGCAGGAAGGATGTCTGCGGATTGTCGAGCACTTCGCGGGCAGTGGCCAGTACCGGTGAGCCGTGGCGCAACGCGGCATGATCGGGCAGCCCGGGCAAGGCTTGAACCTCTCGTGACCGAGTGAGGATCACGCCGGCGGTCGCGCCGTGCACCACCTGAGCGGCTGCTGCGGCCGACTGCAGGGGGTCGATGGCCCGGCCCAGTGCCGGCCCGAGGGCGGCGAGCTGGTCTCGTGCAGCGCGCGACGGGATGGTGGGACTGCCGGTGAACAGGCCCAGGAACCCGAGGTGCCGGCCATCTTCGGCGAACAGGCACATACCCAGGCCTTCGCGGAAACCGGCGGGCAGGAGACACTCGGCCCAGGACCGTAGCTCGCTCGCCGGTAACGGGAAGTCCGTGACGCGAAGCGGGGTGTGGGAGCGGGTCATCCCGAGCTGCTCGATCTCCTCGACCAGGACCGGCCCGTCCAGGTAGGCGGCGGTGTTCCGGTCCCACCCGCTACTGACCAGCGATCGGTGTCCACCGCTGTCTTCGTCGCGCAGCGCCAGCCATGCCCCGTCGAACGGCAGCAGCCGGTGCAGCGGCGCGAGCAGCGCCGCAGCGCGTTGGGCCGGGCTGTCGGGTGTCGCCGCGATCTGGGACACCTCGACGGCGATGCGTCCTGCCGCGTCTGCTGATCCGTGCATAGCGCCACCATCTCTGCCGCCGCGCCAGCTGGGCCGTGTCGGTCATTCTACCGATGTGCCGCGGTGCGGGTTGGGAGTTGACTGGCGTTTAGAGGCCGCGGTACCTACCCAAATCGTAGTGCGGGCCCCCGGATGCCGAAGGAGAATTTGGAGAGGAGTAGAAAATGAAAGCACTTGTATATGACGGACCGCGGCAGGTGAGCGTGAGAGAGGTCCCTGACGCGAGGATCGAACGGCCGACGGATGTGTTGGTGCGTATTACGGCCACCAATATTTGCGGCTCCGATTTGCACATGTACGAGGGGCGCACCGACTTCGAGACCGGTCGTACCTTCGGGCACGAGAACCTCGGTGAGGTCATCGAGGTCGGCGGCGGCGTGGACAAGGTTAAAGTGGGCGAGCGGGTGGTGCTTCCCTTCAACATTTCCTGCGGGTTCTGCAAGAACTGCGAGCGAGGTTTCACCAACTACTGCCTCACTACCCAGCCGGATCCGAAAATGGCTGGGGCGGCGTACGGGTTCGCCGACATGGGTCCGTGGCAGGGTGGCCAGGCGGAGTTGTTGCGTGTGCCGTACGGCGACCACAACTGCCTGCGGCTCGGCGAGGACTCGGTGGAGAAGGAGAACGACTACGTGATGGTGGCCGACATCTTCCCCACCGGCTACCACGCCACCGAGTTGGCCGGAGTGATTCCCGGCGACTCTGTGGTGATTTACGGGGCGGGTCCGGTGGGGCTGATGGCGGCGCTGTCCGCGACGATCAAGGGCGCCGCCAAGGTGATGGTCGTCGACCGCCACCCGGACCGGCTGCGGCTCGCTGAGGAGATCGGCGCGATCGCGATCGACGACTCCAAGACGGACCCCGTCGAGTTCGTCCTTGACCAGACGATGGGCCTGGGCGCCGACCGCGGGTGTGAGTGTGTGGGGTATCAGGCGCACGACCCGCAGGGCACGGAGCATCCGAACATGACGCTGAACAATCTGGTGAAGTCGGTGCGGTTCACCGGGGGCATCGGTTCGGTGGGTGTGTTTGTGCCGCAGGATCCGGGCGGCCCGGATGACTTGGCGAAGCAGGGGGAAATCGCCTTCGACTACGGTCTGCACTGGTTCAAGGGCCAGACTCTCGGCAGCGGGCAGTGCCCGGTCAAGAAGTACAACAGACGACTGCGGGACCTGATCGCCGCTGGTAAGGCGACGCCTTCTTGGATCGTGTCCCACAACCTGTCCCTCGAGCAGGCGCCCGACGCCTACCAGAACTTCGATGAGCGCAACGACGGATGGACCAAGGTCGTGCTCAAGCCGGCTTCGTCCACTGCTTGAGCGGCAGGTTCGCGTCGCGGTGCTGACGCGCGGGTAGCGCCTGGATGTACATCCCGTTGCGGCGCCCTGATGGCGCCTGCATCTTCCGGTGGCACGCAGCTGCGGCCGTCCCCCTCGATACAACGGAGAAATCATGGCGAACGAACTGAACGGCAAGCGGGTTGCGATCTTGGCCGCAGACGGCGTGGAACGCGTGGAACTGGAACAACCCCGGCAGGCGCTCGACCGGGCCGGCGCGGTCACCGAACTGCTCTCGCTGCACGACGGTCAGATCCAGGCACGCAACAACGACCTCGACGCGGCCGGCACGTTCGACGTCGACGCACTGGTCCGTTCGGCGGCGGTCGAAGACTACGACGCACTGCTGCTGCCGGGCGGAACAGTCAACCCCGACAAGCTGCGGGTCGACCAGGCAGCGGTCGACTTCGTGCGGGACTTCATGGCTTCCGGCAAACCAGTCGCCTCGATTTGTCACGGTCCGTGGACACTCCTAGAGGCGGGCGTCGTGGCGGGCCGGACCCTCACGTCGTTCCCCAGCATCCGCACCGATCTACGCAACGCCGGCGCCACCGTGGTCGATGAAGAGGTCGCCATCGACGGCAATCTCATCACCAGCAGGTCCCCTGATGACCTGCCCGCGTTCTGCGACGCGATCGTCAGGGCATTGGCCCGTGTCGGAGCCGCCGCGAAGGATGCCCGGTGACTCGCCGCACCAGCGTGGTACCGGCGTTGGCGGTCGGGACCGGCGCACTCGTGCTCATCCGAGAGCTTCAACGTCGGCAGGCCGGAAAGGAACGCGAGGCGGCTGAACCGCGCTCACGGTGGCGGGCGGTCACCATCAACCGCAGCACCTCGGACATCATGCCCGAGGGCCGCCTCCCCGCACCGCTGGCCGAGCTCGGGAACCTGGTCGAGGTAGAGGTGCGGCCTGCACCGGGCGGCAAAGGCAGCGAGCTGCGTGCCCGGTTCCGCAACCCGGAGCCGACCGGGGCCGCATCCGTGGCCGCCAAGCTCTCCGGTGACGACCCACGCCAGCGGGTCCGCGCGGCTCTGCGCGAAGCCAAGCAACTGATCGAGGTAGGCGAGGTTCTGCGCGTGGACCCGGCCTCGCACGGGCACCGCCCGCCGACCCCGACGGGCAAACTCGTCGACTTAGCCACCGATCGTGCGCCCGGGGAGGGAGTGCTGTGAAAGCTTTGTGCTGGACTGGAATCAACAAGACCGCCGTCGAGACGGTGGACGATCCGACCATCCTCAACGACCGCGACATTATCGTCAAAGTGCGGTTGACCACGACCTGCGGCTCGGACCTGCACCTGCTTGGCGGCTACATTCCGGCGATGCGCGCCGGGGATGTGCTCGGTCACGAGTTCATGGGCGAGGTTGTCGAAGTCGGCAAGGCCGTCCGCAACCACACGATTGGGGACCGGGTCACGGTCTGCTCGTTCATCGCGTGCGGACAGTGCTGGTACTGCTCACAGGAGCTGTTCTCACTGTGCGACAACGGCAACCCCAACCCGGCGTTGACCGAGGGGATGTGGGGCAGCGCGATCGGCGGGTGCTTCGCCTACAGTCACATGCTGGGCGGGTTTGCTGGCAGCCACGCCGAATACGTACGGGTCCCCTACGCCGACCAAGGTGCGTTCACCGTCCCTAGCGGGGTGTCCGATCTGGCGGCGCTGTTCGCCTCCGACGCCGCCCCTACCGGCTGGACCGGCGCCGACGGCGCCGGCATCACCCCGGGCGACACCGTCGCAGTCTGGGGCGCCGGCGGAGTCGGTCAGATGGCTGCCCGCGGCGCGATGCTAATGGGCGCCGAGCAAGTGATCGTCATCGATAGGCTTCCCGAACGCCTCCAGCAGGTACGCCAGCACATCGGCGCCGACACCCTGGACTACACCGAGGACAGCGTCGTCGCCGAGCTGAAAGAGCGCACTGGCGGCCGCGGCCCGGACGTCGTCATCGAAGCGGTCGGCATGGAAGCGCATGGCACCGGACCCCAGTACCTGTACGACCAGGTGAAGCAGCAGTTACGGCTGCAGTCCGATCGGCCCACCGCGCTACGCGAAGCAATCTACGCCTGCCGCAAAGGCGGGAGCTTGTTCGTCCTCGGTGTTTTCGGCGGGTTTGTCGACAAGTTCCCGTTAGGCGCGGTCATGAACAAGGCCATGACCGTGCGCGGGGCGCAACAGCACGGCCACCGCTACATCCCGCAGATTCTGCAGCACATCGCCGATGGCGAACTCAGCACCGAACACCTCGCCACCCACGTGATGCCGTTGGACCAGGGTCCGCACGGCTACGAGATGTTCAAGAACAAGCAGGACGGCTGCGTCCGCGCCGTTTTCCAGCCCAACGGGGCAGTCAGCTCCGCGACATGATTTTCCAGTGCAGGAACCAGCAATTCCCCGGAGGTGGTACTGATGCGAGCGATGGTGTATCGCGGACCCTATAAGGTCCGGGTCGAGGAGAAGGACATCCCGAGGATCGAGCATCCTAACGATGCGATCGTCCGGGTGACGAGGGCGGCGATCTGCGGATCCGACCTGCACCTCTACCACGGCATGATGCCGGACACGCGGGTGGGCATGACGTTCGGTCACGAGTTCGTGGGGGTGGTCCACGACGTGGGTTCGTCCGTGCAGAACCTCGCCCCGGGTGACCGTGTGATGGTGCCGTTCAACGTCTACTGCGGGTCCTGCTACTTCTGCTCCCGCGGCCTGTACTCGAACTGCCACAACGTGAATCCGAACGCGACGGCAGTGGGCGGCATCTACGGCTATTCCCATACCACGGGCGGGTACGACGGGGGCCAGGCTGAGTTCGTGCGCGTCCCGTTCGCCGACGTCGGTCCTTCGAAGATTCCCGACTGGATGGACGAAGAGGACGCAGTCCTTCTCACCGATGCGCTGCCGACAGGCTACTTCGGCGCCCAACTGGGCGACATCGTGGAAGGCGACACCGTGGTGGTGTTCGGCGCCGGGCCGGTCGGCCTGTTCGCCGCCAAGTCCGCCTGGCTGATGGGGGCCGGACGGGTGATCGTCATCGACCATCTGGAGTACCGCCTTGAGAAGGCCCGCAGCTTCGCCCACGCGGAAACGTACAACTTCGCCGAGTACGGCGACATCGTGGTGGAGATGAAGAAAGCAACGGACTACCTGGGCGCCGACGTCGTCATTGACGCCGTCGGCGCCGAGGCCGACGGCAACTTCCTTCAGCACGTCACCTCCGCGAAACTGAAATTGCAGGGCGGCTCGCCCGTGGCCCTGAACTGGGCCATCGACACCGTCCGCAAAGGCGGCACGGTATCCGTAGTAGGCGCGTACGGGCCCATATTCAGCGCCGTGAAATTCGGCGATGCCATGAATAAGGGGCTGACACTTCGAATGAACCAGTGCCCGGTCAAGAGGCAATGGCCGCGATTGTTCGAACACATCAGGAACGGGTACCTGAAGCCCAGCGATATTGTGACGCACCGCATCCCGCTGGAACACATCGCGGAGGGATACCACATCTTCTCCGCGAAGCTCGATGACTGCATCAAGCCCCTCATCGTTTCCGCCGCAGACTGAAAGGAAGAGCACCATGGCCGCAATACCGACGCCTTACACCGCCGACAAGCCCGCGCTCAAAGAGCCGATAGAGGGCTTGCGGGCGCGAATCCCGGGATGGGGGGTGGACGTCGACCCGGCCGACAGGCCCTCCTACCCCCGCGAGCAGCCCGGCATCGACACCGGTGCGCGCTGGGACTTCCCCGAGCGCCAACCCGAGAAGTGGCCGCGCGAGCGGTCCGTCGAGCACGCTTTCCTGACACCCGTCTTCGGAACGTCCACCCCTCCCAGGGGCGCGTCGGGGGCTATCCGGAAGTACGCCTACAAATACAGCGAGGGCCGGGCCGCACACTGGCTGCTGCTCATCGCGGGCGACCGGGTGGACGCATGGGAAAACCACCTGCGCTCGTTCGCCACCCTGCGCCCGGACAATCCCGTGACAGAAACCGGGGTCCTCAGCGAGTTCTCCCACCATGGAATCGGCTCCCGCTTCGGGAAAAAGCGGACCGACCTGAGCCATCAGTGGATGGACCCCCTGATCGTCGGCGCCCCATGGGCACTGGCGGGCGGCGCACTCCTAGTCGGCGCGCTCAAGACCCTGCGAAAGCACAAAGCAACCTGACACCTGTTCCCGCGGGGCAGGCCAGGTGGCCAATGGCACATACGGGAGCGATTGAAATCCGCTCACACCCGCGCGGCGGACGATCGGACCCCTTCGCGGTCAATCAAGGCTGGAGGGAACCCCTTGAGATGGCGCACATGAATCGCAAGGCCCTGATCTCGGCC
The DNA here is from genome assembly GCF_030816075.1 of Arthrobacter agilis. NCBI lineage: Bacteria > Bacillati > Actinomycetota > Actinomycetes > Micrococcales > Micrococcaceae > Arthrobacter > Arthrobacter agilis. The sequence goes on along the minus strand of NZ_JAUSXO010000001.1, from coordinate 1,411,480 downwards.
GTCATCGGCCTCCTTGTCGCACTCATTCCGGTGTTACTCGGTGCTCCCGAACTCGCGCCCTTGATCGGATGGGCTGTTGCCGGCGGCGTCTTCCTGGCCTGGGCCTGGGCCAAGGCCTGGCCCGCGGGTCCGGATGACACGCGTAAACTCGCCCTCCAGGAAGGTCGGGCCCGCCGGCTCCTGGACTCCCTCATCATCAGTGCGACCTTCGTCAGTCTCGTCGCCGTCGTCTTCGCATTGCTCCGCAGCCAGCAGAAGGACCCCATCGGCGTGGCCGCTGCGATCCTGGCCGCCCTCGGCGTCGTGATCGCCTGGGCTCTGATTAACACCGTCTACGCGTTCAAATACGCCCGCATGTACTACCACGACAACCACCATCACTTCAGTTTCGACCAGAACGAGGACCCCTCCTACAGCGACTTCGCCTTCACCGCATTCTCGATCGGCATGGCCTACAGCGCGAGCAATGTGACCGAGTCATCCACACCATCGCGCAGGATTGGTTTGGGGCACGCCCTGCTGTCCTACTTCTTCGGCACCTTCGTGGTCGCAGTGGCGATCAACCTCGTCACCAGCCTCGGCCAATCCAGTTGACCGCGACGTGGCGTGGCTGCCCGCACTGTGCAGACCCTTGGGCGGCTGATTCCGAGCCGCATCTGCTAGAAAGTGACCAGCCATAGGCGAGGGTGCGGTGGAAGCGCTCGATCTTCCCTTGGCCCGCAGGCGATTGGAAGCGGGTTTTGTGGGCCTGGATACCGGGCTCAGCGCAAGTGTCGCGCCAAAAGTGCGGCTTGTACGCGGGGCCGAAATCTGTTCCCCAGGAAATGGTGCATGCCGCGGCGATGCTCGGACAGGCGCCAGTGGATCGCATCATGGCCACGCCCGTGCAGCAGCCCGACCATGAGACCGACTCCTCTACGACGAACACGAAGCCCTGACACGGCCAGCCAATCACCCGCCTGATGCGTAAAAGCCTTACGCGTATAGGTACAGTCGGCATACCCCAGGATCATCAGACGGTCGTACACGAGCTTCAAAGAGGAAGTGAGAGATTGTGTGCAGCAATAAGCCAGGCACTCCTATAGAACCTCGGGCCCCGTTCACGATGGAACTGCGAAACGGGATCCTGTCCGTCGATTGGGCCAAGGGCACGAGCGTTACTGAGGCAAATGCAGTCGCCTTCATCGAGCATGCTGAGGCGATCTGCAGGAGTACCCGTCCGCCAATGCTCGTCGAACTCAACGACATGGTGACCCTGAGCAGGAAAGCCCTGAACCACTTCGCGAAGGAACTGAACATCGCGGCGCTGGCCCTGGTGGGTCCGTCCCCCGTCGACAAGACAATCGCAGATCACTTCACCGGGGTCCATTACCCGCCCTACCCAAGCCACTACTTCCCCCACCGGAACGAAGCCCTGAACTGGCTGACCGGATACCCCACGCCATCTGAAGTCGGCCTACGCCCGCCCGGGCTCAGTTGCGGGTATCCGGTCATAGGGTGAGGCCGATCGTTATCGAGGCTGTCACATTCCAACCGTAGCAACGCGAATCGCCTTCGGAGGTGGCACGTAGGCGCATCCCCGGCACAGAACGATGTTCAAATCGGTCGTCGCGCTGGGGAGCCGTGAGCGCGGATTGGCGTCGCTGACTATGTCAATGCGAGTGCGGACCACTAGGACGGCCTGATTCAGGACCACCCTGCGTAGAGGGCAGCACATAAACCCTGTTCGTGTTCGCCTGAACCGAGATTGGCGGTCCCCCTTCAGCACCTCCGCGAAGGATGGTCTTTAGGGGATCCTCTTACGGAGTAGTTTCGCTAGGTAGCGAGTGGGCCTTTTTTGCCACTTGATGTGCCGTCGGTGAGCCGATCGTGAGCGTGCCTGCTCACGGTCATCCAAGCTCACGGAGTAAGGGTCTGGCTGCTCGAGGGGCGTCTGCATTACCGTCATCACTACTTCGACGATGGGGTCGGTGATGGATGAGGTACAAGGATCTGTGGATGAGCGCGGTCTTCTGACCGCGAGCGATGAAGCGTGGAGCCAGGCGGTCCGGGCGGCTGCTGTCATCGGCCCGCTTGCAGCTCTTCCCCGTGTTGGTCGTAGCCAGGTAGATGACGCGGCTGCAGCGTTGGGTGTGTCGTATCGGCAGGTGTATGTGCTCCTGAACCGGTGGCGTGAGGGTGGAGGCCTTGTCTCGGGTCTACTGCCCGCACGATCGAGCGGCGGCCGCGGCCGTACTCGCCTACCCGACGCTGTCGAAGCGATTGTCATCGCCGCAATCCGGAAGGGGTTCCTGACCCGGCAGAAGCGATCGGTCGCGGCCGTCCACAGGGACATCATTGCGGTGTGCCGTGCTCAGGGGTTGCCGTTGCCGTCGCGTACGACGGTCGAACGCAGGATCGCGCAGTTGGATCCGGTTGAACGGGTCACGCGGAGGCAGGGCCCTGATGCGGGGCGGTCGCGCCTATCGGCTGCGGGCCGGGTTCCGCCGGTACAGCGTCCATTGGATCAGGTGCAGATCGATCACACCGTCGTGGATCTCATCGTGGTCGATGAGCGTCACCGTCTTCCAATCGGTCGCCCCTATGTGACTGTCGCGATTGACGTGTTCAGTCGCTGCCTCGTGGGTCTGGTGGTGACCCTCGAGGCGCCGTCCGCCCTGTCGGTCGGATTGTGTCTGGCGCACATGGTGACGGACAAGCGGGCGTGGCTGGAGCGGGTCGGTGCGTCGGTGGTGTGGCCGATGACCGGTAAACCTGTCGAGCTGTACCTGGACAACGCGACCGAGTTCCACAGCGAGGCGTTGAAGCGGGGGTGCGAGCAGCATGGGGTGAAGCTCCGATACCGCCCGCCGGGCCAACCGCACTACGGCGGCATTGTTGAGCGAGTGATCGGCACCATGATGCAGTCCGTTCACGACCTCCCGGGGACTACCTTCTCGAATCCGCGTGAGCGTGGTTCCTATGACTCCGAGAAGAGGGCGACGCTGACACTGCAGGAACTCGAGCGGTGGTTCGCCCTGGCCGTGGGGGCCTATCACGGGCAGGTCCACCGGGGGCTCGGGCAAACGCCGTCGGGCAGATGGAAGGCGGGTGTCGGAGTCAGTGGGGAGCCGGTGACGGTGACGTATGCGGCTGCGTTCCTGATCGATTTCCTTCCGGTGATCCGGCGCACGGTGACGCGCGCGGGGTTCACGATCGACCACATCCAGTATTTCTCTGACGTGCTGAAGCCCTGGATCGCGACGAGGGAGAAGCTGGGTCGGTTCGTGATCCGGCGGGACCCCCGGGACATCAGCCGCATTTGGGTACTGGACCCGGACGGCGGTACCTATGTCATGGTGCCGTACCGGCGGATGTCCCGTCCTCCGGTGTCCGTGTGGGAGCAGCGGGCCGCGATCACTCAGATGCGCGCTGCCGGTCGCCAGGAAGTCGACGAGGAATCCTTGTTCCGCACCATCGGGCAGATGCGAGAGGTCATCAATGCGGCTGCCGCGTCGACGAAACGGGCGCGCCGCACTGTTCAACGACGGACAGATATTCCGGTCGCGCAGCGCACGGACTCGAGTCCGCCGACTGTGTCGAGTGACCAGGGCGGGGTCGTGACCCCGTATGCGGAGATCGAGGAGTGGTGAGATGGACGATGACCTGGTCGACCTGTCTCATCTGACACCGGCAGCGCAGCGGCTCGCGGTGCTCCCTGTCGCGGAGAGAGTCGCACATGTGCGGGCGGATCGGTGGATCGGCTACACCCGGGCTACCACTGCGCTGGCCCGATTGGAGGCGTTGTTCGAGTGGCCGTCGAAGCAACGGATGCCAAACCTGCTGCTGCTTGGTCCGACGAACAACGGCAAGTCGATGATCATCGAGAAGTTCCGGCGCACTCACCCGCAGGTTTCGCTTCCGGAGCGGGAGCAGATCCCGGTCCTGGTCATACAGATGCCCTCGGATCCGACGGTGATCCGCTTCTATGTCGCGCTTCTCGCTGCGATGGGAGCACCGCTACGACCGAGGCAACGCCTGGCGGAGCTGGAGCAGGTCGCACTCGAGCTGCTGCGCGCGGTCGGGGTGCGGGTCCTGGTCATTGATGAGCTGCACAATGTCCTCTCCGGGACCGTGCCCGTTCGCCGGGAGTTCCTGAACCTGCTGAGGTTCCTCGGCAATGAGTTACGAATCCCCCTCGTCGGCGTCGGCACCCGGGATGCGTACCTCGCCATCCGCTCGGACGATCAGCTCGAGAACCGGTTCGAACCGCTCACCCTGCCCCGATGGGACGTCGACACCGACACCAGGTCCCTCCTGGCCAGCTTCGCCGCGTCCTTCCCGCTGCGCCGGCCCTCGGACATCGCCGGAGTGGAGATGGCGACCTACCTTCTCACCCGAAGTGAAGGCACGATCGGTGAACTGAGCCGATTGCTCACCGACGCCGCCATCGCGGCACTGGACTCCGGAGAGGAATGCATCAACCGCACCACCTTGCTGCTCGCCCCGTACAGCGGGCCAACCGAACGGCGACGTTTGTTCGAACGCGAACTCGCATGACTGCCCCACTGCGGTGGCCGCTGCACCCGCCGCCGTCCGACGGCGAAGCACTCTCATCATGGTTGACCCGCATCGCTGCCGCCCACCACATCGGGCTCGAGGAGCTACTCGCCAACAACCTCGGCAACTACACCCTCGACATCTTCGACAGCACCGACATCGACATCGACCCGCCCGTCCCGCTACTCATCGCGTTGCAGGAACGCACAGGCTTTCACCGCGGCGAGCTACACCGGATGACAGTTGCCGGGCATATGCCATGGCTGCTGGACACCCTCGAACCGTCCGATGACCCCGATGCATTCACGACTTACACGCGTCAGCACCAGGTACTCATCGCTTGCCCGGATCGGCCCTCACCACCAACCCACAGGTGGCGAGCCTGGCTTCCTCGCGCACCTCTTTATCGGGCATGCCGGGCCTGCGCCACAGAACCGCATCCCGTTCCCGGTCTGACGCTTTTGCATTACCTACCGATCACACTCACGTGCCGGCGGCACGGCTGCTATCTCGACGTCATTCATCGCAGCGTCGACACCCGCATCCTCTGGGTTGATGACGAGGCGGAACCGCGGCCCGCGCCACCGGCCGTTCAACTAATGGATCAGCGCACACATGACGCGCTGACAGACGGCATCGTCCAACTACCGCGCCGACCGGTCCACGCCGGCATCTGGTTCCGGCTCCTGCGCACGATCATCGACGAGCTCAGCACGCCCATCATCCACTCGCGCCGCCACAGCCATACCCTGAGCCGAATCTGGGCGAGCATCGACCAACCGCCGCGCGGCGGCCAACTCCCCTGGCGTCCCTTTGAAAGCCTCGCCTGGCCAGCACAGCAACTGCACCTCGAAGCGGCCGCAGCCACCATAGCGATGCTCGAAGACGGAAGCATCGAATCCGCCGGCGTCCACGGCGCACTCTTCCGCACGGAACCTCATTGCCCGATCAACGACGGCAGAACACCGACACCTGAAACACGGTCAGCGAGCACAACGACCCAACCAATCGACCGTTGGAAGGCCACAGCCGACAACCTCAACGAAGTCATCGCGTTGGCCCGTAGCGACCCCGCCGAAGCGGAGAAGCTCTACCAGTTCCTATCCCTCCGCCCCAACAGGGAGCATGAAACACGCCAACTGCTCACCGACCTCAGAATCACCGACTACCCCTCGTCACATAACCCCGATCGAGACCGTTCATGCACCGTAGAATAAGTGAAGACTTACGTGACAATCAGCGGTCCATCTTCAGTAGAAGCACCGCTTGTCCCGTAACCGGTCGTATATGAGACAGGAGTTCCAGGATGCTCGTCGGCTACATGCGCGTATCGAAGTCCGACGGATCGCAGACCACCGACCCACAACGGGACGCCCTACTCGAAGCCGGCGTCGGTGAGGCCCAGTTGTATGAGGACCTCGCCTCAGGTAAGAAGGACGACCGCCCCGGGCTGACCTCCTGCCTGAAAGCACTTCGGGACGGGGACACGTTGATTGTGTGGAAGCTCGACCGACTCGGCCGGAACCTGCACCACCTGGTCAACACGGTCCATGACCTCACCGCCCGCGGTGTCGGACTGAAAGTCCTCACCGGCCAGGGCGCCGCGATCGACACCACCACCGCAGCGGGCAAACTCGTGTTCGGGATCTTCGCCGCCCTCGCGGAGTTCGAGCGGGAACTCATCTCCGAGCGGACCGTCGCCGGTCTTGCCTCCGCTCGAGCGCGCGGCCGGGTCGGTGGTCGACCCTTCACGATGACGCCAGGGAAGGTGCGCTTCGCCATGGCTTCGATGGGCAAACCCGATACGAACATCGGTGAACTCTGCAAAGAACTCGGCATCTCCCGCCAAACGCTCTACCGACACGTCTCCCCCACCGGCGAGATTCGCCCCGACGGCGAACGCGTGCTCAAGAAGAAGTGACCCTCTGTGCGCTGCAGTGTCCATCAACCTGTGGATCGCCGGCTGGTGCAGACGAGTGCGAGAACCCGGATGCCCATACTCGCCTGCACAACCCCCGGGACGGCGCGGCACGCTGTGCAGACGACCGCGAGAAACGACAATTTTGGGGCGCCGAGGTGGGCTGCTAGTGGTGTCCCAGTGAGGGACCGTCTATCGGGGCGTTCTGGGAGCCCTTCCGTAGGACACCACTTACGCGATGGACGGGTACAAACCACGAGAGGTCTCGACGCTCCCTCCGTGGCACCGTTGGGCCACGTCCGACTCGGGCGCTTTCTATCGAAACGGGTGTTGACGCCCTAGGCTGAAGCAATGGTGGATTGGGAATCGTCCGGTCGACGGAGTGATCAAAAACTGTGGCGCGCGATGTTGTGGATGCACGTCTCGTTTCTCGTACTCGCTGTCCTTGGCGTGTTTCTCGCTGCCTATGGAGCCGACGCCAACGCAAGCGTGTGGACCTTCGTTCCCAGCGTCGCGTTGTTGGTGCTAGTGATAATCATGCTGCCCTACACCTACAAACAGTGGCGGCAACGTCGAGCAAGATAGAAGGCTCAATCGCCCCAAAATCTTCTACACGTCGATTGACAGTGTTCCGCATGAGCATCCTTTGCCAGACAACTACTCGGGAAGATCTTCGGAAGACTTCGTCTGTGTGGGATTGACCGTCAGGGGGGTTGCCGAGGTACTCGATATGGTCGATCCATGACTGCCGTTGCCTTGACTCTGCAAATGTCTCGTTTCACCCTGCGGCCGTTGACTCTTGAGGACGAACGATCGGTGATGACTTACCGGGGCGATCCACGGTTGAGCCAGTTCCTTTCGCGCCCGCCAATGACTTTGGGGGAATATCCTGCATGGCTCGCTGAACGGGCACCAGGATTCGGTCTGCAGGGCCCGGGCGACCGGTGCTACTTCGGGGTTGAATCGAAGGTATCCGGTCAACTGATGGGTGATGTACTGCTGCGACTCGCGGCGGACGATGTTCAGCAGGGCGAGATCGGGATGATCCTGCATGCAGATGCGAAGGGACAGGGTTACGCCGTCGAGATCGGTCAAGCAGTGCTGTCGCTCGCCTTCGATCAGATGGGCTTGCACCGGATCGCCGGGAGGGCGGACGAGCTGAACGTCCCATCCCGCCGGGGTATGGAGCGGCTCGGCATGCGCCTGGAGGGACACTTCCTCAAGGACACGATGCGCGACGGACAGTGGGTGAATACGGTCTCGTACGCGCTCCTGCGGGAAGAGTGGCAATCCCAGCGCCGTGCGTGAACCGGCTCGGCTACGCTTCCGTAATCGATGGCGCTGCGGGGTGTGATTGAGCCCAGGCGTGCGCGAGTAGTCCTTGTGCCTCGGTGAGGCTGAGGCCTTCGTTGATTGCGTGGTGTGCCAGGTTCTCAGCTGCTTGGATGAGTGGTTTCGTCGTGGCATGGCCGGGATTGACCCGTGTTCCTGCTGCGCGGGCTGTGCGGATGAGCCCTGCGCTCTCGAGCTCCTTGTAGGCCTTCGCGACCGATCCGGCGGATACCCGGAGGTCGGCGGCGAGCTGCCGCACCGACGGCAGGCGCGCGTCAGCGGACAGTTGACCGGCGCGGATCAATGCAGCCAGTTGGGAGCGGATCTGTTCGACGGGTGAGATCGCCGAGGTGGTGTCGACGCTGATCATCGCACTGGTTCAGGGGTTAGCCGGTCTTCTTGGCGGCCCATTGACCACAGGCAGGTTATGACGCTGATGGCTTTGATAAGCAACACGATGGCGACGACGACGATGACCAGCGAGGACAGGTTCAGGGCCAGCGCCAACGTGTGCCCTGGCTCCACGGGAACGGTTCCGGCGGCCGCGGTGAGATCCGATGTGGGTATCGAGTCGCGGTGAGCTATGCGCAGGACGTTGCCGGTGATGGCCGCGAGCCCTGCTACCTGGAACGCGAGGGCTGCGCTCGAGGCAGCCATGACGAAGGTGGTTTGCAGTGATCGAAGAGTTGTGTCCGTGTCGAATAGGTCCGGTGATGCCGGCCGTGCTGCTCGGGTGATGCGCCGCAGTGACCAGTACACAACGCCGATGAGCAGGATGGTGCCGATCATGACCGGGATCCCGTAGTACCAGCCGGGGAAGGGGCCGGTGGACGAGAGGTTGTACTGCACGTCCACGACCTGCCCGTTCTCCACGCCCCACCCCGACAGGCTCCGTCGCCGAAAGACCCGGTGCAGGCCTTTCTCGTCCGCGGACGAGTAGAGCCCGGTCAGTAGCAGTCCGAGGATGAGCGCGACCGCGGACACCAGAGGCAGGACGAACACCCACTGCCGGGCGAACGCCGCCGGCACCCTCGGCGTCAGTTCGGCGACCGTTCGCCCCCCAGATCCTGGGCTCCAGGCTGGGCGGGGGTAGAGGGTGTAGGTGAGCAGGCCGAAAACAGCCGCCGCACTGCCAGCAAGGGCATAGGGCAGCCCGTACCCTCGGGGCCACCACGACCCAATCAGGCCCAACATTGCCGCGACCGCGCCCCCGATGATCAGTGACACCAGGGCGGCCCGGCCCTCACATCGGAACACGGCAATGACCTGCTCCTGACTGCTGTCAGAGGATGGTCCCACCCGTGGCGGCATCCTTCGAATGCTTCCCGTTGATTGCCGGATCAGTCCCCATAAACCGGCGGCCAGGAGAACCGCAACAACAACCGCCACCACTACTGACATCGATCCCATGACATCCCCCACCGTCCTTTGTATCGTTGCGGTAATACAAGCCGATCCGGTTCTCATGTGTCAAGGTCGTAGTACAAAGCTACGGTGTGCGGGATCAGTCGTATCCGTCGCGAAAACTGCGAAAAGAAAAGTGGGGAAACTGTGAACTTTCCGGAGTGAGCGGGCATTACAGGGTGTGAACACAGACGCAGAGATTATTGAGCGGTCGCGCTACGGCCCGGCAGCCTTTGGGGAGCTCTACGACCGGCACGGCCCGGATATCTACCGCTACGCGGCCCGCCGGGCCGGTGACTTTGTAGCTGAGGACGTCATGGCCGAAACCTTCCTCATCGCTTTCGAAGGACGAGCCCGCTTCACAGGGGCGGGCGAGGCGGTGAGGCCGTGGCTGTTCGGCATCGCCACCAATCTCCTCCGCCGCCATCACCGCGCCGAAGCGAGAACGCTCCGGGCGTTGGCCAGAAGCGGTGATCGTGCGGACACCACGGCTGGCCTGCTAGCCGTTGAGCGGCGACTCGACGCTCCCGGCCATCAGGCCGTCATCGCGCAGGCTCTGCGCGGACTTGCCCCCATCGACCGTGAAGCAATCCTGCTCTACGTCTGGGCCGATCTGTCCTATCAGGACATCGCCACCGCCACGGAGGTACCCCTAGGTACCGTCCGTTCCCGCATCAATCGCGCCCGGCGCAAGCTTCGCGTGGACCTGAACCTCACTCTTAGCGACAAGGAAGTTGATCATGGACGACCTGCAACTGCTCCGTGAAACCCGCAACGATATCGGCACCGTCCCCCCGGCCACCCTGGCCCGTGGTCGGGAACGCCTGATGCGCCTGGCTCAGGCCGAAGCAACCGCCCAATCAGCACCCCTAGGGCGAACTGCCTCCTCAACAGTCACGCGCCTCAGAATCCGCCGCGGACTCACCCTGGCATCGGCCGCAGCAGTCTTTGTCGCCGGGGTCATGGTGGCCGCCGACGTTGTCCTGCCCGAACGGCAGCCCCTAAGCGCCGAAGCGGCAGCCGTGCTTGAGGACGCCGCCGCGGCGACTCTGCGGACATCCGATCCTGTCGTACTGCCGGGACAGTACCTGAAGATCGAAACCAAAGCGCTCTACGGGTCGAGCAGTTTCGCCGACGGATCGCAGATGTTCTGGCACCGCATCACAGCGGACCAGCTCTACATTCCAGCGGACGTAGACGACGAGTGGGTCTGGAACAGGGAGGCAGACGTGCCGACCGACGCGGCACCCGACGTTGTGAAGGAGGCCGCACGCCTTCAGCCGATCGTCGATCCGAAAAGCTACGCGGCGTTGGTGGGAGTCTTCCGGGCTCCCGGCGGCGCGTTCGGCGACGGAGAGCAGTACACGATCGTCGGTGCACCGAAGACCGACACGAGCGGATTGCCCCGCGACCCAAAGAAGCTGTTGGACAAAATCTATGACCATACAAGAGGCGCAGGAAAGGACCCCGACCTCGAGGCGTTCGAGACCATCATCGAGTCCCTTCGTACCGGCATCATTCCCGCCGACCTACGTGCCGCCTTCTACGAGGCCGCAGCCCTCATCCCAGGCGTGGAGGTGATGGACCGGCAAGCCACCATCGACGGCCGCACCGGAGTCGCGCTCGGCAAAGCAGATCCAGGACAAGCATTCCGGCAGGACATCATCATCGACCCCGCATCAGGCCTGGTGATCGGCGAACAGACCGTAATTCTCAAAGAATCCACTGGCGCCCCCGCGGGCACCATCGAGTCCTGGACCGCCGTGCACACCTCTGTCGTGAACTCCGCACCATGACATTACGGAGATGTGCTCTGGAGCCTTCAGAATGGCCGAGACACTATGATCGGCCCTGGCCGTGAGCGGCCACGAACGGGGGACGGCAGTGCAGGGAAACAACGAAACGGCATCGGTTGAACACATTGGCGTCATCGATGACGCCGGAACCGCAGTACGTGTTCCGCCGCATCGAAGCGTCGATGGCCGGGCGGCACTCCGGCTGACCAAGATCACCGCCGGCATCGGAGCCGCGGCCTTTAGCTTCGTCATCCTCTACACCGCGGCAACAGCCGACCCCCCGTCCCCGCCCAACCCACTACCCACGGATCAAGCCTCCACGATCGCCCAATGCGACGAGGTTCTCGCCGCACCCGCAATCCGGGGAAATGACCCAACAAAGTGGGCAGAAAACCAGAAGACCTACGAAACCCAGGTCGGCTACTCCCTCGAGCAATGCACCGTCGCGGCTGCCCCAGTGGCCGGGGCCATCATCGAACCGGTCACCGCCTGCGAAGCGATCGGCGGGCGTCCGACCACCTGGCCCGAGGAAGAGTATCCGACCCTGCTCAGGGAACGCCCACCACTACCGGACGGGCAAAGCATCCTGGCCGTCACCAACCTCGAAAAACGCACCACGACCGAGGTCGGCATCACCTTTCCAAGCTCATTGATCGAGCTGTGCGGGCCCGCGACCTGGACCTACCAGCACGCAGGACAAACCCGGACCCAAGCCATCCCAGCGAACGAAGACCTGGGAATGCTGCCCGAGGGCCAGCATTTCGTCTACAGACCCACCCCCGAGGGCGGCCTCGAACTCCTCGGCATCGAAAACCCCAACGGATACCTGCTACCCCTCCCCGACCAAAACCACCAACCTACCCCGCCCGTGAATAACCAGTAATGACAACACCAACAATGCGTTGAAGGCCCAACCCGTCACCATCGTGGGCGCAAGTACGCCACTCACCACTGGAATCACTGTCCCGGTGATCGATCGCTGTACGGGCGATGAGTGGAGGCCCGGCAAGTATCGTCGGACCATGAAATCTCGTTTGATAGATCCTCGTGACGCGAACCTCGAGGATGATGCGCCAACGTACCGCGTGTACTTCTGGGCTGATGATGCCAGCGGGAAAGAGGAGTGGGAGCTGACGGAGACCGATCTTGACGCTGTCCTGCAGTGGATACCGCAGCACAGCAACGGAAGGTCACACAGCCTTTGGGCTGCCACTAGAGAACCTGGCAACGTCACCCTCGTCCGGCTGCGCGGCATTGACCTCGACGCTGCTTCTGACACCTGGCCAGACTGGGCGAATCAAGAGTATCGATAGCCGATCGCTGGGCAGTTGTCCCGCACAGCGATCCGCTAACGGACCTGGGGATACGTCGCCCCCAAGATTCCCAAGCAAGACCCATTTGCTCTAGGGCTACGAGGTCCGCCCTGTAGAACGCGAGCAACCATTCCACCTGATCAGTTGTTCCAAACCCACGCTGCTTTGCGCGGGTAAGGAAACCATGCTTTTCTGGCGCCTCCACCACACCTGAACTCATCAGAGAAAGTTTCATTTCTACTGGAACCTTCTCCAAGGAACACAATGCCTAGGCAAGCACGTCCCACACCAGACATACTGGTGCCTCCTACCGCGGAACGTGAAGGACGATGTAGTGGACCTGAAACGACGGAAAAGCTTTATCGCAGCAACCATTGCCTTCGCTGCCGCAGTGGCTTCATCAGTCCTACTGAATGATTCCGACTGGTTTACCATTATCGCCTTAGTTCTTACTATAGCGGCGGCCTACCTTTGGGGAAGATCCGACGGCGAATACCCTAGGAAGGCTAGGGGCACCCCAAAGCGTTGCATCCCGGAGCAGGCACCTTAGCGCATTCCGATTTCATGGAGCCGAGCCGCAAGAGGATCCCTATGGGTTCCTAGGGCGAGTCCACTTTTGGTCCAGGTCCTGTGACTCATCGAGGAACCGCTCAAGTGTGGGTAGCGCGTTGGGCTCCTCACCCCACCCGCCTTCAAACCCGTCATACAGATCATCGAGCATCACGAGGTCCTGCGTCAGCGGCGGCCCGTCGTGTCCGATTGCCGAGTGGGCCCAATCAGCGAACTCCCGGATGGGAAACCGCCCTTGGACTACCTCTTTTGCAAAATGTCTGGCTACAACCGTGAGGGCTTCCTCACGCGTCAGCGCAGCCAGTGGCGACCCCAGACTGACCAGTGACGCATCAATGAGCGCACCGAGCTCGTGCACATTCATATCGAGGGATGCCCCAGCCAACTCACGAAGCGGCTCGGTGTCCTTCCCTTCCGTCAGGGATCGAGTCGCAGCTGAAATGGCTGTACGGGCCGCCTCCTGCCTAGTGACCCACAGTGCCCGTGCCGTAACCAAGTCGATCAGACCGGCAGCTGGCTCTTCCCTTGCTCCACTACTCATAACGCCAGCATAGAAACAGATCACTGTCCTTCAAGCTTGTCCTCTATTTGATGCGCTAGGAACGTGTCCCACTGCGGGATCCCCTACCAGACGCTTTTGTTCAGTACGACAGGGAGTTCCTCTACGGATTCGTCGCAGCTATGCGCGGTGAGCAGGACGATCCCTGCTTGTGAAGGCAACGCTTAGGCATCGTTCTCGCATGGACCATTGATACGGGGTGCATTCATCGGCGCTCCTGCTAGGTTACGCAGATGACGCCACGACGTTCACCGGTGACAGCAGCTCTGCTCACAATGCTCCTACTTGCAGGGTGCACTGCAGCGAATGATGAGGAAACCGAAAACCAGCCTCAGCCCAGTTCCACAGGGGATGTGGCCACCGCAGTCGCAGACCCGGTCTCCGGTACGTACACCGGCACGCAAACCATTGAACTCGGTGCTCCACCCCAAGACGCTACTCATGTTCGCGTCGACATCACGTGCCTTACCACCGGCACTCTCGTTCTAGAAGGCGGCGAGGAAGCGGTCTGTGAGCTCGGTGATGGCGCAAGCGCCATCGTGTTTTCGGGCCCGCTGTCGCCAGGACAAGACTCCTTCACGGTGACAGCCGGTGATCCAGAAATCAGTTACAAGGCTAAAGCGGTGTATATGAACGGCATGTCTACCCAATAGCGTCAACGCTCCTACTCTCAGGTGGATCGCGCCCGAACGCATCGCCGCGAGCACTCATGAGGCAGCAGCAGAGCGGTCCGTCCCACTGTGCGTAAGCCGATCCGCTTGCGGGGCAGCACCAGCGCGGTGCCGTGGGGTCGCATCGTCAGAGTCGCGTTCTCAGCGGACAGTGTCCGGCGCCTGGTGTGTGGCGAAACTCAACAAGCGCGAACAGTAGTGCACCGTAGATTCAGGTAGTGAGTATTGCTACATGAGACGAGCTTCAGCGAGCTCGTTTGTGGTGTCCAAGCGATGTGTAGCGAATATGTTCGATTTAGCTACAAGTCGCTGCCTCTTTCGTGGTGTCCATGGTGACTCGCTATGTCAGCGGCTAAGCCATTCAGCTCAGCCGCTCAGACTGCGCCACACTTAAACCCCATCCGGAAAAGGGACCTCATTGCCCGGCGTGGCGGTGGCCCACACCAGCTCTCGGGCACCCCGAGGACAATATCCTGTGCCTTTAGATAGCACCCGCGGCCCCCTCCTCGGTAGCCGTAATAGTCTCAGAAACAGCCCTGCCATAGGCAGGTTTTCGGAACAGGGGAACGCATGGCAGTCGCACAGCAGTGCACCACTGAAGGTTGCGTCAATACCGCAGCCTTCAGCACGAGGACTAAGCCGACCTGGTGCGAACCGTGCCTCGTCGCCATCCTGAGCGAGCTCGGAATGGACCCCATGGCGCCCTTTCCGGGTAAAGACAGCCGCTGGCGGACCCGCTGCCGAGACTGCTCTGCGGAGTGCGACTACAAGCTCGACTACCTACTCGAGCTGCGCACGCGGGACGAGCCGTCCTGCCGGCGGTGTTTCTGGATTCAGTGGGCCACTGCCCACAGCAACCCCACCGTCGTGCCGAAGTCCGTGGTTGGCGGTCGCCTCACGGAGAACGACGTCGAGCCTATCGAGGAGCTTGTGGACCTGCCTCGGGCAGACTGGCCCGTCATCACCCGTTGTATACGTTGCGGTATCCAGCAGGCACAGCGCCTAGGAGACATCGCGTGGGGTTGTGTCTGCTCTCGCAACGGCAAGTCCAGCAGTGCGCCGTCCCCGGCGAGCAAGTCCCGCGGCGCCAAGAACCTGTTCGCCGACTCCCAAAACCCAGCGCTCGAGTGGTGGGACCACGACCGGAACCCAGCCTCCGCACTGGCTACCGTTGCCGTTCGCTCGAACAAGGAACACCACTGGAAGTGCCCCACCTGCGCACACCTTTTCACCGCAACTGTCTCCTGGATGACGGGAGGACCCCAGTGCCCGGAATGCGAAACGAAGCGCCGGGACGAGTGGGACACTGAGTGGCAGCGGCTAAAGCAAACCCCGGTTGCCGAGATCCCAGAGCTACTAGCCGCGTGGAATGACGCAGGTGACCCGAGGACAGTCATGGTTGCCGAGAACATGCTCCGTAAGTTCCGGTGCGAGAACGGCCACCCGCCCCGAATCGTCCCTTACACGTTCATGCACTCTGGCTGCCAATACTGTCGTTCAGCGCAGAACGGCCGCGTGCAACGGGTGATGCTCGCTGACGCGTTGCCTGAGATGGCCAGTCAGTGGCATCCAATCCTGAACGGCAAGCTGACGCCGGAGAAGGTCGTTCCGGGGTCGAAGCGGATGGCTCACTGGTTGGCAGATTGCTGCGGACACGAGTGGGAGGAGCCGGTGAGAAACCGGGACAAGTACCAACGTCTGCGCTGCCCTCAGTGCCGGACAATTCTCGGCTCGCTCGGTTGGATGGACCCGGGCCTCGCTGCCGAATGGGATCCCACTAACCCTTCGTCGCCCTGGCACCTGCGCCCTCACGGTCAGACCGCCTTCACACCCCGGTGGATCTGCTCCGTCGACCCCGCGCACCGCTGGGAGGCGACCCTCACCTCCCGCTCATCCGGGTCCGAGTGTCCGGAGTGTAAGCAGGTCGGCAAGTCCCGGGTCGAGCTGCGGCACAAGGACGCCGCTAAGGAAATCTTCGAAGTGGTGAAGTCCGGCCCCGTCGTCCGCAGTGAAGCGTTTACCACTCGAAAGCAGTGGTCGATCGACATCCTCGTTGAGCATAAAGGATTGAAAGTTGCTGTCGAATACGACGGCGCCCGTTGGCATCGGCCCGCGCCGAAGATAAAGGTAGACCGCCGCAAGAGCCGTGACCTGCTCGCCGCCGGTTACCGTGTCGTGCGTTTGAGAGAGGACGACCTGCCATCACTCGGCATCGAATCGTCGGACTACCTCGAGTTGCAGGTGTACTCGACGGCTCCGAAGCCGGACGTGACGCTCGCTCGCATTCAGAAGTGGCTGACGCTGGCGGTGTAATTAGCCGAGTCAGTCTTCTGTGAGCAACCCGAGGAGACCGCTTCGACAAACGTATGGTGGTCTTCTCGGGTCACTCAACGAGCAAAACCTATGCAAGATCGAAACCTTACTTGAGGCGTCGTCGCGGACACCGCGTATCTGCTGGGCCTCGTTAAGGCATCGTTTTATGCGTCCCGCTCCTTCGCGGGTAGTCCCCTGCTCGCGGTGCACTTTTGGTGGCGTTCCGCGATCTTGCTGTTGTGGCGTAGGGCTGGCGGGGCTAGGTTCAGCCATCGCTCAAGCACTGCTATCTCCTCTTGGTACTGTCCAAGCTTGCGGTGCACGATCGCTGCCTGCTCCGTGTACCAGGGAGCAGGTTCACGGCCCTCTCGACCCTGCTCCGCGCCCCTAATCGCCTGATAACAAAGCGCTAGTGCTTCTTCTAACCGGTTCTCCCGCTTAAGCTGTTTGATTGGCTCAACCAGCTGTAGGTAGTGGACACCCTGATACATCCCGCGTTGAAATTGGGCTGCTCTATCGCCCCCACCTTCGAGGGCTTCACGTACCATGTCCGAGTCCTGTCTCGCTGCGGCAAGAGTACGTTCCCTACTCGTCAGCGGAGGGGAATTATCTGCGGAGTATGTCCACTGTGGCTTGCCCTGTCCGAGCCATACGAAGGCTTTGGCCGCCCACTTCTCGCCGCGGAGAACGTGGAGTTGATAGAGGACTTTCATGCTGCCTCCAGGCGGTAGCGGTAGCGCTCGGGCGAAATGGGAGGGCAGGTTCCCAACCTTTTCACCATCGATCACGATCGCGACCGCATCAGCGTCGACCGGATTCTCGGGTTCCCGCTGCAGCCAGGCATTCGCTTCTAGGTACCCGCACTCAGGCAACTGGTATCTGTCGGCCAAGGCGACGACTGCGGTTTTCGCGAACGTCGTGGTCCCTGCCACCTCTACACAAGGATTCCCTCCAATGCCGAGCGAAACAGTGACTGAAGCACGGGAGGAAACTTCAGCGCGCTCCTCGATTACGGCGAGCTTTCCACCGAGTGACCGCTTGAACCAGTCCTTAACGCCCATCGAGCACTCCCCTGGTGGCCTGTGTCCGTCGATGTTCCTGGTCCTCGTCGCTTCGCCAGGTGAAGTACTTCTCAGTTACCAAGGCGATAGGGGCGTCTTTCATCAACCAGCGACTGAACCTGATCCGAACATGCTCAAGATACGAGGCAAGTAGGTCCCACCAGTACGGGTCAAAGGTGGATTGTGGCAACGACTCGCACCGCGGATCGAGGCCTGCAGAAGCTGGCCCACCAAAACAGTTGGTCATCGCTTGTCTGATACTGAGCCTAAGGTGAGCGCTTCCCTCTGGTAGCTGGTGCTGCCACCTTTGCCACTCCTGATCGAAGCGACGGACCGCGCCGGCGATGGTCGCGTTGTCCAGCCTCACGACGTCGGCATGCTGTACGACGGTGAGAAGCTCAGTGACGGCGTCACCGATAGCCTGAACAGCGGTTCGCTGAACCGCGAGTTTTCTCCGCCGTTGATGCCACAGGAACCCAATCAGCGGCACAGCAAATGCCCCCATAGTCCCTATCGCACCAATAAATAGCTCTAGCCCCATAGTGTTCTGTCCCTACCGCGGGTTGAAAGAATGAAGGTGTCGCCTGATACCAGAAACCCGCCCTTCAATGCATCATGCATCATGCGGTCATTCGCCACGTGCTGGTATCGCACTGTGTCTCGCCCCGACGAGGCCTACGCGCAGGACTGGACCTCCTTGCTCGCTGATGCGGCTGCGCCACGGACCAACGTTGCACCATGTCTAGACCTCGATCGGTTCTGTTGCGAAAGCCGTAAACGGACCCCAAAACCACGGGATTCCAGCGCTGACGCACTGTTGCGTTTGGGTGTACCCAAACGCAACAGTGCGTGATGCCAACCTGATGCACGGAGAAGGTACCGGCGCGCCCGTTCTCATCGTCCCGGCTAAACGCCCGCTCTGCGCCGTGGCGGCAATTGCACCCCTTGCCGGTTCCCACGAACGTCTGTATGGGTGCAGACCGACTGGCTTGTGAACGCCGGACAACAACGAAACATAAGCACCATAGATCAATGCAGTAATCTAAGAGCCCGAGCCTCCACTCTGTCCAACGGGACCGCCAGAGTCTCGGCAACAGTCGCGGTGCGCCCGGCACTGTGTGCCCTTTTTACTCACGGACCTTCTCGCTGTAAAGATTGGACGAATTTCTTGTCAGCCAGCCACACAATTGCAAACCGACGAGAACATCCGAGAATTCTCATCCTTGACGACCAACAGGGTTTCGCTTCCCGAGTGCAGCAAGAAGTGGATCTGCCAGGCACTGTGAAGGTAATAACCGACCTTGGTTCTGTTGATCAGGCGGAGTGGGACGCGCTCATCTTGAATAGCGCGTACCAGAAAGCAGACATGTCGAATGTCTTCAGTATCAGTTACTCGCGGGTGGCGGAGCACCTTCACATCTTCAAAGTACTTCCTGAGGGCCATTATGCTAATCACGGAGTCCTGGACAGGGTTTCGGGGCTAAACAGTGCAGAGGACGACGTTACGCTGACGCTACGGTGGAAGATTCCTGGGCAGGAGATTTCAATCCAGCAAGGGTTTTGCCAAGAACTGCGTACCTCCCTGACTGAGGCAGCTGAAAGCCGCGACACTCAATCTGGGCTGATCATCGACGGAGAGCTACCCGTAGGCGTAGTTGTAGATTCTTTTGCCATTGGCCCGCAGGGCGTCATCTTGGCCGGAACCATTACAGCCCCTAAACGAGGCGAAGTGTGGTTCGTCCCGAGCGAAGTAAGGACCCTCGGACCTTGGATCAATGCGGCGTTCGCGAGCTGGCGCCGGCTGGAGCCCAAAAAGTTCCCCGGGGTTCCCGACTGGTGGGCCTCGCCTGAGTGGTACTCGGCAGCGGAATCCGCCATCGCCCTCAGACTCGTCGAGGAGAACGAGACCTTCGAGAGGGCTAAGGCCAAGTTTGAAGCCGCTCGTGTGCAGCTGGAGTCAGAACTGGACAAGGCACGGGAAGAAGCTGCGGCAGGAAGCAGGCAACTTCTACGTGGACAAGACGATGCGCTGCAGGACGCCGTTCGAGATGCCTTGGAAGACCTCGGATTCGGGGTTAGAGACATGGACCTTGAGTGGGAGGACAAAGAGCGGCGGGAAGACTTTAGGATCACCGACCCCGACGATCCTCAATGGTTGGTCCTAGGCGACGCCACTGGTGTCAGCGGCAACGCAAAGGGCGGGAAATTAACAGTCCTGCAGGGATACGTTACGAAGTACGTCTTCGAGGAAAAACCGGACATCATCCCAGGCATGTGGTACTTGCTGAACAGGGAAATTGATAAGGACCCGAATGTGCGCAGCACCATTCTCCGAACTGACGAAATCGAGCCATTCGCTGCCCAACAAGGGCTCATTCTCGATACCACAGCCCTCTACGTGCTGCTTCGGCACGCACATGATCTGCCCGAAGATAAACCTGCCATCCGACAATTTCTACGAATGTCTATCGGCCTAGTGGCCCTCCCGAACGCCACGGCCTGGATTAAAGCGCGCACATCTGTAGCAATTGCGAGTGAGTAACGACTGCCTCATCGGCTTACGGACTCGGCCTCGCGTCCTCATTGGTACCGCCCTTAGATAGCGGGATCACGTGATCTGCTGTCGGGTCCGACGTAGCACCACACTGAGCCCGGATCTGGACTTTGGGTCGTGTGTCCTAGTGCTTGTTTGTCAGGGGAGCCATGCAGACTGAACCCGTGGCTGAAGGAGCTTTCCTTTCAGTTGAGGGCTAGCTATGGGGAGTGACATGTCCGGGAACAAGAAGACGACCAACAAAAGGAAGCCGCTTGGTCCACAACTGGCTAGCGAGCAGTACTCCGAACTCAACGCGACGTTCTATTCCTCAGCCGGTCCCACGGAGTACGTGCGTGCCCGCCAGCAGTCGATCATCTTCACTCTCTCAGACGGCGACGAGGCGGCTGACATCCTTAAGAAGGGGGTGCAGTATGGCGCGTTGCACGGTGGTGCGTCGGCTCGTATGCCGCAGGAGTCAAGACTTCGCTACGCCTTCCTGGACAGCACCGTGTTGGTGCACCATGCCGGAGAGTCTTTGATGCGTCTCTGGCTGGCTCATATGAACTTCCCGTTGTGTCCGTGGATCAAGGTTGCCAGCGTTACCGAACCAGGGGAATTCAAGAGGCAGGCAGCTAAGTTCGCGGAACCGGACACGAGCCACGTTGATCGAAAAACCGTTGCATCGGTGTTCTTGGGCGGTGAGACAGCCGAAGAAGCTGGCGTCGAGATGAATCAGGAGACGTGGGAGGACTCGATTGAGGGCATAATCGAGTTGCTTCGGGTCGTGGCACACCGCCTGACGAATGAGAACGCGCTTTACAACGCCGCCAAGCACGGCCTTGTCGGGATACCTGGCGATCAAGGCGAGATCCAATGGGACGATCACCGAATGGTTGGCGGCCCGGGGATTACGTATCTCGAAAGTAGGCGTGACGGCAAGTCCAACCCGCGGCAGTTCAGCATGTGGGTGACCTCCACATTCACAAGTCTCGAAGGCAACCTGCTGCTAATCGAGCTAATCATCCGAGCGACTCACTCGCTGTGGAGCGTGGCGCGAAGGAAGTACATAGGGCTTCCGGGTGATCTTGTCCTGGTCAGCCGCGACGAGGTTTATGCCACCGTGGCAATAGGGCTGATAAGAGACGAACGACATTTAGTGGATTGGTCGCAAAAGCTACCGACCTATACATACGAAACTGGGCAGCGGAAGATCGCGAACGCAGAATTTCATATGAACGCAATCGGGCTCGGTGACGACGTGCTCGAGGCAAGCGACCGACTAAACGGCCGGCCGGCTGAACCAACCTTCGTTGATCTGCCCCTTCGCGCGGGGGATGAGCGAACCCCGTCTAAGTCCACTCGTTCGCTCTTCAGTTTCTCGCCTGCTGGCAGTTCGAGCGTCTGACACGAGGCGGCAATTTGCTCTTGCGTTACGCCGGCCGCCCTAACCTCGAAACACAACAGCAAGACTTAGGAGCACCCATCGCGACGTCTCTCAAGACTGAACCCTTCGGGCGCTTCGCGGCTTTGACCGCCGTCACTCATGGGCGCTCTCCGGCCTATACCGGCGCTGGCCCCGCTGATCAATCGCTGCGGGTCCACTGTCAGATAACCCTCAAGGGCCCACGCATGCCTAAGGTCACCCCATCGTCCAAGTGTGAGCCGCCCGAGAAAGCGCCCGATGAGGGATCGTCTGGAGGGGATCAATCCTCAAAGTGAACGCAATCTAGACTCACCGAATGGAGCCATTCGAGGTCATCGTCGATGATGAGCTTTTTCGTGTCAGCGAGAGGCGTCAGCCAAGCGGTGCGCTCAGCTATGACTTTTCCTGGTTGAACGGTCCAGCTGAAGGGACCTACGGTTTCAACGCGAGTCGACACGTCGCGAGTTCAGCCGAAGGAACCGTGGCCTGCATGCCTTCCATCACGCGGGACGATCTCGTGGAGGAGGTACGAAGTCTCGTGAAGGGCTTCTACGAGCCTGGCGGAATGGGTGAGGACTTCCCGGACCATTTGTCGGCCTCGTCGCGCCGGCGAAATGCTATTTGACGGAAGTTTATAGGGGCGGGCTCCCGCTGACCGTACACTCGCGGGATGAACCCCACCGTCCGGGCACCGTTCCGCGCGCTCCTTCCGCTGAACCTCCGCACTGGCATTGTGCTACTCGTCCTTTTCGGCCTCGTACGGGTGGCGCTCGTCCTGCAGGCGAATGTGACAGGCAACTATCAGGCCGTCAGCCTCGTGTTCATCGCGATGATCGCTCTGCCATGGCTGCTGCTCACCCGACAGGGGCGGAAACGCATCGGGCTCCTGCCACCAACCGGTCGGCGCTGGCTAGTGCCGGCGGTGATCGCCGGGGCAGCCATAGCCCTTGGCGTCTACGCCGGCGCGGCCGCCCTGTGGGGGCACAGCATGTCCAACCCGTTCGCGTACATCTCCCGCACCTATTCCAGCGTGCCGGAGGCCCCATCCGATGCCGACCGTCTCATCTACTTCATTGTCTACGCGGTCATCGGTGTGCTCTTCAGCCCGATCGGAGAAGAGGTGCTGTACCGCGGTGTCGCGCACGAAAGCTTCGCCACCCACCTCGGAAACCGGCGGGCAGCGCTGATTGACGCAACTGCCTTCGCCCTCACCCACCTCGCCCACTTCGGTGTGGTGTTCGTAGCAGGGGCGTGGGCGTTCCTACCGCTGCCCGCGATGTTCTGGGTCCTGGCCATGTTCGGGGCCTCCCTCACGTTCTACGGCTTCCGGACTCTCAGCCGATCACTGGTGGGTGCGATGGCCGCCCACGCGGGGTTCAACCTCGCTATGAACTGGATCATCTTCTACACGATCCTGCCCTAGCGCTCAGTTCCTGACAGGGCGCGGTCTACTGCTGCCCAGGTGTATCGCCCAGGGAAGTTCCGACACCCACCACAGCTCTACACACGGACCGAATCAGAAGGACTGCGATGAAGCAGAAGAGAGCCAAAAGCTCAGCCCTGTTCATGGGCGCTATGACCGTTAACTAAGAAAAGGCCCTAGTGGTTTCTAGGGCCTTCTCTCCGTCGTCCTCAGGGTCTAGTCGCGCCCGCCTCCGAGGAGGCCGAGTTCGACGGCTTTGGCAGCGCCGTCGGCTTCGGCCTGGGTCAGGGATCCGTCTGCCACGGCTGCATCGAGTTTTTCCTGTGCGGCTGCGGATCGCTCTGCCTGCTCCGCGGCCTGGAGCTCGTCGATGGCGCTCTGCACCGTCGCTGCGTCGACGGCCAGGGTCTTGGCCAGCGAGCTGACGACGGCACTTTCGAGCGCTGCACGATCGGGCTTCTCCCCATCGGCGGTGTCGATGCTGTCCCGGGCGGAGTCCTGCGCCGCGTCGAGTGCGTCGCTCACCGTTGCCTCATCGAGTCCGAGCGTCGTTGCGAGGTCCGCGGCGTCGACGCCACGGTGTCCGTGTCCTCCCCGGCCCGAGTCGGCGCCCGTGTCGGTGCCCGAGTCGGTGGTTGCATCGTCCCCGGCTGACGCGTCAGCGGTGGCGGAGGACGTGGCGGTAGGTGCAGGGGTGGTCGTCGCGGCGGACGCTATCGAGGTAGCGCCGAAGCTCAGTCCGAGGGCGACTGCTGCTGCGCTGGCGCCGAGTGCGATCTTCTTGGGAGTGAACATGATGTGATCCTCGCTTGCCGCTGGACGGCTCTGGTGATTGTTCCGAAATGGTGTCAGCCCGGTTGGCTGGGACTGGTTCAACTCTGCGGCGCAAAGGTAAGCAGGTACTGTCGCCTACCTGTCACGAAGCTGTGAGACTCCCACCGCGGGGGAACCGCGAGACAACCACGAGAAATCCGCGGTGCGACCGTGATGGGACTGCACTTTGGTAGGCCGTATAAGGTGCAGGATGCGCGGTTTGAGCGTCATGGGTCTGCTCCGTGATGCTTTCGTTCCCACCTCGATAAGGGAGTACCCGCCAGGAATGGGTGTGGTGGGGCCGGCTTGGCCGTCGATGGCATCGCTGGAGCCCTTGTGCCTTTCTTCAGTGACTGCTCAGCCCGGTGCTTCACAGGTTGGTGCTAAGGGCGGCGAAGACTGCTCATAGGGTCGGTTCGTAGAACTGATGTATGGCTATCAGAGAGTCCCCCACCCAACCGGTCACCGTGCAGGGCTCACACCGGAACCTCCCTCCGGCACCGGGTTTGCCTCCGACGGTCGGATTGCCTGTCTCCACCTACCGGCAGAGGGCACGGAGGCGTCTGTGGGCAGCTGATGCCCTGACCATCATCCTGGTCGCTTCCGTCGCTGTTGCTGTTGCCCTGTTCCTCAGCGACGGCGGCGCCGCCGGGTTCGGCTCGTTCGCGGGAATGTTGACATCCATGGGTGTGATTGCGGGTCTCGCGGCCATGGACCTGGTACTCGTGATGTTCCTGCTGTCCGCGCGGGTGCCGATCATCGACAGGACGATCGGGCAGGACAAAGCCCTTCTGGTCCACGGGTCCCTGGGCGAACCCATCCTGTACCTGCTCCTCGCCCACGGGGTACTGCTCCTTCTGGGGTACGCAGCCACGGAAGGCATCACCCCGATGGCCGAAGCACTCTCCCTCTGGGCCAGTGGCCTGGACCTCAGGTGGGCGGTCCTATCTTTGGTCTTGTTCGTCGTGGTCGCGGTAACGTCCGTGATCGCCGTCAAGCGCCGGCTCCCCCAGGAGATCTGGCACGGTATCCACCTGCTCACCTATGCGGCGGTGGCCCTGTCCATCCCCCACCAGTTCAGCCTCAGCGGGCTCTTCGCACCAGGCACCATCCAGCGCTGGTACTGGATTGCACTGATGGTCCTCACCGGTGCGGCGGTCCTGACCTACCGGGTACTGGTGCCGATCACCCGCTCCCTGCACCACCAGGTACGCATCACCCGGGTCACCGAGGTAGCACCGGGCGTAGCAACGGTCGACATGACCGGGCGGGATCTTGCACGCCTGAACACCCGGGCGGGACAGTACTTCATCTGGAGGTTCCTCACCCCTGACCTGTGGTGGCAGCCCCACCCCTTCTCCATCTCCGCCAGGCCCACACCCACCTCCCTGCGCATCACGGTCAGGAACCTGGGGACGGGAACAGCGAAACTGATGAACATCCGGCCCGGGACCAAGGTAGCGATCGAGGGCCCGTACGGCATCTTCACCGAAGCCGCCCGCGCCTCGGCGCAAGTCCTGCTGATCGGCTCGGGCATCGGAAACGCACCCATCCGCGGGCTCCTGGAGGACCTGACCTTCCCCCACGGAGGAGCGACCGTGATACTGCGCGCCTCACGCCCGGACGAGGTGTACCTCCTCGACGAAATCAGCGCCCTCTGCGAGCAGCGGGGAGCACGACTGTTCGTCCTCACCGGGCCTCGAGCGACCGGGAACTCGTCCTGGTTGCCCGCGTCCGCCGTCGCCTCCGGGTACACCATGACCTCCTACCTCCCACCAGAGCAGGTACCTGACGTGTATGTCTGTGGGCCCCTGCCCTGGACCGACCTGGTCCTGGACGACGCCCGTCATGCCGGCTTCCCGTCAGAGAACATCCACTCGGAAAGGTTCGCGCTATGAACACCAGAGCACTCCTCGGATCAGGTATCGCCTCACTGTCCATCCTCGTCCTGGGCTGGCAACTGGGCGTGCAACCGGCCACCGTGCAGGCAGGCACCACCGCCGGCAGCACCACACCAACCCCGGGGACCAGCCCCGAAACCACCACCCCGGATCCGGACACCGGAACATCTGCAAGCACCACCACGGACACCAACACCTCTGCTGTGTCCTACACGGGCACCACGGTCGACCACGAGTACGGGTCAGTGACCGTCACGATCACCGTCGCGGACGGGACCCTCACCGATGCCACAGCCGGATTGAGCACCACCCACGGCGACAAATCGGAGCGCATCAACGCGCGCGCCGTCCCACTCCTACGCAGCGAGGCACTCACCGCGCAATCAGCCGAGGTCAGCATGATCAGCGGTGCCACCTACACGTCCGAGGCATACCTTGAATCCCTGCAGTCAGCCCTGGACCAGGCAGGTCTGTGATGCCCGGTATTGCCCGCAAGGATGGCCCATGAGACCACGCATCGCCGCATCCGCAGCAGCTGCCACTGCCTGCATCCTGATCATCGGCTGGCAGGCCGGCACCCAAACCAATAATGCTGCCGCGACGACCGCCACCATCCTCGACACTGGCCGGGGCGGAGGACGCATGGCGGCCGCCTTCAGCGACCGTTTCGACGGCCCCGGTCGCAGAGGCCAGGGCGCGCGCGGAGCAGACATGGCCGCTATCACCGCCGATCCCACCATCACCGCCGCCGCAGCTGCGGATGGGACCTTCGTCGGGCCCCCCGTCCCGTACCCGCGCGGATCAGTCAGCGTCGGCGTGACCGTCACCAACGGCGTGATCACGAACGTCGACGCAGCGCTCCTCGCCCAGAACCCGGTGTCTCGGGATATCAACCAACGGATGGAAAACCTGCTCGGCAATGCCGTCCTGGCCGCCCAGAGCACCGACATCACCATGATCAGCGGCGCCACCTACACCTCCCAGGCCTACGCTGCGTCCCTGCAAGCCGCGCTCGATGAGGCAACCTCATGACTACAACACCAAGCCGTCAACCCCTCCGAACAGCAGATGAAGCCCCTGAACCGGCCATCCCATCCGCCACCAGCAACCTGACGGTAGGACCTGCCACCGTGTTCTTCACCATGGGTACCGTTGTCAGCTTCCGCGCACCACCGGAAGCGACGGCGGCTTGCACGGCCGACGTGCAGAAGATTTTTCGGGCCCACGACGACCGATTCAGCCTCTACAAACCTGACTCCGAGCTCAGGCAAGTAACGGACGGGCGCCTGTTACTGTCCCGCAGCTCGAGGGAAGTACGGGAAATGTACGCTCTGGCCGTGGAGTGGCGCAACACCACCGGCGGGCTCTTCGACCCACACGACCCCGGCGGCCACCTGGACCTCAACGGTGTCGTGAAAGCCCATGCCATCGACCAGGCAGGACAATACCTACGACAGCAGGGCGTACACGACTGGTCCCTGAACTGTGGAGGAGACATCCTGTGCAGCGGCGTCCAAGCACCAGGCACCCCCTGGGCCATAGGCATCGTTAATCCGACGGACAGAACGACCATAATCACCACCATCACGATGTCCCCGGGACGAACCGCCATCGCAACCTCAGGAGCGAGCGAACGCGGCCACCACATCTGGTCACCCTCAGGCAAGGGAGGAGGATCCCAGCCAGTTGTGCAGGCGAGTGTCATCGCCATGGACATTCTCACCGCGGACGTTCTCGCGACCACGGTCTGCGCCGGCGACACCGACATCCAGGACCTCGCCCACCGCTTCAAGGTTCAAATCTTCACGGTGCACGCAGACGGTCAATCATCCACCAACCCGTAGAAGGATCCCCCTACGAACTACGCGCCAGACCGATGTTGCACGATGTCGGGACTTTGGGGCGTTCCTGTTGCGAAACCCACAATGGACACTGACGCGAGGGGAATCGCGGGCTGATCGATGGTGGCGTTGGCGGTGTCGGCTTGAGGGCGCGATGCATCCGGCGTGGATGGGTAACGATTCCGGACCGGTGGTCGCGGGGAGGGAGTTCTCCTAGGTCAGGTACCTAGCGTAGCGATCGTAGGGAGGGACATTGTGGGGAAGACGCAGATGCCGGAGTTCCTGGTGGTTCGAACCCGTTCGCTGAACCACCAGGAATTTCCCATCAGGGATCCATCCGTGAGTACAGACCCGCGGACCCCAGAACCAGGACGCTCGCCGGAAGCCCCGCAGCGCCCGCGGCACACCACTCCGACCGTCCTGCTGGTCGGACTGGCGTCCCTTCCGCACCGCCGCAGCTTAGGGTGGACACATAGCACCGGGCGATCCAGGAAGCGGGTCTCATTGTCCATGAGCGACCAGATCGCAGGCACCGCGTCCCGCAAGCAGCCGCTGCGATGCGGAGGCGCTGATGCGCGGCCCGGAAACGCGCCGGTCGTCACGCTACCGGTGGATTCACGTCGCCCTGATCACGGCCAGCGCCATCATCGGCGGGACAGCTCTCGCGCAGGCCACCTTCACCGATGCGACATCCGCGCCTGTCACCGTCGGCACCTATGACATTCCCGCATCCACATCTCTGACAGGTACCTACAGCTGCGACACACGCCGCACGATGACAGTAAGCATCACCGGCTTCAGTCGCGTCAATCGAGCCACCGCATACACGCTCACCCTCGCAGAACCCGGCACGAACCCCGCCGTCACCAGTCAAAACCTCACGGCCACACAAACCACAGCGACCATTGCACGCGCGACCAGCCGGACCGGAAATTTCGTACTGAATCTCACCGCCAAAGTCGGAACCTGGACCAGCGACACACCACTCACCCGCACCCTCGCCTGCCCCGCCTGACAATCCGCCCTCTGGCAGGTTTTCAGCACATGCACTCGTAAGTGAAGTGGGCGCTCGAGGTCTTGCCCGTGGCCCGTACAGAAAGACCCTCGGCGAGCTCTCGGCGCCACGTGCCCCGGGTGCCGGTTTCGTGTCAGCGCGTGTCGAGGGGTGCGGCGATACTGCGCCCTATTCCGCCGGGTACTCGTTGTTGGTGAGGTAGGTGACGAGGTCGGTCGCGCTACGGGCGAGGCCGGCGTTTGTGGAAGCGATAGGGCCCCGGGGCCCGGGCGGGGAGAGTGAAGCTGCCATCATTGAGGCCTTGCATGAGATCCGCGATAGTTTTGTGGGCGCCGTCCTCGTTGCCCACGACGGCGACGGTCGCGACGTTCCCGTCCATGATAGGCCGGCCTTGCTCATCAATTTCGCAGAGGTCGGCTTCTAGCCGCTCCATCACCTGCTGGGCGAGGCTACAGGGGTGCCCCCTCCAGATAGGGGTGGGGAGGACCAGGATGTCCGCGGCAAGGATTTGTGTATGAATCTCTGGCCTCCGATCTCCCTCGCCTATGTCGCTCTTCACGCCTCGCTTGACGTCGTCATCGACAACTCTCAGTGAGGACGTGCTGACGCCCTGGCTCCTGAACTCCTCGAGAATGTGCCCACTCACCAGCTCGCTGCTGGGTGGGCCGGGGACGGGGACGGGATGAGCGTGCAATGAGGGCGAGAGCGGAAAGCTGAGTCTCAGACAAACCTCCGGAGGTGGTTGAGAGCCTTTGTCTGCTCGGATTCGTGGTCCTGCACGGTCGGAGGAGTTTCGAAAACCATAAGCCATGACCTGTGTGTGTAACGCCTGGGTGCGGTAGTGATCGGAATAGAGCTATGCCATCGAATACTCCCTCTCACTACTCAGCCACTATCTGATGGAATCCGGTGCACCCGTCATCAACGTTTGGGATTGCAGGTGACAGGTGCCGTGTCCTCGGTGAGGATGAGTGGTTGTGCCCTAGGGGCGTGGCTGGTGGGTTGTGTGCCGGATCCATACTGGGTGAATGGCAACCAACGGTGCAGGACAAGACGGAAGTGATGACGTAAGTGACGTTGCTGACGTTGCTGACGTTGTTGACGGCTCGGATGGGAAGGAAGAGGGCAAGGACCAGAAGGGGGAGGTGGAGGGACTGGCTGAGCAGATGAGCGCGCTGGCCCGGTCCCTGCAGGCGGAGGATGAACCGCTGGAGATCCTGGCGCACCTGGTGCGTGCCGCAATCGAACTCGTCCCCGGTACCGACGAAGGTTCTATCAGCGTGGTGATGGGCCGACGCGATGTGCAATCGCATGTACCCTCGAGCGATCTGCCTCAAAAGGTGGATGCCCTTCAATCCGAGGTGAATCAGGGACCCTGCCTGGACGCCATGTTCGAGCATCAGACGGTCACCGTCCCGGACATGCTCTCCGAGCGGCGGTGGCCCGAGTTCAGCCGTAAGGCTGCCGCGTTGGGTGCGGCGAGCATGCTCTCGTTCCAGCTCTATGTTGAAGGCGACAATCTGGGTGCCCTGAACCTTTATGGACGGACTCCAAACGCTTTCACTGTGGAATCGGAACAGGTCGGGCTGCTCATTGCCTCTCACGCGTCGATCGCCTTCGCGGATGCCACGAAACTGGGGCAGATGCGCGATGCCTTACGTTCCCGCGATGTCATTGGGCAGGCCAAGGGCATCCTGATGGAGCGGTACGGCCTCACGGCCCAGAACGCGTTCATCATGCTCACCCAGGCCAGTTCCCGGACGAACATCAAGCTGCTCGATGTCGCCGAACACCTCGCCACTACAGGAGCGTTACCCTCCCGTCGCCGCCGCACCTAGCCACAGCCACAGCCTCCGAGTGGAGGACAAGCGGTCCGGCACACTACGCGACGGTCTCCTGCGGGAAGACCGTTTGAACGTCTGCGCCGATCAACCGGGAGAGAACCTGTAACACCAGCGGGGACCCCGAAATGCCGTTCTCAGCGGGTACGCCGGGATCAACCCGTGAGCAAGGGACACTCGGGGGGCCCATCGGCCGAATCACTGTGCGTGAGGTGTGAGTGAGCGCGAGTAGGATGAGCTCCTGCTGGTATGGTCAGCGGTGGTTCAGAAGAGAGCCAGAGTTCCATCATGTTCTCTTCACCCGGATAGGCGTCGCCATGAACACCAGACTCACTCCGTCAGAATCGTTTCCGGAAGATCTCACCTCGCTTGACCTTCCCGAGGTTGAGGTTCTTAACAGTAAGATCCAGCGCGAACTGTCTCACGATTACGTGTCCGACGGCGGTCCTGATCCGGAAACGGAGTTCCGCAGCGAGGAACTATCCGAGGAACTCGATCGCCGCGATGCCCTGGAATCGACAGAAGTCACCAGTGACCTGGCGCAGTCCTCGGGTTCTACTTTGGGCATCGTTCGCCCCTTGTAGAACGGTTGCAGGATCTTTGCCCGGTATTCTGGGATTGCTGTCGTCTGTCACCTGCTGCTGGTCATTGATTCTCCGCCATCGTGCCCTGGTCCTTTGACTGGCTTAGGAGTGCCCGCGTTGTGTTGACTCCACTGGAGTCGGTAAGGAAATGACCGCTGTGCCTGATGAGAGGGAACTCGCCGTAGACGCGGCCGAGAACGAGACCATCGCCGTCTTGCAGGACATGGTGCTCGACAGTGAGGACGTCCATCAGTTCCTCGACGGCCTGGTGACCGTCGCCTCGACCGCTTTCACCGGCGCCCACGGCAACATTTTCTGCGGGGTGACCCTTCTGCGCCCGAGGTCCATGGCCACGGTTGCCAGCAGCAGCGAGCACGCGCGGGTGATGGATGAAGTGCAGTACGGGTTCGACGACGGACCGTGCCTCCGGGCTGCCCGCGAGGGCTATACCGTGCACATCCCGGATTTCCTCACCGAAACCCGATTCCCCGAATACCGCCAGGCCATCGCGGGCCACGGAATCCGCTCGGCGTTGGGTATCCCCATCCGGCTTGAAGCCGGCACCAGCGCGGGTCTGGACTTCTACTCCACCGAACCGAACGCGTTTACGGACACGAGTATCGCCGTCGCCGAAGGCTTCGCCCGTGATGCTTCCAAATCCCTACGCCTCGCCGTGCGCATCGCGACCCTCAGCGAGAGTGCCAGCCATATGCGTGCAGCCATGGAATCCCGAACAGAAATCGACCTCGCGGTTGGAGCCATCATGGGCCAGAACCGGTGCAGCCAGGACGAAGCGATCACCATCCTCCGCGCGGCCTCCCAGGGACGCAACGTCAAACTGCGGGATCTCGCAGCCAACCTCTTGGCGTCCCTCGGACAGACAGGACCTGTCCGCACGCACTTCGATTACTGACCCGAGCCCTGGCCGCGGTCCTGCTGCGTCTCCTGGCTTGCATCCGATGAAGTTTCCTCACCGGAGTCCGGCAGGAGCCGTTGACCGTTGATTTCGTCCTCGACCTGCCGGGCGAGGGTGCGAAGCTTCCTGCCATCGCGTGTGGAGTACTCCCGCGGTTGCTGATCGATTACACACAAGGTGCCGACCGTCCATCCGCCCGGGCCCCGCAACGGGTAGCCGGCGTAGAAACGGATGTAGGGCTCGCCCAGCACCAGCGGGTTCTCCCTGAAACGCTCATCCTCGAGCGCGTCCCGGACAATGAGCGGCCCGGCGGTACGTATTGTCGCGTTGCAGAACGAAATTTCCCGCGGCATGTTCTGCTCGACCGAGCCGATGACGGATTTTAGGAACTGCCGGCGATCATCGATCAGCGCGACGATGACGGAGCTGACCTGGAAGTACTCCTTGGCTTCCCGGGTAATCCGGTCGAACCGGTCCTCCTGCGCCGTGTCTAGCAGTTGGGTCCGGGTCACCGCGTGCAGACGTTCCTGTTCCTGCTCCTGAGCGGTAAACAGGAAAGCTCCCGCTATACCGAGATCACGTCGGGAGTCCCCCGCTGATACGGCCGGGACGTCGTCAGAGTAACGGCTGATCCGGCTCGTCGCACCGATTCCGGACAGCAACTCATTGGTCGCGTCGGCCAGTATGTCGCACTCAACGTCCTGCAGCACCAACATCCCTGCCATGTACGCCTCGAGCTTGAAGCGCGAGACAGCCCCACCCAAGCCGTAGTAGCTGACCCAAACACTCTGAAGAGTAAGTCCCGTCTCCGACAGAACCTTCCTCAACTGTTCAACCTGCATCCGCGCGCTCATATCCAGAACCTTCCATGCCGGCAGTCCCGCCCAAGCTGTGGGTTGCCGTCGCATCACCCAGCTGTGATTCCCGCACTGGTTTATCAGCAGGCTTACTACTTTAGGGTAGCAACCCGGTTGCGTATGGGGTTCTCTCTGCCAAAGGGCACCACCCTGGCTCCTATCGCCGCGTGAGTACACCATGGTCGGGTCACACTGCTGCAGCCCACGACAGGACCGCGGACCGATTCGACGGAAGGACTCACCTTATGGCGGACCTTGATGGACTAGCCGATAAGGCCAAAGACAAGGCGAAGGCCACCTTCGACGGCAAAGACGGCGATGAGAAGTAGATCCATCCCGTCAGCGGAGGGCCGGACCACTGTGGTGGTCCGGCCTCTTCTCTACCGCCCGGCTCTTCTGACGATTGCTAAGTGGTGTTCGTGGGCTGTTTACCGAGGTTTTGGGCTGCTCAGTCTCTTGGCGGCTCGGGCGCTGATGTCTTGCTGGGGGTGCGTTTGAGAAAAGCGGAGAGAATCGGCGGGAGAGTTTCGGCGTGAGGGGGCAGCCGGAAGGTTCGGGATCGTGTCGCGACAACCCGTGTATTGCGGGTTTGAGCTGATCATTGACGGCGGCGTCTCCCCTGTATGTGAAGTACGGGATCGTTGGGGCGGAGCTAGCTCCCTTCGACGGAGTCGAACAACCCGCCTTCCGGGACCAGGGCTTCGACGGGGTTCTTATGTGCTACCGCGTGCTCAACGCACACAATGCGGCGTGGGTCTCATGCCGCAATGCGCTCTGCCATTCACCTTCCTAGCCGTCAACCCCCAGTGCGAGGTCATCATTGGCCAGCCTGTTGCTAGGGGCTCGACAGTCAGCACCCGCATGCCTCCCACCCCCTCATTGGCAATCCGGCAAGGACTTCGACCTTTTGCTCGCTATTTCGTAGCTGCACAGTGACAGTGGAGACTAAAGCAAGCATCGACGCCACTGGGAGGGACCATGGGTTCGGATGACCTCGAACGAGTAGTCAGCGCTGCGCGATCCAACACTCCTGCCGTGGACGGTGGCCACCTCACGGATCCCTTCCATGCGACTGAACTTCAAGCCGCTGTCAGATCTGCGATCAGCCATGGAGAACCGCTTGCCACTGTCGCCGCGGTAGCTGACCTGCCATCGCTGGTGGTTCTGGACGCGATAGACGCGCTCGAATCAGGCAGGACGTAGTTCAGGCGCAGCATGGCTATTTTGCGAGTGCCTCTCGTGAGAGGCACTCATGAATTCTGTGTGTTGAGAATGAAGCTTGGTACGTCTGTTGGTCCCTTCCCGATGTCGGACTGTTGTTCTCCTGCAGGTACTCAGTGCCGAAAGCGGGCGGGTGTTAGTGGTGGCCGGCTGTTGTGGCGCCGAACATCAGGGTCCGGCGTTGAACGTCGTAGTACACGGCCTCGGCTGAGGACAGCAGGTCCTGAAGGTTGTTGGCATCGTCGGCGTCGATGGTCAGGACTTCATCCCATGCGCCCGTGATTGAGTCATTCAACAGGTTTGACAGGCACCTCGCGTCCTTCAGCTCTCAATCGTCGAGGTCGTCTCCTGGAAGGTCGTCGAAGTCGGCGTCGGAAGGAGCCCTGCGCGGGTCGGGTTGCTCATCGATCAGTTCGTTCACTGCCTGCGCGAGGAGGTCGCGTTGCAGGCGGGGCAGATTGATTAGTCCCTGTAAGTAGGCGTGGACTTCGTATTCCGCGACGGCGCCGGAGAAAGAGAAGTAGCGCAGCCACACATCGGCGATTGTGAGTTCCGCTTCGTGGATTGCCCTGGTGGTTAGAAGACGTTGTTCGGCGCTCCTGCGGGTGTTTCTGGTGCTGTTGCTGTTCGTGGTGCCAACACTGGCATTGGCCCCGTTTCCGTCTCTGTTTTTCCGAGCTCCGGCATCATCTCCGGTTTCCCGGTGAAGGGCATCACCGGGCTCGCTCTGAGAGTTGGCACCGGGATCGCCGTGATCCTGCTCGCCGTGCATCAGCTGCCATCCATGATGTGGAAGGTCCCGGGGTCGTGTCGGGCCATGATGGTCCTTGCAACATCGGCCATGGTCATACGGGCATCAACGGCTAGACCGAGCATGTGCTCAAGCGCTTCATCGGGGTCGAAGTTGTGGCGTTCCATGATGATGCCCCGGGCAATGTCGGTGGTGCTCTTGCTGTTGAGGGCGTGACTCACCTCGGCGTTGATGCGCTGGGGTGTGTCGCTGGCCTGGATGTGCCCGAGCAGGGCTGCGGCGGCGGTAGCAAGATGGGCGAGTACCTGAGTATCAGCGGGCGTGAATGCGTTCGGTGAGCGTGCGTAGACTTTCAGTGCCCCGATGGATTCCTTGCCTCGGATCAGGGGGGAGGTCGCGCAGGAGCGAATACCGGCTTCGGCGGCCGCGGCATTCCAAAACTTCCATCTTTCATCTGTGGTCGTGTCATCGATGATCTGCGCCTGTCCTGTGGCCCAGGCGGTCAGGCATGGCCCTTCCCCCAGCTTGTACTGGAGCTGGTCGGCGGCCAACACGTAGGAGTCGGTAGATCCGACGCTGGTTCGCTCCCCGCCTGCAACCAGGGAGACTCCCGCACCCTCAGCATGGTCGATGACGCTCCGGGCGGCCTCGGCTAGTTCGTTTACGGCGTGCTGGGCGGTTTGTTCTGTGAGCAGGAAGCCCTTCGTGCGTCCGATGATCACACCGAGCTCGGTAATGGGAGGTACGGGATCCACGGGTGCCTCCAGCCACTCGGTGCTTTTTCGCAGGTCAAAAGGTAGGACGACATATTAAGATCCCCAAGGATGCCACTGAAACCCTCCTTGGTGATTGCGTCCTCCACGATAATAGTGTGGCCCGATTGACCAAAACGTCTCGCTTACGACCAAAAACAGTTCGTGGACGCTTTTCCGCCCGACCTGCGTTCAGCACGTGGGGCCCTGTTCGCCGCTCGAAACGGGAGCAAGGCAGACGACGAGCGGCACCTGAAGATCAGGCTCGTTATGCCGACACCACGGTCTGGCACTCGCAGGGGTCGAGTGCTAACATTTTTCGTAGTTGAGCGAAGGACGCTCAACCTTCAGTACTCCACCTACCGGTGGCATATGCGAAGGAGTTGTTTCCAGTGGCCATGAAGTTCGATCCATTCCGCGAGCTGGACCGCGTTGCCGGCGCCCTCCTCGAGAGCCGCCCCGGACTGCGCCTCATGCCGATGGACCTCTACCGCGAGAAGGACCACTACATCCTCTCGGCGGATCTTCCGGGCATCGATCCCGGATCGGTCGACATCGACGTGGACGGCCAGCTCCTCACCATCCGCGCGGAGCGCACGCTGCGCAGTGCCGAGGGCGTCAAGTGGCTGACCCGTGAGCGCGAGAGCGGCTCGTTCCTCCGCCAGCTCAACCTGGGCCAGGGCGTCGACACCGAGGGCATCTCCGCCCGGTACGAGAACGGCGTCCTGAGCGTGATGATCCCCGTCAGTGAGCGCGCCAAGCCGCGCAAGATCGAGATTGTCAGCGGAGAGTCTTCTTCTCCGGTTGAGTCGACGGCCATCGAGGCGTCCCAGTCCGACGACGGACGTCAGGAAGGCGCCGAAGCGTAAGATCACCCCTCTCCCAACTGCCAGTACCTCCCCTCGCGTGCACCGGGGGGTGCTGGCAGTTCAAGCAGTATGGCCTTTTGCCCGTACCCGCAGAGCTGTGCGGGCAGCGGTCTGCCCGGGTAGCGGAATCCTTCACTCCTCGCGGCCGTTCGTTCCGCTCAGCCCGCCAGGTCATTCCCCTGGGCATCGTTCTGTATTGCCTGGACAGTAAGACGATCTCCTCTAGCCGGTGCCGGTGTTTCCGGTTGCCCTGGCGGTGAGGGCGGCGAGGGCCGCGGCTGCGAAGTGGGGCGGCTT
Organism: Arthrobacter agilis; assembly: GCF_030816075.1. Classification (NCBI taxonomy): domain Bacteria; kingdom Bacillati; phylum Actinomycetota; class Actinomycetes; order Micrococcales; family Micrococcaceae; genus Arthrobacter; species Arthrobacter agilis. The sequence continues at coordinate 1,374,964 of NZ_JAUSXO010000001.1, read as the reverse complement.
CGGCTGGGGATTGTGCAGGCGCGGGGGGATGAGGACTGATTTGCTCGTCACCTCAAGGTCTGTTCCGGCTGCTGTCACACCGGTGCTGGCGCTTCTGCGGGCGGTGCCCAGGACCACTTCCTATCTCGGAAAGTATTCGGCCGGTGGCAGCGTGAAGGTCACTGACCGGTCATGGGAGTTGAAGCACAGCAGGAAGCTCGCGCCGGTAATGGGTCGTCCGCGCCAGTCTTTGCCGGTGGAGATCCCGTTGTAGAAGACCCCCAGGGCGTGGGCCAATGACTGGTCCCAGTCGGCGGGAACCACCGGTGTACCGGTGGGGTTCAGCCAGACCCTTCCTGCGGGCGGGATGGTACGAGCCTGCCCAGGCACCAACACCTCGACCCGCCGATCCTTGCACCCATCCACTCCCGGAGGATTGACGGTCTCACTCAGCTGGAACCCACCATAATTCAGGCTGATCTCAGCAACGGCGACCCCGGCGCTTTCGCCGGTAGCGAAGGTTGCACTCTCTAGCTGCACCCGATCTAGGTGCTAGCTACCGCCGTGGGCCAGCCCGTCTCGCCCGAGGGGGGATCGCACGTTGTGCTGCCTTCACCACTTCTATTAGGTATCGTCGCTCGGGAGCCACGTCGTGGTGACGCCCCTTCCAGCAATGGGATGCGAGACGTTGCCGGCACCGCAGACCCGTTGTGGAATGCCTAGTCCCGTCGTCGAATGGTTGCTAATTGTCCGCGAGCGAAGGCTACTTCCATGAACGACAACGGAACAGGTTGTGATGACGCCACGGCGCATTTGCCGGTCCTGGGCAAGGATGCAGAGGTTTCAGCACGGGGTGCAGCCCCGATTAATCCAATTGATGCGCGTAGCGAGCTACGGAAGGTGGAGGACCTCATTGACGTCTTGAATGACGTCGTGGCCGATTTGGCCGGACGGCCGTCAGCGGATGCGGATGCGGATGCGAACACTGAAGCGGTCGTGTGGATTCGTCGCGCATTGGAGGATGTGTTGGCCACCTGCACTGGACTTCTCATCACCTCACAGCAGGATGTACCGACGCGGGACCTCCGTAGGATTCCCTGACTCACGTCGTCTACCGGCAGAACCTTGTGGCGTGACAAGAGGTTGAAGCGCGGGACGTTGTCTTTCAATGAAGCACCTCGGTGGGACGGAGCGTGGAAACTTGGGCACGAGTGCACTTCCCAGTCATGTTCAGTGGGGTTGCCAGTCGTGCCGGAAGATCCGCACACAGTCGAAGGAGCGGGTCTTGCGCCGCCGCTTCTAAAGGATCCGGGACAAACGGGACTCCTCGTTAGTGGTCACGTCAATGCCAGCGGGGGCCGGTGTACTTCATCGAGGGCAGTCTCAGTTTTCGGCTCGGCCAGCGGCGCAGGGTCGGGCAGGGTGATGACGAGCATGGGGCAGGGCGGTCGCAGTAGCAGGGTGTGGGTGACCGAGCCGATTCCCATTCCTGCTGTGGCGCCGCGCCCGTGGCGGCCGATCACCAACAGGGCGGCATCCGGGCTGTGTCGCATCAGGGCCCGGGCCGGAGTGCGCAGCGCGTCCACGATCCAACTCACGCGCAGGGACGGATAGGCGGCGTGGATCGCCGAAAGCATCGCCGAAGTATCGACCACCAGGGTTTCGGCTGGGGGCGATGCAGGTCTCACTGCCGCAATCACGCGCAGCGCAGCACCTAGCCGATGTGCTTCGGCAGCTGCCCGGGTCAGGGCCGCGCTGGACTCCGCAGAACCATCGACACCCACCACGACGTGCCCGTGGGCGGTACCATTCTTTTCGCTGTTACCGCGTGGACCGGTCGGGATGATCAGGACCGAAGCGAGTGACCCCAACACCACCTGAATGGCTACAGAGCCCTGGAAGACACCAGTGAGGGTGTTCACCCGGTCCGCGCCCACGACGAGCAGAGACGCACCGGCTGATAGCCCGAGCAGGGCATGGACGACGTCCCCGCAGTGGAGGTAGGTGCTGACCCGCACGCTCGGATAGTCAGTGGACAACCGAATGGCTTCATCCTGCAGCATTCTGCGGCCCGCGGTGACCACGTCGGCGTAACACGTCCCGGGCGGCATCGAGTCGGCAGCAGGAACCGCGTGAACGAGCATGAGCGGCAGATCGGCGGCGCGCGCACGACGAGCAGCCCATTCGAGGGGTGCATTGACCGACGAACGGCTCCGCACTGCAACGAGAATCGCCCGCCGCTCCACGGCAGGCGGCGATACCGGGCCCTGGGGTTGGGCGACCGTCAGCACGGGCACCGCGAACCTGCACTGATGAGCGCCAGCACGTCTGCGCGACGGACTTCACCCTTACTCGGGCGTTGGTTCCGACTCCTTGATAGAGCGTGGGCTAACGACTCTGAGAACTGGGGACGGGTTTGGGCAGTGGTGCCTGTTTCGCGGCAGTCTGCCGTCGGCTCCTGTTTTGTTGCGCCGGTCGCTGTTGTAGACGGAGGAAAAGGGTACGCCGTCAGGTCAGAGAGTTGTCTGTCTGGTCGTGGGTAGTCAGTGCAGGTATGCCCGGGCGTCATCCGTTAAGTCCTTGTCGTCGACTGCGTTGATGCGGCCGCAGAGGATTTCCTTCTGCAGCACATGGGCCCTGTTGAGCAATGCTTACGACCCGTAAGTAAGCCACGTACCTTCGACCACCTTAACCGTCGTCGTAAGTAGCCCACCCGGTCAGGGCCTTTCGACCCTGATTCGGTACACCATTTCGCCGTACGGTTGGAATTCGAGGAGACCACCGACCTTCAGTGCCGGTCGGTGACAGCCGATGCACTCCCGCATTCGCCGCTGTTTCGAGCCACCGGCAACTGGTTTCCGTCAGCAAGGGACAAGGACGCATCATGACGACCACGCCCAACCAGGATCTCTACTGGAACTCCCCCGGCGCTCTCCGTACCTCCGACCAGCTGCCGGCTTTCCAGTGCTGGGCTCTTGCCACTACACAGACCACGGGTCGGCTCGGCTTTTTTCGTGACGGGCTCCTGGACATCTTCCCCGTGAATTACTTTGTTCTGGACGACCACGTGTACTTCCGGACCTCCGCCGACGGCACCATCGCCACGAGCTCCCTCGACCATGCCGCGTTCCAAATCGACCATGTAAGCACGGACAGCTCTGACGGCTGGACCATCCTCCTTAACGGTCCCGTCACGCGTGTGAAAGACTCTGCGCTCCTGACGATCCTCTGGGGCAAGGTAGTCAATGAAGCGTGGTCTCCCGGTCAGCATGAGCTCTTCTTCAGCCTGGTACCTACCCACGTCCGGGGCCGCCGGGTGGGTACTGCCCACTAGTGCGCGTGTACTGAAAGCCACCCGTTGCACCAGCGCCTTAGTGTTTTACCCGCGCTCCGAGCGCGTTTCCGCCAGGGTTGTAGGTCCTTTGTCTTTGGGACCACTCACTACCGGCGCACGAACCCCGGCAGGCTTCTGCCCCGTGTCTGGCTTGCGGGGCAAAGGACGATCTGGTGTTTTCCGACTACAACGAATCAGCCCTCCTGCCAAGCAACCGGATACGTCCGTCACGGGCAGGTTAATGCTGCGTCCACTGCAGTACAGGGTGTGCACGCCGTCCCTCTGTCCTGGTGCCTGCCGGACTGGTTCGAAGGCGCTTTAAGGTCTCACCTGCTTTAACGCAGACACCAGTGATGTGAGGTCCGCCATGGGGACACCATTTCGCGTGGTGGGCGGTCACGGGGACTGGTCGATTCACCGGTGCGATCGGGCGCTGGCTCATTGACATCCCCGATGCATACCGCGCCCTTGCGTAAGGCGCGTGGGGAGGCCGCCACGAATAGACAGCCCCGCCAGGATGAACGTGTCTATGACAGGCACCCCCAAGCATGTCCAGGACCATCCCGAGCATGGGACGCACTCGAGGTTCTGGCACAGCGTTCCAGACACTGCCATGGGGTTCCCCTGGTGCCGGAGGGTTGATGAGGGTGTGTCCCACCACGGGAAAACTGGCGCGGAGAGATAAACACCTTTCGGCGCTGCTGTCCACCACTCCGGGTCTCTATCTCCGGCCAGATTCGTAGGATGCCGACAACTAAAATCAGGGGTGTCCATGTTCCGGTGCTGTTTGTCGGGGCCTCATGAGTGGGAAGCACAGCAGTGATCAGCGAATACCTCCAGCAGTGGACGACGATCCAGACGATGTGCGCAGCCGCTTTCCCCAGCACCGATGTTTGGGTGACCTATCTGGGCATGGGCGGTGACCAGGACGAGATCGACACTGCTGCGTATCTTGCTGGCCTCATTGTCCTGCCTGTCCTGGACCGGGATCTAATCGCTCACGCCATCAACCAGATGATCGCCGATCGCGATGTGCCCATCGATGGCGCCCGCTACAGCACCGACGTGATGAGGGACACGTAGGGTTCGCCGATACTCTGCGCAGGCTCATCCCGTAGCGCCTACCGCTGCCATCACCCTGCCAGCAGGCGAGCCCACGGCATCGCCTGCGAAGAACGTACGACCGCAGCAGCTGAGCACGAGTCTGCACGGGGTTCTCTACCGAGGCAGGATCGTTGAGCGCCTCCCACCGGTGATTGTCGGCGGAAAAAGACGTCTGCACCCTGCCGCCGCAGCAACACGCTATATCCCAGCGCAGACCCTTCCTACCGGGCAAACCTGCGGTGATGCCGCACACCCTGGCACGTGGTTCGTGCCGGCCGGATGTCGACGACGAACTGCTGCGGTAGTTCGGCAAAGGACAGGTGGCGGCGTCCGTGGTGATTTACAACGGCGAGGTCGTCGATGACAGGGACGGATTAGTCGGATCCGCGATGTCCGCCGACCCGGGCGGCCGAACGACGCGTGCCTGCCACTGAGAGGGGAAACCAGGCCGCCACGAAAGCCTTCGTCACCGTCACTCCTCTAAGGCAGGGGTACCGGAGCATTCCCTTCTTGTACGGTGCCACCAAGACGTGGAAAGCACTAAAAGGTGCCCTGCAGGTGGGCTCACCCAGGGCGCCATCTCGCCAACCCCTCCGCCGGACCCGACGACGAATCAGTTACATTCGTTGCCGTCTCTCTTCAGAATCCCGTCGCCGTCTGGCGTCTCGGCGCCAGAACCTTTCAGCGCCCGGCTCCTCCACGGCAGCCGAAGGAAGGCTTGACGGACCATTACTGTGAGCCCCAAGAAACTAGAACCGGGAGTGATGGAGACGTACATCCATGACCTTCAGGTCCCGGATAGCGGCATCCAAGAGTGCCTGCCTGTCCTCCAGCACTTTGTATGAGAGTTCGTGGTCCTCAGGTGAGGACAGGTTTGAATCCTCGTTTGTCGTACTGGTCTCAGTAGTAAGGAAGCGCAACACGTCCCCTAGGGGGGTCGTCCCACGCTGGTCAGGCGAATTGAGCGCCTGCTGACTTCGGGTCGATTCCTGGTCGGATGAGCTAGGACCTGTCATGACTGGATCTCGTCTCTGTGCCTAAGTGCTTGCGGATCCTGGCAATATCGCCTCGATCAGTGCCGCGTTCGACGGCGCGGCAGACTAATTCCCGACTCCTTTTGGTCGAGACAGCGGTCAGACCGGTGCTTGCCCATGTATGTCAGACCGCCCCGGCTGGGGAGTGCGCAAGCCGGTAGGCTCCTATATGGAGGGTAAGCTTTCGTTCCGTTTCCCGACGCCGTTCGCCATGCCGCTCGAGAAGTGGCCGACCATCGACGTTCTCACCCTGCTCACGGTCGGCTCTGGCGAGCAGCTCCGGCCCGGGTGGAAGCACCGGCGCGTTGCCGGATGCCTCATGGGGCTGTCTTGAACTCATAGTCGATCCCTTGATCAACGAGGCCGTTAACTGGTTCGTCCCTCCCTGATCATCCAGCACATCCCCCCAATCGCCTAGAGCCCTTCAACGTCGCCCTGGTCAGAGCGTGCAGCAGGAAGGCGAGTGGAACTGTCGAGGGTTTCCCTTTCAGGAGGGTGCTGCTGGGTCCGGCTCGGCTTCACGGCAGCCTTTCCTGGTGTCGCGAACCCCCTGCCCTCATAGGCAGGCTCCGGTTCGGGTTTCACAGGGCGGGTGGGAGCGGGAGGAAGTCGCGGTGATGTCTGGGCACGCCGGGATACGAAGTATTCATCCCCGCGAGGCTGATCACCCAGGACGCACCGGTGAGCAGGACCTGGGTCAGACCGGTCAAAGCGTTCCCCGGCCGCAGGGCGTGCCGCACCACTGTTGGTCGTGGGCACGGCCGGTCGGTGGTTTCACCTTGAGCGTCCCCTTCGGCGAGGGGGGGTATGCGGTCAATTTCATTGAAGCGGCTCACTTGGAGAGCGCAGACCGCTGTTTACTGAGTGCACCCCACGCCGCACCACGTCCCGCCTCGTGACAGTCATAGCTCGGGCTACTGGACGAGGTCGCCGAGGCGAAGCTCACCATCGACGCGCCATGACCAGACACCGCCGTGGGTGATGTCCACCTTCCGGAACACCATGGGATAGCTGCGCTAGGCATTCATGTCTGCCGGGGAGTCTTGGACCTGCCGCTACCCATGCCGTACTACGACGCCAGATGCTGGAAGTCGACAATTTCAAGGTCATACCCGTTCACTCGATGGGCGCCTCGTAACATGTGGGTTGCGAGACACGAGGGCGAGCCATGACTCCCAGCGCGCTACTACTGGTTTATGGATGTCTTGCTACCCTGTCTTATAAGAGGGGCTGACTGTTCTCGACCGAGTAGCCGGTTGCGAGGCAGTTCTAAGACAGTCGGCAAAAAGGGAGTGGCGTGAGCAAGCTGATCGGGTATGCGCGGGTATCGACCCGCGGCCAGGACGCGGATCGGCAAGTTGCTGACCTGCTTGAGGCCGGTGTCCAGCGTGATGATCTTTATGTGGATCACGGTGCCAGTGGCGGTCATGCGCGCCGCCCACAGTTTGATGCAGCACTCACGGCATTGCAGGAGGGCGACACTCTCATCGTCACGACCCTTGACCGGGTCGGCCGGTCGACGTCGAACATGCTCGCGCTGGCCGGCGACTTTCGGTTGCGTCGGGTCAATCTGCGGGTACTCGACCTTGGCGGCGGGAACGTGGATACCGGCACCCCGGGAGAATCCATGGTTCTCACCGTCCTCGCCGCCCTCGCTCAGATGGAACTCGAGATCAAACGCGAACGGGTCAACGACTCCACCATTAAGCGCCGGGACTCAGGTATGGACCTTGGCGGTCGGCGGCCAGTGTTCAGTGACAGCCAGATTGCGAACGCGCGCCAGCTCATCGAGCAGGGCCAGCCCGCGTCGCACGTCGCGCGAGACTTGGGAATGTCGCGGGCAACCCTCTACCGGAGAATTGCTCACCTTGAGGCGCAACAGTGGATTGCGGCGCACCCGTCCTTATGACCGTGGAAGCCACCGTGCCCAAGAAGCCATCAGAGAAGCCAGATGATCGACATAGCGAGGTGCGCAGTCACACCATTGAGGACCACGTGCGGTGGATCGAGGTCCGGGTAGAGGATGGAAGCGACGTAACCGACGCGGATCTGCTCGCCTTCCGCGGCCATCTGGCAGCTGTACCGGATTGGCGGGAAAAGCCGATTCTCATTCATATGGGAGCGTTGCGGGGCGTGAGCCTGGAGGGCAGGCAACGGATTATCCGGTATCAACACCCCACAGCTGTCGCCGTCCTAGGATCTGGCCCCATGGATCGGGTCATGGCACATTTCATCATTCGGTCCACGCGCGCCCAGTACTTCTCCACGCGCACCGACGCCCTGCGCTGGCTGGGCGTGGACCTTCCAGGCGAACCTTCTCTCCGACCGTGAACGAGGCCGTGACCGTCCTCGCCGGGTGTCTGTCCGTGGACGCCGATGTCCGCGTGAGCAGTGAAGCGGTGATGTGGATTCGGCACGCACTGGAGGATGTGATGGCCACCTGTACGGGCCTACACATCAGCTCATACCAGGATGCGCCGGCACGGAACCTCCGCAAGGATCCCTTGGTGCGCCGATTGCCGGTAGCACCAGATTGTGAATTCGTGTCGGTCGGTCAGTTGTCGATCTAGGTTTCGGTTGTACGTGCCGGGCTCAAATTCCGGGCCAGCTTGTCGACCTCAGCGGGTCAGGGTGTTGTGGGTGGGTTCGTGGCGAAGGCGGCGATGATGTTTCGGGCGAGGTCGCGGAGTTTGATGTGCCGTGTGCTGGCTGCCTGGCGGAGGATAGTGATGGCTTCGTCTTGGGAGCACTTGTTCTCGCCCATAATGATGCCGACCGCAGTGTCGATGGCGGACCTGTTCTCTATCGCCGCGCGCAGGTCAGTGCCGGTGTCGACGAGGGATTCGACGTGGGAGGCGATGTCGAGGAAATTTCCGGCTTCGGCTGCAAAGCGGTGTGCGAACCGCCGAGAGCGCGCGTCGAAGGCGTCCCGCTGGTCGGAGTAGAGGTTCAGTGCACTGTACGTGTCTGCCGGGAGGATGATCGGGACCGCCAGGACCGAACGGATTCCCTGGTTTTCCATGGCCTGCCGATATTTCGAGTCCGCCGGTAAGCCTTTCACGTCCGGGATGTAGACCTCCCGTTCCTGGCGGGCCGCGGTGAGGCAGGGGCCGTCGTCGAACTGGTACTGCACCTCGTCCATCTGCTGGGCCTGCTTGCTGCTGCTGGCTACAGTTTGGGCCCGTCGGGGGCGCAGGAGGGTGATCCCGCAGTACACCTCACGTTCTTGTTCGCTGAGGACCTCGACCGCGATTTTCGTGAGCCGATTGAGGAAATCGACAACTCCCTCGCTATCGGCGACGGCGCGATACAGCTGGTTGGCCATTCCTGGGGTGGGACTGGATGACTCGACGACTGACGGGTCCGAGGAATGGTTGTTTGACGGATTGCGCATCGTGCGTCCCCTGATGAAGGTTGGGGCTCGGCCGAACGATGCGGGCGTGAGCTGCTGCAGGCACCATCAAGGAGAACAAGTGGAAGCCGTCCGTGAACGAACGACCGTTATTCGAGCCTACGAGTCCCTTGGACGCGGTAGTGAACTATCGCCCGCGCTCGTTCAGATACTGACGGGTTGCCCCGCAGGATGATCCGTGCGTGAGACCAGCGCTTACTGTGGCCGTTCAAGCGAAACCCAGTGGAAGACCCTTGCCAGCTAGGGTGTCGTCGTTGCCTGATCGACTGCGAGGCTACCACGAGGCTCACCGCAGGGGCGGAGTGCTGGTGGTATTCACGATGTCTCGGGCAATGTCGTTGACTTTGCGGTTCGTGTTCTGGCTGCGGTTGCTGATCATTGCGAATGCATCGTCGGCGCTGATGTGGTGTGTGGCCATCAGAATGCCTTTGGCCTGCTCGATGATGGCGCGGTGCGCGGCGGAGTCGGCGACGGCCTGGTTCGCGAGGCGGTGCGTGTCGTTGTGGATCCGTTGGGTGAGGTCGGCGAGCACACCCCTGATGCCGACGGTCGTCCCACCGGCGTCGGTGATCAGGTCCGCGACGCTGAGGACCTGATGACGTCGCTGCTTCGCATCGATGAGGGTGTGGTACCCGGCGATTGGTCCGCCTTCATTGGTGAGGCGGTCCATCAGTGCACGACTGTTGTGCAGGTCGGCCGGGTCGATGTGCGCGAAGCCGAGCTCGAGGGATGGAACGACGTCTCCTCGTTCATAGCCGTGGATCTCGTACATCTCATCCGACCAGAGGAAGGTGCCGGAGTCGAAGTAGAACTCGTAGGTCCCGGTAGGACAGTCCGGAAGCTTGGGTCCCGGATCGGCCTGATCGGTGACGCCGTCGGGGGGAGGTAACGGTGCGGCAGACGACGCGGACGAGGGGAAGACGCGGGTCACGGGAGGAGCTTTCGACGCGGCGGAAGAACCGGCCCGTTTTTGGGCCAGTCCGATAGCGAGTGTCCACCGGCTCTGGTGCCCGGGCACGGTTACTTCTCCTTCACAGCCCGCCTGCTTGAGCTGTGAAGAAGAGTCCACGTTCGTGCACGAGGCTCGTCGGTGTGGCCGGCTGAGCCCCGCGAATCGAATCACAGGGCGTCTGTCAGGCGTACATCCAGTATGCGCAGCACACTTTCAACATCACCCGGCGCTGACCCTCAACGTTTCCCTATGTATCGGACCTGCACCTCACAAATCGGCTTCCGGGGCGTCCTCTCGACGCTGCGGGCCGCTCCTTTTGAGCCTCAGGGTGTGGCCGGCTGGTGACGACCAGCCACTGTGAGGTCTGCCGTGTCCGCGACCCTCCCGACTGACGGGTCAGCTGCAGGGCATGCGACTCCTAGTCAACCCGCTGCCCGATCAGGACCTGGTACTGGGGATGGTCGGCGAGGAAAGTGATTGCCATTGGACACCCGGGGATGAGGCCGAGGCGTCGTTTGTGGACGTTGAGGACGACATGGCGCATGAGGACCGCGTCAAGGCCATGACCGTGGAAGACGGCCTGCTCAACACCATCGATGAGGCTCACCGTCCCTGCGTCCATCGTGTACTTCACGTACGCGGCGAGGGTGCCATCGATGAATAGCTCAAACCGGCGGTACAGGGGGTTATCGCGGAATGTTTCCTTGGGCTGGTGCGCGGAACTGGTGCCGCGTTCCGCGGCCTGCTCCGCCCGGTACTCGAGTTCCTCGACGATCATCTCGTAACCTTCGATGGCCCCGGTGGGAGGGTAGGCGGTGTCCATCAGCTTGTAGGCCTGGTTCACCATGACGCGCAATTGTCTGGTCGACAGTGCCGCGAGGTCCTCGGACGAAAGATGTCCGTCAAGCAAACCGCTCTCACAGTTAGGACGAGCACCCCGTACCGCGGATGTCCGAGGGCTGGTGGTCGATTCGGTCAGCGACGCAACAGGATCTGGATCGGCGGATCCAGTCGTGAAAGTGGAGTCGGTCTGGGCTGGGTGCAAGAGTTCTGTCATAGCCGTTCCTATGTTCGCTCACAACCATGGCCTTTGGCTGGACCCGGTATCTTCACGACACTATCGGGGAAGGCACCCGAAAACAAAGCAGCCTTAGTACCTTCCTGCCGGGCCGGTCCTGGCTCCTCGTGCTCAGACCCATATTTCCATCTGCGCCTGTGCGGCCAGACGCCTGAGGGCGTCGAGATCTTCCTCAGTAAAGTGTCGGGGCTGATCGTCGATGATACAGAGGGCGCCGATACGCCAGCCGTCGGCGGTGCTGATGGGGTGACCGGCATAGAAGCGGATCCGTGGCTCGCCGGCGACGAGCGGGTGATTCCGCCATTCCGGGTCACCGGTGGCATCAGGAATGACCAGGGTGCGGTCCAGTTCGATCGTCCTCGCACATAGTGCCAGGCCACGTGGGAGGTCCTGACCGATGGGTCCAACGACGGATTTGATGACCTGCGAGTCCTCCGTGATAAGGGCGATGGAGGCCGAGCTGACGCCGAAGTGATCCCGGGCCTGCCGAGTGATCCGATCGAAGCGTTCCTCCGCACCGGTTTCGAGCAATCCTGACTCGTGCAATGCCTGAATGCGCTGGAACTCGGTTTCGTCGACGTCGAAGTTGTCCTCGTACCCACCCGTACTGTCAGCCCGATCCCACGGGTCCCGCGCATCCATGAGGCCCTGAAAGCCGGCGGTGGGAGCTTCGGTGGTGGGGGCGCTGGTGCTGTCATCTCCCGCCTGCGGGGCGCTGAAGTCGTATCCGTCGGGGGACAGAGTCAATGCGCGCAGGTAGTCGCTGTACCCGGAGAAAGTCCGAGCGTCCGGGTTGCTGTAGTGCGCGCCATCGACCATGGAACCGGTGCTGTCGAGCAGTTCATTGATGGCGTGGGCGAGCAGGTCCCGCTCCACGACGGGAAGCATCACCAGGCCGGTCAGATACCCCTGAACGTCGAGCTCATCGGCATTCCCCGCGAGATCGAAGTACGAGGTCACAACCTCCGCGAGACTCAGTTCGGCTGCGCGCACGGTCTGGATCGCGCTCCACTGCTGCACATACTCATCCAGCACGTCTGACTCCTCCGCCACCTTCCTAGTGTGCCCCTGTTCAACGCCTCAAGCGGTCACTGCTACCGAGCAATTCTAGGCTTCCACGCGTGCCGCGTCTTCGACGCCTTTGCCGCACCATCTGCTTGCACAACAGCAACAAGCAAGCTCCTGCGGCTGTTGCAGGCAGCCAGCCGGGACTGACCGGTGAGAGCCCAACGACGACAGTCCCTGGCCAGAATCGGCGCCACCTGGACCGACAGGATCTCCCTCGACGCGCGTCGTGGCATGAAGCCGGCACACGCGGGAGGCTACCAGCGTGAGGTGCCTTATAACTCTGGCCGGCGAGCACGACGACTACGGGAAAGGAGCGGTTTCGCTGCTGAGCAGTGCGTGGTCCGAGCAGGGGTGGCAGGGACACGCCCTCCCGCAGTCGACCTGTCATCCCGCCCCTTGGCTATCACCGCTAGTGGGCCATCAAGAAATCAGGTACTTAGCTGGTGGCGCGGTCGGGGTGCTGGTCCTAGGTGCCGGGGGGGGCTCACCGGCGCCGAAGCGAAGGAGGGCATGCAAGGCTTCAGCACACGCTGAATTACTGCCTCCCCGTAGGCTGCTGGTCTTGGACGGGCATACCACGGGAAGTCTTCACGCGACCGGGGAGCTCAGGGGTTGAAGTGGGTCGTGGGCGTCTGCTGTCCGAGCGAGGCGACAACAGCACCGGCGACATCATGGAGTTTCATGTTCCGTCCGCTCGAGGCAGCTTTGAGGATGGTCATCGCGTCATCGTGACTACACCGGTTCTGAGCCATGATGATGCCCGCGGCGACATCGATCGTGGTTCGGGAGCTCAGAGCCTGGGTGAGGTGGTGGTTGGTGGCCGTGAGGTGAGCGATATGGACGGCCATCCGCAGCAGTTGTGATGCTTCCCTGCCGAGCGTGTCCGCGGCTGTCATGACGTCAGGATCAAAGCTGTCAGGGGCGGTCGCGTACAGGTTCAGACCCGCAGCTGCATGGCCGTCCAGGGCGATGGGCACACCCAGAGCGGACCGGATTCCGTGGCTGAGCATGGCCGCGGAATATGCGCCGAAGCGATCGTCGGTCGTGAAGTCTTTCACGACGTAGATCTGGCCCTCGCGTGCCGCACGCAGGCACGGGCCGTCGTCGTAGGCGAGTTGCACTTCGTCGAGGTTCTTGGCCTGGTCGCTGCTGCTGGCGATGATGCTCTTGCTTTTGGGGCGTAGCAGCGTGACGCTGCAGAACACTTCCCGGGTTTCGTTGGAGAACGTGGCTGCTGCGAACACGGCGAGTCTGTTCAGGAATCGCTCGAGGTCCGCGCTGTCCAGGACGAGGTCCTGAAGCTGTGCCGGCTCGCTCATGGTGTGCTCAATACCGTCCTCAACGCGTTCTTCGGTCATTTGCGGTGTCCTTTCTCGGCGTGCTCGTCGTCCGCGTCCCAGCGGGCAGCCCACGATCGCAGCATCAGCAGTGATCCGTCCGCCGGAACATTCCTATTGGCCCTGTCCCCGGCCGTCCTCGTTCCGCTCGTTCCGCCCATCCGAAGGGTCCAGAATGTCCAGAACCTTTTGGGCAATCGAAACCTGCGGGTCGTTGCTGTAAGGGGCGGTGGGTGGGGCTGCTTCGGTGATGAGTTCGTTGACCGCGTGGGAGACAAGGTCCCTGTCCAGTGGGCTGAGGGTGATCAGCCCACTGAGGTAGGCGTCGACCTCGAACTCATCGGCGTTCCCGGAGAGGGAGAAGTAGCGGATCCAGACGCTCTGCACGTCGAGTCCACTGGCATGCATGGCCTGCAGGGTGCCCTCCCGTTGCTTCTCCGGCCTGTGCTTAGGCATTACGCACCAGCGGTGGGGGTGGTGCCGTCCTGACGCTCACTGATCATGGTGGCCATGGAGCCGATGGTGGTGTTCGCGCCAGTGGCGAGGTTGATCAGGTGGTTCATGGCCGCCTGCCGGTCCAGATTGAAGCGTTCCATCAGCATGCCGCGAGCCACTCCGATGGTGTCCCGTTCGGCCAGGGACGCCTTGACGTCATTGCTGATCCGCTGCGGGATGTCAGAGCCCTGGATGTGCCCAAGGAGGGCTGCGGCGGAGCGGGCGAGGTTGGTCAACAGCCGCCGGTCCTCGTCCGAAAATGCGTCGGTGGTGTTCGAGTAGATCTTCATCGCCCCCAGTCCTGCGGGCTTGTCCAGCAGTGGCACGCTGAGGCAGGACCGGACACCGAGCGGTATCACCGCGGACGTCCACTCTGTGAACCTCTGATCAGTGTGGGTGTCGGCAATATAGACGGGCTTACCTGCTGACCAGGCGCTCATGCACGGGCCCTGACCCAGTTCGTACTGCAGGTCATCGGCTTCGAGCACGCGTGAGTCGGTCGCGCCGACGCTCACACGGGTGCCGTCGGTGTCGATGAGGCTCACTCCGGCGCCTTGGGCGGGGCCGATGATGTCGCGGGCGATTCCGGCCAGACCGTCGACGGCCGCGTGGGCGGTCTGTTCGGTGAGGAGGTACCCGTTGGTCCGCCCGAATATTGCCAGCAGCTCAGGCGGAAACGGGGAAGCCGAGGAAGAGGAGGGTTGGGGGGTGGTATTCACGGTGGGCCTTCAACTGTCCTGCACCGGGGCATTACCCCGGGCCGGTAGGAGGCCGTGTGCTCGACCCCGGTAGATCCCGCTTGCGCAACATCTACGCTATGAACTCTACTGCTACTCCCACACCACCGGAAAAAGAATTCCCGTGCCGCTTGTAGCCCGCACCGCTTCTTGTGCCGCCTACCATGAGGACGCTGCAAGCAGGATCAGGATGTTGCTGGTGTGTGCCTCGGGCGAGAGGTGCGCTGAGCCCGCACGATGATGATGCACGCACTGGTGCCACAGAGGTTCATCGATTCGGACTATGCTCCGGTCTTGAGGCGTCTCGTAAACCTATAGGCTCTCAAGACATTTCATGAGGTGTTGCTCTCCGGACCCGCTCCCCAGATTCGTGGGCGGCTTGTGTCATGCAGACTTGTGTCGCCGCGTTTCACCTCTAGTGCTCGTTGTCGGGCTTTGTGAGTCAGGATGGTGGCAGACTTGCAGGGCCTCTCAGACCTAGGGTCTAAAGCTTTTTTCCCCCGACACCCGGCACGGACGAAACCTGTGACATCCAAGCCGCGACCTGCTGTTCATCGAGTTCCTCCTCGGACTCGAGCTCCACGCCCCGAGTTAGTTTGCCCATTCCCACCGGTGTAGCTGGTGGTACCGGTTCGAGCGCCGCGCCATTGATGAACATGAGCTTGACGTGGCTGGCGAAGCCGCCGCAGCTGAAGCACCACCCGTCGCCGACGCCGTAGTACGCCATACCCCACTTCACGGAGCGCTGAAGGTCGGGCAGCGTCTTGGCTGCCAGGGAATCAACTGCTTCGGCGATACCGCGTTGCGGCTGCGGCAGGCTGGCGATGTAGGCGAAAACGGGCTTGTCGCCGTCCGCCGCTTTCGCAGGGCTTACCCGACCGGTCATGGCTTTGGGCAAGGTCCAGCCGGTATTGCCCTGTGCCGGAGCAGATGTGGCCGGTTTTCGGACTTCACCCTTCCGTGTCTCCTTGTGGTCCATGGCGAGATACTAGTCCTGCCGAATCGCGATCGGGGCTATTGCGCGCACCCAATGTGCGGCGCAGAGCGGAAAATAGCTTTGCACGATTCGCCAGGTTGCTTGGGCTGACGTGCAGAAGCTCGTTCAAGAGCGGGACCTGCGTTGGCACGGCGCACCAGCTGACTCCCGCGGTCACCTCACCAGTCGTCGGCACCTCGCCGGAAAAGCTTCAAGCCCCGACCGTGGAGGGGCTTTTCCCGGGAAGCACTTGAATGTGTACCCGGTGCACCCGCTCCCGGATGGTGAAGGAGTGCACCCGTCGTTTCCGGTCCGGACGCGGAGATGTCGTGTGCCACTCGCGTGTTAGCCGACGTGGACGCGCGGTCGACGGGTGGGGTCTGGTTCGTTCTCGCGAATGATCTCGCGAACGACTGGGGCAGTGTCGCCCCTGCCAAGCAGGAGGTACCTCATCAGGTGTGTTAGCGGATTGCCCTCGGACCATTCGAAGTAGGCGTGAGGTCTCAGACCCGTCACATCGCGTAGGGCGAGGAGGACTGCGGCGATGGCGTTGGGGGCGGCAGGGCTTTCGGCGCGCAGGATTCGGTACCCTCCAATGTCCAGGCCGCGGACCTGAAGTACTTCGTTGAAGGCGGAGGGATTGACGATGTCGATCTCGAGGAAGAGGATATGCGCGGTCTTTGGGACCGGGTTCATGTCCCGTTGCTCCGCCTCTTTCTGCGCGTATTCATCGTGGTCACCAATCTGACGTCGGTGAGCGATGAGGTTCAGTGTTCCGTCGCTAGTGATGGAGTCGGTCAGGAACCGCCGCGCCGAGTCGTCGAATTCGATGCGGTCAGCGCGAAGTTCTGTGGTGCGACTGACTCGGGAGACGAGGGAGATGATGATGATCCCTGCGACGAAGAATGCCGAGATAGTGACTCCATCCGGCTTTTCCATCACGTTGTCGACCAGGGCGTAAAGCAGCACGAGGGTGAGAACGGTGAAGGCCGCGGCAGTCTTGGGAAGGTGTTGCCGCAGGGTGGAAATGGTGACGGCGACAGCACCGGAAAGCATCATCGCGAGGATTCCGGTCGCGTAGGCGCCTGCTTGGGCGTTGACGTCGGCTTTGAAGCCGATGGTGATGAGGATGCTGACGCCGGTGTACACGAGGACCACCGGACGGACGGCACGCGCCCACTCCGGTGCCATGCCGTACGCCGGAAGGTATCGGGGGACGATATTGATCAGCCCGGCCATGGCCGACGCTCCGGCGAACCCGAGAATCAGAACGCTACTGATGTCATAGGCCGTACCGAATCCGGCGCCAAGGCGTTCATGCGCGAGATAGGCCAATGCCCGGCCGTTGGCTCGCCCTCCTTCCGCAAAGGCTTCGGGCGGAATCAGCACGGTGGTGATGAAGCTGCTGGTCAGAAGGTACACGCTCATGATCAGAGCGGCCGCGGTGAGCAGTTTGCGGGTGTTCCGGATCCTCGATGCGAGACGATCCGCAGGTGTCCGTCCGCTGGAAGCGATCAGGGGCATCATGCTGACCCCGGTTTCGAAGCCGGACAATCCAAGAACAAGCAAGGGGAAAGCGATGATGACAGGGCCCCGGCCGTCTGTGAGCCGATCGGACGCGGTCAGGGCATTCAGCCATGATGTCAGGGCGCCGGGCTCGGTGAAGACGGCACGCATTCCGACGGCGATGACGACGGCATTCATGGCGAGGAAGACGCCGACAACGGGAATCGCAACGATAACGGCTTCAGTGAAGCCGAGCAGGAACACGCCACCGAGAATCAAGAGGAGGAGCACCGTGATCAGGACGGCCTGGTCGTCCAGGAAGGTGGGCGCCAACGGATTCTCCAACATGTGAACAGTCGCGTCCGCCGAGGAGAGGGTAATCGTAATAATCCAGGACGTTGCGACGAATCCGAGCAACACGAGGACGAAGATCTTGCCCCTCCAGAATGGCAGCAGGTTTTCCAGCATCGCCACGGATCCTTGCCCGTGCGGGCTCTCCTTCGCTACCCGCCGGTACATTGGCAGCATCCCCAGCAGGGTCAGGACCACGATGAGCAGTGTTGCAACGGGTGACAGGGCGCCGGCGGTCAGGGCCGCTATCCCGGGGAGGTAGGAGAGGGTGGAGAAGTAATCGACTCCCGTCAGGCACATTACCTTCCACCACGCATGCGGTGTGGTGTCGTTCCCCTCGGTTGCCGGACCTACGGGTTGGACGCGATCGGCCAGTAACCATCGAGAGACCGAGCGCTCGGAGCGTTTCGGCGGTACTCGGGAAACTTTCGCTGGCACCCGGTAGCCATCCGAAATACTCATCCGGTTCTCCCCGCACAGATCGCACAATGGACAGGGGTTCTGCATATACAGAGGTCCGCCGTTGACCCCGGAGCGTACCACCGCTCACCACGCAGGTGTTCGGCGATTCTGCAGTGGGCCCGCAACCGGGGAGGCAAGACCCTCTGCCCCGGTCAGGCACCCAGCCAGCAACTGATAGTGGCGTCGACTTGAGGAAGCCTCGTGCCGCCATGCTGTGTCGCTCCGCCCGCCTCAGAGTCCAAAGCCTCATCGTGACCGTTAGGGAAACGCATGACCGGAGCAATAGCGATCGTACTCATCACAAGCAGATTTCTACTCACACTCAGTGCACGTTGGACTTCACACGATTATGGAGCGGGAACGGCCATCAGCCAGCGCCTTTCAACCGGTCGACTCGGACCCGGATTCCTGAGCCAGTCACAGCCATTCCACATTCCGGAGGTTCGCCAGGGCATCCCCAAAGAACGTTGGCAGAATGCCATGACTACCATCCACGAACCCCCGGTTACACTCCGATGCAGCACTGACACTCAGTGCCGTCCTCGCCTCCGCCTTACAGCGTGACCGGGGCACATCCCAGGGTCCCTCAAATTACACCCTCCCGGCCGTATTCTCCGGTCATTCCCCGCGCCTCATGCTCGAAACACTGACTCACCGTCTTTCCTCATCCTGTAGAAGATACTCCTCCCAATCCCGCTGAGGAGTCCCTCAGCAGACCGCGCCATGACGGTTTAAGGCTTGAATTTTAAGTCCTCCACGAGATACGTCGTTATCTGCGCGAAGTCACGATCAAGGCCTTCCCGCTCATAGCGGACTGTCTTCTGATTCCAGTGATCTTCCTCGAGCTGCGGCAGGAATCCGTTTAGAGCGAGTCGGATAGAGGCCAGATGCATCCCGTGTCCTCGGCCGAGGCTGCTCTTGGGCCGGAACACGTCTCCGGCCTGCTGCACCACCGGTCCCAGTCAGCGCGGAACACCCTTGTTCGGCCCCTCACCCATCGCGGATATCCGTTGGACTATCCGCGACCGCTAGCCCGTGCCTCGGCCTGCTGCTCGCGTCCGAGCTCCACCAGGCGATCGTCGTCGGTCTTATTGCCCTTAGACTCGATGATGGCGCCCTCCACTTCGTCGACAAAGCTCTTCGCCGCGTCGACCGGACTAAGCGAAATTTCTTGCTTCGGCGCTTCCGGAACGACGGCGATGCTCGCATCGTCGAGACCCTCCGCGCCGACCTCATCGCGCCTTACACGCGCACCGCTCACATGCCGGACGCAGAGCCCGGCGACCTCGCGGGCATGCGCGTGCATCACCGAGTGGGCCGCGCCCTCGATCTCGGCGACGTCGACAGCGTGGGGAAATGCGCTGCTCAACTGCCTGACCCAAGGGCGGGGACACACCGCGTCGTACTCACCGCGGATGACAAGCGTCGACGCGCCCACGCTAACGGCCGTCCGCTCGATTGGGTAGGACATCATGCGCGGCAGGATCTTGAAGAACCAGCCGAACCCGCACGTTAGATAGGCGACCACAGCGAGAAGCATCACCCGGAAAGGCTCATGGAGGCTGGCTTGCAGGAAACGAACGGCCTGCACAGGCATAGTGCGGGCCGAGGCGTCAATGACAGGACTGATCAAAACGAGAGTGGTGAGCTCGGGCCGTGCCGCGGCGAGATCGATGCAGATCTGCGTGCCCATCGAATGGCCAACGATCACGGGATCCTCCAGCCCGAGGTCGTCGATGGCCTTGCCGACAAGCTCCGCGAACTGACTGATCGATAAGGCGTGGCGTGCGTGTGGCACCCCGCCGAATCCTGGCAGATCAAGGGCATGCACAGGCCCAAACTGCATCAGGTGCGGGGCGAGCTGCTCGAAGTAATGCGAGGACACCCCGATCCCCGAGACGAGGATGAACGGCCTGTCGCCCACCTCCCCCACTGAACTCACGCGTGCCCAGACACCATCGCTCAGAATCCTTCGCACGACGATGTCTGGGCGATGATTCGACTTTTCACTTCTCGTCACATCCCATTCTCTTACGGAACGCCTAGAAGTCTGATTCGGGAGCTGGACCCGCTCTACCCGGTGCTCTTCATCGATGGGATCGTGGTCAAAGTCCGTAACCGGCGAGTCCACAACACCCCGTACTACGTCGTCATGGCCGTCACGGCGGCAGGGGAACGGGACATTCTCACGATCTGGGCGGCGACGGAGGTGAGGTGGCTAAGTTCTGGTTGCAGGTCTTCTCCGAGCTGAAAAACCGGGGCGCCGAGGACGTGTTCATCGCCGAATGCGATGACTTGAAAAGGCTGCCCGAGTCGATCAACACGACCTAGGAAAAGACGGTGGTTCAGCAGTGCATCGTGCACACGATCCGCAACAGCTTCCGCTACGCCCGCCCACGACGCCGCGACTGTGGGCCCATGACCCGCGTTCAAGTGGGTCACTCGGCCCTCCTGCGAAGTAAGAATCGAAATGCGGATAGGCTCGATTGATGTGGCGAGATGAGGCACATCGGGCGCCAGTGCCAGCACACCGAGCTAGGACGCGCATCTGCAGCTCGACGCTTTGGTCGCCGAAGGCGTGCATAAGCGTGACGTCTCCGCCGACCTGGCCTCGGGAACGAGATTCGCACTCCGCCCGCCTAATCTAGGTCTAATCCGGACGCGCTGCTTCTGTCATCGCTCCGCGATGACCTGTTAGGTACCTGCCCGGGATTCTAAGGGTTCGGAACGCTCCATCGCATCTGCCGCTTCCATTTCGTCACCTCGTCGGTAGGCGCGTACCTCAATTCTCTGGGCGTTGAAGACGGGTCAACTTCGAGAAAATTGCGTCATTGCGGTTGGGCTCCGCCGCGACACCTGGGGCTCCCTCAATCTGCCGCTCGCCTCCTGCTTCCGCTGCCGATGGACCTGGAGCAGTTCAAGGGCCAGCGATATATACGAGGCGGGCCTCCGGTCTGGCTATAGATCCTTACCTGAAGGTGAGACGAGAATCTTCACAGCCGTCTCGTTCCGGTGGATTAGAGTGTCGAAGCCTTCCTCTACGAGCCCTTCCAGCCCGATTTTCCCGGTGATGAAAGGGGCCAGGTCAATCTTCCCTGACTCGACGAGTTCGATGGTCGCAGGATGAGAGTTCACGTAGGCGATGGTCCCGCGCAAGTCAATTTCCCTCATCACGAGTTTGTGCATGTCGAAGTCCGACCGCTTTCCCCAAATGGAAACCACAACCAGCACTCCCCGGGGGCGGATTGCATCCATCAGGGTGTCCAGGACTATCTGTACGCTCGTGCATTCGAAAGCGACATCCGCACCCTTCCCACCCGTGAGCCTGCGAACCTCAGCAGCAACATCGGTCGTACGAGGATCAAATGCATGGTCAGCGACCCCAGACTCAAGAGCTTTCTGGCGTCGCAGCGGGCTGAGCTCGGACATCACGACTGTCACGCCCAAGGCTCTGAGCACGGCGGCAGTCAGTAGACCGATGGGTCCCGCCCCGCCTACGAGGGCCACATCACCCGTTTTCACGCCGGATCGATCGACAGCGTGGTATCCCACTGACAACGGTTCGATGAGCGCTGCCTGATCCAGGGGCACCGACACTGCGATGGGGTGCACCCACCGCCGTTGCACAGCGATCTTCTCGCCTAAGCCGCCGCCGCGCCCACCCAATCCGATGAAGTTCATGTTCTTGGACAGGTGGTAGTCCGTGCTTTCAGGTCCGGTGTCGACATTGTCGTCAATGATGTAGGGCTCGACAACGACGTGCTGGCCTACTGCAATGTCATCAACGCCCGCCCCCACGTCGTAGACAACGCCGGAAAACTCGTGGCCCAGAGTGATCGGAAGGGTGGCGCCCGAAATTGGGTGAGGAGTGTCATGAGTGGGACAAAAAATCGGGCCTTCAAGGTACTCATGCAAATCAGTGCCGCATATCCCGCACCAAGCCACATCGATGCCCACCATGCCGGGCCCAACGTCTGGATCCGGAAGCTCGTCAATTCGAATGTCACCGCGTCCGTAATAGCGTGCAGCTCTCATGATTCTTCCTTACCTCGAGTGAATATAACATTTTGTGCTCATGCACGTACTAGAAATGATCTCGACGCTGTCGTAACTGCGCTCCAATCGTCATGCGAATGCTGGGCCGCCACGGCAATATGCGCGGGAACAGCCCGGATCAGGAGCACCACGAGCAGAAGGCCTAACAGCGGGCTAGACCACACTGAACCCGCAAACTCAGCTACGCCTTTTAGTAGCCAAGGCTTTCGCCCCTTGCATGACCTGGCGCAGTGGTTTGCAGGCGGTCAAGGTGTGGTGTTGAAGAGTTAGGCGAACACGTGGATTCTGCGCTGTTTTCTGACCTGGCACGTGCATCCTCACAAGACTTTTGCCGCGTTAGGTGCTGCTTCAAGGAAGACGACGCGCCGAGACCTGCGATGAGCGATTAGCCAAGGTTGGCGCAGGTGCCGTGGAGGCATGACCGACAGCGTTTATGCTGACACGCCGACCGCCGACAGGGCGTTTCTTTGATCCTCAGGAGGCTGCAGGGCACCACGTGCGACCAGGACGGGGCAGCCTGCCCGTTCCGCCACCGCGGAACTCACCGACCCCAGGAGTAGCCCGCTGAACCCACCATGGCCACGAGAGCCTACGACGACCATCGAGGCGTCCCTGCTCTCCTCGATCAGAACCTCGGCCGGCGAACCATGAATCACCCGCGGTTGTACGTCGCAAGGAGCATCG
The DNA here is from genome assembly GCF_030816075.1 of Arthrobacter agilis. NCBI lineage: Bacteria > Bacillati > Actinomycetota > Actinomycetes > Micrococcales > Micrococcaceae > Arthrobacter > Arthrobacter agilis. The sequence continues at coordinate 1,352,399 of NZ_JAUSXO010000001.1, read as the reverse complement.
CCGGGGAAAGCATCTGTCATCGCCTGCTCGAGAGCTTTCCCTGCGAGTTCCTCATAATTCCATTCGATCGGCGTGTATATGCCGAACACCAGGGGATACTGCCAGACGGATACAGCGTGGACGACGTCACCCATTAGCGGGACCATGCGGGCAGCTAATTGCAGGGCCGTGACCGATGAGGGTGAACCGTCAACACCCACAACGATGACTCTTTGGCGTGGTGTGGAAGGTGTGGAAGGGGCTTCCATGATCGGTCCTTTGCTAGGAGAGCGATAGCTTTCGACCCGATACTCGCCCAATCAGGAATGGGCAGATAGGGGCTTTCGTCCCGTCCTTGACCCCTCCGGAGCAGGTGACGGAAGACTTTGGGATGAGTGAGTAGTGATCGTCTGTCCCCGCTCGTGTTCCGATGAACCATGAATGTTTCGAGGAAGACTGTGCACGTGGCTCTCGGGCTCCTACTGATCACCACGGGAGCGGTAGGTAGTTTCGTCGTGTTCCTGCAGCTTTGGCGCAGCTGCCCCGAAGTTGATGACAGCTCCGCAGGGTGCCCCGCCGCTTCAGATGGCCAAGCCCTGCTGGCGTTGGCACTCTTCTTCCTCCTCGTGGGAGTAGTTCTTCTGCTGAAGTCGCTGGACCCAGAACATCTGTCATCCAACGCGGCACGGCACTTCGGGAAGCTCAGCTGAGGTCGACGCCGCTGCGAGTCATCGAACACGACGGCGGCATTGGCGGAGATAAGGAGCCCAGCGTGCTCGGACCCCTCGTCGAAAACGTCCACGTCACCCCCGTCGACGTTCAGGTCGCCGAGGTCGCCGCGCTCGACGAACCGCTGCAAGGAGGGCATGCTCCAGGTGCCAAGGTCTAATGCTCGCTGGGAGAACTTCGGCCACCGGAAGCGCCCCGCGAAAGCTGCGAAAAGGACCCACAGAACCGTCGGTAAAGCGCCCAGCTATCCAATGACTAGTGACTAGTGACCGGTGTTGGGCTCTGCTTTGACCACACAGAGACCATGCCTTCTGGATGGCGCTAAGGAGCGTAGACTCGGAGCATGTCGGGACGTCGCGACTGGACAATCGAGTCCCCGAAGAATGAGCCCATCTCTTCGGCAACTCCTCAACGTCCCAGGATTCCATTGGGTCAACCCGATGCTGAAGCCGCTGAGAACTGGGACAACGAGGGCGGCCATGACCGAACTGCTCAGACGGAACGGCCATCGTCCAGCGCCTTTCATCCGGTCGACCCGGACCCGGATCCCTGAACCAGTCACAGGCGTTCCACGTTCCCGGGGGTCCGCCAGGGCATCGCCAAAGAACGTTGGCAGAATGCAATGACCACCATCCACGAACTCCGGTGCCCTCCGATGCAGCACTGACATTCAGCGGCGACCTAGCCTCCGCCTTGCCGTATGACCTGGGCACATATCAGGGTCACTCAAATGACATCGTTCCGGCCGCCTTCTCTCGTCAGCCCTCGCCTATGAAGCTATCGAACGCGGCCACCACTCCCCCACCAGCCGCCGCCTCGCCGAGGCTGGCTACCGTGGCGCTGGCGTCCGGGTCTCGGACCGCCGCCTCCTGATCAGTAACACTGACCGCTCGGAACTCAAGACAGGACTGGCCCACCTCGTTGGTCAGATCCTAAGTGAGGTTTCTGCTCAAGACGCCCATCGGTCGATCTCCTACTCAAGCCGGCCCCGGGCCTAAACCTATGGCCTATCTCCTTTCGCCGATTGTCTTCACGCTCGCGACGAGTGTCCCCCATGCCTTTCGCGTGCTGTGCTTCCTCGAGGCTTGCGGTGTTGTCCCTGCGATAGCTTCAGCGGCTTCGGCGGCTCCCTGCGAACTTCCGCCGTGATGCATCACAACGACCCAGGAGCCCCGTTACAGCCGACCGCCTTCGCCAACTTCTAGCGGTATCCCCTCGTCCGAACGTCACCGGCCGAAACTTCTGACAAGGAGATCACCTGTACGAGATGGATCGCGCTGTGGTCTGCCCGGGTCTCTGCAGCGTGGAATCCCAGTGTGCGCCACTCGGACGGCGTTGTGCGATGTTCAGACTCTCGAACGCTCCCGATAACCAGGCCGTTCAATGTGTCTGAAAACCTAAAGCTCTGTGAGACATCCGAACGACTCTGTCACGGCGTCTGTGGATCGCACCGAAAAGTGGCGTCATTTTCGCAGCACCATGTGGCGACCCCGTCCTTGGTATCTCCAGCGGGGCTCAGCAGCGCTCCTCTTCCCTGGCCGATGTTTTGATCTTGGTTCACGGCGGGTGAGGCTCGACGAAGGCGCTTTTCCGATGAGTCGTACCGTCGGGAGCCAGCTGGAGTGGTGCTTACACGTCACAGGCACGGGCGGCAAAGTCGTGCCATAGCTCGCGCACGGGGAGGCTCTCATCACGCAGCCAAGCGATCTGGAGTCCGTCGAGGAAGACATGAACTTCGAGGGCGAAGCTGTCCGGGTTGGGGTGCCATGATGCCGCGGCACGCCGGATGACGTCTCGGGCTCGTTCGAACCTGCGACGAAAGTAGTCGTGGGCCGGATGCCGCGGATCGAGGGCCTCGACGTTGAGGACGGCGTACAGGCGGATCAGCTCCCGATGAGCCCAGTTCGATTCGACGACGGCATCAAGGAACGCCCTCCCCCCTTCCTTGTCGAGTTCTGCGATGTGTGCCTCTGCTTCGTCGATCTGCGACCGGTCGCGCTCCTCGAGCAGCGCGACGAGAAGCGACTCTTTGGTCGGGAAGTGATGAAGGAGCCCGGTCTTGGTCATGCCGGCCGCCTGGGCGACGTCCTGGACGGAAACTGCCCAGTATCCTCGCTCGCTCAGCAGTCTTGCTGCTACGTCGAGGACCTCCGCGCGGCGGACTTCTGGGGCGAGTCGGCGACGCTTTGATCGCTCGGGGGCCGAGGGGATCGTATGCACTCTTGAAAATTACCCTATTCCCTACCGACCGTGTGGTCGTTATAGTTTCCCTAACGACCACATGGTCGGTACAGCTTTTGTGGCGGCGCTGACTCTTTCGCGTCGGACTGCGAGGAGGCAGCCATGCACGACGAACTCGGTACCCAGGGCAAGGCGTTCACGGACGCCGTCGAGAACGTCCGAGCCGAACGTATGACTGTGGAATCGGCCGTGTCCGGCCTGCTCGATGAGCTCTCCGATCGTGAGCTGCTGTTCCTGCTCGATGGCGATCGCCGCTTTTTGCCCGGATTCCTTGCGACCGCGGTCCGTTACAACGTCGTCCCCTATGAGGCCGGCCGTATCGACCGCCTCGGCATCCCCGGCATCCGCTTTACTGATGGTCCGCGGGGGGTTGTCATGGGTTCGGCTACGGCTTTTCCCGTGGCTATCGCGCGGGCGGCCTCGTGGGACACGGATCTCGAGCGTCGCGTGGGTGCTGTGATCGGTCAGGAGGCGCGCGCGCTCGGTGCCAACCTCTACGCGGGAATCTGCCTCAACATGGCGCCGTTCCCCGGGTGGGGCCGATCACAGGAGGCTTATGGCGAGGAGCCATACCTTCTGGGGGCGATGGGCGCTGCAATGGTCGAGGGGGTCCGCCCCTGGGTGCTGTCGACGATCAAGCACTTCGCCCTGAACTCCATGGAGGAAGGACGCTTCCGGGTCGACGTGCAGGTCGACGCCGCGACCTTGCATGGGATCTACCTGCCCCACTTCAAGGCAGCGATTGACGCGGGTGCCGACTCGGTGATGAGCGCCTACAACTCCGTCAACGGCGAATGGGCGGGTGAAAGCCCGAAGCTTCTCAACACCATCCTCCGGGACCAGTGGGGATTCGGCGGCTTCGTGATGACCGACTTCATCTGGGGTCTGCGTCACCCCGTCGAGTCCGTAGCCGCGGGCCAGGACCTCGAGATGCCGTTCCGTCAACAGCGAGCCGCCACCCTGTCCAAGGCCGCCAAAACAGGAAAGCTCGCCCGGGCTGACGTGCGACGAGCGGCCACCCGCTTGCTGTCGGCTCAGCTGCACCTTGCACTGCGCGCCGAACCGACACCGCCTGCGTCCGTGGTCGCATCCGCCCAGCACCGCGCCCTCGCGCGGGAAGTTGCGCACCGCAGCGCCGTGCTGCTGCGTAACGAGAAGGTCGACGGTGTCCCCACGCTCCCCATGGATGCAGGGAATAGCGCACGCGTCGCCGTCCTGGGTCCTCTGGCTGATTCCGGCAACCTCGGTGACGTCGGCTCATCCCAGGTGTTCCCACCGGACTCGGTGTCCGTCGCCGCCGGGCTCGTCGAGCGACTCGGCGACCGTGTTGTCCGCCCGGACGACGCGTCGTTGACTGCCGCGGTGAAGGCTACATCCTCCGCCGAGACCGCCGTGGTGGTTGTCGGACTGAGCTCGGTGGACGAGGGCGAGTCGCTCGTCGCCGTCGACGTCGAGTCGGTTCGACTCTTCGGCGGTCTGGCACGGTTCCGACCGATCGCACGGTTGCTCATCCCGTTGTTGCGTGGTGCCGCGGCGAAGAAGAAGGTCGGCGGGGACCGCCGCGACCTGCGCCTGCACGCGGAGGACATCGAGCTCATCGAGGCGGTGTCACGCGTCAACCCGCGCACCGTCGTCGTCCTGATCGGGGGCGGGACGATCGTCACCGCCCCGTGGGACTCGCAGGTCGCCGCGGTGCTGCTCGCTTGGTATCCGGGGATGGAGGGCGGCCGGGCCATCGCGGACGTGCTGCTCGGCGACGAGGAACCGGGAGGCCGGCTCCCGATCACGATCCCCCGCCGCCAGGCCGACCTGCCGGCAGCCGACTGGGACGCCAGCGTCGTGCACTACCCGCGGATCTGGGGCCAGCGCGCCCTGGATGCCACCTCGACTGACGCGGCCTACTCGTTCGGATTCGGCCTGGGCTACGCCACCTTCTCGACCGATTCGCTCCACGTCGACGCGATCGAGGGTGACACGTTCATGGCCCACGCCGCCGTAACGAACACCAGCACACGGTCCGGGCGACACGTGGTTCAGCTATATGCGGCGCCGTCCACCGACGGCGATCGCCCGCGTGCCCTGCTTGGTTTCGCGACCATCACGCTGGATCCCGGCGGGACCGCAACGGTGCAGGTGACCGGCAGTGTGCTGCCGCTGCAGCGGTGGAATGGCAGCCAGCTCGTGCTCCCGGCGGGGCCGTTCCCACTCGAAGCTGCCGCGTTCTGGGGCGATCCTGACGCGGCGACCGCGACCCTAAACGACGACCCCGAGTAAGCAGCGCTGCATCGGATCACGGCGGGGGTACCGCTGTGATCCACCATATTCATTGATCGAAGGAGATCATCATGGCTGGCATCGACACCACAGCTTCCCCGGCACCCGTGGCCGCGGGGGCGTTCGACAAGGACCTGGAAGCACTTGCCGCGGGCGCTGCCCGGTGGGCAGCAGCATCCCTGACCGAGCGCGCCGCACTGCTGCGACGCGTCCACGAGAGCGTGGGCCGCGCTTCCCGCCGGTGGGCCACGACCGCCGCAGGCATCAAACGGATCGATGCTGACTCCGCCCTTGTGGGCGAGGAGTGGATGTCGGGACCGTACGCCGTCCTCGGCGCGACCTCCCGGCTCACCCACAGCCTCGAAGCGCTGGCAGCCGGACGCAGTCCCGTCGACGGACTGCGATTCCACGGCGCGCCGGGCGGCAGGACCGCCGTCTCAGTGCTCCCTCTGGACCGTACCGAACGGCTGCTGCTGAACGGGTTCTCGATCGAGGTCTGGTTCCCGCCGGGAATCCCGTACGAGCAGGTCAGGGACGACGCCGGACTCGGCGCCCGGCTCCCCGGCACACAGGGCGGGGTGTCCCTGGTTCTTGGCGCGGGCAACATCACCGCCATCGCACCCCTGGACGCCCTCACAGAGATCGTCGCCAACAACCGCGCGGTCCTGCTCAAGTTGAACCCGGTGCTTGGCGCGATGATGACCAGCTACCTCGACGCCCTCGATCCGCTGATCCGTTTCGGGATGCTGCGCATCATTCAGGGCGGCGCTGAGACCGGCTCGCACCTCGTCCACGACCCCCGCATCGCCCACGTCCACATCACCGGTAGCGGCGTCACCCACGACGCGGTCGTGTTCGGCACGGACGAGGAGGGTGCACGCCGGAAGGCGGCGAATGAGCCCATCCTCGACAAGGAGATCACCAGCGAACTCGGCGGCGTCTCCCCGGTGATCGTCATCCCCGGGAAATGGTCCCGGCAGGACATCGAGTTCCAGGCTGAGCACGTCGCCACCCAGCGACTGCACAACGGCGGGTTCAACTGCATCGCGAGCCAGATGGTCATCATCAGCAGCGAATGGCCGCAAAAAGACCAGTTCCTCGCCGCACTTCGCCACGCAATGCACTCTGCCCCGTCACGCCCGGGCTGGTACCCCGGCAGCGCCGACCGCGTCACGGCCGCCGCCGAACGCTATCCCCGCTCGGAACGGCTCGGGAGCCTCGGAGACCGGCTACTCATTGAACTAAACCGCGATGACGACGCGACCTTTCGCACCACGGAGTCCTTCGCACCCGTCCTCGGAGTTCTCGAAATACCAGGGACCAGGCAGGAGTTCCTCGACGCCGCCGTGGCACTTGCCAACGACGAGCTCGACGGGACGCTGGGCGCCAACATCATCGTCCGACCCGCCGATCGACAGCAGCTCGGTACCGGATTCGGCGAGGCGATAGCAGCCCTGCGCTACGGGACGATCGCCATCAACGCCTGGACGGCGCTGGGCTTCCTCACCGCCGCCGCTCCCTGGGGCGCGTTCCCCGGGAACCCGCTCAACGACGTCGGATCCGGTCGCGGGGTGGTCCACAACGCCTTGCTCCTGAACAGTACCGAGCGGACCGTGGTCATCGGACCGTTCCGGCCCTTCCCGCGCTCAGTCCTCGCCGGAGAGATCGCACTCTCCCCCAAGCCGCCGTGGTTCATCGGCGCACGGAGCGCCGCCGTGACCGGGCGGCTCCTCGCCGATTTCGCGGCCAAGCCGACCCTTCGCCGCCTGCCCGGCGTCCTAATCTCAGCCTTCCGCGCATGAGGAGCACACCGATGACCCACGCAAGCGCGTCCGCCCAGGACTCCGCCCGGGATTCCGTCGATGTTGTCGATGTTGTTGTTGTCGGCGCAGGTTCTGCCGGTGCCGCCCTCGCTGCGCGGCTCACCGAGGACCCGACCCGGCGAGTGGTCCTGCTCGAGGCAGGCGGGCCGGACAAGGACATCTCCATCCGCGTTCCCGCTGCGTTCTCGAAGCTGTTCAAGACCAGCGCCGACTGGAACTACGAGACCGTGCCGCAGGCGAACCTGCACGGCAGGACGGTCTACTGGCCACGCGGCAAGGTGCTCGGCGGGTCCTCCTCGCTCAACGCCATGATGTGGGTGCGCGGCTTCGCGGCCGACTACGACACGTGGGGTGAGCTGCTCGGCCCGGAATGGTCCTGGCCGGCAATGCGCACACTCCTGGCCCGCATTGAGCGCCCCGCCGGCGCCCCGGAGGGGGCGGTGAGCGTCGAGGCGCAGCGCAGCCCGTCTGCCCTCACCGACGCCTTTCTCCGGGCGGTCGAACAGGCAGGTCTGTCCGTGGAGGCCGCCAACGCGGAACAGCCGGAGGGCTTCACCCAGACGATGGTGACCCAGCATCGAGGTTCCCGGTCCAGTACAGCGGCCGCCTACCTCGAGCCCGCACGACGGCGGCCGAACCTCGACATCAGAACCGGCGCCCACGCCACCCGGGTCCTGTTCGACGGGATCCGTGCGACCGGTGTCGAGTACCTGCAGGACGGGGAACTCCGGCAGGTGCATGCCAGGGCGGAGGTTGTGCTGTGCGGCGGCTCGGTCAACACTCCACAGTTGCTCGAACTCTCCGGCATCGGGCAAGCAGCGCGTCTGCGGGCTCTCGGCATCGACGTCTTGGTCGACCGCCCCGAGGTCGGCGAGAACCTGCAGGACCACCTGGTCTCGGCGCTCATCCCCGAGGTGCGCGGCGGGACGCTGCTCGATGCCACGAAGCCGGCGCAGCTCGTCAACTACCTGACACGGCGCCGAGGAATGCTCACCTCCAACGTCGCCGAAGCCTATGGATTCGTCCGCTCCCGACCCGAGTTGCCTCTCCCCGACATCGAGATGCTGTTCGCGCCCGTCGCGTACGTCGGTGAAGGGCTGCTGCCGGTCCCCGCGCACGGCATCACCCTTGGCCCCATCCTGCTCACACCCCAGAGCCGCGGGTCAGTGCACATCCGCTCCGCCGACCCGTTCGACAAGCCGGCGATCGACCCCCGCTATCTTTCCGATCCCGAAGGTGCTGACCGCGCAGCGATCATGGCAGGATTCCGCGTCGTGGAGCGTCTGCTGGCAACACCGGCACTCAAGCAGCATCTCACCGGACGGTTCCTCGCCCCCGAAGGCGGCGACACCATGACACCGGAGGAACGCAGCACCGAAGCCCTCCACCGCTACGGCCACACCCTCTACCACCCCACCGGCACCGCGCGCATGGGACGAGACGACGACGCCGTCGTCGATCCGAGCCTTCGCGTCCGTGGCGTCCACAACCTTCGAGTCGCCGACGCATCGGTCATGCCCCAGATCATCCGCGGTCACACGAACGCCCCGAGCATCGCCATCGGGGAACGCGCCGCGGACCTCATCCGCCAAGCACGCAGCTCCCTCCACGCTTGACGCCTCAAGCGACATTCTCTCAATCGTTCGCACACTATCGCGCAGTTCTGGCAAGTAATGGAGCTCCAATGAATTCCCGTCCCAGCTGGCAGCACCAGATCGTCGCTAAGGCTTTCATCCCCGCCATGGGGATGCGCCGCAGCAACGCACCCGAACGTCTGCAACACACCATCGACGTGGCCGCCAAGAAATCCGTCCCCATCCTGGGCAAGAAGGCCCTTCGGGGGTTGACTGCGACCTCCACGGAACGCAACGGCTGGAAGATCCTGACATACACGCCGACATCGGCGGCCTCCAAAGCCACGATGATCTGCATCCACGGTGGCGCCTATGTCTACGACGTCACGCTGCGGCATCTAGCGTTCTATGCCGATCTTGCGCGGGACAGTGACGTCACCGTCGTCATCCCGCTCTACCCTGTGGCGCCCCGTGGCACGGCCGGCACGGTCGTTCCGGAGATGGCAGACCTGATCAGTGAGGTCATCGCCGCATCCGGAGCAGATGCGGTCGTCGTGCAAGGGGAATCGGCCGGAGGGGGGCTTGCCCTCGCCGCCGTGCAGGAACTCGTCAAACGAGACGCATCGGTGCCCGCCCGGCTGATCCTCCTCTCGCCATGGCTCGATGTCACCGTCTCCGATCCCAGAAGCCAAACGATCAAGGACCCGATGCTCGACTACGCAGGAATCATCGAGTGCGGGCGCATGTGGGCTGGCGACCTCCCCACGAACCACCCGATGGCCAGCCCCCTCTACGGGTCCCTGAGCGGATTGCCGCCCATCACCGTTTTCTCCGGAACTCTCGATCTGATCTACCCCGACAGCGTCCGACTGGCCGAAAAAGCCGCCAACGAGCACACCAGAGTCGACCTCGACCTCAGAGACGGACTTATTCATGTGTGGGCGATGCTCGACTTCCTCCCAGAAGGAGCGGAAGCCGCAAAACTCATCAATCGACAGCTCAAATCCCTTCCCCGGTAGTCGACGGCTCCCACACCCTTGGCTGATCCCCCTGAACCAGGACAACCCATGTCACCGCTGAACCCCACCTCATCACCCAGTTCGGATCGACCGCACCCGTCGGCGCTCCGATCCTCGCCGCACGCCGAAGGAGCTTGCTGAAATGACTCTCCATGCCGCTAGCGGCGATCCCACTCAGAGCGCGGATAGTGTCGCGGACGAGCACCGCGTGGGTACATCCGATCTGCACGTGCCGGGCGGCCGATTCCGTCAGTACCTGCTGGTGTACGGCCTCGCGGTACTCGGCAGTTTCGTAGCCCTGTCCGCTATGAGCAGCATCCTGCTGCCGAACCAGATCCAGCTCCTCGAGGTGGGCCACTACTTCAAGGGCGCTGACGCGGGCCTCGACCTCACGGCACTCACCGACCTGAAGGCAGAGGTCGCCAGTGGGGCGATCACGCCGACGGCCGAGCAGGCCCGTGAACTTGGCCTACTCGGTGCCTACGAAGCGGCCCGGGCTGAGAGTCTGTCGATCGCGTCCGCTCTGGGGATCCTCGCGACGCTGGTCATCCAACCGATCGTCGGCACGCTGTCGGACCGCACCCGCTCCCGGTTCGGCCGTCGTGCACCCTGGATCCTGTGTGGCTCCATCGTGGGTGCACTGTCCATCGTCGGCCTCCGTTACGCCAGCACCATCCCGTTGGTCATCGCGTTCACCGCCCTGGCGTCGTTGATGATCAACGTGGCGCTGGGCCCGCTGAACACGACGGTCGCCGATCGAGTGCCGCCCAGTCGCCGGGGCATCGCCTCAGCGCTTCAGGGCCTCGGGCTCCTGCTCGGGGCCGCCATCGGCGCGATACTCGCCTCGGTACTGTTCGCGACGATCGGTCTGGACGCGTACCTCCCGCTTGCGATCGTCCTGGCGTTGTTCGGCATTCAGTTCGTCCTCGCCGCACGCGACCGTTCCTCGAAACTGCTCGAGATCGAACCCTTGCAATGGGGAGTGCTCTTGCGTGGCTTCATCGAGCCGCTGCGTGCACACGACTTTCGCTGGGCGTGGATCGCTCGAGCCATCATCCTGTTCGGCTACAGCATCTCCACCGCCTTCTCGCTCTACATGCTGCAGAGCTACGTACAACCGGCGCTCAGTGCTGAGGAAGCAACGGCGACGGCTCCGCTGCTGGCTATCGCACTAGTGCCGGCAGCTGTGATCGGCATCGTCGTTTCCGGGCCGCTTTCGGACCGGCTGCAGCGTCGCAAGGTGTTCGTCATCTCGGCGTCGGTACTGATGGCAGTGTCGTTCCTCATTCCGTTCGCGTGGCCCACAGTGACGGCGATGATCGCACAAGTGTTGATCGGGGGTCTCGCTTTCGGAGTCTTCATCGCCGTTGATGCGGCCCTGTTCCTCGACGTCCTACCGAACAAGCTCACCGTCGGTCGCGATCTCGGCATGGCCGCGGTCGCGACGAACCTCGGTCAAGCGATCGCGCCCCTCGTTGCCGGCCAGATCGTCGCGATCACCGGCTCCTACTCACTGGTCTGGATTGCATCCACCGTCATCGTACTCATCGCCGCCGTAGCCATCATTCCCATCAAATCGGTCAGATAACACCACAATGCGGGAAATGAACGCCGACACAGTGGGAGCCGTCCCCGGGACGCCGACCCTGTTTATTGCGCGCGCAGCACCAATCGGGCCTGCCACCGGTGGCGTCGCCCACGCGGGCTCGACGCACGTAGAGCTCGTCGCACGAAACTCTGGAAAGGGAATGACCACGTGAATCCTGCAGCTACCCTGGGCGCGACACACCTGCGCACCAATAATTTCGAAGCACCACTGGGACTCGGAGATGACCACCCCGAGTTCACCTGGCATCTCGTGGGTGACGGCCGGAATCTGGCGCAGACTGCCTTTCAGGTACACGTGGCCCTCGACGAAAACTTCGATGACACACTCCAGTGGGACACCGGTTCGGTAGCCGGCACCCGACCTTTCGGCCTCCGGTATTCGGGCGCCCCGCTGCGGTCGGCCACCCAGTATTGGTGGCGGGTACGCGTGTGGGATCAGGACGGTCGCAGGGGTGCGTGGAGCGAGACGGCCAGCTTCGAAACCGGAATCCTTAACGCCGAACGGTGGCACGCCAGCTGGATCACGGCACGCAGCGACACGGTATCGGCCACGGCGCCCGTCTACCTGCGAGGCGAACTCGTGCTTCCCGCTCCCGTTGTCCGCGGCCGCGCGTACGCAAGTGCGCTCGGCTGGTACCGCCTGTTCGTCAACGGCGACGACCTGACCGGACCGGCTCTCGTACCTCGATACACCCCTTACAACGAGGTCGTCGAGTATCAGGTCTACGACGTCACTGATCACCTTCACACGGGGAAGAACATCATGGCCATGGCTGTGGGCGACGGTCGCTTTCGCGGTCAGGTGAGCTTCTTTGAACGCCGTGAAGTGTACGGAACCCGTCTTGCCGGATTTCTCCAGCTGGAACTCGAGCTCGCGGACGGAACGACGGTGCGCTGGGCCACCGACGAGTCATGGGCAGCGGGCCCAGGTCGGATCACCGAAAGCGATCCCAAGCACGGTGAGAAGGTGGATCTTCGAGTCCCGGACAGCGACTGGCTCGTGCACGACGCGCCCCCCAGCCGGTTCGCGCCGGTCGATGTGCTGCCGCCTCATCCTCGCCTACTCATTGCGGAGGAAGTTCCCCGGGTCACCCACTTTGACTCCTTTGCACCCAGGACGTGGCGCTCACCGGCCGGTAAGCAACTCGTCGACCTCGGTCAGAACCTGGCAGGTGTGCTCCGGATACGACTCACCGGAGAGGCCGGAACGACGGTGAGATTGACCTTCGGTGAAGTGTTGACAGCGGAGGGCGAATTCGATCCTGACTGGATCATTCAGAATCCAAAGAAGCCGTGGTTCCAGCGTGACCAGGTGATCCTGGACGGGTCGGAACACTGGTGGCAGCCCTGGTTCACCATTCACGGCTTCCGGTACGTGGAAATCGAAGGGCTTGCCGAGGACCTCGTCCCCGAGGACGTCGAAGGTATCGCTCTGTCGTCGGATCTTGATCGGGCGGGATCCTTCTCCGCGTCCGACAGCCGCCTGACGCAACTGTGGAGCAACGTCTACTGGAGCACCCGGTCCAACTTCACCGACACCCCCACCGACTGCCCGACACGTGAGCGCTCCGGCTGGACCGGAGACATCCAGGTCTTCACCCCGACAGCAACAGGGATGGTGGACAGTCGTGCTTTCCTCAAACGGTATCTGCGCAACCTCGCCATAGAGCAGAAGGACAACGGCAACATCTCCCCGTGGATCCCGAGCGAACGATCAGGAAACGTGAGCTTCGGTCCGCGGTTCCTCGGCGACTTCCTGGGAAACTCCGTCGGCTGGGGCGACGCCGCCGTCATCACGCCCTGGGACATCTACCGCTACTACGGTGACGAAGACGTGCTCCAAACCCAATACGACAGCATGAGTAAGTGGGTGGACCGGTTGGAGCGGTCCGCGCGTCGGCGGGGATTCCAGCGGTGGTTCTCAGCGCGCATCGGTAACGACGAACAATACATCCTCGACAGTGGCTTCCACTGGGGCGAGTGGCTACGACCGGGAGAGCATGTTCCATGGAGCTTCTTCGATGGTTTGTTGCATGGCGCGGGGCTCGCGACGGCGTACTTCGAACATTCCTCCCGACTCCTCTCGAAGGCCGCAGAGATACTCGGCCGCAGTGCGGACGCCGCTCATTACCGCACACTTGCTGACTCGGTCCGGCAGGCGTGGCGCACGGCATTCATCCGCGACAACGGTCGACGCATCGGCCGGGACCTGCAAGACGACTACGTGCGAGCGATCGCCTTCGATCTGCTCACCGTGGATGAACGGCAGAACGCGTCCGCCCGACTGGTCGAACTCATCGAAGGCGCAGGTTTTCACCTAGGCACCGGGTTCTTGAGCACACCCATGCTGCTGTCCGCACTGGTAGATACCGGTCGCGAGGATGTGGCATTCCGTCTCCTTCTCCAGGACACCGCTCCCTCGTGGCTGTTCGAAGTGGAGCAGGGCGCAACCACCATCTGGGAGACCTGGCAGGGGTACGACGAGCACGGCAGGGCCAGGGAAAGTCACAACCACTACGCTCTGGGGTCCGTCGCCGGGTGGATGCGCGAACAGCTCGCAGGAATCACACCGATCGCTCCGGGGTACAAACATATCGGCTTCCGACCCGTTGTCGGCGGGGGTCTGACATTCGTCGAGTCGTCCGTGGAAACGCCCTACGGATTGGCATCGATCCGGTGGGACGTCTCCGAGGCCGACGGCCGGGTCGAAGTAACAGTTCCAGCTGGTTCAAGAGCCACGGTGACCCTGCCAGATGAAACCATCCACGAAGTCGGTTCAGGCGATTGGACCTTCTCATGGCCCCTTCCAGCACCAACTTCTGCACCGAACGAGAGGTTGTCGACATGAAGTCCAGAAGTCTACTCGCTGGCGCTGCCGCAGTTGCAGTTGTAGGTGCAGCTGCAGGGACCTTCGTTCGCATGCTCATCACGAGGCAGTCGTTCTCGAGTGTCGCCCCGGAATTGCGGGGGGCCAATCTCTATGTCGACTACTCCTTCGCGCGACCATGGATGCTCCCGCTCGGTCGGCGTCTTCTGGACCGCGCGACCGCCGTACCCGAAGGGGTGAAAGTTCGAACGGTCTCGCTGCGGAGCGAGGACGGCTCAGTTGATGCTTTCATCTACGAGCCACTGCACCGCGCAGAAAAGACTGGTGCGCTGCTGTGGATTCACGGAGGCGGACACATCCTGGGAACAGCCGCTGGAGACCATTCGTGGTGCGCCCAACTCTCCGAACAGCTAGGAGTGCCAGTGATCAGCGTCGACTATCGCATCGGCCCGTACCCCATAGATTTGGACGACTGCTTCACCGGCCTGCAGTGGCTGCACGACTCCGCGACATCGTTGAACATCGATGCTTCGCGTATCGCAGTCGGCGGCGCCAGCGCGGGGGGCGGCCTCGCCGCGGCGCTTGCGCAGCGGGCGGTTGACCACGACATTCCCGTCGCCTTCCAAATGCTCGAATACCCGATGCTCGATGACCGGACCGGGCTTGAACCAGACTCCGCAGGCCGTGGCCGCTTCGCCTGGACGCCCACCCTCGACCGCATGGCCTGGAAGTACTACCTCGGTCATGAGCCAGGCCTGCCCGATTCCCGGCAATATGCTGTGCCGGCCCGCCGACAGGATCTCTCCGGTCTCCCACCGGCCTGGATCGGCGTTGGTAGCCTCGACCTCTTCCACGACGAGGATCTTGAGTACGCGCACAGGCTGAACAGCGCGGGCGTCCCCTGCGAGGTGTACGTGGAAGGCGGCATGTACCACGGAGCTGACGTAGCGAAAGTAACGGTTATCACTTCCGGATTCCGGTCGAGGATCATCGAGTCCCTACGCCCTCACGTCTTATAAGGATCGGCCTCGGATCAATCACCTTATTTGCTGATCAGTAGCCACACACGAACCTCGTTCCTACAACAATCCATGACAGCCGCGAAGGATCGCCCGACAAGTGCAGCCGAACTCATGGGGTGAGCTCACGCGCGAGACAACACCGGTCACTGAATCGCGGTCACCTCATGTCCCTCACCCTCCGCCCAGGGCGTCTTAGAAACTTAAAGCCTTCTGAGACATCCAAGCGAGTCAAACACCGTGCCACCACCCCCGCAATCACGGGTCTTCTTGTGTCTCGAGAACTTGTCTCGTCGTGTTTCGTCTCCAAACTCCTCGTGGTCGGGGTTTGCGAGTCGGACGGACGGAATGCGGCACCTCGGATACACCAGAGTCAACAAGTCAGGCCAGGATGCACAGTTGCAGCTCAAGGCCCTGGTCGCCGCGGGTGTCAAGCGTGTTCCCCGGCATGAGTTCCGTGTCGGCAGAACTTGGGCGATGACTGACGGTAGGGCCTGTTACGGTTCGGGCATCATCACTTAAATCTGGGGGAACTATGTCCAACTTCTCATCCGGTCCGTCGCCCGAACCTGCCCAGCCGAAAAAGCGGGCAACGGGATTCGCGCTTCATATTTGGTTTGCCTGCGCATTGCTCTTCCTCATCGCCCTACTGCCCACCGAAGGGTTTTTCTTCAGCCTGTTGCTTGCCGCAGGCGTGATTTGGATTCTCCTGGACATCCTGAAGCAGTACCGAACGGCCTTTGGCGTCACCGCCGAGTCAACCAGCGTGAGCGCCGAAGACATCTACCGGACAAACATTGGGGCCCCTCCTGTACCGGCCAAGGGGCTGAAGCAGTACGCCGATGAGGTGTACCGCGCCAACGCGCAGATGCTTGCGGACCTGAATCGGTACGGTGACATGGACAGCTTGGCCAAGGAATGCCTTGATGCGGAACTGACCGCGAGTATCGCCAGAGCGAAGCAGGAACTAGCCAGCGCGGAAGCAGAGCTCGCCGCCGTGCAGCAGGATGTGCTGGACGTGCGACAGGTAGCAGACCAGCACAACGTCGGCTTCTACGATTACGAACACCCGGGCGAGACGTCCGTGAAGCTGGCCAACGAACTAGCTACTGTGCGCGCCCACATCAAGGACAAGCTGCGTACGAAGACCGCCGTTACCACGGTGTCCGGGTTCACGTTCAACGGCTCCACCCGAGAGGGCGACAAGTTCGTCCGAGATCTTTCAGCGCTGCTGCTACGGGCCTACAACGCTGAGGCCGAAAACTGCGTAAAGACCGTGAAGGCAGGGAACCTTGGCGCCGCTCGTGCCCGACTCGAGAAGTCACGGGAGCAGATAGCAAAGCGTGGAACCATGATCGGGCTCCAGATCACCAGCGCCTTCCACCGACTTCGGGAACAAGAAGTAGAGCTCGCAGCCCGGCATCTCGAAGCTCTAGCAATTCAAAAGCAGCTTGAAGCCGAGGCGCGCGCCGAAGCTCGAGAAACCGCCAAAGCCCAGCGCGAGTGGGAGGCTCTCAAAGCGAAGCAGAAGAAGGAGGTGGATCACTACTCAAACGTCCTCGCGCAACTGCAGGCCACCGGTGACCTGGAAGGCGTCCAACGTGTCCAGGAACAGCTTGAAGAGGCAGAAGCGAAACTCGCCGACGCCGAGGACAACGCCCTCAACACGCGAGCCGGCTACGTCTACGTCATCTCCAATCTCGGAGCCTTCGGCGACGGCGTCGTAAAAATCGGAATGACACGGCGCCTGAACCCAATGGAACGAGTACGCGAACTCGGCGACGCCTCGGTTCCCTTCCTCTTCGACGTCCACGCCCTCTTCTTCTCGAAAGACGCCGTCGGAATCGAAACGATGCTGCACCAATACTTCGCGGACCGACGCGTCAATCTCGTGAACCTGCGCCGTGAATACTTCTACGCAACACCATCAGCCGTCCGAGACGCCCTCGTCGAGCATCAAGTCGAGCTCGTTGAATACCAGGAAGCCGCACCGGCCGAAGAGTTCAACACTTCCAACGAGCTACGGAAAGCAGCTCAACTCACCAACGCTTGAAGCAGCAGTTGGCAGGGTGGGACTTGAGTTCCACCCTGCCACGTCTAGTGTGTTGCAACCGATTGGTTGCAACACACTCGAACGAGACACCACCACTCCCCCGCCACTACCGGTCCTCGATTGTCTTGCCACCCTGTCTTTCAAGTAGCGCTAGCAATCCGTGACTGCGAGCTTGGGACTGTAAGAAAAACGGTGTGTGAGGGTCCGGCCTGATCCGAAAGGAGATGGCCGTGAACGACTTCACGACCGATGCAACAGAGGCGATGATCGATCCTGTGACGGGAGAGATCATCGATCAGAAGGACCTCGCTGAACGGCTGCTCGCCCAGGCCAAGGAGCAGGGCGTGAGCCTTGTCGGGCCCGGCGGGCTGCTGAACCAGCTCACGAAAAACGTCCTAGAGTCCGCGCTTGAGGCGGAGCTGACCGAGCACCTCGGGCATGAGCACGGGCAGACGCCGATCGCTGAGAACATGCGTAACGGCACAAGGGCGAAGACGGTGCTGACGGAGATCGGTCCGGTCGAGATCGAGGTGCCCCGGGACCGGGACGGGTCATTCGAACCGGTCATCGTGCCCAAGCGGAAACGGCGCCTGGACGGGATTGACGAGATCGTGCTATCCCTGTCCGCCCGCGGACTGACCACCGGCGAGATCGCAGCACATTTCGAGGAGGTCTACGGGGCCAAGGTCTCCAAAGACACCATCAGTCGGATCACGGAAAAGGTCGCCGGTGAGCTTGCCGAGTGGTCCTCCCGTCCCCTGGACCCGCTCTACCCGGTGATCTTCGTCGATGCGATCGTCGTGAAGGTCCGCGATGGGCAGGTACGCAACATCCCGTTCTACGTCGTCATGGGCGTCACCGCGAACGGAGAGCGGGAGATCCTGGGCATCTGGGCCGGCGACGGAGGCGAGGGTGCTCGGTTCTGGCTGCAGGTCTCTAGTGAGTTGAAGAACCGAGGTGTCCAGGACGTGCTCATCGCCGTCTGTGACGGCCTGAAGGGTTTGCCCGAGGCGATCAACACGACCTGGGAGCGGACGGTCGTTCAGCAGTGCATCGTGCACCTGATCCGCAACAGCTTCCGTTACGCCGGCCGCCAGCACCGCGACGGCATCGTGAAAGCACTCAAGCCCGTCTACACGGCTCCCAGTGAGGCAGCGGCGAAGGACCGCTTCACGGAGTTCGCCGCGGAGTGGGGTGAACGGTACCCGGCGATCGTGAAGCTCTGGGAGTCCGCCTGGGCAGAATTCGTCCCCTTCCTCGAATACGACGTGGAGATCCGACGGGTGATCTGCACGACGAATGCGATCGAGTCGATCAACGCCCGCTACCGCCGAGCGGTACGGGCCAGGGGCCACTTCCCGAACGAGGCCGCGGCCCTGAAATGCCTTTACCTCGTGACCCGGTCTCTTGACCCGACCGGCGGGGGCAGAGCACGCTGGATGATCAGGTGGAAACCCGCCCTCAACGCGTTCGCGATCACCTTCGCCGGACGGTTCGAGAAAACCATTCACTGATGAAACGCCGGACCCCACACACCGTTTATCGGACAGTCCCGCGAGCTTGGTTGCGAGACAAATTTAGACTGTCGACATGGAGGAGCGGTGTGGGCGAGCTGATCGGATACGCGAGGGTGTCGACGCGCGCCAAGGACACGGACCGGCAGGTCGGTGACCTGCTTGCCGCCGGCGTTCGTCGGGAGGACCTGTACGTTGATCATGGCGTCAGTGGCGCGCATGCTCGGCGGCCGCAGTTCGACAAAGCCATTGACGCATTGCAGGAGAGCGACACCTTGATTGTCACCACCTTGGATCGGCTGGGGCGGGCGAGCTTGGCCTGAACAGATGCCTGGCGCGGTCAAGCAGCAGTACCGGATGCGTATCCTGGGCGCTTCCGCGAAGATTCCCTGCGCGAGGGGGCCGAGGCTGCCTAAGCGAAGGATTCTGCTAGTCCCAGGGGCATATGGGAGCGCCAGTATTGCCGGCCCAGCAGCACCCCGAGAACCATGAGGCTCGTGCCGAGCGCCAGAGGAATAGCCAGTGCCACGACGCCGTCGTACGGCAGTGCGATCAGGGATGCGCCGGAGAGGGCACCTCCTAGGGCGCCCAGCCACAGGTCGAAGCGCCAGCGGAACGTAGCCCAGCGCCAGATCCCCCGCTGCGGCTCGTCCAGCCGAGGGTCATGGGCTGCGACCAGCGCCAGGTAGTGCTGCTTCTTGAAGTGAGAAACGAGCAGTGTTCCCGCGACGGCCGCGGTGATCCCACCGTAGATACCAAGGTTGGCCCAGACGTGTCCCTGCGGCAACTCGCGTACTGTCGCCGGCCACCCTCCCCGGACGGCCAGGAGAACCGGAACGGGAATAAGCACGATCCAGAACACCAGCGCAACACCGAGCCACCCCAGATGCGCGCGAGGTGAAAGGTAAGTGTTCTCGGAGACGACTGTTCCGCCTTCCAGCCCCACGGTTTCCCTGGTGCCCAGCCGGTCGCGGAGGACACGAGCAGAGCAAATGAAGCAGAACGCAATCAGGAAGAGAGCTCCCGGGATGGCCGTGAAAAACGAGAGCTGGTCGATCTGGGAGGGAGAGAGAGCGAAGAGACCACCAGGTACCGTGACGTCCTTCTCCCACGGCGCCAAGTCATAGACAAGCGAGAAGAAAATCAGGTTGATGACCAAGGCCACCACGCCGAGCGCTGCGAGAACGAGGCCAATACCCATAACCATCCTCAGCGTCCGGCGCTTCCGCGTCCCACCCGGACGTCTGCCTCGCTGATCCGTGCGCTTCCTTGCCTTGGTCCTATCCGCGCTCCGTGGTCGGTCAGACCTCACCTCTGACTGCCTCATCCCTTCTCCAAAACGACGCTGATCGTCGCCGCCAAGCCCATGGTCTGCTCGACGATGTCATCGAAGGCGTCGCTCGCTTGCGCCGTGAAAATGCATTCGACCATCTCCTTCGAGCGAGGCGGCAAGACACCAATCACGGTGCGCTCTTCAACCCGGGTCTGCCCGTCCGGCTCTGTATGGGCGATTCGGTTGTACGCGCCGACGGCGATCCCAGCATCGACCTGAGCCGTCCAGGTGTGGACCTCAAGGAACGTCGTTCCCGGGCCGCTCTTGCCCTCATCGGCCACCAAAGTTGCCAGGTAGGCTTCAGGACCCTGACCTGCCGCAAGCTGCACCAGCCCGAAAGTCAGAAGGCTCGCAAGCTCACCGGTCGCAGGTGTCGGAATCCAAACCGCCGTTGTCAGCTGCGGGGTCCCCAATCCCTCCACGGCGTCCACGACTGCGGTCAGCCGACCGGCCAGTGCGGCCTTCGCATCCTCACTCGGAGCGACGTCCCATGCGAGTTGCTGGACCCAGGCAGCGGAGGACTCCGGGCTCAGATCAACGGGATACCAATCATCCGGCAACCCTATGTCGTAGTCAGCGACCACCCTATTGTTTCGTTTCGTACCCAGCCCCAGCATCCAGTCCCCCACTCGTAAAGACGCTGATGTCACACGAACCCAGCCTATCCGGGCCTATGACGAGTGCCGGGGAAGAGCCCCGGCTAGAAGCTTCACAGGTCGGCCATAAGAGGGACGCTGGTTCTGCAGAGTGAACGCCTCCTTACGAACTACCTGCCGGACCGGCCTTGCATGATGTCTAGACAGGTGAACGCACGAGTACAGCGTTCGCCCTTCGGTGCGTTTGCAGACCCCGGACTGTCAGCGGAAGCACAACGATGCGGGCTTGAAGCTTTCCGCAGCGTGTTGGCTGTCGCGACCACCACCGATTATGTCCCTTCGGTGCCGGGCCGGCTATAGCCCCTCCAGTTGGCCCTGGGAAGGCCTGTTGGCGATGAAAACACATCCACATGGTGTCTCCCGGGGAGGAAACATTGAAGGGCACGGAACCTGACGGAAGGCGGCGGCTATGGGACCGCAGGATACGGAAGAAGAAACCCAGCGTGTCCTGATCGACGCGGCGATGATCGCCTCCGACATCGCATGCGAAGATGCTTGGCTGCGGTACTTCGGGCTCGGCGGCACCCTGGACGACTTCGACATCGACGGCTTCCTCGCAGGCCTCATCTCCCTACCCCTCACTGAGTGCAACCTCCTCGCCCACGCCGTCAACGAACTCATTGAAGAACAACCCCCACACCCCAAAGCCCCCTACCGCACCAGCCGCTTTGAGCCCGTTAACACCGGCGGGCGCGACGACGTGCTCGATGAACTACTTCGGCAGTGGCTTTTCGGTTCCACTGACAGGACACACCGACAACGTGATGCCTGAGGACGTACAAGTCCCCAGGGGTGTCGCCGTCCGCGTACGGTCGAGGTATGGGTCCACGCTATGAGGCTCCAGTGTCAATCCCGTAGCAGATTTATCGGCTGACTCACTTCGTTCCCGGGTGCCTTCCCGATAGTCTCGTGAAGACATCAGGACCGGGATAACGGCGCTGGTTCAACAGACATAGGAACGGCCATGACAGAACTCCTGCATCCAACCCACACCGAACCGTCTACCACCACGACTGTTCTTGCGCCCGGATCCGTCACATCGCTGGCCAGCTTTTCTACCAGGCGTCACCCATCCAAGGTGCAGGCCACTGGTCACGTACACGACAGCGCCCTGCTCGACGATGCACTGTCCGCGCAGGACCTCGCAGCAACCTCGACGAAGGAACTGCGCGTCATGGTGAACCAGGCCTACAAGCTGATGGACACCGACTGCCCTCCTGCTGGCGCAATCGAGCATTACGAGATGATCGTCGAGGAACTCGAGCACCGCGCAGAGCAGGCCGCCAAACGCGACGCCGTCCACCCGCTCAAGGAAACGTTCAGCGACAATCGCCTGTACAACCGGTTCGAGCTGTTCATCGATGGCACCCTCGCCGCATGCGTGAGATACACGATGAAAGGCGGACAGATCCTGCTCCTTGGCGACACTCAACACCCCAGATTCTGTAGCTTGGGCATCGACAACACCCTCATGCGCCACATCGTGCTCAACGCTCACAAGCGCCGCCTCGAACTCATCCCCCGGTGCCCCCTGGCCTCGGCTTTCCTCGCCAACCACCCTCACTACCAGCACCTCGCTGCACAACCCCGGAACTAAACCTTCGAGAACAGCACCGTTCCGCGGAACCCTTCTCGATTGACGAGCAAAGGTCATCAGCGCCCGCTTTATCCAGCTGCGCGCGTTGAGACAGAAACCGTGAAGCAGCGACGCGCCGGGAAGGCTCGAGGAGTTCCGATGGCCTTGAACGGGATCCCGCCGCAGCACAGCCCAGCACGCCCGTCCAACCCTGTCGTTCCGGTGTAGCTGGTGCAGAGAAGTTTGCGGCGCGGGCTGTGGGCACCTTCACTTCCCCCTAGGCAGCTGTTTCTTCTTCAGAAGATGCGCAGTAATCGATCCAGGCCAGTGCGTTGGACTCGGAGGTGAAGTAACGGGTTGGGGTACGCGAATTATGAGCAAATCCTGCAAGGACCTCATCGACAGGGCCATCATCCACCAACCCGACCATGCTGAACCCACGATAAGCATTCATACCCATGCGAGCCTTCGTGGTCAGGCCGTTGATACCACCCATCACCACGACCAACGGCAGGATCTGCTCGTCGCTAAGCACTCTCAAGGATGTTGCTGCTTCAACGGCCAAAGCATGGGCGATGTGTACGCCAGCCTTCCAGCGTAGAAACAACACGTCATTGCTCCGAGCGGCCGTAAACTGATCCACTAAATACACTCCACCGAAGAAATACCCCGACCGATGCCGGGCCGAACAAGGCTGAGACCAGTGCGCTTAGAGTAAGTCATCCCCCGCAGCTGCCGCATCTGTTACACACTCAACGCACGTCACCCTCATCTCACTCATTGCCACGGACAGATACCCTGGGGTGCCGGCTGAACCGCTGCGAGATGGCTAAAGGATGTATATAGGCCGGTTCTCACCCGCACACAAACGTGCCTGGAAGTATCGAGGCTTGGGGATCATCGTCGAAGCATCCGAGAATGAGGGCTGCGATGCCGGCCATCTTCTCGACGGTGTCGGGATCTCCGTGGCGCCGTATAAACGGCGAATCAGGGTGCGCGCCCAACGGCATCGGCGCTCATCATGGGGCCCTCGTGGTAGGTGATCTCACCCTTGCCATCAGCCGCCGGCCTGGCGGCTTGGTCTCACTCTGATGAGGTCTTGCCGTCGGAGAAGTTGGGGTACTGGTAGCAGACTTCCCTGACCTCCCTGACCTCCCTCGTCGCTTCCTAAAGCTCTCTGACGGTGGTCATCCACTGGTTCTGGTGCACGGTGTCGGGCGAACAGGAAGGACAGCACATCCCAAATCCCGAAGTGCGACGTCACGCAGCAGACCCGGACGGCTCGACGCCCCGGTGCACGCCGACCGGGCGTGTACCTCCACGTCCCTACCTGCAGCAGGCACCATCAAAAAGCCCTGCCTTCTGGCCCGGACGCTGCATTATTCAGCGCCTCGACGGGGCATGGCCTCATTGCCTGAAGTGCCAGAACACTGATGGTCCGGCTACACCCAGACCGGGCCATGCTGTACCGCAGGAGGCATTGATTGCATGCCTTGGCCTTCACTGGTCCTGCAACGATGATGGAAGCACCGGGAAACCGCACAAGGGAGATCAATAGTGACCGGCGGCGCTGGGGACAAGGTGGCTGGTGGTTTCGAACATCACAAGGCCATGAGCGACTGGACGACGGGCAGGCTTCTGAGCACTGCGGCCCGCCTATGCGAGAGGGATCTCGCCCACCGTCTGCGCAAGCCAGGACTTACCTCATCGGACTTCACCTTCTTGCAGACTCTGGAACAGATTGGTGCTTCATCGCTTACAAATGTTGCCCACATCATTCACATCACCCCGCAATCAGTGGGTAGGACGGCCGTACGTTTGGAACGTCTCGGTTTCATCGAAAGGCGAAAACTCCCTCCCGGGCGGCGAGGCATCACCGTGTCACTCAGTGCAGCAGGACGACACGCCCTGCTGCAGGCAAGTAATGTCGATCCGCTAAGGGATGTACTCGATGAAACCGTCTTGGCCGAACTACGAGATGACCTCATCAAAGTTTTGACCGCACATCATCTCGCATTGTGACGACAGGCGGGAGCGCTCCGGGCGGCACCGGTGCAAAGAAACCCCTTGCAGTCCCGCTCACCGCTCTACAGCCATGTGTCCGACACAGACGACTGAGCCTCACCCCGCAGTGCCCGACCGCCGTCGCCTTCCTCGCCGATAACCAATACCAGCTCCTCATCAGCCAGCCCCAGCGCTAGAAGCCCGGATCAATTCACTCCGCCCGCTCCACCGTTGGCCGACTAGCAAGCGTTCTCGGCGTCTGCTCCAGCACTTCCCAGCTGCGTCGATGGGCGTGGAGACTAAGAAGCAATGACGGAGCTGGGAGGAAATGATGAGTTCCGATGATCTTGAACGTGTTGTCGCCGCCGCGCAGCACAGCACCCTGGTCATGGGCGCAGGCCTCGCGGCGGATCCCGTCCCTCCGACGGAGCTTCGAGTCGCTGTCGCATCGGCTGTCAGCAACGGCGAACCACTGGCCGTGGTCGCCGCAGTAGCTGACCTGCCATCACTGGCTGTCCTGGACGCAATGGACGCGCTCAAGTCAGGCAGGCCATAGCCCAGACACCAAAGAGTCAGAATCGGGGATGCGTATGGCCCGAACAGTGACCTGCACGATGAGGGCGCGACATATGTACATGAATTTGGACCATGGTCCGGGTTCTACCCCGGCTCGAAATCCTAAAGCTTTTCAAGACGCCCGAGCAGGTTGAGTGTTGAGCGTTCACTCCCCCGGAATTCCAGGCCTCTTTTAGTCTCGAAAACTTGTCTCCCCGTGTTTCGTCTCAGAAATGCTCGCCTTTGAGGTCTATGAGTCAAAATGGCGGGGTGAGGTGTCTAGGATATATCGTTTCTCGCGTTCGTCTGCACAAATAGTCAAGGCCACCCGCACAGGCGCAACCTGCACGCCTCTCCCCCAATGGGATCCGCCCGCAAGGTGAACGCGTCCTCGGAAATAAGTGACTACCCCCTTGTCTGCTCCGTCAATCATCTATCCCTGCGATGCACAGGCTGGTGGAGGCGGTTGGGAGAAACGGGATGCCCACACTCGCCTGCACGAATGCCGGAACTGCGCAGCTTGTCGCAGAGGAGACCGCGATAAACGACATCAAGAGAACTGGCTTCTGAACGGTGGCCGGATCAAGCAGTCAACACACCACCTGATATTTGCACGCTGGGGAGATCAGCCATCTCAACACCGCGCGGCAGTCTTGAGAGACGCTGCGCGCCGAGGCAAGAACCGGCATCACGATTGGTCGCTACGCAACGGAAGCCCCTTACATACGCTGCATCCGGTGGATCTGCGAAGTCATCAAAATGTCTCCCCAGGTGCCACGTGCCGCTCCAATGTCAGTGCATGGGCGGGAGGCAACTCAAACAGCAGCAGTAAGTATCTGCGTCTTCATGGCACTACCCATTGAATACAAGGTACTTAGCGGTGGCACCAGAGCTAAGGGACAAAAATACTAGGCTACTTAGCAAAGCTAAGGGAACAGAAAGTCTAGACTCTTTAGCAAATAGTGGAGAATGATTTCTAGGATACTTAGCAAACAGCTTGCTGAAAGAACTTGTGCCAGCCAACCCCACCGGTGATTACTCGCCAGTACGAAACTTAACCCCTACTATGAGTGCATTGGGTGTGGCTGGGGTCACATAGGGCAAGCCCTATCCCATTTCGGGCCAGCCGGAACGCAGTGTTGAGTTCCGGATTCATTGACGATCCCGAGCAGTTCCTCTGCCTGGGTAATCAGGGAGTAGTTATGGCTGGAAAATTCGAGCTCTTCCGCGATGGGGGAGTTTCCTTCAGGTTCAGGTTGAAAGCACCCAACGGGACGGTCGTGGCCGTGTCCAGGCAGTACTCGGACAAAGCGTCAGCGGTCGAGGGTATTCATGCGGTCCGTGAGTGCGCTGGAACCGGGCTGATCACGGACCTTTGCCCACCGGTGTTCTCTGGCGCAGGCAGGGAGCAGCCCCCTACCCGCCGCTACGGCGGTATGACGAGTCCATCGGTCTAGGGTCGTCCGCCGGTCTCTTTGAATCGGCGGACGACTGCCCGCCAGGTGTGACATCACAGTAGGTGTCGGGTCATCCGGTCTTCGAATCGTTTCCAGCGCCCGGTCAAAGATATGCCGGAGCTGCATGACGACAATCGCTTCGAAGTGCGGATCTCCTTGCAGGTAGGGGTTGCTGCGAAAGCCAGCCCCTTGTCCTCGCGAGGCAAGCTTCAGTTCCCACGGCCGAGTGTCTACTAACGAAAGGCTCGGAGCCGTTGGGTGCACTGTTCTATCCCGTCAGGTGTATCGGGTGGCTGACAGTACGCGTCACCGCCCCGCCGACTACGTAGTACGGAAGCCATGGACTCAGGTCGTGGCTCTTCGTGCGGGGCATACCGGTAGTGACCAGTGTTATCGGAGAAACATGGCGAACAGCCAGATTGAAGGAGCAGATCTGACAATGACACAGAACAATCCCATGACGGAGCAACTGCTGACGGTTGCGGAGATCGCCGCGCGGATGCGGGTCTCGAAAATGACGGTGTACCGCCTGGTCCACTCCGGGACGTTGCATGGTGTCCGGTTCGGCCGCTCCTACCGGGTGCCAGAAACCGCGGTGGAGCAATACCTGGACTCCGTCAACTCAGGGCACTGAACCACCGCTCGTCACCCAAACTGCGGCACGACTCAGGAGCATGGGAGAACGTCGCCGATCGTGGTGATGCTGATGATCAGGACATCCCACGGATCACCATCTAAACCCTTGGCTGACCTCGCTTACCTGCCTGCACCATAGAATCAGCACTCAAAAAACATGTGAAGGAGTGTAGGTCGTGCCTTACCGCAGCAAGAAGCTCCTCCAGCAGTGGGTCCGCGAGTTCAGCGCGACCAGCGACGACTCAGCCAGCGGTATCGAGGTCCTCCGTCATGACGGCGGTGCCGGAGCTGACACCGGGCTGGTGGTGATGAGGATGACCGATCTGCCCTCGGACGTCTACCTTTACCCGGCCGGGCCGGGTGACCCGAACTGGGAAGTGAACTTCGGGCCGCGTGAGCGGGACCTCACCATGAGCGCAGCCAAACTCCGGAACTTCGCGAAGGAACTCACCCGGGCGGCGGCGTTGTGTGAGTTCCTCGAAACCAAATCAGCACACCACACCCGGGCCCAGGACACATGACAGCATTGCAAGCATGAGCGTAGGCATGCAATGCCAGTCCCGTCCTACCGTGCACCTGCAGATCGTGGAGAAGGAAGGCAAGGGCGGCGGATTATCTGCCGGGATGCAACCTCTTACTGGTGGTTGCACCCGAGTGGGAGCAGCAATTAGCGTCTTTCCCATCGAACTGTCGAGGGGCGACCGGGCCCTGGGAGGAGGAGCGAATCACCACCGACCAATACCGAGAACAAACTGTCCCAATCCCGGGAAAGCCCCTCACGAGGGCTTTCCTTGTGTGTCCGACACCGTAACCCTTCGCCGGCACCACAGCGCGGTGACAGTGCTCTGGCGAGCATGGAGGTGAGTGGGACAGAATGCGGTTATGGACATCAGCGACAACGGACCGAACCCGAACGCATTCGACATCGAGAGTGCTACGACGGAGAACGCCAACTACCGCCGCGTCGCCTGGACAGGCAAGCACCTGCAGGTGACACTCATGTCGATCGAGCCCGGCGCTGCAATCGGCCTCGAAGTGCATCACGGCACCGACCAGTTCCTGCGCATTGACGCTGGAAAGGGTCGCGTGAAGATGGGGCCCTCGAAGGACGACCTCTCGTTCCAGCAGGACGTCGAGGACGGCTGGAGCATTCAAGTGCCCGCCGGCACATGGCACGACGTCGAGAACACCGGGGACGAACCCTTGCGCCTCTATGCGATCTACGCGCCCACTCACCACGCACAGGGCATCGTGCAGGAAACAGCTCAGGACGCCGAAAGGGACGAGGAGCAGGGCCGCGACGAGCCACCGTCATGGGTCGAGGAAGTCGACGACAAGGGCGAAGAAAGCGCCTAATTCACTGCACTGCCTGCTCATCAAAAGCCTTACTTCCTGCTTCTGAGAACAGTCGAGATGAGACGCGTTGTTGAGACCCAACGCGGAAACAGGAAACCCCGCCGTCGCTGGACTCCCTCAACCCTCCGCCAAGGCTTCCCGATAGTCCTAGCAAGGCGTCCTTCGCTGAGAAGACACGCACGTCGTACGGCGTTGGCTAAGGGTTTAGCTCGTGGGCGGCTTTTTTGCCGCCCTAGGCCTGAGCGAGCGATCGGCGTGCGGGCTCGGGCCGCGCGGTCACTCAGTGAACGGACAGAAGCCGACAGCACACCCCCCCCTGGTGGCTTCGCTGGCGAATAATCTCCTGCCGCTGCGGCGCCAGCAGTACAGTTCTGGAGTAGATGTTGCGTGAGCGAGGTCTACCGGGGTTGAGCCCACAGCCCACAACCGGCAGGGGTGACACCCCTGTGTTGGACAGCTGAAGGCCTACCGTGAACACCACACCCTCTTCCTCATCCCCCGATTCCGCACCTCCCCGCGAGCTCCTGGCGATCTTCGGCCGCAGCAACGGATACCTCCTGACCGAGCAGACAGCCCACGACGCGGTCAATGGGCTCGCCGAGATCGCCCGGGACATCATCGGTGCAGCGACGGGCGCCGGCGTGAGCATCATCGATCAGGACGGTACCCGGATCAGCGTCGGAGCCACCAACCCGGACGTCCTCGAAGCCGACAACCTCCAATACGAATTTGGTCAGGGACCCTGCATGCGCGCCTGGTCCACCGGTGAACCGACCTACATCCCCGACACCCACACCGATGACCGGTTCCAAGAGTGGACGTCCGCAGTGACGAAGCTCGGTATCCGCTCCTGCCTCAGCGTGCCCCTGTTGAACAAGCCGGCAGGACTCGGGGCGATGAAGGTCTACTCGAACACCGTCGACGCGTTCACCAACGAGGACCGGCGGCTGCTGATCAACCTCGCCCGGTCGGCCGCGGCCCTCCTGGGCCACATCCAGGCCAGCGACACACCGCAGCGCATCAGCGATGATGTCAGAGCCTCTCTGGCCGAACGGGATACCATCGGCGTCGCCCGCGGCATCTTGATGGAACGCTTCAATCTGGACCGGCAGGCAGCGATGAGTCACCTGATCGAACTTGCCACCGACGCGAACACCACCATCGGCACCATGGCCGCCATGATCAGTGAGCGTCAGGACGGTTCCACACCCAGCGGTGACTCATGACCATCAAAGACACCGCCGAGGAACAACGCCGACTCACACTGCACGCCATGCAACTCTCGGGACTCACCGTCCAAAATGTGTGGATACGCTACTTCTCCCTCGCCGGAAATGTCGACGAGTTCGAGGTCGATGCCTACCTCAACGGGATGATCAGCCTGACACCACTGGACCGGGACCTCGTCTCCCACGCCGTCAACGAACTCATCGCTGAAACAGCGCCGCCCACCGCCCCCTACAGCAACGAAGACCCCTGAATTAGGGAACCCGTGAGCTGAGGACCTATCGGCCGAACCTGTTAACCGAGGACCTTCGGGAAGAACCTGCGGGCTGCTGAAACGCCAGAGGAAGGGACATGGGATCAGGAAACACCCCACACGCGCCGGAAGGCCCCAGGGTTGTGTCCGGCGGGTCCGGAATCTGTTAGGTGTCGGGGCGTAGTGTGGGAAGTGTCTCGAGGTAACAGTGGTGTGCTTTCTCTGGGTGTGATGTCCCGGGTTTTCCGAGCGTTGCTGTTTTATGCACGTCGATTTCCTGACAAGGAGCATCGTCATGATGAAGCATTTCGCCTGGGTTGATGTACCACGAGACCTTTCCCAAGGACCGCCCGCGACCGAACGCCACAACCCTGCCCCTAGTCCTGCCTCTGATCCTGCCCCTGATCTTGCTTTGTCGGTGCAGACTGCGGCTTTCCTGCAGGACCTGGTTCTGGACAGCACGGATGTCGACCATTTCCTCGACAAGCTGGCCAGGGTAGCTGCCACTCACCTGTCCCGACTGGATCATGAGGTGCTGTGCGGGGTGACGCTCCTGCGCCCCCGGCACGCGAAAACCCTGGCCAGCAGCAGCCCGTATGCCCTGGAATTGGACAGAATCCAGTACTTGTTCGGTGACGGTCCCTGCCTGAGAGCTGCACGGACCGGCGAAATCGTCCTTGTCCGCGACACCCGAACCGATGAACGGTGGCCCCAGTACGTCAAGGCGATCGCTGATCACAGGATACGGTCCACCCTGGGAGTCCCGATCCCCCTGGAGGGCGAGGCCGATTGCGCGTTGAACTTCTACTCCACCACCGTTAACGGGTTCACACCGGAAGCCGTTGAGGCCGCGAAGGTCTTCGCCCGTGATACTTCCAAGTCGCTGCGTCTGGCTGTGCGTATCGCCCAGTTGTCGGACAAGGCCGAGAATCTCAACGCCGCGCTGGAGTCCCGAACCATCATCGACCTCGCGGCAGGGATCGTAATGGGGCAGAACCGGTGCAGCCAGTCAGCAGCTATCGAGATCATGAAAACAGCTGCCAACCACCGGCAGATCAAACTCCGCCGCCTTGCCACCGAGATCGTATCCAGCATCAGCGACGATACCCCCGCCACCCACTTCGACTGACACGACCGCACACCACCCGTGACCCTTCCCGGCATTCCCCTCCGAGCTGTGGGCGGGTGGAGCCCGAAAGATTTCAGCTCAAAGCCGTTCATAGGTGGATGAGCAACCGCACACCAACGGCATCCAACCCACCCGCGGCGCTACATCCGAGCCGGGAAGGACCAAACCCACCGCGTCCCTGACGTTGTGCCCATCCGGTCAAGGGATCCTTTGCTGAGATACAGAGTGGTGGACGGATAGGTGATCGGAGGCGTGAAAGCGAGTGCTCACGAGTCGAGAAGGTGACTGCGCAGCCACGCCAAAGCTTCCTGTTCATCGCTGAAGAGCCAGACCTTGTGAACGGACTGCTGCACGGATGCGGCAATGACCCTGTCAACTGGGGTCTGTCCCAGCATCGCGGCGGCCAGGACCATCTCCTCGGAACCGAATGCTTCCCGGGCACCAGTGCTGACGCTCGCTATCTGGCGCATATCGACCAAGATCGCGTACGGAGCGTGTTCGACCAGGATCAGACTCCGCTTGAGAACGTCTCGTGCGTCAGCCTCCTGAACCTCGGTGCCCGGCAGCCAGGTCAGGCGAATCAAGGCGGGACCAAGCAGTGTGATCGTCGCCTTGCCATCGGCTGCGAGAACCCTTTCAGTCAACGGTCGGCCGTCGGTCCACGGTCGAGCTTGAATCCGAATCAATGACGGAACCAGCAGGAGGGTGAGTGGCCTGTGGTGGCCGCCAGCCGTCCTGCGCCCTGATGGCCTGCTGAATGCGCACGGTAATCTCGCGCAACTGGCGTTTCTGAGCCACTGTCAGCGGGTCAAGGACCAACCTTCTCACTGAGGCGACGTGCCTTGGAGTTGCCTCATGGATCATCTCCTGGCCGGCATCAGTCAGGGTTGCCCGGGTGGACCTCCCATCCTTGGGGTCCGGCGAGCGATCGACGAAGCCCCGGCTTTGCAGTCGAGACACTGCTCGGGAGAGTCGTGAGAGCGAGCTATTGGCGAACCCGGCCAGATCACTCATGCGAAGTGTCCGATCAGGTGCGCCCTCCAGGGCGTACAGAATGCCGTACTCGAAATGCGTGAGGCCAAAATTGTGTCCCAACGGGGCATCGAGCGCAGGCGGCAACCACTCCAAAACCGTCGCCAGGCCCGCCCACGTCTCAAGATCCTCGCCAGTGAGAACTGCCGAAGGGTGGGTGTCAGTCATACGACCACACTACGAGAACAAAGCCGCGCACGCCGCCTCTTTACTTGACCGGGCAACTACCCGCCCGTAGGGTTTTAGTTTCCTAAGCAAGTAAAGATGAGGTATGGCGAAGCATGGATATGCAGTTGGCGACAAGGCGAGCGTTCATCAGTGGCTCCACTCAGGGCATCGGCTACGCGATTGCGAAGGGCCTTCTCCGCGAGGGAGTGTCCGTCGTCATCAACGGCCGCACCCAGGATCGGGTCGAGAACGCAATACGGACGCTCGAGTCCGAGGTGCCCGGCGGAAACGTTTCGGGCATCGCTGCCGACTTCCGCGACCCCGCCGAGGTACAGCGCCTGGTGACCTCGCTCGGCCCGGTCGACATCCTCGTGAACAACGTCGGACTCTTCGAAGTGAAACCCTTCGCAGACCTCTCTGACGATGACTGGTCAGACTACTTCGACGTGAACCTCATGAGTGGCGTGCGGCTCTCACGCGCCCTGCTTCCCGGGATGCTGGACACCGGATGGGGCCGGATCATCTTCATCAGCAGCGAATCAGGTGTGAACATCCCCGCGGACATGATCCATTACGGCGTGTGCAAAGCCGGAATGCTCGCCATGGGGAACGGACTCGCCAAGCTCACCCGCGGTACAGGGGTGACGGTCAACACGATCCTTGGCGGACCCACCTACTCAGACGGCGTCGCCGAGACGGTCGAACGGATCGCGGAGATCCAGCAGCCTGCACCGGATGAGCTGAAGGCAGCCATCATCGGAGGAAACCAGACCACGCTCCTTCAGCGGTTCATAGAGCCCGACGAAATCGCCAACCTGGCCACCTTCCTTGCAAGCCCATTGTCGTCCGCGACAAACGGAGCCGCAGTGCGGGCCGACGGGGGCGTACTGACCACGATGCTGTAGCCATCATGACCACCGCGACCGCCTTCGATGACAGCACACCGACCGAGCACCAGCGGCAGGTCGTCCCATCAGAATCAGCCTGGTTGTCCGGTGTGTACCCAATGCAACACCTCGTAACGAGTGGCAGAACCCATTTCAGCTCACCGCAACAGCAACGAGACTTCCGCACATGCCTTACGCCACACTCGAAACCCATCCGAGGTTCTGAGTTTTCGTCAACATGGCGGGGTTCCTGCTTGGTGCTTGGCGGGATCAGTACTTGCTACAGTGCTGTGCTCGTCCCACAAGAGGATCCTCCACCGGACGCTACGGGCGGGCGCCGGGGTCTCTTCCTACCTTGGCCTGGCGTCCGGCCTGCGACTTCGCCGACTCTTTCGCATGAGTCATGTTTGGTGTCACGATCCGCAAGATCCTTTGATGAATTGATTGACAATCCCGTCCTCCGACCCAAACACTTAGGTGTGTGCCTAAGTATTTCGAAGAGCTCGACTCCGTGCTCCGCGCTCTCGCGGATCCCACCCGCCGGGCCATTGTCGAACGGCTGGCGAAGTCCCCCGCGGTCGTGTCCGAGCTCGCGGCACCTTTCGAGATGGCGTTGCCGTCGCTCATGCAGCACCTGCGTCTGCTCGAAAACGCGGGTCTGATCACGTCGCAGAAGCAAGGACGCGTCCGCACTGTCAGCCTGCGACCGGGCGCCCTCGACGTCCTGCACCTGTGGCTCGGTGAGCAGCGAACCTCCGCCGAACGCCAAGCCGACCGGCTCGGCATGCACTTGATCCGCACCCCCCCAAAGGAAGCCTGACATGACGCGCATCCGCATGAGCCTGTTCACTTCGCTGGACGGTTACACCTCGACAACCGGCCGTTCCCCCGAGAATCCGATGGGTGAGGACTGGGGGCGCCTCACGGAGGCATATATCGCAACCCGCACCATGCAGGAGCGCTTCGGCGAGACCAATGGCACCGGCACGACCGGCGTTGATGATTCCTACGCCGCCGCGTTCTTCGAGGGCGTCGGCGCCGAGATCATGGGCGCAACGATGTTCGGCCTGACCTCGTATCCCGACGATCCGGACTGGAAGGGGTGGTGGGGTGAGCGGCCACCGTACGGGACCCCCGTCTACGTTCTTACCCACACCGCACCGCGTCCTCCGATCCCGATGGACGGCGGTACAACCTTTCACTTCCGCCGTGGTGCCATCGAGGACGTGCTTGCCGAGGCGACCGACGCCGCGGGCGGCCTGGATGTGCGCGTGGGCGGTGGAGTCGGCACCGCGCGCGATTTCCTGCGCGCAGGCCTGGTCGACGAGTTGCATCTATTGATGGCCCCGGTTGTTCTCGGTCGGGGAACTCGACTATGGGACGACCTACCCAGCCTCGACCTCACCCACAAAGTGACGACGGAAGTGGCCGAGAGCGGCACAATTCACATCACCTTCGCGCGATAGGCCTACACATGACGATTGAACGCCGACTCGCCCGCTCCGATTTCACCCTTACCCGCAATTACCCCGTTCCCCTCGAGCGCGCTTGGGACGCCTTCGCCACAGAGGACCAGAAGATGCACTGGTTTGGCGGCGGCGATACCGTCAAGACCGGCGAGTGGGTGTTCGACTTCCGCGTCGGCGGACGCGACGTCGACCAAGGGGCGTTTCATGGCGGTCCGGTCTCGCGGTACGAGGCCACATACACCGACATCGTGGAGTACGACAGGATCGTCATGACGTACGACATGTGGCTCGACGGGGTCCACATGTCGACCTCGGTGGCGTCGTACGAGTTCGAACCGATCGAGGGGGGCACCCGGATTACGCACGTCGAGCACGGCGTCTTCTTCGACCAGTTCTGGGCCGACGGGCCGAACCGCGAAAAAGGTTACCGCGGCCTGCTCGAGGCTCTCGGCAACTACCTCGTGTCGGGTACCTAGCGCTGCGAGCTATAGCGGTCCATGGCGTGTTTCTCGCAGTGCTTTACCGTCGGATACCTGAGCGTCGAAGCGCAGAAGCGGGGGAGACTCCGCACGAGCAGCTGCTGGCGATCTTCGGGATCTTCGACGATTAATTTCGGGCCCCCAATTTCACCGGGTGCCCGTACATCCACACCCTGGTCGAGATGGGTGCCGGCGATCGACCTCACGAACAACCCGAT
Source organism: Arthrobacter agilis (assembly GCF_030816075.1). Lineage (NCBI taxonomy): Bacteria > Bacillati > Actinomycetota > Actinomycetes > Micrococcales > Micrococcaceae > Arthrobacter > Arthrobacter agilis. Next base: position 1,317,304 of record NZ_JAUSXO010000001.1, on the reverse strand, counting down.
TCGCTGGAGGAATGTCTCGGCGCAAGGAGTGTCGCAGCGACTACTCTCACTCGGAATGAGTCCCAAGGACACGCGGACGCTCACAGACTTCGTCAGACGAGCACAAGCTGGCAAACGACTGATTCCCCACCAGACCTACGAGGACTTCAAGTTCAACTGAGTTGGCGGGTGCGCCTCCTGCCCCAGGGGCACGGCGCAAGCTCCCTACGCTCCGCTGCTTTTCCCGCACACAGGGGACAGCAGGAACCCTGGTTGTCGGTGCAACCTCGTACTGTCCCCAAGGTGGGCCAGAACAAGCGCTACCAGCAGTTCTACGGGAAGCGGATGGACGAGCGAACAAGAGGAGTTCGTGATGCGGGAGGAGCTGATCATGCCCACCAAAGGCCGAGCTCGACGTGGAGAACTGCCGGCCTACCGACTTCCCCGAACCACGGCCGGTGTACGCGTGGATCCGCTACCTCTCCAAAGCCATCCGTGTCCAGGCGCACCCAACCGCATACACCCGCACCGCGGTGAAAATCCGCTTCCTGGAACACATGATCAAGACTCAACGCGAGGGCTGGGTCTGGCTCAATGCTGTTACCCCGGCACCCTAGAGTCCTACTGCGTTCCAGACTGCGAGGAAGAACAGGGTACTGCCGAGCATCATGGGCATCATTTCTTGCCGATCGCTGTTCGGCGTCTCAGGTTTTCGCCGAGGCCAGCGCAGGGAAACAGCCCCGTAAATGAACGGGCCTAGTCCCCCGACCAGGCACAGCCCGTAATAGACACCGAGGCCGCTCACTCCGATGTGAGAGGCGCAGCCGTCACGTCGATCTCGCCGCTGGCGATGTCGGTGCTGGTCCTGGCGTAGGCGCCCGTGATGTAGTCCTCAAGCTTGGCGCGTTCAATACGCCACTGGCCGCGGCCGCCGATCTGAATGGCCGGTAGCTCCCCGGAGGCGATGAGTCCTCAGATGGTGCTGAGCTTGGTATTCAGCTCATCGGCGACCTGCTGCAGGGTGAGGAACCGCAGCGGCGTGGACTGCCCGTTCGGGGATTGGTCTGTCATGGACCCAGCATTCCAGCCAACGAACACTGCACCGCTGATTGACGCCCATGGACGCCTTAAAGGGGTGGAGACTTAAAGGGGTGGAGACGGAACCACATGGTTCCGTCTCCGGGTCTCCTCGTGACACGGAAATTTGTGGGGCCTCCGCTGGCGTGAGCCTCGCCTGCACTCTAGCTATCCGTCTCGGCGGCATGCGAGCGTCCCTTCAGCGATGTCAGGGAACCTATCGGCGCCAACTCTGGGCCCGGTAGTCGGCCGGTGTGCTGTGCATTCGTCCTCCCGTGCGGTCTCCTCGCACCGTAGGCTGCGGCTCGACCTCTGCGCAGAGGCTGTAGCATCGAGCAGTCGTGAGCAGACAACCAGGGGGACGTACATGGGCAAAGGCAAGGGAGAAGCGGGCAAGAGCCCCCGCAGGGTCCCTACGGATGTTCGGGACGCTTTGCGGTTACGGGCTCAGGAGCGGCTGCGCACCGCCACGCCAGGCGCGCCGATGCCGCACCCTGTCGGTATCGTCGCTATCGTCGGCAACCTCGTCGGAGGCCTCGCACTGCTCGTCTCCGCTGGCGCCGTGGCCTACCTATTGACACTCACCGGCAGCGGCAATTCGATCAGCAGTGTCTTCGAAGATGACGTCGCGGGAACAACGACGATCGCGTTTCCAACCCTGATGGCACTGCTGTCCACAGTCGGTTTCTTCTTCGGCCAGTTCGGCCTGCGCGGACAGTGGGGCGGGGGCACACCGTCGGCCAAGGAACACTTCACCGTGGACCTGCGCCCCCTAACCGTCCGGTCGCACGCGCTCCTGCTCGGTTTCGCCCTGCTGGCCTGGGCGGCGGTCATGGTGATCCCCCTCGTCCTGGATTCCCGGGGCGCACTAGCCGCCGATGATGGCTCGTCCGCCCTGGATCAGTACTGGTTCGTCGTGACCGTGTACGGTGCTATCACGGGCGCAGTCACGGCGATGGTCGGTACATCCCTCGTCAAGAAACTGACCTACAACGCGTCCTTGCGGCGCCGGATATCGGAGATCCGTGCAGGTTCTCCGTCCCAAACGTGGTGGCGTTCGTTCTCGCACACTTGGCGCGCCGAACTTGGAATCGGCGGACTCGGCGGGGCCGCCCTCGGCCTTGCTCCGCTCGGACTTCACCTGAATAGTGCCACCTACGCTCTGTCCTTCGCCGCAGTCGGCACCGCACTGCTCATCACCGGCCTCGTCCTCGCGCTGAATGCGTGGCGGTCGGGCATGCCCGTCGAGCGGGTCGAGTCCTACACCTGAAAGCCCGCACGTCGCCACGCATCGACGCCGCGGACGCCCATTACCCGGACGAGCGCAGGGAGAACGCCACCCTGCAGTAGCAGCATGATGATCGCCACGGTGAAAGCGATGAGGGCGAACTACTCCCGGTAGGGCACCTTCGTGTAGGTCATCCACCTGTGGGCGGGTGGAGCCCGAAGGGTGGAGCTCAAAGCCGTCCACCTGTGGTTGAACGCGGTAACCCCTCCTGAGGTGAAATCAAAGCACCATGGGTACACGCCCTCGACCTGATCACCGTCGGACTTACACGGTAAGAGAGGTTGTGCCGGCGCCGTTGTCGTCGAGGTTGAGAGCGACGCTTGATCCGGTGTAATGATCGCGTCGGTTCGATCAAAGGACCCCGACACCAGCTCAACGTCGACTACGCCCTCCGCCTTTCTGCCTTTCTGTGTATCCGCTTCTCTGTGCCCTGGTGTCACCGGGAGCCATCCTCGAAACCTTCGTCACCGGCGTACGGATGGATCACTTCTACATCGATCGCCCCACCCGGCAGCGGTTCCGGATAATCTGCTGGGCGCATCTGAACCGTAATGTCGAAGGGGCGGAATCACGGCGTCAACCAACCCGGTAGCAGCGCGTCCAGGCGTTGCCTGCGGTCGGACCGGAAATGACCTTTCCGCTGCCAGGTTCGCTGGCGACCCAACCACACTGCGAGGACTTTCTCGTCGGGCCGGCGTTCGGGGTCGTAGGTAGGGAACCGGCCCGTGTCCGTCCGGAGCCGGTGCATCTCCCGCAGGCGGGTCGTCCACAACTCCGCGGTGTTACCGCGGCGCTTCCCGCCCCACTCCCCCAGCTTGTCGAGTGCCTCCACCTTGTCGCGGGCGAGCCGGCCGGTGTCGTGACTGCGGCGCTGGTTCTCCAACCACCGGTGCAGGGCCTTCGCTTCCACGCTGTCGTACTGTGCCGGCAACCCACCCGCCGTGTCCACGTAGGTTGCCATGGTGGGGTTCCGTCGAAACCAGATCCCGAGTCCCACTGTCAGAACCGGCAGCCCGGCCCCCATCCCGCTCAAGGTCGTACCCGTTGGATTGAATTGTGTGAAAAGGGCGCTCAATTGACCCGAGGCGGCCATGACGAACGTAGCTATGCCAACGACCAGTAGCGAGAGCGCGGTCAGCTTCATCGTCTCGTCACCCCGACGTGGATCTTGCCGGGCCCAACATTGCCTCGTCGTCGAAAAGCAGACCTAGACGTTCATCCCGCACGTGCACGGGCAGAACAATGATTGTTGTGGTGGGCGCCATATCCGCCGAACAACCCTCACTCTCAGAGGACGTGTCCATGCGGACCAGCACGCCGCTGGTATCGGCAGCGAATTCGGTTGGACGGAGACTGCAACTCGAGCTACCGGTGGTGGTGATCCCTAATGGGCCTGGATGATCGAACCGCTAAAGCGAGGTACCGTCGGTCAGATGCGTTTCAACAGCGTCCTTTGACGAGGGTAAGCCGGCATAAGAATCGGCTACCTCGAGCGGCGTGAAGAGACTGCGCCAGGCCGGTCTCTTCACCCGCCTGGTAGATTCCACACGAAGCGACGAACAGTGCGCACCCCAAGACAACCGCGACGATTCTATTGCGCGTCATTAGTTGCCTCTTCTGCAGAACATGATGTCCGCCAGCGCCGTTAGTGATCTCCCTTCCTGAGGGTATCGAGCGCCACTGGATGTAGAGCCCACCGTCTAGGAAGCGCGATGCAATCGTGCCCACCCATGAACGTCCGGTCAGGGATCCTTGAGTGGCACAAAGCTTATGCGCCTCCGAGCGGCTGATGAGGGACACATTCCGTGCCATCACCCTCCCATTCGAGGAGCGGCGCACATAGCTCTTCAGGTGCACATGGGACGGGACCCTAACGTTGCGTGGGTAGGTGTGTCTTTGTGGAATCTTCAGGGTTGGTAGGCATGGCCAGTGGAAGACTGATGGTGCAGGCCAGTGAGGTGACCAGCAGGGCCGCCCATCCCAGGAGTCCAATGCCGAAGCCGCCGATGTCTGCGGCGGCTCCGTCCGCTGACCTGAACGACACCAGGTAGATGCCATTGGCGATGAGCATCGGCACGCTCGCTATTGCGAGTAGGACGGCTCCGAGTTTGATGAGGTCGGGCCGGCATCCCAGTGCTCGTCCGACCAATACGAAGGCTATGGGCGTCCCCAGGCACAACAGGGCGGAACTCATGTGTGCCGTCGTGAAGGACAGTAACCGGTCTTCTTGCGTCCAAAGGTATCCGCTGAGAAGAGACAGAATCAGTGCCGTCATTCCCGGGATGAAGCGCAGACGAATACTCATGGCCCACGATCTTATACCTCACGCGTACCACTGCCTTGGACAGCACCGACAACGCCGCCCGTAAGCCGATCCGCTTACGTGATAGTGCGCTGTGTGGTTTTAGGATCATCGAAGGGGGAACATGATCCGCGAGGTCGGAACCGATGATGGCGTAACTGTCTCCTACTGTGTCTTTGACGGTGTAGGGCCTGCGATCGTGATTCTTCACGGGCTCGCAGGGTCGATTTGCCGGTGCTTGGAAGCCCGGTGAAGACAACGACGGCCGACGATGAGTCGCTGGTACTCATGCAGTGTGTCTAATCGGCAACTCTGCCCGTGTCTACGGCCTCACCGCGAACAGACCCGCATGTGCATCAGCCGGTTCCTACTCTTGACCTGGTGATTGCGGAGTCCTCCCCCTGGTTACGCACCTTAACTGAGCGGTCCGCGGAAGGTCAGCGACAGCTACCGCCGGTCCTTCATGGGTGATCGCCCGGCGAAGGATGGGGGTCAGCCCACTGGACCTATCTGAGGTCTCGCGCGATCGGTGCCGCAGGTTCCGCTGCTACCGCGCCGGGGATGACCTCATCCAAGGTCAGGAGTGCCGGCTCCTCTGCCCTGCCGATGAGATCCAGGACTTCCTCTGGTTCCAGATCGGCGATCTGCGCGATAACCTCCGGTGGCGTGCCGTGCTCGAGAGCCACGACGACGGCTTCCTTCAGATTGAACTCCGCGTGATCCAGTTCGAACGCCGCCAGTTCCTTATCCGCTGCGGCGACGGCGAGCCTATGAACATCTTCTTCAGACATGACGGCCGATCCCCTTCTCCTGCGTGACCCTTGTTCTGCAGACTGGTCGATGAAGCCGCCCCCACGGGTATTCCTCGTCACTGACTGTGCACCTATGTCTACCTCAAATGAGCACCCCCATCCAGCGATTCCACAATGAGGGTGGTTTGCCTCGATTCGTTAGTCGCTGCACGGTCACAGGGGTCACGCACACCTCAGCCATGATCGTCGACGGCGCCTGAGTGCGGGGGCGAGCAGAACCAAGCTCTGCCCCTTGCCCCGCCACGACAGTGCTGGTGGGTTGTGGGCGGGAACCATACTGGGTGGATGGTAGCCAACGGCGCAGGACCAGACGGGAACGACGACGCCCGCGACGCAAGTGAGGACTCACAGAGAACAGACGAGGTCACCGGAGAGAAGGACCAGAACGGGGAGATGGAGGGACTGGCTGAGCAGATGAGTGAGCTGGCCCGGTCCCTGCAGGTAGAAGATGATCCGCAGGAAGTGCTCGCCCACCTGGTGCGCGCCGCGATCGAGCTCGTCCCCGGTACCGACGAAGGCTCCATCAGCGTGGTGACGGGCCGACGCGATGTCCAGTCCCACGCACCCTCGAGCGACCTGCCCCAGAAGGTGGACGCCCTTCAGTCAGAAACCAAGCAGGGACCCTGTCTGGACGCCGTGTATGAGCATCAGACGGTCACCGTCCCTGACCTGGCCTCCGAGCAGCGGTGGCCGAAGTTCAGCCGCAAGGCCGCCGAGCTGGGCGCGGCGAGCATGCTCTCCTTCCAGCTCTACGTTGAAGGCGACAACCTGGGCGCCCTGAACCTGTACGGACGAACACCCCACGCCTTCACCGAGGACTCGGAACAGGTCGGGCTGCTCATCGCCTCCCACGCCGCGATCGCCTTCGCCGACGCCACGAAACTCGGGCACATGCGCGATGCCCTACGCTCCCGCGATGTCATCGGCCAGGCCAAGGGCATCCTCATGGAAAGGTACGGCCTCACCGCCCAGAACGCGTTCATCATGCTCACCCAGGCCAGCTCCCACACGAACATCAAACTGCTCGACGTCGCCGAACACCTCGCCACCACCGGAGCGTTACCCTCCCACCGCCGTCGTAGCTGACCCCGCACCCACCCCCACCTCACCGCTCCGGATACCTTAATACTGCGGGCTCATTGGCGCGGCGGCGTTCCATACTGCCGTTCAGGGCCTCCCGCAGAACGCGGAGCCGACGGTGTCGGAGGGAGCCGCTGCCACCGGGCGCTCGGGAGAGGTGCGGGCGAAGTCGCGTATCGTGACGCGTGTCGTTAGGCAGCAGCGACGCATCACCGTCCGGCGCCTGAAAAGGCGCAGCCATGCAGCGGTGGTGCGTTTCAGTAACGACTGATGAAGGCGGCATCGTGACTCCGAGCATCACCCCCAGCAGCAGTAGCCTCAATGCGCGGGCCGCGGATTCTCCGATGGGGCCCGGTAGCCAGCAGCCTCACCCTGAGCGCGAGGACGGCCCCGTCGCAATGGCCGCCATCTTGCAGAACCTGGTCCTCGACAGCGCCGATGTGGAGGAGTTCCTGACCGCACTGGCCACGCTCGCCGCAGAACGCCTCTCGGAGCCCGGACGTGAAGTGCTCTGCGGTGTGACACTACTGCGCCCCAGGACCAACGGCACCGTGGCCAGCAGCAGCGAAACCGCCCGCCGCATGGACGAAATCCAGTACTCCTTCGGGGAGGGGCCGTGCCTGACCGCCGCCCGCACCCGAACCCTCGTCCATGTGCGCGATAGCCGCACCGACCGGCGGTGGTCGGCATACTTCAAGGCCATCTCCGGCTACGGGGTACATTCCATCTTGGCGGTGCCCGTACCCCTGGAAGGGGAAGCCGCTTGCGGGCTGAACCTCTACGCCCTGGCCCCCGACTCGTTCGATGATGAGAAAATGCATGTAGCAGAGCACTTCGCCCGCGAAGTATCCCAGTGCCTGCGGCTGGCAGTACGGATCGCTCACCTCACCGACACAGGTCAGAACCTCACCACCGCGATGCGCTCCCGCACCACCATCAACCTCGCCGCCGGCATCATCATGGCCCAGAACAGGTGTAGCCAGGACCGCGCCATGACCATCCTGAAAACCGCCTCCAATGCCAGGAACACCAAACTGCATGATGTCGCCGCTAAAGTCATCCACTCCATCAGTCCCGACGCTGCGACCACCCACTTCGACCAGTAAGGGCCTCCGCACCCGCCTCACCAACAGTCCATCCGGCCACTACCGTGGGCGGGTGGAGCCCGAAGGGTAGAGCTCGAAGTCGTCCACCTGTGGGTGCCCCATCGTGCCAGTCGCCACGCTCACGCGTCGCTGCAGGATCTAGCGGGAGTGCTACCTGGCATCCTGCGCGATAGGCGACTACATCGTGGGCGCTACTGACTCCCGGGCGGTAGCCGGGTCGACTTCGTCCAACGTGAGGAGCGCGGGCTCCTCGATGTCGTGCACCAGGCCGATGATTTCCTCCGGGTCGAGGTCCGCGACCTGAGCAACCACTTCCGTCGGCGTGCCGTGATCCAGTGCGACGACGACAGCCTCCTTCAGTTTCAGGTCTGCGTGATCGAGTTCAAACGCAGCTGCTTCTTTGTCGGCCGCGGCAACCGCGATCCTACGGAGATCATCTTCGGTCATGGCGCCTGAACCCTCTTCTGTTGTAACGGACCTGACAGCTGCAGACCGGTCACGTGAAGCCGCCCTCGCGGGTTCCTGTGGCGTTGACTGCTCCCCTATGTCTACCGCAACCAATCCAGTACGCGACAGCCGATTTTGACTCGACATAGCTGCGGTCTTGGTCGCGGGGCAGTGTTCGAGCAATCACCGTGCAGAAGTGGCGCGGTCCGGTTCATCCCGTGGGCGAGGGTCTGAGTGTGCTCAGGACCTCGGCAGCTGGGTACGTCGACGCCGATGCGCTCAGCTAGGAGCAGCGTCGCGAAGCTCGCGCACCCCATTCGGACAGGACGGCCGTGCTGCTGGGAGCCTGGTAATCCTCACGGAGGGGTTGACCTTGATTCTTGCTCGTCCTACCGTCAGGGCAAAAGCTTATTGACCTCTCATGGGAGAAGCTTCATGGATCTCAACGGCACGTCTCTTGAAGATGCTGACATTGCGGGGATCCAAGCCGCACTGTTCACCGGTCGGGTCACGGCACGGCAGCTGGTCGACGCCTACCTTGACCGGATCGAGGCCTTCGATCATGCCGGCCCTGAATTGAACGCAGTTGTCACCATCAATCAAGCCGCCAGGGAACAAGCGGATGAACTGGATGATGCCTACCGGCAGACAGGGCAACCAGTCGGGCCTCTGCATGGCATCCCCATGGTCATCAAGGACTGCCTGGAAACGGCGGACATGCCGACCTCGTTCGGATCGGAAATCTTCGCTGACTACCGGGCGGAGCAGGACGCAACAGTGGTCGCCACGCTGCGCGCCGCGGGGGCGATCATCCTCGCGAAGACGACACTTCCTGACTGGGCCACGTCGTGGTTCAGCTACTCCTCCCATACCGGGGTGACGAAGAACCCCTACGACCTTGGCCGCGATCCAGGAGGATCGAGCAGTGGAACAGGCGCCGCAATCGCGGCAGGGTACGCGACCGTAGGGCTTGGCACTGACTGCGGAGGATCAGTGCGTCTACCCGCCTCGTTCTGCAATCTGGTCGGGGTTCGCTCCACTCCTGGTTTGATCAGTCGAACCGGATGCAATCCTTTGGTGAGCGCCCAGGACACCATCGGGCCCATGGCCAGGTCCGTGGAAGACGCCGCCCGCGTGTTCACCGTGATGGCCGGCTTCGACCGGAGCGACCCACTGACCTACGCCTACTCCGTGGCACGCGCACCCTCGTCATACGTGGACAGCCTGGTCCCTAACGCCCTTCACGGACGACGTATTGGAGTCCTGCGCAGCGCATTCGGTGCTGACGCTGACCCCAACGCTGCCCCCGTCAATCACGTGATGGCCAGCGCTCTTGACGAGCTGAGGGCAGGTGGTGCCACTGTCGTCGATGTCACCATCGATGACCTCTCCGGGTGGATCGGCAGAACTTCCCTGTACACGATCAAGTCCAAGCACGACATCGACACCTGGCTCTCATCCAAACCCAACCCACCAGCGCACACCGTCGCCGAGATCATCGACTCAGGCCGATACCACAAAAAACTCGATCTCCTCGAGGCGTTAGCGGCCGGACCCGATGACCCGTTGAACGACGTGGGCTACTACACCGCCTACACCGCGCGGGAAGCGTTCATGAAAACGGTCGTCAATCTCATGGAAGCCAATAACCTCGACACGCTGGTCTATCCGACCTGCCAGGTCGCCCCGCCCACCCACGAAGATACCGATTCCGGGCTGTGGAACACCCTGAACTTTCCCACGAACACGGTCATAGGTTCGCAGACCTGGATGCCATCCATGACAGTACCGGCGGGCCTCACCGCCTCCGGCCTGCCCATTGGTATGGAGATACTCGCACGCCCTTACGACGAGCCCACCATGTTCGCCGTCGGCTACGGCTTCGAACAGGTCATCGGACACCGAACTCACCCCCAAAGCGCACCGAGAAGCACCTGAACGGCTCCTGATAACCACGACATAACGCGCTCAATCCTCAGTTCGGGATCAAGGCGTGCAGTGCCTACTGCCGCTACCCCTCGTCAGGCGAACTCATCGCCACCGAGACTCAGGACACCGGTCAGTAGGGGGCGTATGACGGGTTCGTTCCCACCGTGCTCGAGCAGGACTGCGTCCAGCACGACGGATTGGGCCTGGTCAGGCGTATGGAAGTAGCCACCACTAAGAGCCACGAGGTTGCTGAAGTGCCCATCATCAAGCACCACAAGGTGCCGAGGTGGCCAGCGCGGTCCTCGCTCTTCGAACGTGCCGGCGAGACCGCCGGCATGTTGAGGTAGCGCTCTCTCCAGGCCCGCAGCTGTCTGCGCCCCAGTATTCGCCGTACCGGGCTACTCGTCGTCGTGGGCGAGGGAGGAGGACAGTTCCCGGTAGGCGTCGGCCTGCTCGAGGAGCAGGCGCGCCTTATCCTCCGCGGTCTGCACGGCGTCCGCGCCGGCGAGCCAGCGCAGCGGCGGCCGCTCCTGGGCTGCGATGGTGATCAGGGCGGCGGCGAGCTTCGCCGGGTCTCCGCTCTGCTTGCCGTTCATGCCCTTCCACGCCTCGATGGTGCTCTGGGTGCGCTGGTCGTAGTCCTCGATGGACAGTTCCGGCCAGTTCGTGGATGCGCCTTCGACGAGCAGTTCGGTGCGGAAGAAGCCGGGATCCACGATCGTCGTGTTGATGCCGTAGGGCTCCAGATCGAAACGTAGGGACTCCATCCAGCCTTCGATGGCGAACTTCGAGGCGCAGTACGCGGCGACGAATTCCTGGCCGGTGAGTCCGGCGGTGGAGCTGAAGGTGATGATGTGGCCGCTGCGCTGGGCGCGCAGAACCGGCAGGACGGCCCGGGTGACGTTCAAGGGGCCGAAGAAGTTCGTCTCCATCTGCTGGCGGAACTGGGCGGGGCTGATGACTTCGAAGAATCCGGCGTAGAAGTTCCCTGCATTGTTGACGAGCCGGTCGATCCGACCGAACCGTGCAACGGCTGCGTCGACGGCGGCCGTGGCAGCGGCGTCGTCGGTGATGTCAAGGGACACGGCCAGCAGGTTCTCGTGCTCGCCGAGGACGTCGGTCACCCTCGATGCGTCCCGGGCGGTGCCGACAACCTTGTGGCCTGCCTCGAGGGCTGCGCGGGCGATGTCGATGCCCATGCCGCGGGCGGCTCCGGTGATGAACCAGACTTCCTGATCAGTCATGATGATGTCCTTTTCATATGTTCTTCTGCCGAGTGTTCGTGCCTGTTGTTCTTCCAGTGAACGCCGGTCCCGGAACGCAAGGGAGTCCCGACCTATCCGGTTAATGCCAGTGACCCCCTAAGCCTGAGGATCGCGCGTAGCGTCGAAGAATGGACAGCGCCAGCGATCTCCGGGAATTCCTCACCAGCCGCCGTGCCCGGATCACGCCGGAGCAGGCCGGCCTGCCCGTGTTCGGCCACCGCCAGCGCCGGGTCCCGGGGCTACGGCGCGAGGAAGTGGCCCTCCTGGCGGGCATGAGCTCCGAGTACTACGTGCGCCTGGAACGCGGGAACGCCAAAGGCGTCTCTGAGGCGGTCCTTGAAGGCATCAGTCAGGCGTTGCACCTCGACGATGCCGAACGGAGCCACCTCTACGACCTGGTCCGGACCGCGAACAAAGGCGCCCACCCGCAACGCCGGCGCGGACCGGCTCGGGCCCGGCAGGTCCGCCCAGCTGTTCAGCAGATGATCGATGCGATGACGGCCCTGCCGACTATCGTGCAGAACGAACGCCTCGACCTCATCGCCTCGAACAGGCTCGGAACAGCGTTCTACTCCGAGATGTATGTGCAACCCCAGCGGCCATCGAATTTCGGCCGGTTCCTGTTCCTGGACCCCCGCTCCCGCGACTTCTACCGGGACTGGGACGACGCGGCGCAGCAGACCGTGGCCCTGCTGCGCAGCGCGGCAGGGCGGGCACCGTACGACCGGATCCTCAGCGACCTCGTTGGCGAGCTTTCCACCCGCAGTGATGACTTCCGCACCCTATGGGCAGCCCACGATGTCCGTCTGCACCACTCCGGCGCCAAGAAAGTGCACCACCCGGTCGTCGGTGACCTGGATCTGGTCTTCGAAGGACTCGCCCTGGCCTCCGACCCGGGGCTGTCGCTCATCGCCTACACCGCCCAACCAGGCACCCCCTCCCACGACGGCCTCCAACTCCTCGCCGCCTGGGCCGCCACCCACGACAACACCCTGCGCCATCAGGCGCGGGATGCCTCGAACGCGGCGACCACCACCGACACCAATCACAGCTGAAAGAAACACTCGGAACATGGGAATCCTCCTCACCGGCTCCACGAACGGCCTCGGCCTCGCTGCAGCGTACTCGCCGCCGGTAGCGCCCGGTGTACAACTGCACCCGGCCCTCGACTTTGGCGGCCGCCATGCCCGCGCGGGTCTTCCTGGGAATGAGATCGGCCTCGAACTCAGTGGCCACGCCGAAGACGTTGAAGAGAGGGCATTCGACAGGATCGATGGGATCGTGAACGCCGGCACCCAGGTTCAGCGAGAAGGCGTGATCGGTGCCTACGGCCTCGGCTACTCGACCTCACTAAGAGGTTTGACGCGGCGGTGTCGTCCTTAGCGTTAGGGCATCAAGTCAGGACTCCGCGAGGGCGTACACCGCGCCCTCAGGGCAGTCTCAGTCTTTGACTTGACTACCGATACAGGTCCGGGCGTGGTGATGACGAGCGTGGGGCAGGGCGGTCGCAGTAGCAGTGTGTGGGTGACCGAGCCGATTCCCATTCCTGCCGTGGTGCCGCGCCCGTGGCGGCCGATCACCAACAGGGCGGCATCCGGGCTGTGTCGCATCAGGGCCCGGGCCGGAGTGCGCAGCGCGTCCACGATCCAACTCACGCGCAGGGACGGATAGGCGGCGTGGATCGCCGAACGCATCGCTGAAGTATCGACCCTCAGGGCTTCGGCTGCGGGCGATGCAGGTTTTACTGCCGCAATCACGCGCAGCGCAGCACCGAGTCGGTGTGCTTCGGCAGCTGCTCGGGTCAGGGCCGCGCTGGACTCTGTAGAACCGTCGACACCGACCACGACGTACCCGTGGGCGGTACCATTTTTCGCGCTGTTGCTCTGTGGACCGGTGGGGACGATCAGGACCGAAGCGAGCGACCCCAATACCGCCTGGATGGCCACAGAGCCCTGGAAGACACCAGTGAGGGTGTTCACCCGGTCCGCGCCCACGACGAGCAGGGACGCGCCGGCTGATAGTCCGAGGAGGGCATGAACAATATCACCGCAGTGGAGATAGGTGCTGACCCGCACGGTCGGGTAGTCAATCGACAACCGGGTGGCTTCGTCCTGAAGCGTCCTGCGGCCCGCGTCGACCACATCGGCGTAACACGTTCCGGGCGGCATCGAGTCGGGAGCAGGCACCGCGTGAACGAGTGTGAGCGGCGAGTTGGCTGCCCGTGCACGACGCGCCGCCTGCTCGAGGGGCGTATTGATCGACAGGCGACCCCGTACTGCGACCAGAATTGCCCGCCGCTCGACGCCGGGCGGCACTTCCGGGTCCTGAGGGCGGGCGACCGTCAGCACGGGCACCGCGAATCTGCACTGGTGAATGCCAGCACTGCCACGCGAGGCGGTCTGGCTCCGCTCGGGCGTCTGTTCCGCCCCATGAATACAGCGCTGGCTAACAACTCTGAGAATCGGGGACGGGTCTGGGCGGTGGCTGTTTCGCCGCAGTCTGCCGTCGGCTCCCGTTTCGTTGTCCCGGTTGATGTCGTGGATGGAGGAACGGTGCACGCGGCCAGGTCAGGGCGTCGCCTGTTCGGGCGTGGGTGGTCGGTGCAAATCTGTCGGGGCGTCATCCGTTAAGTCCTTGTCGTCGGCTGCGTTGATGCGGCCGCAGAGGATTTTCCTGATGCAGCACAAGGGCCCCTGTGGAGCAATGCTTACGACCCGGAGTAAGCCACGTACCTTCACCACCTTAACCGTCCTTAAGCGTCGCCGTAAGCAGCCCACGAGGTCAGGGCCTTTCGACCCTGATTCGATACACCATTTCGCCGTACGGTTGGAAACTAGGAGACCGCTGCCTATCAGCGCCGGTCGACGACAGCCGATGTACTCCCGCATCCGCAGCTGTTTCGAGCCACCGGCAATGGGTCTCCGTTAGCAAGGGACAAGGACGCATCATGACGACCACGCCCAATCAAGATCTGTACTGGGACTCCCCCGGTGCACTCCGTACCTCTGACCAGCTGCCGGCCTTCCAGTGCTGGGCTCTTGCCACAACGAAGACCACCGGTCGGCTCGGTTTTTTCCGTGACGGGCTTCTGGATATCTTCCCCGTCAATTACTTTGTTCTGGACGATCGCGTGTACTTCCGGACCTCCGCCGACGGCACCATCGCCACGAGCTCACTCGACCATGCCGCGTTTCAAATCGATCACGTGAACAAGGACACCCCTGACGGCTGGACCATCCTCCTCAATGGCCCGGCCACGCGTGTGAAGGATTCAGCGCTCCTGACGATTCTCTGGGGTAAAGCAGTCAATGAAGCCTGGTCTCCCGGTCAACGTGAGCTCTTCTTCAGCCTGGCACCCACCCACGTCCGGGGCCGGCGGGTGGGTACCACCCACTAGTGCGCACGTACTGATCCCCCAGACATCGTCGACGGCAGAAGGCCGGCTGCAAGGCGGGGGCCCTCGACCTGTGATGGCTGCGCCCGCCCTCGGAGGACACGTGGCGGATGCCAAGTGATGTACCAGGCGAGGGCTCCGAGGACAGTGTAGGGCCCGTCGAATCCGCGATCCCCATCGGCCCGGGCCTGGCGAACGACGTGAGCCTACCAATCGGAGTGGAACCAACCAGCAGCAAAGCTTCCGCTGCCGCCACCGTTTCACGTCTCGGCGGCGGAACCCGCCAGCACATGAGCTCCTTGAGGACAGCTGAAGCCTGACGGCGAATGCCTGTGAGTCGCAAGAAGACTAGAAGCGGGCGTGGTGGAGGTGGACTTCCATGACTTTAAGGCCCGTGATGGCGGCACGTAAGCGTACTTGCCTGTCCTCCAGCACGCTGTACGAAAGTTCGGGGTCCTCGGGTAAGGACAGGTTGGGGTCGCCGCTAGTCGCGCTGGTCGCAGCAGTAGGGAAGCGCAGCAGATCCTCTGCAGGGGCCGTCCCACCCTGCTCAGGCGACTCGAGCGCCTGTTGGCTTCGGGTTGATTCCTGGTCGAATGAGCTAGGAAGCGTCATGACGTGATCTCGTCTCTGTGCCTGATGTGCTTGCGGATCATGGCAATACTTATCGTCTCGACTCGTCCCTCGTTCGATGGTGCGCCGGATTCCTCCTTGGCCCTTCGTGGTGGAGACTTCGATCTGACCGGTAGGTGGCTGCGGAGGTCAGATCGTGCCGGGGTTGGTTTGTTACCCAGCACCGGCTGGGAAGTGTGCAAGCCGGTAGGCGCGCTGGTGGAGGGCAAGCTTACGTACCGTCTCCCGACGCCGTTCACCTTGCCGTTCAAGGATCGTCCGACAATCGACACTTTCACCCGGCTCACGGTCGGCCCTGACGAGCGGGCCCGGTCCGGCTGAAAGCACCGGCACAAGGCCGCCTGGCGGAAAGGGGTGTACTGAACGCATGATCGGTCCCTTGATCAACGAGACTGTGCTGTGGTTCGTCCCTCCCCGATCATCCAGCACAGAACCCCGATCGCCTAGGCCCATGCAACGTCGCCCTGCAGGCAAGGTGTAGGAAGAAGGCGAGTGAGGCCTGCTGAGGGCTTCGTTGCCGTGTAGGCGGGGCTACGGACTTTTAGGTGTGAGCGAGTGTCTCCACACGTTCACCCGGAGATCCCTACCGCGAAACGGGAAGTCGTCTTCGCCCAGCAGCTCGAAACCAGCCCGAGCACACAGCGCATTGGATGGTCTATTTCCTGTCGATGGAAACGCATAAAGCCGGGATTCCGGCGGCCCGGAACGCATGGCGTCGGCAATGATGAGTCGCACTGCCTCGCCAGCCACGCCCCGACCCTGGGCTTGTGGAAGCACGAACCACCCCGTTTCGACAGCGGACTCACCGGCCCACTTCGTCTGCCACCACCCAATACCGCCTACCGCGTCCTCGCCATCAAGAACAACGAACATGCGTGCAGAGCCTTCCTCCCACCGGCGCAAATAGTTCTCATGCTGCCTGATCACCTCGTCGGCAGACTCAGGGCCGGCGATGAACCTGGTCATCGCTTCAGTGTTCGCTTCACGAAGCAGGTCCGCGTCGGACGTGGACCATCTGCGCAACCGGATGCCTGTCATGCGGCCACTCTAGGTTCACCCTCCCCAAACTGGGCAGCCTGGGCTCAACTGGGATCAAAGGAGGCTCAAGGTTGAGAACCAGGTTCACTCTCCACAGCTGACTCGTCCAAACATCCGACGACGGGGTGTCCGCCGAACGGGGATAGCTTTAGTATCCGGACCATACGTCGCTGGGAAGCGTCAACCTGGTAGCCGTGCAGGTGCCCCGGAAATGTCAGGCGCCGGGAGGCCGGTACTTGATCTGCTCGGCTTTCCGCAGGGCTTCCATCGTGTCGCCAACGGTGACGAGCACCGTCGTTTCGAACGAATTCAGCGCGCCGCCTCCACTGATCGCCAGCGCAACCGCAGCCATTGATACGTTGTCGGGAGCCTCCCATAGGTTGTAGCCGTCGTGGGCGCCGAAGGCGTACCAGAATCCATGAAGCTTCCCTCCCACAGATTCGATGTATGCCTGGGCGGCCTTTGCGCGGTCCTCGGGGTTGCTGATCAGCCTCGCCCAGGTTTCCGGTGTGTAGCTGAACTTCGACAGATAGAGCGGCATCGTCTCTTCCTTTCGTTCCTGTCGGACGTGCGGATTCACCAAGAGTGGCAGTATGCTGCCGGGCCAGCAATGAGTCGGATGCACGTCGAGCAGCTGAAATGTCGACAGCGGGGCGGCGCGCTTCGGATCTCCCAACCTCAAGGAACCAAACCGACCTTGAGCACCGTAACGCCGGCCTGTGCACGGCTTCGGGCCTTCGTGCAGACGACCTCGAAGGATGACATTCCAGTGAGTCGTCGAACGCGACGGCGGCATAGACGGCGATAGGGAGCCCGATCTGCTCGGACTCCTCGTCGAAGAAATTCACGTCGTCCCCGTGACGTCCAGAGCACCGAGGTCGTCGCACTCAACGAACAACTGGCGGGAAAACACACTCTAGGCGCGTCATCACCGGCACCCGGCTCCGCCTCCATCGCGCTCAGGCGGCAGAGGATTCATGGTGCTGACCGTAGCCAGCCTCCGTCACGGCGTCACAGGCCGCTCACCCACAGGTGGACGGGCTTGAGCTCACTCCTCCGGGCTCCACCCGTCCACAGAGGGACGACCCCCAACAGCCTCGCCTATACGAGAACCGCTGTGAAGATCCACTCCCTTCAACCCCTCACCCAGACTCAGCGTGAAGGCTGGGTATGGCTCAGTTCCGTCCCCCCCATTTTCACCAGCAATGACGACACAAAGAAGCACAACAGACCCCTGAATGAAAGCGGGACATTTTGTAGCCGTACACCGCATTCTTTTGGCGCGATAGGGTGAGCGCTGGGGATCATTGATTCATGGCGAATAGTTCGGGAGCGGAAATGGCGCAGCGTGTGCGGGTGGAATTGATCGACGACCTCAATGGTGAGGTCGCCCAGGAAACGGTGCGTTTCGGGGTGGACGGCACCGACTACGAAATCGACCTGACGACGGACAACGCCCAGGCGCTGCGCTCGGCCCTGTCCGAATACGTGGATAAGGCCCGCAAGTCCAGCACCGGTCGGCGGGGGCAGGGCGGGCAGAAGTCCTCGTCGACGAGCCGCACCAAGCGTGAGGACACCCAGCAGATCCGCCAGTGGGCCAAGGACAACGGTCACAACCCCAGCTCCCGGGGCCGCATCACCCAGTCCATCATCGACGCCTACAACGAAGCCCACTAACGGACTGACCAGCGCTCGTCCGACCGTTGAGGGGGCGATGTCCGCGGTGGAGGATCCAACAGCGGCAGGTGATGCCCGGTGGGCGAAAGCCGACGGGGCTCATCCCTCCCAGAACGCGTTCATCCTGCTCAGCCGAGCCATCCAACTCCCACACGAACACCAAGCTGCTCGACTTGGCTCGACGCCTCGCCACCCCCGGAGCAAGCGGCACGAACTAGCACCTTGAGGGATCGTCTTGTGGATTTTTTCCGGTCTCGATAGTCGCACGGGGCTCCGGGTGTTAGGACTGTGCGCATGAGTGTTCGTAGGTCGATCCCGGTGTTGAAAACCCGTAACCCTGCAGCCGCTCGAGCGTTCTACGAGGAGTTCCTGGGCTTCCGTGTCGCAATGGACGAGGACGGGATGCTGCTGTTTGTTTCAACCACCACGCCCACCACGCAGGTCATTGTTGCGTGGCCGAGTCCGACCGCCGTTGACCCTGAATTGTTGGACGTTGACGTCTCCGTCGAGGTCGATGACGTGGACGCCGCTTATCGTGGCGCCGACCAAAGCGGGCTGGCAGTGGTGCGCGAGATCCGGGACGAGCCCTGGGGCATCCGACGCTTTTTCGTCCGCGATCCCAGCGGGCATGTCATCAACGTCGCGAGCCACATCCGCCCGCAGCGGCAGTAGGGCAGACCTACTGGATCGGAGGCAATCTCAGCCGAGTCCTCGTCTCTCCGGCGGTGTAACCGTATTGTCGCCGCGAGAACCGCGACATTGAGCAAGACCAGACTGCTGACCAGGGGCCAGGGGCCAGGAACATCCCGCTCCGGCGTCCGAAGTGCGCGCTTGTCCTTACCGGAGCTGGTGAACGTAGAGGTCGCGGAGCAGTGCGATCTCGGCCCCGTGGTGCAGGATCTCCTGGTTCATCCACCACACGATCGACGGAAACGTCTCCTCGGCATCGCTCCCGTACGGGTAGCTGCTTAGCCCGGTTCGGTCGTAGTCGGACTCGTCGACCTGCAGCAGCGCCTGGCGCCAGTCCGCTGCGGCTTGGCGGAACACCTCGATGGCACCGGCTGCATCTGCCCGGGATTCGTACGCCGCTCGATCGAATGTGCGATCGCCGCCCAGGTGGTTGGAGCGGCCAATCAGCGTCTCGGAGATGTGGTCAAGCCGCCAGGCGATCGTCGTGAAAGGAGGCGGCCACGGACTTTCGGAGGCACCGTCCCGCCCCCACTCCCCCGCGCCGATCAGCTTGGCAGCGCCAGGTCCGGGCCCGTCAGCGCGCCGTCGCACGGACCAGCACGCCTCAACCGGTTCCCACAGGCACTCCGCATCCGTCAGTACCGGGACGTCGACGTCGTTGTCGTCACCCGAGTTACTGGTCGGCCCGGCCAGACGAGTCAGGAGTCGTTCCGTCGCCCAGTCGTACTGCTCGAGTAGCGGCTGAAGGCGCTGGTTAGTCATCATGACTCATGACCCTAGACTCCACGACACACGACTAAATCACTACGGATCCTCAACCATCGTTGATGAGCGCCGAAGGTCAGATGTTTGGCGTTTGCTCGCCGTGGTGAGGCGGGGTCGGACTTGGTTGGCCAGGCACTGTCTCCTTGGCAATCGTCCGTCTCGTTGCGCTCGGACACTGCATCAACGACATGCTCCACCGCCATGTTCGAGAGACCGTGAGCCGACGGCCATGAGGTCTGGTTCCACCAGTGGGTGCCACTCAGCGATCGCGAAACGCCGTCACTTGTCGCTGTGATCCAGCTCTGACCGCCTATCTCGGTGAATGGTGTCCCGGCGGAGGACCGGAGTAGGAACGGCGCCGACGCCGTTCCTACTCCGGACCTAGGATTGAGAAGTGAATCGCACCGACCGGCTCTACGCACTCGTGGAAGAGCTGCGGGCTGTGGCACCACGTCCGAGGAGTGCCCGGTGGCTTGCCGAGAAATTCGAGGTCAGCTCCCGGACCATCGAGCGGGACCTGTCGGCATTGCAACACAGCGGAGTCCCCATCTGGGCAGAACCTGGCCGCACCGGAGGCTACTGCCTTGATCCGGCGCACACCCTGGCGCCCCTCGGGTTCACTGTCGACGAGGCACTGGCCGTGATGATCTCTCTGGGCACGCTGGTCACCAGCCCGTTCCGCGATGCAGCGATGTCGGCGCTCCATAAGGTCGTTGCCGTCACGGACGGTCGCCGCCTGAGCGAGACAGCGGAGCTCGCTAGCCGTATCCACCTGCTTGGTGAGCATAGGTCGAACGAGGCGCCGCAGGAGCTGGCCGATGCACTGCGAACCGGGCAGGTTCTGCAGATCGTCTACATCGACCGCAACGGAATCGCGACGTCAAGGAGCGTCGAACCCATGGGATTCGTCGGCAAGGGCAGCGATTGGTACCTGATCGCCTGGTGCCGCCTCCGCGACAGCCTTCGCGCGTTCCGAGGCGACCGCATCACCGAGGCGAAGTCCTTGGGCGAGCGACCACCGCGGCGCCCACTCCGCGTAGAAGACCTCGGCATCGTGCAAGGGAAGTTACGGATGGTCGGCCCGGGCGAGAAATCATCCTAATCACCGACAGGACGTTGTCGCGAGGTCAGCCCAGGATGGACACATCGAGCCGGACCGCCCGGCTGAAAGGAAGACCATGGACCTCGCATCGATCCGCATCATCACTCACGACGTCGACCGGCTCACCAACTTCTACGAGACCGTCACGGGGACCGTCGCCGCACGGCCCGCACCTGTCTTCGCTGAGTTCCGAACGGCCACGGGAACCCTCGCGATCGCAGACACAGCAACCGTCGCGATGCTCGGCGACCACGCACCAAAGCCTGGGAGCAACGAGACGATCATCATCGAGTACCTTGTCACCGACGTCGATGCGGAGTTCGCTCGACTGCAGGACGTACTCGAGGACATCGTGCTCGAACCGACCACCATGCCCTGGGGCAACAGGTCCACCCTGTTCCGCGATCCTGATGGCAACCTCGTGAACCTCTTCTCCAGGCCGACCCTCTGAAACCATTCTGCGAGCTGCTCCCCCAGTAGCTCGCCGTTGAACAGATCCCGCCACTCACCAGGCTGGGTGCCGGGCCGACTGCTGGCCCTCCTAACGCTGCGATACAGAGTAGGAGATTGCGCTGACCTCACAGCGCGCAGCGCAGGATGAGGTCAACCTGTTCGCCGTCCTGGAAGTCAAGTGTGATGGCGATGCTCAATGCACCTTCAAGTGACTCGGGAAGATCTAGCGCATAGCTGGTGGGGCCGAAGTCTGCGGTGCAGGTCGATCCCCCGATCCGTGTCATTGTGATGCGAAGCGAGGCCTCGCCAGCTGCCAGCCGGACGGGGGCGTTGGGGCAACTCGACGAACCATAAGTCTTGACGTAGAAGCTCTGGCCCGGAGCTACCCAACCAACGGTCGGGCTGACATCCACGGTTCCGGCGGTACCTGACGTTTCCGGGTCGCCACCGGCGTAGACCTCACCGAGAGCCATTAGGGTGAACCACTATGTCGATCAATCTTGTGCGCCTGGACGCCGTCGGGAATGATCATGAGGCGCTGGTGAACTTCATGACGCGCAACGAGTTCCGCTTCCATGGAACCCCGCGCATTACACGCCAAGCGATCGAAGCCTCCATCGCCAAGGGCGCGTACCGGAACGAGGACAACGATTCCTTCTGGATTGACCACGCCGAGCACGGACGAATCGGAATCGCCCGGGTTCAGGACCTTCGAGATCCCACTGCAATGTTCGACCTGCGTCTCGATGAAGAGTTCCGGGGACGAGGCCTTGGCCTCGATAGCTTGCGGGCGCTCACACAGCACGTCTTCTCAACGCTGCCGGACACTCACCGTTTCGAGGGGCAGACCAGGGAGGACAACATCGCGATGCGAAAGACCTTCCTGCGCTGTGGCTGGGCCAAGGAAGCCCACTACCGCGAAGGGTGGCCGGTCCAGGGCGGAACCCCTGTCGCTTCGGTCGCCTACTCCATCCTTCGCCGTGATTGGGAAACAGGGCAGACGACGACGTTCGTATGGGAGGACCTCACCCTTTGAGCGCAGGCACCCGGCAACAGAAGATCGACTGCTTCGATGAGCAGGATTTTGACGACAATGACCGCAGGGCACGATCGTCGAGATAAGTGCACTTCTTTCAGAACAGCCACATGATGACCCAGAGGTGCTGTTCGAACTGGGCGGAGTACACGATGCGCTGGGACTCGAGAATGAAGCCATTCCGCTCTACCGGGAAGCCATCGTTGCCGGGCTCGACGGGACTAGCGCGCACCGAGCGTCGATGAAACGCCCCGCTCCCCGAATGCGCTGAACGTCCGTGAGTCGGTCGGCTTGCGGACACAACGTAGCTGGCTAGGGCAGGTCGTAGGTCCTCCTGTAGTCGATGATCAAAAGCGCGGCGACTACGCCAACCCAGACCCGCACTGGCGCAGCGAGCGCATACCTGCCCTGCACGGTGAGAGCGCGCACTGGCAGCCCGTCCGTGCGCTGCTGAGCGTCAGTTGGGGGCCGTCATCGCGGCGTTGATGAGGTCAACAACCATGCGCGGATCTTCGACACTGAGGTAGAGGCGCTGAAAGCGCGGCGACGTCGTCTGGACGACGATGGCGGTCTTCCCTCCGGTGACGTTCCAGTAGTGCCGCTGGCCGTCTTTGTGCCAGGTCCCAACCCACTTATGGCCTGGTATGCCCAGTCCCGGGCCGCGAATCCCCTTGTAGTCTTCTGCGGCGCCCGGGTCATGTGTCGCTCCGCGGACCTGATTGATCGGTATCTCGATCCGTCGGGTGAACCCCCATACCTTGTCCAATCCCTGGGGTTCGACGACGAGGATCTGACGTGTGGTGTCGATCGAGACGTTGTTCATGGAGATCCTTCGTTCAGGCCGGCCCGCGCCAGCAATCGTCTTCCGAGTTCCTGGGCCGCGTCCTCGCCCCAGACCGTGAGGGCTTGGGCGCAGAGGGTTCGCACTTCTTCGTCTCGTGCTGCCAGTTCGCCTAGCGCGACCAAGAGGAGTTCGGATCGGTCTGCACCTTGCACGATGGACGCGCGCAGGCACTCGACGAAGATGCCCCGCTTGCTGCCGAAGGTCGCGTACAAGCTTCCCCGGTGTACACCGGTGGCCTGCACGAGCCGATCCATCGAGCAGCCCTCGTACCCCTCATCAACGAACAGCTTCGTCGCCGCGGTAACAGCGGATTCGATATCGAACTCTCTAGGGCGGCCCATAGTTCAAGAATGACTGTTCTAGAACGATCAGTCAAGAACCGTTGGCAAACACCGTGTGCCACCCGAATCGATGTCTCGAAAAGCAATAGTGCCCCTTGGGCACGAGCCGAGCGACCCTCGATCGCCATCAGCAAGGACCGGCGATCGGTGAAAGCAAAGCGACCTGAAAACTGGAAAGACCGTTAGCCGGTGGTGAGGTAGCGAAGCTTCACGAGCTCTGACCCCGGCAAGACACTCGCGCCGGCCAGCCGCAGGCCGGTACGAGAGCCAGCGTAGAGCTTGTTTCCCTCTCCAAGGAGAGCGGAACCGACCAGAACGATGAGCTCATCAACCAGCCCTAGCTCGAGCAGTGGATTCCAGGTCGTTGCACTGCCGAACATCAGCACGTCACCATTGCCTTCCTCTTTGAGTCGGGTGATCTCTGCCGGCGCCGCGGATCTAGGGACGATCCGGGCAGTCCGCGCCCACGGCGCCTGAGGATCCGCCGCCATGGAATCGCTGATGACAACAGATGGCAGCGTGGTGACGAAATGCGCGATGTCGTGTTCCCGTCTGCTCGCAGATGAATCAGCCGCAACCCTGGACCAGAAATCCCAGTTCTCGGGGAACCAAGTACTCCCATACACGAGGGTGCCCGCAGTGCTCAGGAGCTCCAGATTGTGCGTGTTGAACGCGTCCTCGAAAGGCATCACCGTTAGATCGCCGCCGGGGCCCTGAAAGTAGCCGTCGAGTGAGGCAAGAACTGAAACAACGAGTCTGCTCATGCCGTGAGCGTACAACTCCTTTCTGCAGATCAGGGCAACTAGCCGCTCGCAGGAATTGACCGGGGTGCGGCCGCGTGCACGCCATGACCTGAGCGGGCACCACAAGAAGCGCCCGAAAGAAGATCCGCCCCTGGAGCATAGGGAACAATGGCCCGCAGGCCGCACTACACCCCTTCAATTCCACTGGCTGTTCCGCCGAAGGGGGCGCTTTCAGGGCAGGCTTGCAGACGGCTCTGGTTAGACTCGAGGGCATGACAATGGGGACGAACGGGCAACGGCAAGGGCAACAGCACGCATCACGACGAGAATGCGTTTCAAAATGCGACGCTCCGGTTCAGGGCATTCTGGGCGCTGTGTTTGCCCTCGTCGCGTGGGCGATCCTCTCGCTGCGCCGGGACGACCTCGCGTCCCGGTGAGCGGGTTCGTTCCCCTCGTGGTGCATTATGTCTGAAACGTCCGTCGCTCTCGCGATCCTGCTCCTCACAGTGATCCTCCTGCCGGCTGTCTGTCTGTTCGTCACGCGCCAAGCAGCTGACGGGCTGATTGGCCGGAACGCTGCAGCAGGGATCCGCACCAGGCACACACAAGCATCCGACGAAGCATGGATCGCCGGACACAAGGCCGCCCTCCCAACGCTGAGGAAGATGAGGCTCGTCGCGGGCATCGGAATCATCGCCGCGGTGAGCGTACAGCTCCTGGCCGGCGGACAGGCCGGACCTCTCACCGCCTTCGCGGCCTGGAACCGGGTCTGGACGTCCGCCCAGTTCACGAGGTTCCACCAGGCCTTCACGTAGTCGGGCTTCACGTTGACGTAGTCCAGGTAGAAGGCGTGCTCCCACATGTCGAGCATCAGCAGCGGGATGGTGCCCACGGGCACGTTGCCCTGCTGGTCGTAGAGCTGCTCATCGCGCAGACCGTGGTCCTTTTCCGGTCGACCGCGGCCGCCAATCGCGCTGCTCGCACGGGAGCGGGGTGATCGGGGGTGGCAGCACTGAGCGGACCGTCTGGCCCGGTGACTGCGGGTCTGCTGGTCGGTCTCGGAATGGCGGTCGCCGGCTGGTTCGCCATCGGACCCGATCACGTCGTCTACGCGATCGTCGTGCAGGGTGCCTTCCTGTTCATGGCACTGCTGTCAGGTCCGGCCCTGGTCGATGTCGCCCGTTCCCGCTACCGGGTCAGAACCTGCGAGCCGAGGATGTACACACTGTTCGGCGCGGAGGCACTCCGTAGGCTTCTCGACGTGGCCGGCTGGAACCGTGTCATCAGCCAGATGCGTCTGGCGGAGGAAGGAGAATCCCGGAGAGCTCGCTTCCTCCGAGGGACCGAGCAGTCCGAGACCGGCCACTGTCTTGGCTTCGCCGCTACCGCGCTGCTGGTCAGCATCGCCGCGGCCACGACACATCCCAAAGGAGCTGGGCAGATACTGCTCGTCGGGGTGATTCTTCACGCATACCCCGTCATGATGCAACGCATCGTCCGCTTCAGGATCAC
Organism: Arthrobacter agilis; assembly: GCF_030816075.1. NCBI lineage: Bacteria > Bacillati > Actinomycetota > Actinomycetes > Micrococcales > Micrococcaceae > Arthrobacter > Arthrobacter agilis. The sequence goes on along the minus strand of NZ_JAUSXO010000001.1, from coordinate 1,291,791 downwards.
CAGACATCGCACCACCACCCATGGACGCGCACAGTGAAGGATCTCCTGCGGGCGGTGGATGTACCACCGCCGGCCACATGAAAGTCTTGCGTGGTGAACGCCCATGCCATGATCGCCCTTCGCCCTTTTCAGGCCACGGAGAGGTCCTTCTTCGCCGGTATGGCCGGCGATGATCGGGTGACGCGTCTTGTCGATAATGGGCAACCGTGGCAGGAGCGTCTGATCAACAGCCGTGTCAGTGCTGCTCTTGAGCTCTTGCCTCTGGACCGTCACGGGGCGACTCGTTGGTTCATTGCTGAGAACGCCAATGGGCCGGTAGGGCTGGTCGTTTCGACCCGCAAGGAAAGTGGCGTATAAATCGGCTACTGGGTATCCCCGGAGCACTGGGGCAAAGGTGTTGCCGGCGCAATGGTCGACGAAGCCATCATCCTGATCCCTGAGTTATTCGGCGTGAGGACGTTGATCGCTCGTGTGGACCCGGGCAATGTCGCGTCCGCTCGAATCCTGGCCCACCGTGGCTTCACTTCCTGTGCATCCAGGGACGGCCTCGACCACTACAGCCGGGACATCTAATCGACGCAGCAGCGTGGCTTCTATGTGAGCTTCGAGACGAAGGCTCCGTCACGCGCCTAGGAGTGAATTAGCGGATCATCTGGAGTCGTGGCCCAGATTCCCTGATAGGTAGAGCGTTGCCAGTGCTGGCGGGGGCCCTCCCACTCGCGTGCGGCGTCGGTCAGCCACATCGTCGTATCAGGATTCCACCCGGCGAGGACCGTGTAGATGTCGGCGTCGACCAGCAGTGCCCGATTGGCGGCAGTGAGGTAGGCCAGAGCGGTCAGGTGCACAGCGTCCCACCGCTCCGCAACCTTCTCCCAGTCCGGGACGACCCATCGGCCGTCGTGGCCGGTACACCGGAACCAGTCATGGCGCCGGGATGCCGTGACCTCCAGTGGGTGCTCGCGGCACAGGGACACCCAATCGTCGGCGGTACGGATCTCGTAGGTGCGGCCGGCTCCGCGCAAGGGGATCACCGTGGCGTGTTCCTCCCCGAAGGAGTCCTCGATGAGGTTCAGTCCCAGGGGTACCTGTCCGATCGTTTGCAGGGTTCCGTGCGGGAAGGACCACCACGTCCCCGACCAGTTGGCGCGAGGGTCCCGGGGTCGTTCCTTCTCTGCCCGGACCTCCTCGGCGCGGGAGTCGCGGGCCCACGTGGAAAGGGCTCGCGCCGGGTCCCTGGGCAGGGGTGCGGGATCATCTGCCGGCCGCCAATCCATGGCCCACTGCTGGATCCGCCGGTCCTGCGTCCACCACTGCGTGGGGGACGCTGTCAGCACGTACTGGGCGATCGGAGTAAGGGCGGCCTTCACCTCGGGAAGCGCTGCGAGGACGTCCTCCCCGTCCGGCTCCTGCCAGGGCCGGGACGTGTCGACCGCTGAGGCCAACGCCCGGTCGATGACACCACCACCGATCCGTGTCACATCGAGCGAGGCCAGGTTCGTGATGAGGTCCGTCAGGGACGGTCTCGGTGACCGGTCACCGCCCTCATCGGAGGTAGCAGTGATCAGCACCCGGGAGGTGCCCTTGCCGGGATCCAGATCGTGGGCGAGCCAGAACGCGGCGGACCGGATCGACGGATCGACCTCCATCACCAGTTCCAGGCACAGGCGTCGTCCACGAGGTCCTATCAGCAGCGAATCAGCTCCCTCGTCCATCCGCCCACCCTAAGCGTGACGACGCTGGCACAGCAGGAGGAAACCACCACAACATCCAACCCGTCCGATCCACCCAGCGATACCTCATCGGGGCGGGGCCGAGGGGCGGACGAGGGATCTGTTGTATCGGAAGGCTGAGTGGGACCGCTCGCTCAACCTGGTTCGTGATCGAGGGCCTTCTCGCTGTCAGGAAGCGAAGTTCGGCGCATACTGCGGCCGGCCAGCGGGTCGATAGACCTGGATCGCAACGCCCTTCGAATCGGATCGTGATTCGACCAGTTCGAGCGCGACATCCGGGCCGTCTTCGGGAAACAGACGTACGCCCTGACCGAGGATGACCGGAACGACAAGCAAAGTGACCTCATCGAGAAGGTCGTTCCGTAGCAACCATCGGATCAAAGCGCCGCTCCCGTGCACCTGCAGTTCACCTCCCGGCTCAGCCTTCAGCCCCCGGACGACCGCCAGCAGATCGTCGGAGAGGAGAGTCGTGTTTTCCCAGTGGACGTCGGAAAGAGTGGTCGATGCGACGTACTTTGGCGCCCTATTCAAGGCCACTCCGATGGGGTGGTCGCGCATTTCCTCGATCGTTCCCCAAGTGTCGGCAAACATCTCGTATGTCCTACGTCCGAACAGAAACGCGTCGGCCCGCTGGTAAGCCTCGGTGATGAACACCCCGGTTCCGTCGTCGAACCTCCCCATGGCCCATCCGCCGCGGACGAATCCGTCCCTGCGTTCCTCATCGGTTGCGTGCCCGTTTCCTTGCATCACTCCATCGACGGTCACTTGCGTCATGCTCGTCAGTTTCATTGTCGATGTTCCCTTTTCGTCAGGTATCGCCTTCGATCATTTAGACGGGCTCAGGAGGCCGATCTCATCGGTTCGACCGTCCCGCATACCGATCGGCTTGCGCACTGTGGGCAGTAAAGCGGAGAACAGTCCTCAAGACCGTGACCACTACCGCGACAAGACACAGAGGTATGGCAACGGTTGCAGTCCCGTGGCTTATAACCCTTGCGACAGAAGCCAGAAGAGCCGTAGGCCGATCCGTCGACGGGGTGACACGAAGCATCGAGCGAGGATTTCCTGCGACGGGTCACGGTGAGCAACAGGAATGCAGCGTCCACCTCAACCATCACCCTCACCGGGATCAGTGAACCGAGAACCCGCCGTCGACGGCGAGTGACTGTCCGACAACGTACGCTGACGCGGCGCTAGCCAGAAATACAGCTGCGCCGGCGAAGTCTTCTGCTGCACCGTTTCGCCCGATGAGTGTCCGTGCCGCTAGCGAGCGGACGGTTGCCGGGTCCGAGCTGAGGCGCTGATTCAGCGGGGTCTGCACGAAGCCTGGCACCAGTACGTTCGCTGTCACCCCATCCGATGCCCACGCTTCGGATTGTGATCGGGCCAGCGCCTCCAGCGCTGCTTTGGACACCCCGTAGGCACCACTTGCAGCAAATGGTCGGTGCGCTTGCTGTGAACTTATGTGGATGATTCGCCCGAAACCGCGTTGTGCCATACCGGGCGCTAAACGCTGACCAAGAATGAACGGCGCTTCCAGGTTTACTCGCATCGTCAGGTCCCAGGTGGCCTCATCGAGGTCGGACATCGGAGGGCGGAGGTTGATGCCGGCCGAGTTCACCAAGATGTCGACGTCGCCGGCCGCATCGGCCAGTGCATGGGTTCCATCGCGAGTTGAAAGATCCGCGATGATGCCGTCACCGAACCCGCCTGCCTCGCGCATCCCCTCAAGAGTCGCCTCGATCGTAGCGGCCGTTCGCGCCGCGACGAGCACGCGTGCGCCTGCTCCACTGAGCGCTAGTGCGATGGCCCGACCAATACCCGAACTTCCCCCTGTAACGAGCGCCACGCGCCCTTTCAGGCTGAAGAGATCATTGAGGTACGTTGCCGGGTCCATCGCCTGAGGCTAACGCACCGTCGATGAAGAACGTGTTTCGGCCCGCATCCTGCCCGCACCACCATTGCTTACTCCTCGTGGAAGCGATCCCACTTCCACGGACTCAGCCCATTAAGGGCTCACGAAAGATGCCGGGGAAGAGCCCGGCTAGGAGCGTCTAATGCTCGCCGTACGACGGGCGCTGTCCCAATCTTTCGTATTTTCTCGATGAGTACTGGGGCTGTACATCACCTTCGTCAGGAAGACTAGAGGTTGGGTTGGGACATTCCTCCGGTCCAAAGGATTCGGCGTGGAAGGTTTGTCCTAGTGGTACCAGAGAACGTCGCCAAGGACGATATGCCTTCAGGCGCGCAACGCAGGGGCATACCCGAAACGGGCCTGCAGGACCATCATTCGATTCGTGCAGACACACGCCCGATTGTAAGCCGCACCTCCTGGCTCCTGATCGGGACCCTCGTCATCGTTTTCGCCGTGTTCGCAGCTGCTGTCGCCTTACGTGACTCCGACGAGTTCAGCCCCATGGTTGATGGTGTGTTGGGCCTGCTGGCGCTATGGATTCCGACCGGCCTGGCTTGGTGGACCGGGTTCCGCGTGAACGGGCGGCGGTGGGACATCTTGTTCTCCGCAGGTGCCCTGTCGTGCTGGGCTGTGGGGACCACCTGTTACGTGCTGCAGTCCGCGGTAGGCGCCGACATCCTTTTCCCCTCGCCCGCGGATGTGGCCTATTTCGGGTTCTATCTCCTGATGTCGTCGGCTCTTGCCTTCATCGTCCGCAATCGGCTGCGCACCATGACATGGCCCATTGTCCTGGACAGCGCGATCGGCGCCCTTGGCGCGGCCGCCGTACTCGGCGTCGTTCTCGGACCCTTCCTGGAATCGAATTTCACCGGGCCCCGCACCCTGGAAACAGTGCTCGGAGCAGGCTATCCGCTGATGGATCTTCTGCTGGTGGCGACTGTCATCGGAATGACGGCCACTACCGGATTCTCGACCGGTGACGGTTGGATCCTCCTTGTTCTGGGATTGATCACCTTTACCGGTGCTGACATTGCTTTTGCCTTCGCGGAGTTGAACGACTCCTATGTTGTAGGCATGCCGATGGATGTCGGGTGGGCCGCCGGCATGGCGCTGATCGCAGCCTGGGCCGTCATTCAGGGCCGCCGTCCCGGAAGCGATAACCGCCGACGGGTCTCGCTCCCGGCGCAGGCTGTCCCAGCACTGGCGACAATTGCCGGGTTGGGCGTCTTGATCCTGGCTTCCCAGCAGCGGATCGGTCTACCCACGGTGGTACTCGCCAGTCTGACTCTGGCCTTCGCGGCGCTGCCGCTGGTATTCCGTCAGCGGCTGCAGCTGACGCACGCCACGCGCCAGGCGCGTACTGATGAGCTCACAGGCCTCCCCAACAGGCGGGCGCTCTACGCCGATGTACCCGCTCGTCTGTCAGCCGACGGACGACGCCGCAGCGCGGTGATGCTGCTGGACCTGGACAAGTTCAAGGAGATCAACGACGGCCTCGGCCACGACCTCGGAGATGTGCTCCTCGTCCAGGTTGCCGCACGGCTGTCCGCACAGCTACGACCCGCAGACCTGCTTGCACGGATGGGCGGGGACGAATTCGTGATCCACCTCGACAGCTGCGGGCAGGAAGAGGCGCAGGCCGTGGCAAACAACCTCAGGGTCGCTTTGGCTGAGCCCTACGACCTCGGGGGCATCACGATCTACATCAATGCGAGCATCGGCATTGCGTGCTATCCGGAACAAGGGCAGGACCTCGCCCTGTTGCTGCGCAAGGCCGATATGGCGATGTACTCCGCGAAATCCACGCATAGCGGACACGCGGTCTACGCCGATGGTGCACCAGGGCTCACAGCACACCAGTTTCATACCGTGCAGGTCCTCAATGAAGCACTCGTGCACGATCAGCTCGTCCTTCACTTCCAACCCAAGGTCGACCTCGTGACAGGAGATGTCCGGGGTGTGGAGGCCCTGGTCCGGTGGGAGCACCCAACCCTGGGGCTGCTTCAGCCGGATCGCTTCCTTAAACGGTTCGAAGAAGCAGGTCTCCTGCCGGCGCTGACCGACGTGGTACTGACTCAAGCCCTGGATCAGGCCTCTGTCTGGGCGGACGGGGCTCTGCCACTCTCGGTGGCGGTCAATCTCCCCGCCAGCTCGATCATCGATTCCAGGCTCCCTGCACAGATCGCGTCCATGACCTCGGCGCGCGGGCTACACCCGTCCGTGCTGGTCCTCGAGATCACAGAAGACGCTCTCGTAGCGGATCGCACCCGGGCGCATCAGACGCTGACTGCTCTTCGCGACCTGGGTGTCCGGATCGCGGTGGACGACTTCGGCAAGGGGTACAGCTCGCTGTCGTACCTGCGCGAGCTGCCGATCGATGAACTGAAGCTCGACAAGTCCTTC